>NZ_CP117435.1:5112500-5712500 GCF_030687495.1 Pseudomonas sp. FP453 | reverse complement strand
AGAGGCCAAATCGCAAAGCACCGGACGAATGTTTCACAATGCGGCCGGTATGGTTGAAGCGAGCTAACTAACCCGCGCTTTTGCGGTCTAGAATCCGCCTACTTCTTTCCGAGGATATCCCTTCGTGAAATTGTTACTTGCTGCGTTCGCCCTGGTTGCCGTGCCCGTCATGGCCGCCGAACCGACCCTCTACGGTCGTTACGAATACATCCAACTGCCGGAGATCGGCCAGACCTTCAAGGCCAAGATGGACACCGGCGCCCTGACCGCCTCGCTCTCTGCGCGCAACATCGAAACCTTCCAGCGTGACGGCGACGATTGGGTACGCTTCCGCCTCGGTGGCAAGGACGCGTCCGATAAGGTCTTCGAACACAAAGTCTCGCGCATCAGCAAGATCAAGAGCCGCGCCGACGAAGACGACGACAAGGACGAGGCCACAGTGGCCAAGCGCCCGGTGATCGACCTGGAAATGTGCCTGGGCAACGTCAAGCGCACCGTCGAGGTCAACCTCACCGATCGCAGCAGCTTCAACTACCCGCTGCTGATCGGCGCCAAGGCCCTGCGTGAATTTGGCGCAGCGGTAAACCCGGCCCGTCGTTACACTGCGGACAAACCGGACTGCTGACAGACCCCCATGCCCCACATCCTGATTGTCGAAGACGAAGCGGCCATAGCCGATACGCTGATATTCGCCCTGCAAGGCGAGGGCTTCACCACCACCTGGCTGAGTCTCGGCCAGGAGGCGCTGGCCCATCAGCGCCAGACCCCGGCCGACCTGATTATCCTCGACATCGGCCTGCCCGATATCAGCGGCTTTGAAACCTGCAAGCAACTGCGCCGTTTCAGCGAAGTGCCGGTGATGTTCCTCAGTGCCCGCGACGGTGAAATCGACCGCGTGGTGGGCCTGGAAATCGGCGCCGACGACTATGTGGTCAAGCCGTTCAGCCCACGGGAAGTGGCGGCACGGGTCAAGGCGATCCTCAAGCGCGTCGGCCCCGGTGTGGCACCGGCGCTGTTCCAGGTCGACCTGGAACGCATGCAGATTACCTATCGCGGCCAGCCGCTGAGCCTGACCCGCCACGAATTCCGCCTGCTGCAAAGCCTGCTGGAGCAGCCTGAGCGCGTGTTCAGCCGCGAGCAATTGCTGGACGCGGTCGGCGTGGCGGCGGATGCCGGCTATGAGCGCAATATCGACAGCCATATCAAAAGCCTGCGCAGCAAGCTACGCAGCGTGGCGGCCGACGCCGAGCCGATCCAGACCCATCGCGGCCTCGGCTACAGCTACAGCCCGAGCCACAGCTGATGCGCCTGGGGCTGCGGATCTTCCTGGTGTATGCGCTGTTTATCGGCTTCACCGGCTACTTTGTGCTGAGCACGGTGATGAAGGAAATCCGCCCCGGCGTGCGCCAGTCCACCGAAGAAACCCTGGTGGACACCGCCAACCTGCTCGCCGAGATCCTGCGCGATGACGTGAAGAACGGCACCCTCGGCCAAAGCCACTGGCCCGAATGGCTCAAGGCCTACGGCAATCGCCAGCCGGGGGCGACCATCTGGGGGTTGCCGAAAAACCAGGTCAACCACCGCATCTACGTGACCGACGCCAAGGGCATCGTGCTGCTCGACTCCACGGGCGAGGCGGTGGGCCAGGACTATTCCAAGTGGAACGACGTGTACCTGACCCTGCGCGGCGAATACGGTGCGCGTTCCACCCGCAGTGCGGAGGACGACGCCACGTCGTCGGTGATGCACGTCGGCGCGCCGATCCGCGACAACGGCGAGATCATCGGCGTGGTCACCGTGGCCAAGCCCAACAGTTCGTTGCAGCCCTATGTGGACCGCACCGAGCGGCGCCTGCTGTGGTACGGCGCCGGGCTGGTGGTGCTGGGCCTGTTGCTCGGGGCGTTGTTGTCGTGGTGGCTGACGGTCGCGTTGCGTCGCCTCACGGCGTATGCCGAAGCCGTCAGCGAAGGCCGCCGTGCCGAGTTGCCGCATTACCGTGGCGGTGAGTTGAAGCAGTTGTCCACCGCCGTGGAGCACATGCGCACGCAGCTGGAAGGCAAGGCCTACGTCGAACATTACGTGCACACCCTGACCCATGAATTGAAAAGCCCGCTGGCGGCGATTCGCGGCGCGGCGGAGCTGTTGCAGGGTGATATGAGCCGTGAGCAGCAGCAGCGGTTTGTCGGCAATATCGACAGCGAAAGCGCGCGCTTGCAGCAGTTGATCGAACGCCTGTTGAACCTGGCGCAGGTGGAGCAGCGCCAGGGCCTGGAAGAACAGTCGAGCATCCCGCTGGCGGCGATGGTCGAGGACATGCTCGCGGCGCAATGTGCGCGGATCGAGCGAGCAGGTTTGCAGGTGGAACAGTTGATTGCTGCCGATGTGAAGGTCTACGGCGAGCCGTTCCTGTTGCGCCAGGCCCTGGGCAATCTGCTGGACAATGCGTTGGATTTCACGCCTGCGGGCGGCACCTTGACGTTCAGCGCGCACGCGCAGCACAACGACGTGCACATCCGCGTGTTCAACCAGGCGGCGCCGATTCCCGACTACGCCCTGCCACGCCTGAGCGAGCGCTTCTACTCGCTGCCACGCCCGGCCAGCGGGCGCAAAAGCACGGGCCTGGGCCTCAACTTTGTCGAAGAAGTGGTGAAGCTGCACGGCGGCACCTTGCAGATCGGCAACGTACCCGGCGGCGTGCAAGTGGTGCTGCATCTCCACACAGTCTCCACATTGCCCACATAAACCCCCCACACAGGCTGCCCAGACTCGCCCCATCAAAACAGGGAGAGTCCCATGAACCGCAGTCTGCTTTTCAAACTCGGCGCGATTGCGCTGCTGATGCTGGTATTGCTGATTCCATTGCTGATGATCAACGGCATCATCGGCGATCGCCAATACACTCGCGACACCGTGCTGGAGGATATTGCCCGCAGTTCCAGCTACAGCCAGCGCCTCACCGGCCCGGTGATGGTGGTGCCTTACCGCAAGACCGTGCGCGAGTGGAAGCTCAATGAAAAGCTCAACAAACGCTACGAAGTCACCCGTGAAGAGCGGGGTCGTCTGTATTTCCTGCCGGACCGTTTTGAGCTCGACGGCAAGGTGCAGACCGAACTGCGCGCGCGGGGCATCTACCAGGCGCGGCTGTTCCATGCCGACAACCGCATCAGTGGGCGCTTCGAGTTGCCTGCGCAGTTGGGCATCACTGAAGACTTCGCCGATTACCGCTTTGAGCCGGCGTTTCTGGCGGTGGGTATCAGCGATATTCGCGGCATTGAAAACGCGCTGAAACTGGAGCTGGGCAGCCAGCAGCTGGACTTCGAACCCGGCTCTCAAGTGGACTGGCTGGGGGAAGGCGTACATGTGGCGTTGCCGCAACAGGACAGCAAAAAGCCCTACGTCGTGGACTTCGCCTTTGACCTGCGCCTGCAAGGCACCGAGCAGTTGCAAGTGGTGCCGGTGGGCAAGATCAGCCAGGTGGCGCTGGCCTCCAACTGGCCGCACCCGAGCTTTATCGGCAATTTCCTGCCAGCCCAGCGGGACGTTACCGACACAGGCTTTACCGCCAACTGGCAGACCACCTTCTTTTCCACCAACCTCGAACAGGCGCTGCAAAGTTGCCTGGACGGCCAGGGCTGCAAGGACTTCACCAACCGCAGCTTCGGCGTGAACTTCATCGACCCGGTGGACCAGTACCTCAAGAGTGACCGTGCGATCAAATACGCGCTGCTGTTTATCGCCCTGACCTTTGCCGGCTTCTTCCTGTTCGAAGTGCTGAAGAACCTGGCAGTGCACCCGATCCAATACGCGTTGGTGGGCTTTGCGCTGGCGTTTTTTTACCTGCTGCTGTTGTCGTTGTCCGAGCACATCGGCTTCGCCCTGGCTTACCTCATCTCCGCCAGTGCCTGTGTGTTGTTGATCGGCTTCTACGTCTGCCATGTGCTGCGCAGCATCAGCCATGGGCTGGGCTTTTCGGCGGGGTTGGCGGCGTTGTATGGCTTGCTCTACGGGCTGTTGAGTGCCGAGGATTACGCGCTGCTGATGGGCTCGCTGCTGTTGTTTGGTTTGTTGGGCACGGTGATGGTGCTGACGCGCAAGCTGGATTGGTATGGGGTGGGCAAGCGCAAGGCGGTGGAGCCGTTGCAGTTTGATCTGGAGGGGGGGCAATGATTGGGTTAAGGGAAGATCAGCAGATGAAGGCGCGGATGATCGACTACCTCAACCACGCCACGGGACTATGTGGGAGCTGGCTTGCCTGCGATGGCGGGCTGTCAGTTTGCACCTGCTTGGCTGACCCACCGCTATCGCAGGCAAGCCAGCTCCCACAGTGGGCAGCGGTGAGCTTCAGGCAGGCGGCTGGGTCTGCTGCATCGAAGGGCGCTGGCTGACCTCGGCGTACCACGCGGCAAGCTTCGGGTTATCGAGGCGCCATTGCAGGTCCGGATGGCGGAAATCCAGGTAACCCAAGGCACACGCCACACTGATCGCAGCAATATCGAAATGGCTGGCCAACTCCGCAATCGCGTCCGCTTCCAACTCGGCGACACTGCGACGGATCTTGTTGCGTTGCTCATCCAGCCACTGGTCCCAATGTTTCTCCACCGGGCGCATGGCGGTCTCGTAGCGCACCAGCACGGCGGCATCCATGATGCCGTCGGCCATCGACGCCAGGGTCAGGCGGCGCCAGCGCGCCGAGCCGTCGCGGGGGATCAGCGGGTTGCCGACGTGCTGGTGATCAAGGTAATCGAGGATCACCCGGCTGTCGTGCAACACCGAACCGTCGGCCAGGCGCAGGGCCGGGATCTTGCCCACCGGGTTGCCTTGCAGCACGTGCTGGTCGGGCTGGATCGGCGTCGGCAGTGTCGCTTGCAGGGCCACGCGGTCCTGCTGGCCGGTTTCGAGCAGCAGCACGCGGACTTTGCGCACGAAGGGGGAGGCGGGGTTGTGGAACAGGGTCATGGTGGGCATGGGCATTCCTCAAGATGGCAGCGGCTAGCCTAGAGGCATTGGTGGTGTTTTTGAAGGCCTCATCGCGGGCAAGCCCGCTCCCACAGTTGACCGTGTTCACACATCAACCTGTGGGAGCTGGCTTGCCTGCGATAACGCCCTCAGCCCCGCCGCTTAAACAACCCCCAAACACCAATCACCGCCGGCACCCCCAACCCCACCCAACTCAACGAATCCCACCACCCGTCCCCCAGCAACGCCGCAAACAAACCGGCGGCACTGAGCAAACCAATCCCCAGCGGAATCGCAAACACCTTCCAGAAACTCGATTGCCTTGGCTTCATGTCTTACGCCTGACGATCCACAGATAAACCCCACTGCCCAACACGATGATGGTCAGCACATCCAACACCGCCCACAAGATCTTCATCGGCATGCCGCCATAGTCGCCAAAGTGCAGGGGCTGGGACATGCCCATGGCGTCCATGTACCACGGCCGTTCGGCGATGGCGGTGACGGCCAGGGTGCTGGCGTCGATCAGCACCGGCGTGAGCAGGTGCGAGGTCAGGTGGGTGCTGCCTTTCATGAACACCGCATAGTGATGCTCGCTGGAAAACCGCGTGCCGGGGAAGGCGATAAAGTCCGGCCGCATGCCGGGCGCAGCCTTGGCGGCGATGGTCAGCAGTTCGCTGGCCGGCGCGCGTTGGGTCAGCGGCGGCGCGTGTTCGTACGGTTCGATCATGGCGCTGAGGCTGTCCTGGCGCCAGGCGGCGATGATCAGGTCGGCGCAGGCGCTGATCACACCCGTGACGCCCACCACCAGCGCCCAGGTCAGGGTGACCACGCCGAGCAGGTTGTGCAGGTCGAGCCAGCGCAGGCGCGTGGATTTGTCCTGGCGCACGGTGGCGAACTTCAAGCGCCGCATGAACGGCAGGTACAACACCGTGCCCGAAATGATCGCCAGCACAAACAAGATGCCCATGAACGCCAGCAGCAACTTGCCCGGCAACCCGGCGAACATATCCACATGCAGGCGCAGCAGGAACAGGGTGAAACCGCCATTCGCCGACGGCATCTCCACCGCATCCCCGGTACGCGCATCCAGCATGAAGGTGTGGGACGCGTTGGGCTCGGTGCCGGCGGTAGCCGCCATGATTGCAATCACGCCGTTTGCGTCGTCTTCGTCCCAGGCCAGGTATTGCATGGCTTCGCCGGGGCGATGGGCCTGGGCCTTGGCCACCAGTTGCTCGAGGTTGAGCTGCGGCGTGTCGGCAGGCATGTGCGCCAGCTGCGGCTCGTTGCCCAGCAGGTGGTCGATCTCGTGGTGAAACACCAGCGGCAGGCCGGTGAGGGCGAGCAGCAGCAGGAACACCGTGCAGATCAGGCTGGTCCAGGTGTGGACGAAGGACCAGCGGCGGATGGTTTTGCTTTTCATTTTCCAGCCTTCAGACATGCCAAGGCCGCCCATTGGGCGGCCCGGTTGTTAACTCAGCCGATTACCACTGGTAGGTGGCACTGGCGACGACGCTGCGTTGGTCGCCGAAGTAGCAGTAGTTGGCGTCACAGGTCGACAAGTAGTCCTTGTTGAACAGGTTGGTGGCGTTGAGCTTCACCGATGCGCCCTTGAGGCTGGTGTCCAGGCGGCCGAGGTCGTAATGCACCGAGCCGTCGAACACGGTATAGGCGTTGGCCTTGCCCAGCCAGGTGTTGGCCTGGTCGCCGTAGGTGTTGCCGGTGTAGCGCGCGCCGAAGCCGATGCCGAAACCATCGAGCGGGCCGGTGTGCCAGGTGTAGTCAGTCCACAGCGAGGCTTGCTGGTTGGGCATCAAGGTCAGGCGGTTGCCTTTGTAGATGCCTTTTTGCACTTCGGACTTGGCCAGGGTGTAGGCGGCGATGACCTTGAGGTTCTCGGTCACGTCAGACACGGCTTCCAGCTCCAGGCCCTTGACCTTCACTTCGCCGGTCTGGCTGTTGATTTGCTGGTTGCCGGCGCCGAGGGTAGTGACTTGCACATTCTTCTGGGTCAGGTCGTAGACCGCTGCCGTCAACAACGTGTTGGAGCCGGGCGGCTGATACTTGACGCCCATTTCCCACTGTTTGCCTTCGGTCGGTTTAAACGTCTTGGACGCACTGGTATCGGCGTTGCTCGCTGGCTGGAACGATTCGGCGTAGGACAAGTACGGTACGAAGCCCGAATCAAACACATAGCTCAGCGCCGCGTTGCCGCTGAAGTGTTTGACGCGGTCGGTGTTGGTTGCATCGCTGTCGTTGAAGTAAGTGGTGGCCTGATGCACCCAGTCTTCACGCCCGCCCAGGGTCAGGCGCCATTTGTCCAGGGCCATCTGGTCTTGTACGTAGAGGCCGGTCTGCACGGTTTTCTGGTTGTAGTCGTAGAACGGCCGGACGTCGGTCGGGCGTACTGTCGGCGTAGTATTGATCGGGTTGAAGATGTTGGTCCCCGAGGCGGTGCCGTAGATCGCACGGTAGGACGTATCGGTACGCTGGTGATCCAGGCCCAGCAGCAGGGTGTGGATCACGTCGCCGGTGACGAAGTCGGCCTGGAAGTTGTTGTCCACGGCGAACTGGCCGATGTTTTCGTCCACGTTGGTGGTGGAACGGCTGACGTTGCCCGCCGCATCGGCTGGCGAGTAAGCGTAGGAACCCACGGTCAGTTGCTGGAACGACAGCTCCGACTTGGTGTAGCGCAGGTTCTGCTTGAACTGCCACGTGTCGTTGAAACGGTGCTCGAACGCGTAGCCCAGCGCGTAGTAGGTACGGTCGTAGAACTCGTAGTCCGGGTCGCCGAGGTTCTTGTGATGGGACACTTCGCCCAGCGGCGATTTGATCTTGGTGCCCTGGATCGGCATGAACTGGCTGGTGGTGCCGGTATCGTCGCGGGTGAACTGCGAGAGGAAGGTCAGCTTGGTGTCGGGATCCATGTTCCAGGTCAGGCTGGGGGCGATGTTGTAGCGCTTGTTGTCGATATGATCGACCTGGGTGCCGGCATCGCGTACCACGCCGCTGAGGCCGTAGAGGAACTGGCCTTCATCATCGATCTTGCCGGTGCTGGCGAAGTTGATCTGGCGGTAGTTGTCGCTGCCGTATTGCACTTGGACGGCATGGCTCGACTCTTCGCTGGGACGGCGGCTGACCATGTCCAGGAGGCCGCCCGGTGGCGTTTGGCCGTACACCGACGACGCCGGGCCGCGCAGCAGGGCGAGGCGGTCGAGGTTCCAGGTCTCGGCCTTCGGGTTGGCGTACACGCCGCGTGGCAGTGGCAGGCCGTCGAGGAACTGGGTCGGTTCGAAACCGCGCACCCGCATCCAGTCGTAGCGGGTGTCGCTGCCGTAGCTGGCGGAGACGATGCCGGGCATGTATTTGACCGCGTCATCCAGGTTCTGCACGTTGCGGTCTTGCATCTGCTGGCGGGTGGCGACGGAAATCGAGCGCGGCGCCTCGACCAGGGCGGTGTCGGTCTTGGTGCCGGCGGCGGTGCGCGTTGCGACATAACCGTCCACCGGGCCCCAGGCGCTTTCAGTGCTGCCTTGGCCAATGATATTGGTCTCCGGCAACGCCACCACACCTTCCGGGATCGCCACCAGCGTGTACGTCCCGGCGCTGCTCTGCTCCAGCTGCAAGCCCGTGCCACGCAACGCCTCGCGCAGTGCGCCTTGTGCATCGAACTGGCCTTTGACCGGAGCCGAGGTTTTACCCGCAGCGAGCGCCGGGTTGAGGGTCAGCGCCAGGCCCGCCTGGCTGGCGATCTGGTTCAAGGTACTTGCCAGGGGAGCCGCCGGCAGGTTGTAGGCGCGCACGCTGGAGGCCTGTTCGGCGGCGATCAGCAACGGGCTGGCCAGCGGGGCGCTGAGGGCGATGGCCACGGCTAACAGGCTGGGGCGCAACAGGGTGTCTAGCGTGCGGGACATGGGGCGGCTCCTGAATGGAAATATTTCTCAATTGCCTAGGTGCCGAACGAGAATCGAAAAGTGATAGGGCTGGGTGAAAATATTTTTTGGGTGTTCTTGAGGGCCTCATCGCAGGCAAGCCAGCTCCCACATTTGATTTGTGAACACAGTCGAGTGTGGGAGCTGGCTTGCCTGCGATAGCAATCGCCCAGGCACCCCAGAACCTAAGGCTTGGCGCCGACAGTCACCCACCACGGCGTATGCTGCTCGATCTGCACCGGCAATGTCGGCAGCAGCGCATTCAGCGCCAGGGTCGTGTCATGCAGCGGGAAGCTGCCGGTAATGCGCAGGTCCGCCACATTCTTATCCACACCCAGGTGCCCGGTGCGGTAGCGCGCCAGTTCCGCCACCACATCCCCCAGGCGCGCGTTGTCCACCACCAGCATGCCGCGCGTCCACGCGTCGGTGGCGGGCGTCACGGCCAGCGTCGGGCCCAGGCCATCGCTGCGCATCAGCACCTGCTGGCCTTCCTTGAAGATCTGTTCCTGCGGCAACGCCTCGGGCTGGGCGCCGACCGCCGATTGCAGCACGCTCAAGCGCGTGGCGTCGTCTTCGCGCCTGACGATAAACCGCGTGCCCAGCGCCCGCAGGCTGCCGTCGCGGGTCTGCACATAGAACGGCCGCGCGTCGTTGTGGCCGGTCTCGACGAGGATTTCGCCCTCCTGCAACACGATCAGCCGGCGTTTTTCATCGAAGCGCACGTCGATGGCGCTGTGGGTGTTGAGGTTGATCAGGGTGCCGTCCGCCAGTTTCAGCGTGCGCTGCTCGCCGGTGGCGGTGCGTTGGTCGGCCAGCCAGTAGTGGATCGGCACATAGCGTTCCCCGGCAAACAACGCGAGGCCAATCACCACGGCGATGCTCGCCAAGCCACTACCAAGCTTGCGCACCCGCTGGCGAATGCCCTCGCGGGACTGCAACAACGCCGCCCGTGCCGGGCCCGAAGCCGCGCTGAAACGCTGGTCGAGCATGCCCAGTTGGCGCCAGGCGCGGGCGTGTTCTTCGTCGCTGGCCAGCCATTTGTCGAACTCTTCGCGCTCCACCGGGCTGCCATCCCCGGAATCGAGGGACAGTTGCCAGGCAATCGCCGCATCCAGCACCCGGGCCGACACCGGTTTGGAGCTGATCACGCTCACAGCGGCTCGCCATACAGGGCGATGTAGCACTGGCGAATGCCCTGGGCCAGATACTGGCGCACACGCGGCACCGACACACCGAGGCGCTGGGCGATTTCGGCGTGGCCCAGGCCGTCGAGGCGGTTATAGAGGAAGGCGGCGCGGGCCTTGCTCGACAGCTTGCCCAGCAGGCGGTCGATGGCCTTGAGGTCTTCGAGGATCAGTTGCTGGTCTTCCGGTGATGGGTGTTCGCTTTCCGGGATCAGCATCAGTTCGGTGAGATAGGCCTGTTCCAGGGCGGCGCGGCGGAAATAGTCGAACAGCAGGCCCTTGGCGATGGCCACCAGGAACGCCCGGGGTTCGCGGGGTTCGCGCAGCTCGTCACGGCCCAGCAGGCGCATGAAGGTGTCCTGGCTCAGGTCTTCGGCGCGGCTCGGGCACGCCACGTTGCGTCGTAGCCAGGCCAACAGCCAGCCACGATGGTCGCGGTACAACGCGCCAACAAGCTCACTGTGTGGGTTCTGGATCGACGACAAGGCATCACCTGGCAAACAAAACGTTTAAACTAACGAGAATTATTCGCGATTGTGTCAGAGGCGTCGGGTGGGCGCAATTGGCGTCTGTCGGGTGATGCTATTAAAACGATGGCGTCTGTTTACGCCGTTTCCATTGGCTCAAACGCTCGTGCAGCGCTTGCGGCGTGTCGATGTGCTGCTGGCGCGCGCGGCTGAACAGGATCAGCATCAGCTCGGCCGTGGCCAGGGCGTCGGCGCTGGCGTGATGGCGTTCGCCCACGTGCAGGTTGAAATGGTTGATCCAGTCATCCAGCCCGGCTTCGCGGATATGCGCCTCGGGGCACAGCAGCGGGGCGATATCGGCCACATCCAGGAACGGGTGGGCCAGGCGATAACCGAGGCTATCCTTGAGCGCCCGGCTCAGCATGTGTTGATCGAACGGCGCATGAAACGCCAGCAGCGGGCTGTCGCCGACAAACGCCATGAAGTCCAGCAGCGCTTCCACCGGATCGCTGCCGGCCGCAATCGCGCTGGGGCCGAGGCCGTGGATCAATACGCTGGGGCCAGGCTTGGTTTCGGCCCGTTGCAAGGTGCGCTCGAACATCTGCGAGAAATCCACCGCGCCGTCTTCGATCACCACCGCGCCGATAGACAGCACCTGGTCGCGGTTGAGGTTCAGGCCGCTGGTTTCCAGGTCCAGGACCACCCAGCGCTGGCTGCGCAAGGTGCCAGTTCCTAGTGCGGCAGGCGTGGGCAACTGCGCCAGACGTTGCTGTTGCGGGGTGTCGAGCCGTGGTTTTTTCGCACGCAACCAGCTGAATAGGCTCACAGCTGATACCGCAACGTCAGGCTGCTTTGCAGGCGCTGGGCCTGGCGCAGGGATTCGCGCAGGATGCGCCGGTCGAGGTGGTTGAGGCTGTCGGGATCGACGCGGTTGGAGTAGGGCTGGTTTTCCCGGGTCTGCAACTGATGCTGTTGCATGCGGGTTTGCTGGATAAAGTGATACGCCTCTTCATAGGCGGCGCCGTCCAGCGGCTCGATGACTTCCTTGACCACCAACTGGCGCAGGCGCTCCAGGGTGTTGTTGGTGTGGATGCCATTGGCCAGCGCCAGCAGGCGTGCACCGTCGACGAAAGGCGTGAGGCCCTGCACCTTGAGGTCCAGCGTGGCCTTTTCGCTGCCTTTACGCGACAGCACAAACTCGCGGAAACGTCCTACGGGCGGGCGCTGGCGCAAGGCGTTCTCTGCGAGCATGCGCTGGAACAGCCGGTTATCCGCGACCTGATCAAGAATGCCCTGGCGCAGCTGCTCACAGCCGCGTTCATCGCCCCACACCACGCGCAGGTCGAAATAGATGCTCGAACCCAGCAGATTCTCCGGCGTGGCCTCGCGGATAAACGCTGCAAAACGCCGCGCCCATTCGGCCCGCGACAGGCACAGCTCGGGGTTGCCGGCCATGATATTGCCCTTGCACAGGCTGAACCCGCACAGCGCCAGGCTTTGGTTGATCTGCTGCGCCAAGGGCAACAGCAGGGCGCGGATAGACGCGGCTTCGGCGGCGTCCTTGGCGTCGAACAGGATGCCGTTGTCCTGGTCGGTGTACAGCGTCTGTTCGCGGCGGCCTTCGCTGCCGAAACACAGCCAGCTGAACGGCACGCCGGGGTCGCCTTTTTCCGCGAGGGTCAGCTCGATGACCCGGCACACGGTGTGATCGTTGAGCAGGGTAATGATGTGGGTGATCTGGGTGGACGACGCGCCATGGGCGAGCATGCGCTCGACCAACTGGCCGATTTCGCCGCGGATCGCCACCAGGTTGTCCACCCGGGGCGCGTTGCGGATGGTGCGGGCCAGGTGCACCAGGTCCACCCGTTGCAGGGAAAACAGGTCGCGCTCGGACACCACGCCACACAATCGCTGATCCTTGACCAGGCAGACGTGGGCGATATGCCGCTCGGTCATGGCGATGGCTGCGTCGAAGGCGCTGTGGTCCGGGGTCAGGTAGAACGGTGCCTGGGTCATGTGGCCGGCGATGGCCTGGCTGAAATCGCTGACACCGTCCGCGACCACGTGCCGTAGGTCGCGCAGGGTGAAAATCCCCAGGGGCGCCTTGTGCTCGTCAACGATCACAATGCTGCCGACCTGTTGCTCATGCATCAGCGTCACCGCCTCGCGCAGCGGTGTGGCTGGGCTGCACGTCACCGGGTGGCGCATGGCCAACTCGCCGAGGCGGGTGTTCAGGGAGTATTGGGTGCCGAGGGTCTCCACGGCTTTTTGCTGGACCTGCTGGTTGACCTGGTCCAGCAGGCTGCTCACGCCGCGTAGGGCAAAGTCTCGGAACGGGCTGGAAAGGGCAAACAGTTTGATAAACGCCGGCTTGTTCAGCTGCAGGCAGAAAGTGTCCTCAGCGGCTTTATGTTCGGTGCGGGTGGCGCGCTCGCCCAACAGCGCGGCGAGGGGGAAACATTCGCCGGTGGCGATTTCGAAGGTGGTCTCGGCCGAGTCCGGCCGTTCGCCGACCACACGGCCCTGCTTGACGATATAAAAGTGTTCGACGGGCCCGCCCGACGGCTTGAGGATGCTCTCGCCGGGGCCAAAGAAGCGCAATTGGCACTGTTCCACCAGAAACGCCACATGCGCGTTTTCCATCTGGTTGAACGGCGGGAAGCGCTGCAGGAACTGCAAGGTGCCGTGAATGTTCTGCAACACAGCAGTTTTCCCCGCCTGGGCGAAGGCATCAGCTTTACTCATAACAGTGACCGCAATTTTATTGTCGTTATCGTCCTGCATGGTCGGCTCCTGCGGGGCGGGTGCCCATTGGACGTAAGTCTAGGTCCCGGGAGCCGGCGTAAACCTAGGGAAAAACCTTACATGAAGATTGTGCAAAACCCGTAGAACGCCCACTAGGCAAACTTTCCGACGAAGTGCACATTGTTCGCCCTTCCGCAGATGTCTGACGAGTGTGCTGGGAGATTGATGAGAACTGCTGAGAACCGTATGTCCGACCACGATATTTTGAGTGATGCCGAGCGCGAGGCGCTGAGCGCCGTGATGCTGGAGCCTGATTTACCGCCGCAACGGGTGTTGATCGTCGATGACGACAAGGACGCCCGTGAACTGCTGGCGGAAATCCTCGGGCTGGACGGTATTCGCTGCATGACCGCCGAGAGTGGCGAGGCGGCGTGGGCATTGTTGCAGTCCAGCGGTTCCATTGGTCTGCTCATCACCGACCTGCGCATGGCGCCCAGCAACGGTTTGGAGCTGATCCGCAAGGTGCGCGAGTCCACACGGGCGGCGTTGCCGATCATCATCATGTCGGGGGACGCCGAAGCATTGGATGTGATCGATGCGATGCATCTGAGCGTGGTGGACTTTTTGCTCAAGCCGATTGATAGCGTGAAGTTGGCGAAGATGGTCAAGCGGGAGTTGGGGATGGCGGCCTGATTTTTGGGGTGACTGGGCGGGCCCCATCGCAGGCAAGCCAGCTCCCACAGTTGACCGCGTACATCCTGTAGGAACTCGGTCAACTGTGGGAGCTGGCTTGCCTGCGATGGGGCCGCCACATTCACCACAACTCCCCAAAGAAAAAGCCCCGGTCTCTCAACCAGGGCTTTTTTCATTTACAGGCCGTTTTTAGCCTTGAACTCCCGACGCCGACGGTGCAACACCGGCTCGGTATAGCCATTCGGCTGCTTGGTGCCTTCAATCACCAACTCCACCGCCGCCTGGAACGCGATGTTGCTGTCGAAATCCGGTGCCAGTGGGCGGTACAACTTATCCCCAGCGTTCTGACGGTCCACCACCGGCGCCATGCGCTTGAGGCTTTCCAGCACCTGGGCTTCGTTGACGATGCCGTGGCGCAGCCAGTTGGCGATGTGCTGGCTGGAGATGCGCAGGGTGGCGCGGTCTTCCATCAGGCCGACATCGTTGATGTCCGGCACTTTCGAGCAGCCGACGCCCTGGTCGATCCAGCGCACCACATAACCGAGGATGCCCTGGGCGTTGTTGTCCAGCTCA
Source organism: Pseudomonas sp. FP453 (assembly GCF_030687495.1). Classification (NCBI taxonomy): domain Bacteria; kingdom Pseudomonadati; phylum Pseudomonadota; class Gammaproteobacteria; order Pseudomonadales; family Pseudomonadaceae; genus Pseudomonas; species Pseudomonas sp. FP453. The sequence goes on along the minus strand of NZ_CP117435.1, from coordinate 5,697,950 downwards.
TTGCGGATTTCTTCGTCGGACCAATCGGTGTTGGTCGCCAGAGGAATGGTCAGGATGTCGTCCACCGAGGCGCGTTCGCGCGTGGCCAGTTCGGCCTGGCGGGCGAAGACGTCGACCTTGTGGTAATGCAGCGCGTGCAGCGCAGCGGCGGTCGGCGACGGTACCCAGGCGGTGTTGGCACCGGCCAGTGGGTGGGCGATTTTCTGTTCGAGCATCGCCGCCATCAGGTCGGGCATCGCCCACATGCCTTTACCGATCTGCGCACGGCCTTGCAGGCCGGTGCTCAGGCCGATGTCGACGTTCCAGTTTTCGTAGGCGCCGATCCATTTTTCCGCTTTCATTGCCGCCTTGCGCACCATCGCGCCGGCTTCCATGGATGTGTGGATTTCGTCGCCGGTGCGGTCGAGGAAGCCGGTGTTGATAAACACCACGCGCTCGCTGGCCGCCTTGATACAGGCCTTGAGGTTGACCGTGGTGCGGCGTTCCTCGTCCATGATCCCGACTTTGAGGGTGTTGCGCGGCAGCTTCAGCACGTCTTCGATGCGACCGAACAGCTCGTTGGTGAACGCGGCTTCTTCCGGGCCGTGCATCTTCGGTTTGACGATGTACACGGAGCCGGTGCGGCTGTTCTTGCGGCTGCTGTTGCCGTTGAGGCTGTGGGTCGCCGCCAGGCTGGTGACCAGGCCGTCGAGGATGCCTTCCGGCACTTCGTTGCCGTCTTTGTCGAGGATCGCATCGATGGTCATCAGGTGACCGACGTTGCGCACGAACAGCAGCGAACGGCCGTGCAAGGTCACGTCCTGGCCATTTACGCCGGTATACACGCGGTCGGCGTTCATGGTGCGGGTGAAGGTCTTGCCGCCCTTGGCCACTTCTTCGGCCAGGTCGCCCTTCATCAGGCCGAGCCAGTTGCGGTAGATCACCACTTTGTCATCGGCATCGACGGCGGCGACGGAGTCTTCGCAGTCCATGATGGTGGTCAGCGCGGCTTCCATCAGCACATCTTTGACGCCGGCGGCGTCGGTCTGGCCGACCGGGGTGCTGGCGTCGATCTGGATTTCGAAGTGCAGGCCATTGTGTTTCAGCAGCACGGCGGTGGGTTGTGCCGCGTCGCCGTGGAAGCCGATCAGTTGCGCGTCGTCGCGCAGGCCGCTGTTGCTGCCGCCCTTGAGGCTGACGATCAGCTTGCCGTCGACGATCTTGTAACCGGTGGAGTCGACGTGGCTGCCGGCGCTGAGCGGCGCGGCTTCGTCAAGGAAGGCGCGGGCGAAGGCAATCACTTTGTCGCCACGCACTTTGTTGTAGCCCTGGCCCTTTTCGGCGCCGTCGGCTTCGCTGATGGCATCGGTGCCATACAGCGCGTCATACAGCGAGCCCCAACGGGCATTGGAGGCGTTGAGGGCGAAGCGCGCATTCATCACCGGCACCACCAGCTGCGGGCCGGCCATGCGGGCGATCTCGTCGTCGACGTTTTGGGTCGTGGCCTGGAAGTCTGCGGCTTCTGGCAGCAGGTATCCGATGTCTTGCAGGAAGGCTTTGTAGGCCACCGCATCGTAGGCCTGGCCGGCGTGGGTCTGGTGCCAGGTGTCGATGCGCGCCTGGAAATCGTCGCGTTTGGCGAGTAGGGCTTTGTTCTTCGGTGCCAGGTCATGGATGACCTTGTCGGCACCGGCCCAGAACTGGTCGGCAGTAATGCCGGTGCCGGGAATGGCTTCGTTGTTCACGAAGTCGAACAGGACTTTGGCGACCTGCAGGCCACCGACTTGAACGTGTTCAGTCATTGCTTGCCTCACTCTGCACAGCTTAAGCGCTTTTTAGATTTTCATTATGTAGTGCCAGGTTGCGCATACTACATGATGACTTGCGGTTGTGAAAATTAGACTAAATACGTCGTTTAGCGACCCACTTTGGTCGTACGGTCACAGCGGAGAACGGGATGTTCTCAAAAAACTATTGGATTGTTCCAGATAAATCTAAAAATGGTACACGATTTGTTTTCGGTGGCCGTCGAGTCCACCTTGTAGATTGAATTCCAGAGGGCATCGCCATGGACCATCTTGTACTCACAATTATCGCCGCCGACAAACCCGGCCTGGTTGAACGTATTGCGCAGAACATCGCCGCCCACGGCGGCAACTGGCTGGAAAGCCGCATGGCCCACATGGCGGGGCAATTTGCCGGGATCTTGCGGGTCAGTGTTCCTACAGAAAACCGTCAGGCATTGGTGGGCGCGCTGGACGACTTATCCACACACGGCATTCGCGTGCTGGTGGGCGAGGGCAGCAGTGGGCAGGCTAGCGCGTCCAGATCCATCATGATGACGCTGGTGGGCAATGACCGTTCAGGCATCGTGCGCGAGATCACCGCGCTGCTGAGCAAGCAGGGGGTGAACCTGGAGAGCCTGAGCACCGATGTACGCCCGGCGCCGATGAGCGGCGACCCGCTGTTCACCGCCGAGGCGCTGTTGCAGGTGCCCGCGGCGCTGTCCCTGGATACCTTGCAGCTATCCCTGGAAACCCTGGCCGACGACCTGATGGTGGAACTGCATCACGAGGAATAATCTGCCCACAAGGTTATGCATGAAAATCTTGCATGGGCCTGTGGATAACCTGTAGAGACCCGGCGCCAGGCCACGCCGGCCGGGCGTCTTCACTGTTTGAGCAAAAAACGAGCAATTTCAAAAGCTTGTGCACAAATGGCGGGGATCAGGCTGTGGATAACCTTGGGGTGGATGTCTGCAAGCCACGCCGGCTGTGGCTTGCAGAGGTTTGTACGTTATTTGATCAGCGTTTGCGCACGCTCAGCCACGCATCCACGCTGTAGACCACCAGGCCGGCCCAGATAAACGCGAAGGCAATCAACGTGCTCGGTGCCAGGTGTTCACCGAAGAGCAGCACGGCTTCCAGCAGCACCAGGGTCGGCGCGACGTACTGCAAAAAGCCCAATGCGGTGTAGGGCAAATGCCGTGCGGCGGCGTTGAAACACACCAGCGGGATCAGCGTCACCGGGCCTGCGGCCACCAGCCACCAGGCTTCGGACGTGCTCCAGAACGCCAGTTGTGCACTGTGGGCGGTGGGGTTGAACAACAACCACGCCACGGCAATCGGCACCAGCATCCACGTTTCCACGACCAGCCCCGGCAGTGCCTTGACCGGCGCCTGTTTGCGGATCAAACCGTAGAAACCAAAGGTCAGCGCCAGCACCAGCGACACCCACGGCAAACTGCCCACCTGCCACACCTGCTGCGCCACACCCACCGCTGCCAGCGCGACCGCGGCCCACTGCAAGCGCCGCAGGCGTTCGCCGAGGAGCAGCATGCCCAGCAGCACATTCACCAACGGGTTGATGTAGTAACCCAGACTCGCTTCGAGCATGCGCCCGCTGTTCACCGACCACACGTAGGTCAGCCAGTTACCCGCAATCAACGACCCGCTGAGGGCCAGGATCGCCAGGCGCTTGGGGTTGTCGCGCAGTTCACGGAACCAGCCGGGGTGCTTCCACACCATCAGCAACAAACCGCCGAACAGCGCGGACCACAACACGCGGTGCACGATGATTTCGGCGGCCGGGACGCTGGCGATGGCTTTGAAGTAGAGCGGGAACAGGCCCCAGATGACATAGGCGCTCAGGCCCAGGATGTAACCCTTGCGGGGGTTGGCGGCGTGCATTGCAGAATCCTTGCTTAGGCAGCTAACAAAGCGCGATTGTAAGGATATTTATCGGGTCATGGGTGGCGCTTTTCTGTGGGAGCTGGCTTGCCTGCGATAGCGGTCGTTCAGACACATTCATGCTGAATGTGCAGCCGTCATCGCAGGCAAGCCAGCTCCCACAGGGGAGAGGGTTGGGTCAGAAGAGTTTCAGGGGTTCTTCGTTGAGGGCCGACAGCTGTTCGCGCAACGCCAACACCTGGTCGCCCCAATAACGTTCGCTGCCAAACCACGGGAAGCTATGGGGAAACGCCGGGTCATCCCAGCGCCGCGCGAGCCAGGCGCTGTAATGCATCAGACGCAAGGCGCGCAGCGGTTCGATCAGGGCCAGTTCGCGCGGGTCGAAGTCGTGGAATTCCTGGTAGCCGTCCATCAATTCCGACAACTGTCCCAGACATTCCTGACGATCACCGGCGAGCATCATCCACAGGTCCTGCACCGCCGGGCCCATGCGACAGTCATCCAGATCGACGATGTGGAACATCTCGTCGCGGCACATCATGTTGCCGGGGTGGCAATCGCCGTGCATGCGGATGTTCTTGTGGGGCGTGGCCTTGTACACCTCTTCCACGCGCGTGAGCAGGTCGCGGGCCACGGACTCGTAGGCCGGCAGCAGGCTCTTGGGGATAAAGTTGCCTTCGAGCAGGGTGTTGAGGGAATCGTGACCGAAGTTTTTCACACCCAGGGCTTCACGGTGTTCGAACGGGCGGGTGGCACCCACCGCATGCAAACGGCCCAGCAGTTGCCCGAGGCGATAGAGCTGGTCGAGATTGCCCGGCTCCGGCGCACGGCCGCCGCGGCGGGGGAACAGGGCGAAACGGAAACCGGCGTGTTCGAACAGGCTTTCACCGTTGTGGATCAGCGGCGCGACCACCGGCACTTCGCATTCCGCCAGCTCAAAGGTGAAGCGGTGTTCTTCGAGGATCGCTTCGTTGGTCCAGCGCTGCGGGCGGTAGAACTTGGCGATCAGCGGCTCGGCGTCGTCGATGCCCACCTGATAGACGCGGTTTTCGTAGCTGTTGAGCGCCAGGACGCGCGCATCGCTGAGGAAACCGATGCTTTCGACCGCGTCGAGGACCAGATCGGGGGTGAGTGTTTCAAACGGGTGGGCCATGCGAACTCCTGCGCGCAGCAGGGCGCCGCGTCCGGCCGGGTATGGTAACAGCATAGATAGGCGGTGGCTGTGGGGACGCCTTCGCGGGCAAGCCAGCTCCCACAGTTGGAGTTGTGAATACCTTCAACTGTGGGAGCTGGCTTGCCTGCGATAAGGCCCTGTCAGGCGCCGACTATCCCACCATCATCCCGCCGAATCGCCATCACCGACGAGCGCGGCTTGCCGTTCGGCAGATGCTCCGGCCAGGTCGAGCCGCCGGTTTCCCCCGGGTGCTGGATCCCCACAAACAGCGTCTTCTGATCCGGCGAGAAGCTGATGCCCGTCACCTCACATGCCACCGGTCCGACCATGAACCGGCGGATTTCCCCAGTGGCCGGGTCGGCACACAGCATCTGGTTATTGCCCATCCCGGCGAAGTCGCCTGCGTTGCTGTAGTCGCCGTCGGTAAGAATCCACAGGCGCCCGGCCTTGTCGAAACCCAGGCCATCGGGGCTGTTGAACATGTTTTGCGGGTTGATATTCGATGAGCCACCTTTCGGCGTTCCGGCATGCACGCCCGGATTGCCGGCCACCACAAACAGGTCCCAGGTGAACGTGTGGCCGCCGTGGTTATCGGCGTCGGCCTTCCAGCGCAGGATCTGGCCGTAGACGTTTTTCTCCCTAGGGTTGGGGCCGCCCACCGGCTGGCCGTCTTCGCCGCGCTTGGCGTTGTTGGTCAGGGTGCAATAGACCTGGCCGTCGGTGGGGCTGACCACGATCCATTCCGGGCGGTCCATGCGCGTGGCTTTCACCACACTGGCGGCGAGGCGCGCGTGGATCAGCACCTCGGCCTGGCTGGCGAAACCGCTGCTGGCGTCGATGCCGTTCTTGCCGTGGGTCAGCTCGACCCATTGACCGGTGCCCTTGGGATGGTCGGCGTTGCCGTCGCCCGCGTCGAAGATCGCCACATACAAGGTGCCGTGGTCCAGCAGGTCTTTGTTGGCCTTGGGGTTCTTGTGGTTGATCTTGTCGCGGCTGACGAACTTGTAGATGAATTCACCGCGTTCATCGTCGCCCATGTACACCACGGCGCGGCCGTCGCGGGTTTCGGCCAGCGCTGCGTTTTCGTGCTTGAAGCGGCCGAGGGCGGTGCGCTTGACCGGGGTGGATTTGGGATCGAACGGATCGATTTCCACCACCCAGCCGTGGCGATTGAGCTCGTTGGGATTTTTAGCAAGGTCAAAGCGCGGGTCGTGCTGGTGCCAGTTGATCTCTTTGCTGGCGGCCACGGCGCCGTAGCGCTTTTGCCCGGCATTGAAGGTTTGTTGTGGGTTGCTGCTGCCGAAGCAGTCGGTGAAGTTCTCTTCACAGGTCAGATAAGTGCCCCATGGCGTCTTGCCGTTGGCGCAGTTCTGGAAGGTGCCGAGGGCTTTGGTGCCGGTTTTGTCGGCGCCGGTTTTCAGCCAGGCGTGGCCGGCAGCGGGGCCGCCCAGGCGGATCGGCGAGTTGCCGTGGATGCGCCGGTTGTAGCGCGAGTCCTGGACGAATTGCCAAGTGTCGCCCTTGCGCCGTACTTCAATCACCGAGACACCCTCGCTGGCCAGGGCCTTGCGCACTTCTTCGGCCGATTGTGGCGCGCCGCCGTGGGCGAAGAGGTAGCGGTAGTTGGTGTATTCGTTGTTGATCGCCATGAGCGCGCGGTTGTCTTCGCCGGGGAAGGCGAACAGGCTCATGCCGTCGTTGTGGTCGCCGAATTGCTGTTCCTGGGCCTCGGCGGTGCCGTTGCCGGACGGGTCGAAGGCCGGTGCAGTCTTGCTCAGCGGTTGGCCCCAGCTGATCAGCACCGAAGCGCTGTAGCCCGGTGGCAAGGTAATGGCGTCGCTGGTGGCGGCGGCGATGCTGGTGAAACCCAGCAACGGGCTGGCGGAGGCGGCGTTGACGGCCATGGCGCTGCGGCTCAGCAGGTTGCCGCCGAGGAACATGGCCGCGCCGCACAGGGCACCGGCGCCGATAAAGCGGCGGCGGGTGAGGCCGACCATCTGTTCAAGGTCGGTGGCTTGGTTTTCTTCTAATAGGCTCATCTCAGGCTCCCTGCGGTTTTTGCAGACACCTTAAGGAGCGCGCGTGACGAAATTGTTGCAGTTTGACGGCGAGCGTTGCCTACACCGGTGTGCCGAGCAACACATTGCTCGGCGCGAATTGCACCTGGATCGCCTCGCCCTCGGCGGCGCCCAGGGCCTTGAGTGCGTCGGGCTGGGCTAGGGCACACAGAACCTGGCCGTTCGGCAGGGCGATGCGCACTTCGCTGGGGCCGTCGTCGGCGGCGAGAACCATCTCGATCATGCCGCCCATGCAATTGTGTCCAGGTGTTGCAGCAGCACCGGGAGCCAACAATTCCAGCCAGCCAGCCTTGATCAACGCGACCACTTCCACGCCGGTCTCCAGTTCCAGGCGCTGGGTGCTGTCGTGGGTGATCTGCGCTTGCAACGTCAGGCCGCCCGCCAGTTGCAGGCGGATCAGGTCGTTGCGGCCATGGCTTTCAATCGCCATGACTTGGCCGTGCAACTGGTTGCGCGCGCTGGTGCGCAGCATCAGGCGGCCGAGCAGGTTGAAGTCGCTGGCGGCCTCATCCGAACCCAGCAGTTCGGCCTGCAACACTTGCAGGCGCTGGTAGAGACGCAACACCCGCTCACCCTCGGCGGTCAGCTTGGCGCCGCCACCGCCCTTGCCGCCGACGCTGCGTTCCACCAGGGGCTTTTGCGCGAGGTTGTTCAGCTCGTCGATGGCGTCCCAGGCGGCCTTGTAGCTCAAGCCGGCGCTTTTTGCCGCGCGGGTGATCGAGCCCTGTTCGGCGATATGCCCCAGCAAGGCAATGCGCTGGGGGCGGCGGATGATGTGTTGGCTGAGGGAGGCTGGCAGAGACATGGCGACACGCTTGGATGAGATAAACCGAACGTTGCGGGCAAGGCGCGGCGGCGTCAAGTCATGCGCCCGGTTTGGGGGTGCGGGCCAGGCAATACACGTCGACGCGGCGTGCGCCGGCATTGATCAACAGGCGGGCGAGGCTGTGGGCGGTGGCGCCGGTGGTGAGCACATCGTCCACCAGGGCGAAGTGGCGGCCCGTCACGTCGGCGCTGGTAGCCAGGGCGAAGGCCGTGAGCAGGTTGCGCTGGCGGCTTTTGGCGTCGAGGGCCTGTTGCGCGACGGTGTCTTGCGGACGTAACAGCAGGTGTTCATCCACGGCGATGTCGAGGTCTTGGCTGAGCCAGCGCGCGATCATGAGTGCCTGGTTAAAGCCGCGCTCACGCAGGCGTTTGCGCGCCATGGGCACCGGCAGCAGGCAGTCGGGGCGGGTCAGTCCGCTGTTGTCGAAGCGATGTTGCAGGTGCTGGCCCAACAGTCGCGCAAGCATGTGCCCGAGGGGCCAGCGTGCCTGGTGCTTGAAGCGGCTGATCAGGCTGTCGATGGGGAAGCTGTAGGTCCAGGGGGCGATCACCTGTTTAAAGGCGGACGGTTTTTTCAGGCACGGGCCGCATATCAGGCCCTCCATCGGCAAGGGCAGGGCACATATGGCGCACTGTTCCATTAACCACGGCAGCTCGGTTTCGCAGACGTTGCATACACAATGGCTGGCGTGTGTCGCTTCATCGCAGATTAAACAGGTGTGTGCGTTTTTTAACCAGATGTAAACCTGGTGTTTGTGCTCAGGTTGACAGTGCATGAATCTTCCTTAAATATGCCGAGCATCCGTGTCGTGTCTGTGGGTATTGCCCGTCCCGCAGCGCTTGCCCAAGCATAATCAAGGAATCGCCCATGAGCGCCAGCACCACCGCCACCTTGCGTCACGATTGGTCCCTCGCCGAAGTCAAAGCGCTGTTTGTGCAGCCGTTCAATGACTTGCTGTTCCAGGCGCAGACCGTGCACCGCGCGCATTTCGACGCCAACCGTGTGCAAGTGTCGACCCTGCTGTCGATCAAGACGGGCGCCTGCCCGGAAGATTGCAAATATTGTCCGCAGTCGGGCCACTACAACACCGGCCTGGAAAAAGAAAAGCTGATGGAAGTGCAGAAGGTCCTCGAAGAGGCTGCGCGCGCCAAGGCCATCGGTTCGACGCGCTTCTGCATGGGCGCCGCGTGGAAGCACCCGTCGGCCAAGGACATGCCCTACGTGTTGCAGATGGTCCAGGGCGTGAAGGCCATGGGCCTGGAAACCTGCATGACCCTCGGTCGCCTCGACCAGGAGCAGACCGAAGCCCTGGCCCAGGCCGGTCTCGATTACTACAACCACAACCTTGATACGTCGCCGGAGTTCTACGGTTCGATCATCACCACTCGCACTTACAGCGAGCGCCTGCAAACCCTGGCGTATGTGCGTGATTCGGGGATGAAGATCTGCTCCGGCGGCATCCTCGGCATGGGCGAGTCCCTCGACGACCGCGCCAACCTGCTGATCCAACTGGCCAACCTGCCGGAGCATCCGGAGTCGGTGCCGATCAACATGCTGGTGAAGGTGGCCGGTACGCCGCTGGAGAACGCCGAGGACATCGACCCGTTCGACTTTATCCGCATGCTCGCTGTAGCGCGCATCCTCATGCCGCAGTCCCATGTACGCCTGTCGGCCGGCCGTGAAGCGATGAACGAGCAGATGCAGGCCCTGGCGTTTTTTGCCGGTGCCAACTCGATCTTCTACGGCGACAAGTTGCTGACCACCGCCAACCCGCAGGCGGATAAGGACATGCAGCTGTTCTCGCGTTTGGGGATCTTGCCGGAGGCGCGTGAAGAGCACGCCGATGAGGTGCATCAGGCGGCGATCGAGCAGGCGTTGGTGGAGCAGAAGAGCAGCGAGCAGTTCTACAACGCCGCTGTTTGATTGAAATGCAATCCAACTGTGGGAGCTGGCTTGCCTGCGATGACGGCGGCACATTCAACATAAATGTGTCAGACAGACCGCTATCGCAGGCAAGCCAGCTCCCACATTGGATCGAGTTCACCTGATCTACCGAGGCCAGCATGTCTTTCGATCTCTCCGCGCGCCTCGCTGCCCGCCGTGCCGAACACCTTTATCGCCAACGTCCGCTGCTGCAAAGCCCTCAAGGCCCGCAAGTGGTGGTGGACGGCCAGCCGTTGCTGGCGTTCTGCAACAACGATTACCTGGGCCTGGCCAATCACCCACATGTGATCGAAGCCTGGCGCGCCGGTGCGTCCCGCTGGGGGGTGGGCGGTGGGGCTTCGCACTTGGTGGTGGGGCATGCCACGCCACACCATGAACTGGAAGAAGCCCTGGCCGACCTCACCGGTCGCGCGCGCGCGCTGCTGTTCACCACCGGCTACATGGCCAACCTCGGCGCGGTCACGGCGCTGGTGGGGCAGGGCGATACGGTGCTGGAGGACCGGCTTAACCACGCCTCGCTGCTGGATGCCGGTTTGCTGTCCGGTGCGCGCTTCAATCGCTACCTGCACAACGACGCCGCCAGCCTGGCCAAGCGTTTGGAAAAGGCCACCGGCAACACCTTGGTGGTCACCGACGGCGTGTTCAGCATGGACGGCGACCTGGCCGACCTGCCTGCACTGGCCCGTGAAACGCGGGCAAAAGGCGCGTGGCTGATGGTGGATGACGCCCACGGGTTTGGTCCGCTGGGCGCCACCGGCGCTGGGATCGTCGAGCACTTCGGCTTGAGCCAGGAGGACGTGCCGGTGTTGGTCGGCACCCTCGGCAAGGCGTTTGGCACGGCGGGCGCTTTTGTGGCCGGCAGTGAAGAGCTGATCGAAAGCCTGATCCAGTTCGCCCGGCCGTATATCTACACCACCAGCCAACCGCCGGCGCTGGCCTGCGCCACGTTGAAAAGCCTGGAGCTTTTGCGCACCGAGCATTGGCGGCGCGCGCACCTCAACGGCCTGATCCGCCAGTTCCGCCAGGGCGCCGAGCAGTTGGGCCTGGATCTGATGGCGAGCTTTACGCCGATCCAGCCGATCCTGATCGGCGACAGCGCCAAGGCCGTGCGCCTGTCGCAGATGCTGCGCGAGCGTGGCCTGATGGTTACCGCGATCCGCCCGCCCACCGTGCCGGCCGGCAGCGCGCGTTTGCGCGTGACCTTGACGGCGGCCCACACCGAGGCGCAGGTGCAGCTATTGTTAAACGCATTGGAAGAGTGTTTCCGCTTGTTAGGCGCCACGGAGCCCGACCATGCGTGATCGACTGATCTTGTTGCCCGGCTGGGGCCTCGGCGTATCGCCGCTGGAACCCTTGGCCGCCGCCTTGCAGGGCCTCGACGAACACCTGCGGGTGCAGATCGAGCCGTTGCCGGCGCTGGCGTCCAGCGACCTCGACGAATGGCTGGATGAACTCGACGCCACCTTGCCGGACAACGCCTGGCTGGGCGGCTGGTCCCTCGGCGGCATGCTCGCCACGGAACTGGCGGCGCGGCGCGGCGAACGCTGCTGCGGCCTGCTGACCCTGGCGAGCAACCCGTGTTTCGTCGCCCATGACGGTTGGCCGAGTGCGATGCCCGCCGAGACCTTCGACGCCTTCCTCGCCGGTTGCCATGCAGATTCCCAAGTCACCCTCAAACGCTTCGGCCTGTTGTGCGCCAAGGGCGCCGCGGACCCGCGTGGGTTGGCGCGTTTGCTGGTCAGCGGAGCACCGAATACGCAGTCCCGCGTGTTGATGGGCGGTCTTGAACTGCTCGCCCAACTCGACACCCGCGACGCCTTGCTGGCGTATCGCGGCCCGCAGATGCACCTGTTCGCCGGGCTGGATGAACTGGTGCCCGCCGAGGCGGCCAGCGCCCTGCTGAGCGTGCTGCCCGATGTTGAAATCGGCCTGATTGAACAGGCCGGTCACGCTTTTCTTCTGGAAGACCCCCACGGTGTCGCGGGGGCCATCCAGGCTTTTTTGCATGAGTGCGTCGATGACTGATCTATCCCACCCCCAACTGCCGGGCGCCTTGCCGGACAAGCGCCAGGTCGCGGCGTCGTTTTCCCGTGCGGCGGCCAGCTATGACAGCGTGGCTGCGTTGCAACGGGCCGTCGGCAGCGAGTTGCTGGCACGTTTGCCGTCCGGTTTTGCGCCACCGCGCTGGCTGGACATGGGCTGTGGCACGGGATACTTCAGCCGTGTGCTGGGCGAACGTTTGCCCGCCAGCCAAGGCGTGGCGCTGGACATTGCCGAGGGCATGCTCAACCACGCCCGGCCTCTGGGCGGCGCACACCACTTCATCGCAGGCGACGCCGAACGCTTGCCGCTTAAAGCTCAAAGCTTGCAGCTGATCTTCTCCTCCCTCGCCGTGCAATGGTGTGCGAATTTCGAGGCGGTGCTCAGCGAGGCCTATCGCGTGCTGCAACCCGGTGGTGTGCTGGCGTTCGCCAGCCTGTGCGTGGGCACGCTGGATGAGTTGCGTGAAAGCTGGCGGGCGGCGGACGGCCTGGTGCACGTCAACCGCTTCCGTACCTTCGAGGCGTATCAGCAGTTGTGCGCGGCCAGCGGTTTGCGTGTGGTCAGCCTGGCGCGCCAGCCCCATGTGCTGCATTACCCGGACGTGCGCAGCCTGACCCATGAATTGAAGGCGTTGGGCGCGCATAACCTCAACCCGGGCCGGCCGGGAGGGTTGACGGGGCGCGCGCGGATTGTTGCACTGGTGGACGCTTACGAGCAGTTCCGTCAGGCCCAGGGCCTGCCGGCGACTTATCAGGTGGTCTACGCAGTACTGGAGAAACCGTTATGAGCGCCGCTTATTTCATTACGGGCACCGACACCGACGTCGGCAAGACCACCGTCGCCGCCGGGCTGTTGCACGCGGCGCGACAAGCCGGCAAAAGTACCGCCGCAGGCAAGCCGGTGGCATCCGGTTGTCAGGTCACGCCCAAGGGCCTGCGCAATGCCGATGCACTGGCGTTGTTGGCCGAGTGTTCATTGCCGCTGAGTTACGCCGAGGTGAATCCGGTGGCATTCGAGCCGGCCATCGCGCCCCATCTGGCGGCACGGGAAGCCGGCGTTGCGCTCACGGTGCAATCGCTGCTCAAGCCCATGCAGCAGGTGTTGGCGCGGGACGCGGATTTCACCCTGATCGAAGGCGCGGGCGGCTGGCGCGTACCCTTGGCCGACCAGGCCAACCTGTCGGACCTGGCCATCGCGTTGAAGCTGCCGGTGATCCTGGTGGTGGGCGTGCGCCTGGGTTGCATCAGCCATGCATTGCTCACCGCCGAAGCCATTGCGCGGGATGGTTTGCCGCTGGCGGGCTGGGTGGCGAATATCATCGACCCCAAGACCTCTCGTCTGGAAGAAAACCTCGCCACCCTGGCCGAACGCCTGCCGGCGCCCTGCCTGGGCCGTGTGCCGAAACTCAAGCACGCCGGGGCCGAGGCGGTGGCGGAATACTTGCAACTGGACCTGCTTGACTGATTTTGGCTATCACTAAGGCATTGTGCCATTAGTGTTTTTGACGGGTGTTTTGCCGGTTTCTCTGCTTCAATCAGCGTTCACGATTCTCTAAAGGCAGGCTTACGCCATGGACATCTCTGGAAGCAGCGCGTTTTATTCGGGCCTGAGCACCATTCAGACCGGGCAGAACCGTGTCGACCAGGCCGCCGGCAAAATTGCCAGCGCCGCGACGACCCAGCCCTCGGATGCGCAGGTAGATCGTTTGCGCGCCAATGACCGTGCCCAGCCTTCCAACTCGGCGAGCAATATGGTCGAGATGGCGCAAGGCAAGTTTCAAGTGGAGCTGGGCGCGAAGGTTGCCAAGGCTTCGGATGAAATGCTCGGCACCTTGATCGACACTTACGCTTAATCCCCTCTCTTCAGGCTTGCTGGCTCTTTCTGTGGGAGCTGGCTTGCCTGCGATGGCCTCAACTCGGTCTTCCTGATGCACCGCGGCGCCTGCATCGCAGGCAAGCCAGCTCCCACACAAGCCAGCTCCCACATTTGACCTCTGCTGTTCTGATGAACTTCTACACTCGATCTGCTGTGGTAACCCGCCGCAAGCATCGCCGTGCGCGTCATTGATTCGCGTCATGACAAACGGCGTCTTGACATCCCCAGGTCGTAAACGTATGTTTCAAACACCTGTTTGACCGCCACAACAAATCCACGCGGTTGTTCATTCCAGATACATCAGCAGAGGTTTATCGCTATGCCTGACTACAAGGCCCCCCTTGCGTGATATTCGCTTCGTTCGTGACGAACTGCTTGGCTATGAAGCGCACTATCAAAGCCTGCCGGCTTGCCAGGACGCTACCCCGGACATGGTGGTTGACGCCATTCTCGAAGAAGGCGCCAAGTTCTGTGAGCAAGTACTGGCACCGTTGAACCGCGTGGGCGACATCGAAGGGTGTACCTGGAGTGAGTCAGGCGTTAAAACCCCTACGGGTTTCAAAGAAGCCTACAAACAATTCGTCGAAGGCGGCTGGCCAAGCCTGGCCCACGACGTGGAGCACGGCGGCCAAGGCCTGCCGGAATCCCTGGGCCTGGCGGTGAGCGAGATGGTCGGTGCGGCCAACTGGTCGTGGGGCATGTACCCGGGCCTGTCCCACGGTGCGATGAACACCATTTCCGAGCACGGCACCCCTGAGCAACAAGACGCTTACCTGACCAAGCTGGTGTCGGGCGAATGGACCGGCACCATGTGCCTGACCGAGCCACACTGCGGCACCGACCTGGGCATGCTGCGCACCAAGGCCGAGCCTCAGGCTGACGGTTCCTACAAAGTCTCCGGCACCAAGATCTTCATCTCGGCCGGTGAACACGACATGGCCGACAACATCGTCCACATCGTCCTGGCCCGCCTGCCGGACGCACCGGCTGGCACCAAAGGCATCTCGCTGTTTATCGTGCCGAAGTTCCTGCCGAATGCAGACGGTTCGATTGGCGCGCGCAACGCGGTGACCTGTGGTTCCCTGGAACACAAGATGGGCATCCACGGCAACGCCACCTGCGTGATGAACTTCGACGCGGCCACCGGTTTCCTGATCGGCCCGGCGAACAAAGGCCTGAACTGCATGTTCACCTTTATGAACACCGCGCGCCTGGGCACTGCGCTGCAAGGCCTGTCCCACGCCGAGATCGGCTTCCAGGGCGGCCTGAAATATGCCCGCGACCGCCTGCAAATGCGTTCCCTGACTGGCCCGAAAGCGCCGGACAAAGCCGCTGACCCGATCATCGTGCACCCCGACGTGCGCCGCATGCTGCTGACCATGAAAGCCTTCGCCGAAGGCAATCGTGCGATGGTGTACTTCACCGCCAAGCAAGTGGACATCGTCAAGTACGGCACCGACGACGAAGCCAAGAAGCAAGCCGACGGCCTGCTGGCGTTCATGACCCCGATCGCCAAGGCGTTCATGACCGAAGTCGGTTTTGAATCCGCCAACCACGGCGTACAGATCTACGGCGGCCACGGCTTCATCGCCGAGTGGGGCATGGAGCAGAACGTGCGCGACAGCCGCATTTCGATGCTGTACGAAGGCACCACCGGCATCCAGGCACTCGACCTGCTGGGCCGCAAAGTGCTGATGACCCAGGGCGAAGCGCTCAAGGGCTTCACCAAGATCGTGCACAAGTTCTGCCAGGCCAACGAAGGTAACGAAGCCGTCAAGGAATTCGTTGCACCGCTGGTGGCACTGAACAAAGAGTGGGGCGAGTTGACCATGAAGGTCGGCATGGCCGCGATGAAAGACCGCGAAGAAGTCGGTGCCGCCTCGGTGGATTACCTGATGTACTCCGGTTACGCGTGCCTGGCTTACTTCTGGGCCGACATGGCGCGCCTGGCCGCCGAGAAACTGGCTGCCGGCACCACAGAAGAGGCGTTCTACACCGCCAAGCTGCAGACCGCGCGCTTCTACTTCCAGCGCATCCTGCCGCGGACCCTGGCCCATAAAGCCACCATGCTGTCGGGTGCCAACAACCTGATGGACATGAAAGAAGAAGACTTCGGCCTGGCTTACTAAGCCTTACCGGGTTCACTTCCAGAGCCGCCGTTCCTTCACGGGAGCGGCGGCTTTTTTGTGGGCGATAAAAAACCCCAGTGCAGCACTCAGGGATTGCGACCGGCTGCCGTTACAGTGATGGCAATGTGATACATGCGTGCCAGGTTGTGCTTAACTGTCTGCATACAGGCACAGTGCCATCATTCATTTGCGGGTCGGAGTTTTACCCTTGTCACGCGTGTCCGCTGTACGGTTCAGTCATTTCCTCCCTTCGTTGCTGCTGTTGCTGGCCGGGCTCTCGGCTGCGTACGTCAAGGACCTCAACGTCTTCTTCACCTCGCTGTTCAACGTGCTGCCGACCCTGGTGCTGTTGCTCGGCGGTGCGTATTGCGCGGTGTATCGTCGCCAGCGCGAACTGTTCCTGATGATCACGGTGTATATCGCCTACTTCCTGCTGGATACCCAGACCGATTACTACCGCGACAACGGCCGCGTGCGCGAAGACGCCGCCGTGGTGTTCCACCTGTGTTGCCTGCTGTTGCCGCTGTTGTTCAGCATCTACGCACTGTGGCAGGAAAAGACCCACCTGTTTCGTGACTTCGTCGCACGCTGTGCGGTGCTGTTTGCCGTCGGCAGCGTGGCGTTGGCGCTGGAGCAAAGTTATCCCCAGGCGCTGCTGAACTGGCTGGCCGAGATTCGCTGGCCGGCGCTGCACGGCAGTTGGATGAGCCTGATCCAGCTGTCGTACCCGATGTTCCTGATCGGCTTCCTGACCCTCGCGGCGCAGTACTGGTATCAGCCACGCCCGCTGCACGCGGCGCAACTGGTGGGGTTTGTCGGGTTGTTCTGGATGTTGCCGCAAACCTTCATCCTGCCGTTCACCCTCAACATCATGTGCAGCCAGGTGATGCTGATGATCGCCGCCGGTGTGGCCCACGAGGCCTATCAAATGGCCTTCCGCGACGAGCTGACCGGCTTGCCGGGGCGACGTGCGCTGAACGAACGCATGCAGCGCCTGGGGCGCAACTACGTACTGGCCATGACCGACGTCGATCACTTCAAGCGCTTCAACGACACCCATGGCCACGACGTGGGCGACCAGGTGCTGCGCCTGGTGGCGAGCAAGTTGGCCAAGGTCAACGGTGGCGGGCGCGCGTATCGGTATGGCGGGGAAGAGTTCGCCGTGGTGTTCGCCGGCAAGACCCTGGACGAATGCATGCCGCACCTGGAAGAGATCCGCGAGATCATCGCCAACTACGACATCAAGCTGCGCAACCCGGACCGCCCGCAGGACGATCAGCAAGGTCGCCAGCGGCGCGTGGGCAGCGGTGCAACCAGTGTGTCGGTGACCGTGAGTATCGGCGTGGCCGAGCGCCAGGCTGAGCAGCGCACCAGCGAAGAAGTGCTCAAGTCCGCCGACCAGGCGCTGTACGCCGCCAAGGGGGCGGGGCGCAATTGCGTGATCGCGGCCGGGCAAACCCGGCGTGGCGCGGTGCGCATGGAAAGCGCTGCCGGTTGAGTAATGGCGCTGTATTCAGCAGCGCTACAGTGATTGTCCGGGCGTGTTGCCAGCAGTAGGTTGAAGCCATCTGCTGCCGGAGACATTGCCATGCCTGACTACAAAGCTCCCCTGCGCGACATGCGCTTTCTGATCGACAACGTGTTTGATTTCCACGGCCACTACGCTGCGCTGGGGGCGACCGACGCCAGCCCGGACATGGTCAGCGCGATCCTCGAAGAAGGCGCGAAATTCTGCGAAAACGTGCTCGCCCCGCTGAACCGCAGTGGCGATGAAGAAGGCTGCCATTTCGATAATGGCGTGGTCACCACGCCCAAGGGCTTCAAGGAAGCCTTCGCCCAATATGTGGAAGGCGGCTGGCACGGCGTGGCGGCAGATCCGGCCTACGGCGGCCAAGGCTTGCCGCAATCCCTGGGCCTGGTGCTCAGCGAGATGATCGGCTCCAGCAATACCTCTTGGGGCATGTATCCAGGGCTGACCCACGGCGCCATGTCGGCGATCCACGCCCACGGCAGCGCTGAGCAGAAAGACACGTTCCTGAGCAAACTC
The DNA here is from genome assembly GCF_030687495.1 of Pseudomonas sp. FP453. NCBI lineage: Bacteria > Pseudomonadati > Pseudomonadota > Gammaproteobacteria > Pseudomonadales > Pseudomonadaceae > Pseudomonas > Pseudomonas sp. FP453. The sequence goes on along the minus strand of NZ_CP117435.1, from coordinate 5,680,166 downwards.
ACTGCCGGCGAGTGGACTGGCACCATGTGCCTCACCGAAGCCCACTGCGGCACCGACCTGGGCCTGATCAAGACCCGCGCCGTGCCCCAGGCGGACGGCAGTTATGCGCTCACCGGCAGCAAGATCTTCATCTCGGCCGGCGAGCACGACATGAGCGCGAACATCATCCACCTGGTGCTGGCCAAGCTGCCGGACGCGCCGGCGGGCACCAAGGGCATCTCGTTGTTTATCGTGCCCAAGTTCCATGCCGACTCCGGCGCGCGCAACGCGGTGCACTGTGGCTCCATCGAACACAAGATGGGCATCAAGGCGTCGGCCACCTGCGTGCTGAACTTCGACGGAGCCAAGGGCTTCCTGATCGGCGAGGCGAACAAAGGCCTCAATTGCATGTTCACCATGATGAACCACGCGCGCCTGGGCACCGGCATGCAGGGCTTGTGCAACGGCGAGGCGAGCTTCCAGGGCGCGATCAAGTACGCCAACGACCGCCTGCAAATGCGCGCGCTGACCGGCGCCAAGGCCCCGGACAAAGCCGCCGACCCGATCATCGTGCACCCCGACGTGCGGCGCATGTTGCTGACCATGAAAGCCTTCAACGAAGGCAACCGCGCCCTGACCTATTTCACCGCGCAGTTGCTCGACACCGCGCACCTGAGCAGCGACGCGGCGCAGCGCCAGGAGGCCGAAGACCTGTTGGCGTTCCTCACCCCGATCTGCAAGGCCTTTATGACTGACACGGGCCTTGAGGTGACTAACCACGGCATGCAGATATTCGGCGGCCACGGCTACATTCGCGAATGGGGCATGGAGCAACTGGCGCGTGATGCGCGGATTGCGCCGATCTATGAGGGCACCAACGGCATCCAGGCCCTCGACTTGCTCGGGCGCAAGGTGCTCGGCAGCCAAGGCAAGTTGCTGCGCGGGTTTACCAAAATTGTGCATAAGTTCTGCGGGGCAAACGCCGAGCATCCTCAGCTCAAGGCTTATGTGGCGCAACTCAATCAACTGAATGGGGAATGGGGCGAGCTGACCACCAAGGTCGGTATGGCCGCCATGAAGAACCCCGATGAGGTCGGCGCGGCGGCGGTGGATTACTTGATGTACAGCGGCTACGTGGTACTCGCCTACCTGTGGTTGCGCATGGCGATCGCTGCCCTTGAGCAGGATGATGCCGACTTCGCCAAGGCCAAGCTGGCCACTTGCGAGTTCTACTTCAAACGCTTGTTGCCACGTACCGCTACGCACCGCGCCGCGGTAGAGGCGGGCAGCGAATGCCTGATGAGTCTGCCGGCGGAGGCATTTGCGCTCTGATGACTTAAAAATACCAATCAGTCACAAGTGGACCCTATGTGTCTGAAAAGTTGTTCGGGTACACTCGGAGCCTGTAAAACCGACACTTACCGAATTACTTTTCACGTTCTCACGAGGTTTGCCATGGCTGATTACAAAGCGCCGCTGCGTGATATGCGCTTCGTCCTCAATGAAGTCTTCGAGGTCGCCACCACTTGGGCCCAATTGCCGGCATTGGCAGACACCGTTGACGCCGAAACCGTAGAGGCCATCCTCGAAGAAGCCGGCAAAGTCACCGCCAAATCCATCGCCCCCCTCAGCCGTGGCGGCGATGAGCAGGGTTGCCGTTGGGAAGACACGGCGGTGTTTACCCCGGATGGCTATCCACAGGCCTACAAAACCTACGCTGAAGGCGGTTGGGTCGGTGTAGGCGGTGATCCGGTGTTCGGCGGCATGGGCATGCCCAAGGCGGTCTCGGCTCAGGTCGAGGAGATGATCAACTCGTCGAGCCTGGCGTTCGGCCTGTACCCGATGCTGACCTCCGGCGCCTGTGTGTCGATCAACACCCATGCCAGTGAAGAGCTTAAGGCCATCTACCTGCCGAAGATGTACTCCGGTGAGTGGGCTGGCTCCATGTGCCTGACCGAAGCCCATGCCGGTACGGACCTGGGGATTATTCGCACCAAGGCCGAGCCGCAGGCGGACGGTTCCTACACCATCAGCGGCACCAAGATCTTTATCACCGGTGGCGAGCACGACCTGACCGACAACATCATCCATCTGGTGCTGGCCAAGCTGCCGGATGCGCCGGCCGGTCCCAAGGGCATTTCGTTGTTTCTCGTGCCGAAGTTCATGGTCAATGCCGATGGCAGCCTGGGCGCGCGTAACCTGGTGAGCTGTGGTTCGATCGAGCACAAGATGGGCATCCAGGCGTCCGCGACCTGTGTGATGAACTTCGATGGCGCCGTGGGTTACCTGGTGGGCGAGCCGAACCGCGGTTTGGCGGCGATGTTCACCATGATGAACTATGAGCGTCTGGGCGTTGGCATCCAGGGCCTGGCGTCGGGTGAGCGCTCGTACCAGAACGCGATTGAATACGCGCGTGACCGTCTGCAAAGCCGTGCGCCGACCGGTGCCCAGGCCAAGGACAAAGTGGCCGACCCGATCATCGTCCATCCGGACGTGCGGCGCATGCTACTGACCATGAAGGCGGCGAACGAAGGCGGCCGCGCATTCTCCACCTACGTCGCGACGCAGCTGGACATCGCCAAGTTCAGCGAAGACCCGGCGGCTCGCGAGCGTGCGGATAACCTGGTGGCGCTGCTGACACCCGTCGCCAAGGCATTCTTGAGCGACCTCGGCCTGGAAACCACCGTGCTCGGCCAGCAAGTGTTTGGCGGCCACGGCTACATTCGTGAATGGGGCCAGGAGCAACTGGTGCGTGACGTGCGCATCACCCAGATCTACGAAGGCACCAACGGCATCCAGGCGCTGGACTTGATGGGCCGCAAGATCGTCGGCAGCGGCGGGGCGTTCTACACCTTGTTCGCCGACGAGATCCGCCAATTCATCGCGTCGACAGGCGCCGAGTTGGCCGAATTCACCAAGCCGCTGAGTGCGGCGGTGGATAACCTCGATGAATTGACCGCCTGGGTGCTGGACCGCGCGAAGACCAAACCCGAATGAAATCGGCGCGGCCTCCGTGGAGTATTTGCATGCATTTGGATACATGGCCTACGCCTACATGTGGGCACGCATGGCCAAGGCGGCGCTGGGCAAAGAGGCCGAGGAAGACTTCTACGCCAGCAAACTGGGCACGGCGCGCTTCTACTTTGCGCGTCTGCTGCCGCGTATCCAGTCGCTGAGCGCGTCGGTAAAAGCTGGTAGCGAATCGCTGTTTTTGCTGGATGAGGCACTGTTCTAAGGGCTTGGAGGGCGTGTAAGCATTCTCTTACATGACGTGCTGCTATTCGTCCTCTATCGCCAAATTGGATCCACAGATAATCTACTTCACATGGACGTCGCGCAGGAAGCGCAAAGCAACAACACGGACACGTAGGATTCTGCCAGGACGGCGGAGTGAAATGGATGTCAGGGAAACAGTCTGCAAAGCCCCGCTTCGGCGGGGTTTTCTTTTGCCCGCGAAAAAGTCAGGCGCCTGCCTGCGGGGCATTCATCACGTCTTCGAGCAAGGTGCGCAACAGCGCTACTGTCGCCTGCTGGCGCTGCGCATCGCGGCACACCAAGCCCACTTTCAACGGCACCCTGGGTTCGCTCAAGGGTTTCCACAGCAGTGACTGGCTGTTGTGTTCGTCCTGGGAACGCCCCGGCAAAACCGTCGCCAGTTGGGTGTGGGGCAGGCTGTCGAGAATCCCCACCATGGTGTTCAACTCGGCCTGCACCTGCGGGCGCCGCCCAAGGTTGGCCAACTGGCCTTGCCAGATCTGCCGCACCTGAAACTCTTCCCCCAGTAGCAACATTGGCAATTCGGCCGCCTGTTTCAGCGAGACTTTCTTGAATTCCCGCAGCGGGTGATCTTCGGGGATGACGACCTTCAACTCATCTTCGTACAGCAGTGCACCGTGCAGTCCGGGCTGGCGTGGCGGCAGGTAGCTGATGCCGATGTCCAGCGAGCCGTTCAGCAGTCGCCGTTCAATCTCCAAACCGGTCAATTCGTAGATCTGCACCACCAGATGGGGCTGGGCCTTGCGCACTCGTTCAAGCATTTGCGGGACCAGGCTGGTGTGCACGGTTTGCAGCACGCCGATGGCCAAGGTGCCGCATGGCCTGGCCCTTGAAGTTGCGCAAGGCTTCGACGGCTTGCTGCATGCCATCGATCAGCGGCAACGCGTGGTTGTACAGCGTGTGGGCCGCCAGGGTCGGCAACAGGCGTTTGCTGCTGCGTTCGAACAGGCTCACATCGAGGTTCTGCTCCAGCTGGCGAATCTGCTGGGACAGCGCCGGTTGGGAGATCGACAGACGCTCGGCGGCACGGCCGACGTGGCCTTCCTCATACACCGCGACGAAATAACGCAGTTGCTTGAAATCCATAAGGCTTACTTATCGAAAAAGCTGGAAAATCGAAATGGCCGTTGGCCCCCGAGGCGCCTAGTCTAGCGCCTATTCGCAGGGCTTACAGGGCCAGATCGGGCAATGAACAGCGTTTCTTCAGACAGCGTTTACATAGGCAAGGCAAAAAACCTCATGGCCGTAGTGGCCGGGTGGACCGACCAAGGTCCGGTTGCTATCGGGGGTGATCTGTGAACCTGTTCAACATGCGTCGCCCTGCGCCGAGCCTGGATGACCTGATTCTGGAGGAAGCGCCGTCGGGAGATGCCCTGATGCCCAGCGTGGCGCGGCCGCCGCAAGTTTTCGTACGCGGCCAGGGCTCCTGGCTGTGGGACAGTGAGGACCGTGCCTACCTGGATTTCAGCCAGGGCAACGCCGCCAACAGCCTCGGCCATAGCCCGCAAGTGTTGATCAAAGCCCTGGCCGACCAGACCCAGGCACTGATCAACCCGGGGAACGGCCTGTTTAACCGCGCCCAACTCAACCTGGCCGAGCGCCTGTGCCACCGCACCGGCAGCGACCAGGCTTACCTGCTCAACAGCGGCGCGGAAGCCTGCGAAGCGGCGATCAAGCTGGCGCGTAAATGGGGTCAGCTGCATCGCGGCGGCGCCTATCGGATCATCAGCGCCAGCGCCGGTTGCCATGGGCGCAGCTTCGCGGCGATGGCCGCTTCGGCGGGCGCCGCTGGCAACCGCTTCGAACCGCAATTGCCGGGCTTCAGCCACGTGCCCTTCAACGATTTGCCGGCGCTGCATGCCGCTGTGGATGCGCAAACCGTCGCGATCATGCTTGAACCGATCCAGGGCGAAGCCGGCGTGATTCCCGCGACCGAGCACTATCTCAAAGGTGTCGAGCGCCTGTGCCGCGAGCTGGGCATCCTGCTGATCCTCGACGAAGTGCAAACCGGCCTCGGCCGCTGCGGCACCTTGCTCGCCGAACAGCAATACGGTGTGCGCGCCGACATCATTACCCTCGGCAAAGGCCTCGGCGGCGGCGTGCCCCTGGCGGCGCTGCTGGCGCGGGGCAACGCCTGTTGCTTCGAAGTGGGCGAGCTGGAAGGCACCCACCACGGCAATGCGCTGATGGCGTCGGCCGGCGTGGCGGTTCTCGATACCGTGCTGGAACACGGCTTTCTAGAGCATGTGCGCGAAGCCGGCCTGCACCTGGGCGAAGGCCTCGCCCGCCTGGCTTACCGCTACGACCACGGCCAACTGCGCGGCCACGGCCTGATGTGGGGCCTGACCTTGTCGGATGATTCTGCGGATGCGGTGGTAAAAGCGGCGCTGCACGAAGGCCTGATCCTCAACGCCCCGCAATCCAACTGCCTGCGCCTTACCCCGGCGCTGACGGTGAGCAAAAGCAACATCGACGAAATGCTCCTGCGCCTGGCACGCGCCTTCTCCCGCGTGCGCACCGCGCAACTGCAATGCCGCAGGGGCATCGCGGTTTAACCCCTATTTCCTGAACCGTCTCGCGGTATACGCGGCGCCTCCGGCCTGATTCTTTTGGCTGGGGGCGTTTTTTTGTCTGTGAAATTTTTGGATTGAAAATGTTGATTGAGCGCTTGTGAAAACAATGACTTTTTAGCGGACGTCGGCAAGGACTGCCGATGGGGTGTGGAGCTTTGTGGTGTGCTCCATTTCTAATCTGTACCACTGGGTGGTATGTTTGCTGGAAGGGATATCCATGAAGCTCAGGTTATTCAAGACCCGGAAATTTGCTGATGCAGCCAGCAAGGCCTGGATCTGTGATTCGCAATTGAGGGAGGCGTTTGGCCAATTGTTGAAGGGGCAGGCAGATAATCTGGGAGGTGGTGTTTGGAAAAAGCGCCTCAACCAGAACAGACATCGTTCCATCGTATTGGCCAAGGGGCGGCACTACTCGGTATATCAATTGCTGTTCGCCAAGCAAGACCAAAGCAATATCAGTCAGAGCGAACTGGTTTGGCTTAGGTCAGTGGCTACGACGTATGAACGTTTCAATGAAGAACAGATTCAGCGGATGCTGGAACTCAAGGAGTTTGTGGAGATACATCATGACCAAGAAGTATAAAAGCGAGGTGTTTGAGTCCATTCACCATTCTGCTGAAGCGCTTTACGCTATCGGCGCCATCACTAAGACCACCCTTCGTGAATATGACGAAGCATGCTTGTCTGCTGTGCCGGAACAAATCCCGGCAGAAAAAATTAAAGAGCTACGCGAAAACAGCCACGTCAGCCAACCTGTTTTCGCACGCTACCTCAACACCAGCGCCTCCACGGTGAAACAGTGGGAATCCGGCGAGAAACGCCCTAGCGGCATGGCACTCAAGCTACTGAGCATCGTGCAGAAGCACGGCCTGGAAATTCTGGCCTGACGGTGGCGCTATGCCAGATCCCACTGAACCCTCACGAACCCCCAAGGTCGATTAGCTACACGGCTCACACGAGCCGATTTTCTGGAGCTGAACCCATGGACATCATTCGTATCATCATCGCCATTCTGCTGCCGCCACTGGGTGTGTTCCTGCAAGTGGGTTTCGCCGGTGCGTTCTGGCTGAATATTCTGCTGACCTTGTGCGGTTATTTCCCGGGCATCATTCACGCGGTGTACATCATCGCCAAGCGCTGAGGCCGTCAGCCTTTGGCGATGAGCCGTGAGTTGCGCTCATTGCGAAAGGCCAGTTGCTCGATGGTCTGAGTGGCGTGTTCGGCCTCTTCCCGCGCCTTGAGGATGATGCCGTGCTGCTCGGACTTGCTGCACACCGGGTCGGCATTGCTCGCGTCCCCCGTGAGCATGAAGGCCTGGCAGCGGCAGCCGCCGAAGTCTTTTTCCTTTTCATCGCATGAACGGCACGGCTCGGGCATCCAGTCGTAGCCGCGAAAGCGGTTGAAGCCGAACGAGTCGTACCAGATGTGTTGCATGCTGTGCTCGCGCACATTGGGAAATTGCACCGGCATCTGTCGGGCGCCGTGACAGGGCAGGGCAGTGCCGTCCGGCGTGACGGTCAGAAAGATACTGCCCCAACCATTCATGCAGGCTTTCGGGCGTTCCTCGTAGTAGTCCGGGGTCACGAAGATCAGCTTGCACGGGTGGCCTTCGGCTTCCAGTTTGGCGCGGTATTCGTTGGTGATGCGTTCGGCGCGCACCAGCTGTTCCTGGGTTGGCAATAACCCGACACGGTTGAGCTGCGCCCAGCCGTAGAACTGGCAGGTGGCGAGTTCGACAAAGTCCGCTTCCAGCGCGATGCACAGCTCGATGATGCGGTCGATCTTGTCGATATTGTGCCGATGGGTGACGAAGTTCAGCACCATCGGATAGCCGTGGGCTTTTACCGCGCGGGCCATTTCGAGTTTTTGCGCGAAGGCTTTTTTCGAGCCGGCCAGCAGGTTGTTCACTTGCTCGTCGCTGGCCTGGAAGCTGATCTGGATATGGTCCAGGCCGGCCTTCTTGAAGTCGCTGATCTTCTGCTCGGTGAGGCCGATGCCGGAGGTGATCAGGTTGGTGTAGAACCCCAGTTTGCGCGCCTCGGCGATCAGTTCGGCGAGGTCCTGGCGCACCAGCGGTTCACCGCCGGAAAAACCCAGCTGCGCGGCGCCCATTTCCCGCGCTTCGCGAAACACCTTGAACCACTGCTCGGTGCTCAGTTCCTTGCCCTGTTCGGCAAAATCCAGCGGATTGGAGCAATACGGGCACTGCAACGGGCAGCGGTAGGTCAGCTCGGCGAGCAGCCACAACGGCAGGCCAATCGGCGGTTTTTCAGGCAAGGGTGATCCAGTGCTCAGCACGGGCGACCTCCATGAAATCCTCGATATCTTTACCGAGCTCAGCCACGCCGGGAAACTGCTTATCCAGCTCGGCGATGATCGCCGCCACGTCGCGCTCGCCGTCGATCAAGCCGCCGATCAGCGCGGCGCTGTCGTTGAGCTTGATCATGCCTTCGGGGTAGAGCAGCACATGGCCCTTTTGCGCGGGTTCGTACTGGTAGCGATAGCCTTGGCGCCAGGTCGGTTTCTTGCTGCGATCAAAGCTCATAGGGCGATCCCCTTATGCCATACCCGTTGGTCGGTCACGCTGTGATACGGCGGGCGTTTCAGTTCGTAGGCCATGCTCATGGCGTCCAGCATGCTCCACAAGATATCCAGTTTGAACTGGAGAATTTCCAGCATGCGTTCCTGGCCTTCGCGGGTGGTGTAGTGCTGCAGGGTGATCGCCAAACCGTGCTCCACGTCGCGCCGTGCCTGGCCCAGGCGGGTGCGGAAATATTCGTAGCCGGTGGGGTCGATCCACGGGTAATGCTGCGGCCAGCTGTCGAGGCGCGACTGGTGGATTTGCGGCGCGAACAGTTCGGTCAGCGAGCTGCTGGCGGCTTCCTGCCAGCTGGCGCGACGGGCGAAGTTGACGTAGGCATCTACCGCAAATCGTACGCCGGGCAGGACCAATTCCTGCGAACGCAGTTGATCCGGGTCGAGGCCGACGGCCTGGCCCAGGCGCAGCCAGGCTTCGATGCCGCCGTCTTCACCCGGTGCGCCGTCGTGGTCGAGCAGGCGCTGGATCCACTCGCGGCGGATCTCGCGGTCCGGGCAATTGGCCAGGATCGCCGCGTCTTTGAGCGGGATGTTCACCTGGTAGTAGAAACGGTTGGCGACCCAGCCCTGGATCTGCTCGCGGCTGGCGCGGCCTTCATACATCGCCACGTGGTACGGGTGATGGATGTGGTAGAAGGCGCCTTTGGCCCGCAGGGCGGCTTCGAATTCAGCGGTGGTCAACGGCGTGTCAGTCATATCGTCTGCTCCTACAATTCAATGCTCATGCCGTCGTAAGCCACTTCGACATTGCGCCGTACCAGTTCCGCTCGCTCGGGGGAGTCTTCATCGAGGATCGGGTTGGTGTTGTTGATGTGGATAAGTACTTTGCGCTGCTCGGGCAACTGTTCCAGCACTTCGAGCATGCCGCCGGGGCCGTTTTGCGCCAGGTGGCCCATCTCGCGCCCGGTGCGGGTGCCGACGCCACGGCGCTGCATTTCGTCGTCATCCCACATCGTGCCGTCCACCAGCAGGCAGTCGCTGCTGGCCATGATCTCCAGCAGCGGCGCGTCGACTTTGCCCAGGCCTGGAGCGTAGAACAGCTTGCCGCCGGTGCGCAGGTCTTCGACGATCAAGCCGATGTTGTCGCCCGGGTGCGGGTCGAAGCGGTGCGGCGAGTAGGGCGGTGCGGCGCTGCGCAGTGGCAGCGGGGTGAAACGCAGGTTGGGGCAGGCCGGGACAGTGAAGCTGGCGTCCAGCTCGATGCGGTTCCAGGCCAGGCCGCCGTTCCAGTGGGTGAGCATGGTGAACAGCGGGAAGCCGGTGCTGAGGTCTTCATGGACCATGTCAGTGCACCACACCTGGTGCGGGCAACCTTCGCGCAGGCTCAGCAGGCCGGTGGTGTGGTCGATCTGGCTGTCCATCAGGATGATCGCGCTGATGCCGGTGTCGCGCAGGGCGCGGCCCGGTTGCATCGGCGCAAAGCTTTGCAGTTGTGCACGAATATCCGGCGAGGCGTTGCACAGCACCCAGTTCACGCCATCGTCGGAGAGGGCGATGGACGACTGCGTACGCGCCTGGGCCCGCAGGCTGCCATCCCGAAAACCTGCGCAGTTCACGCAGTTGCAGTTCCACTGGGGGAAACCACCGCCGGCGGCGGAACCTAGAATCTGGACAAACATGGTAGCTCCCAAGCAAAGCTCAAAACAAAAACGCCCCGGGCGGGCCGAGGCGTTGTATTACCCAGCAGATTAACGGCTGGCGAAGTACATGGTGACTTCGAAACCGATACGCAGATCAGTGTAAGCAGGTTTGGACCAGGTCATATTCTTACTCCTACCAAGGGATGGGACTTTCACTACCAAGTAATACATATAGTCCACCTCCAATCGGAGATGTTCAGCTGTGTGCGTAGGAATAATACTCAGATCTGTTCAAGTTAGCGCTGTCTCGGAGGAAAAAGCCTGTTGCAGGGTTGGCAATGATCAGCCTGGAGACTGCCATTGACCCTGGATGATTGGGCCGTTGGCGATACAGCGCCAGCCGCCTGTGGCGTCGATCAATTGTTCGGCGGCGTGCTGCATCTGTTCAGGTGTGAGGCCCTGGATTGATTGTTGAAGGCGCTCCAGATAGTCCGCCGGGTGCCGCGCCAAACGCGCGTGCCAGAGCAGCTCGGCGGCCTGGGCAAGCGGTAGCGTCTCGGCTGAGAACTGTCGGGCCAGCGTCAGGTTGCCGAGGTCCTCGCTGCTGCTGATACGTGCCGGTAACTGCGTGAGGAAGGTGTGCAGGTGTTCGACGATCCCCTCGAGGGGCACGCTGGGGGATTGCACACCAAACAGCAGACCGGTTTGCCCGTTGATCTGTCGGACGCCGCTGAACACGGCGTAGCCGATTTGCAGTTCTACCCGCAGGCGTTGGTAAAACGGGCCCTGGAGCACATGCCCGAGCAGGCGCCAGGCAGCCTCATCCGCCAGGGATTGGCTGGGCGTCGGGCAAAACAGCAGCAGGGCGGCTTCGTTGGAGTCAGTTTGCACCTCATGCCAGACACGCTGGCCGCCGAGGGTTGGCAGGACCTGATCGAGATTGGCCGGGTGCCCGGGCAGGCGGGCCGCTGCGGCTTTGATCGCTGCCTCAGACACGGTGGAAAACCCCAGCCCCAGGCCTTGCCACTGTGCGCTGGCCCAGGTTGTCTCGGCGTTTTCGGGCGTGATGGCGGTGCAGAAAGCAGGCAACGCCTTGAGTAATTCGCGGATGGCGAACATCGGCGTGGGGGCGCAGGGTGCCTGTTGCGTCTGATTCAGGCTGTGCGCCAATGCGTCCAGCACTGCTGGCATGGGTTCGGTTAGCCCGACCAGTTTCACCAGCCAGTCATTGCCGACGGTTTCAAACGACACTTCGACGCCCGCCTGGCGAGCATTCTCACGCAATGGCTGCAAGGCGCTTTCCAGACCCGAGGGAGCAAAGCGCCAGCGCAGGTACAGCGCGGCTTCATCGGTATCGTCCGCCAGCGCTTGGCTGAACGTCAGTGCCGATACTTCTCGGCGCCCCCGTGAACGGTCCTGGGCGAACGTGCGTAAACCACGATGGGCGCTGGTCTGTCCGCGAATCAGGCCGGCGCGTTCTTCCTTGAGCGGCGGGCGCAGGAAGGGATTGTTGGGTGGCAGTTGCCATGTGTGTCGGGAGGCTGGCAGGTGCAGGGCGTCGAGCATGGCTTTGAGGGCGGCGATGGCCTGCTCCGACAAGTCTTCGTTGGCGTATTGAACCAGGGCCAGGGCGCCTCGGGTCTGTTGCTGGCGAGTGGCGAGCAGGGCGAACTCTTCTTGCAGTGCAGTCCAATCGCTATGTGCGAAAAAGCTCAGCCAGTCGTACAGCAAGGATTCAATCAGTGTCGCCTGTTCACCTTGTGCGCCGAGCGTAAAGTCCATATCGAGCAGCGCTTGTCCGGCGAAGTGATACAGCACCGTCGCCTGTAAGTCAGTGGCCAGTTGCCGGGTTTGCAGTTCAGCCAACAGCCCGCCCGGTGCCGAGGCGTTGAGCCAGGTGCAAAGGAACTCCAGCGCCGCGCGGGGCGCATGGCATGTGATGACCTGATGCAGGTGATTTCCGGCTATGTGCTGATAGCCCTGGGCATGGCCGGGCATCAATGCGAGTGGCGCGACTTGAGGGTGCAGCGGACCTGTAGCCAGCTGCTGGCCGAACCGCTGGGCCAGGGCCTCCAGTTCGTCCAAAGGCTGCGGCCCGGCAAGGCGCAGGCTCATCTGTCCGCTCTGGTAAAACTGCTGATGAAATTCCCGCAAGGCCTGCTGAAAAGCCTCACGCTCCACCGGCAGACTGTCGCGGTTGCCCGCATGAAAGCCGCGCAGTGGATGATCTGCCGCCAGGCCTTCGAGCAACGCCACCTGCTGCTGTGCCTTGGCATCCTGGGACCAGGCGACACACTCCGCGTGCAGCACTTCGCGCTCGCGCAGTTGGTCGTTCAGCGCCAGACGCGGGTGGGCCAGCATGTCCGCCAAGCGTTTCAGTCCATCGGCAAAGGTGGCAACCGGCAGTTCAAAGAAGAACTCGGTGGTGCGCTCACGGGTGCTGGCATTGACCTGGCCACCGTAGCGTTGCACGTAAGCCATCAACCCTTCGCTGGTAGGAAAGCGCTCGGTGCCGAGAAACAACAGGTGTTCAAGAAAATGCGCCAGTCCCGGCCAAGCCAGCGGCACGTCATGGCTGCCGGCAGCCACCTGTAAGGCCGCGGCGCAGCGCTTCAAGCGTGGCGCATGGAGCAGGGTAACCCGCAGGCCATTGGCGAGGGTCAGTTGGCGATCAAGGGGGTGGGCCGGCGCAGGCATGGGCACTTCCGAAACGTAGGAAGTGCCTATGCTAGCAAACCCAATGGTTCAGGGCTTGTGCAGCGCGCCGTACAGTTCAGGGCGGCGGTCGTGCAGGTAGTGGTTGGCGGCGCGGGCATCGAGGATCGACTGGCGCTCCAGGGTGCCGATGATCAAGGCTTCATCCAGCCCCGCCTGGGCAATGCGCTGGCCATCCGGCGCGGCGATGCTGCTTTGCCCGCAGTAGTGGATCTCGCCTTCATGCCCGCAGTAGTTGGCGTAGGCCACGTAGCACTGGTTCTCGAAGGCCCGCGCCCGCACGGTGACATCGGCGACGAAGTCGAACGGCACCATGTTCGCCGTGGGCACCAGGATCAGTTCGGCGCCGGCCAGGGCCAGGCGCCGGGTGTTTTTCCGGGAACTCCAGGTCGTAGCAGATCAGCATGCCCAGCTTCCAGCCGTTGAGCTCCACCAGCGGGAAGTCGTCGCCTCCGGCGCTGAACATCGAGTGATCAAGGTCACCAAACAGATGGGTCTTGCGGTAGTTGCACAGGCGCTGGCCGTGGGCGTCGATCAACTGCACGGCGTTGTAGATCTGCCCGTCTTCAGCGCGCTCCGGGTAGCCATACACAATCGCCAGGCCCGCGCTTTGCGCCAGAGCGGCAATCGTCTGTGCGGACGGGCCATCTGCCGCCTCGGCCAAGGCGCCAACGGCTTCGGCGCCGATGTTGTAGCCGCCTGAGGAACATCTCCGGCAGCACCAGCACATCGGCGCCGGACGCCTCATGCGCCAACTGGTGCAGGCGCTTGAGGTTGCCGGCCACGTCCAGCGGTAACGGCGGGCATTGGTACAGGGCGACACGCATGGTTCGGCTCCTTATTCAGCCAGGGCGATCGGGCCGATTTCATCGAACACATCGCCCGGCCCCGGGTTCTCGGGGTGAGTGCTGCCGCCGAAGTGGGTCATGATGCCCCATACCGCGTTCAGCGACGTTTGCACGGCGCCTTCCACCCAGGCCGGGGTCCAGGAAACGTCGTCACCGGCGATAAAAATCCCACGCTGTTCGGCGGGCATGTCCTTCTGCATGAAGTGCGCATACATACGCTGGTTGTAGCGATAGTGACCGGGCAGCGCACCTTTGAAGGCCCCGAGGAAGTGCGGGTCGGCTTCCCAGGACACGGTAATCGGGTCGCCGATGATGCGCGCCTTGATATCGACTTTCGGGTAGATCTTCTTCAGGGCGTCGAGGGCCAGCTTCACGCGCTTGTCGATGGGCTGCGGGAGCATTTTCAGCGCGTCGCTCATCCATGAGTAAGACAGGCAGATCACGCCTGGCTTGTCGTCGCCGTTGTCGAACAGGTAGGTGCCACGGGTCAGGCGGTCGGTGAGGGTCATGCTCATCAGGTCGCGGCCGGTTTCCGGGTCTTTGTCTTTCCAGAACGGGCGATCGACCATCACGAAGGTCTTCGACGATTGCATGTAGCGGGTGCGGTCCAGGGCCATCCACATTTTTTGCGAGAACAGGCTTTCGTCGCATTCGATCTGGGTGGTCAGCAGCCAGCTCTGGCAGGTGGTCAGCACGGCGGCGTATTCGCGGGTGTCGCCATAGTTGTCGGTGACGGCGAAACGGCCACCGTCAGCGTGGGCAATGCGCTTCACCCCGGCCCGTGGCGCGCCACGGTGCAACGAGCTGAGGCTGGTGCCGGCCGGCCAGTGGGCGCAACGCTCCGGCACATGACGCCAGATGCCCATGGGCACTTGCGCCACGCCGCCGACGACGAGGTGCTGGTGGTCGTCGCAGTTGGTCATGACCACGCGGAAAATTTCCAACATGGAGTTGGGGAAGTCCGAGTCCCAGCCGCCGGTGCCGAAGCCGACCTGGCCGAAGACTTCGCGGTGCAGGAACGACAGCTTGGCAAACGCCTTGGAGGTGGCGACGAAGTCGTAGAAGGTGCGGTCGTCCCACAGCGGCACGAGCTTGTTCCACAGTTCCTTGAGGCGCGGTACGTCACGGTCGCGGATAGCTTGCTGGATGTCACCGAACTGCGAGCCGGCTTCCAGGGCGTCGGCCCAGGCGTCGGCTACTTCCTGGAACAGCACCGGCAAATCCGCCAGCTTTTGTGCGTAATGGGTCTGGCCTTCCAGGTCGATCACGGTACTGCCGGAGGCTGGGGTCAACGGGTTGGGGAATGGTTTGGTTTCCAGGCCGAGCTTGTCCACGTAGTGGTAGAACGCGGTGGACGACACAGGGAAGCGCATTCCACCCAGCTCGGCGATGATGCCTTCGGCGCCTTCAAATGCCTGGGAGCGCAAGCGGCCACCCATTTTCGAGGCTTCGTACACCACGGGCTTGAGGCCCAGCTTCATCAGCTCGTAGGCGGCCACCAGGCCGGCGATGCCCGCGCCGACAATCGCCACTTCGGCGCCATGGTGGGCGGCGGGGATACTGCCCAGGCCGGCGGGGTGCTCGATCCAGTCATCAAAGGCAAACGGAAAGTCCGGGCCAAAGATGGTGATGGGTTTTTTACCGTCTGCAGGGTGGCGATTGTTTTTGTTGAATGGGTTCATGGCTGACCTGGCTGGCGACTCGGCGGGGCACGTCCCGCTGAGTATAGGAAAAGATGGCAGCCAGTTTAGGGAGCGTAGCGTGCGTTAATAAGACGCAATGTGTCGTCGTATTGAACTGTTTTTAGTCATAGTGACGAAGTTGGTGGTCAGACTGGCTGTCCGCGATCCAATTTGTTGCTGAGGATGATCGAGGTGGTGGTTTTCTCCACGCCATCGACGCTGCCGATCTGGTCCAGCAACTGGTCAAGCTGTTCCGGCGAATCGGTGCGCAGCCAAGCCACGTAATCGAACTCGCCACTCACGGCGCACAACTGCTGGACCTGGGCCATCGCACTCAGGCGGCGCAGGACTTCCTTGCCTGAGCGCGGTTGCACCGTGATCCCCACATACGCTTGCAAACCGCCATCGGCCACCCGCTGGCCCAAACGCACACCGTAGCCGGTGATGACCTGGGTCTTTTCCAGGCGTGCCAGGCGCGAGGTCACCGTGGTGCGTGCGATGCCCAACTGCCGGGCCAGCATGGCCACGCTTTCGCGCGCGTTGATCTGCAGGGCGGCGATCAGTTGGCGGTCGATTTCATCTAGGGCGGACAAGGGAGGGCTCCAGTGGGTTGGCGCTGAGAGTGTGGACGTTTTTTGGACACTTTCGTCGTTTTATTCGCCTGGGCAGGCTGAGAAACTATTCCGCCAGAAACGCGAAAGCCGCGCAATGCGCGGCTTTGGAGTTGGTGGGCCCACACGGACTTGAACCGTGGACCAAAGGATTATGAGTCCTCTGCTCTGACCAACTGAGCTATAGGCCCTTAACAGGTCGCGGATTATAGCGATGGTTTCTCTGCTGTGCTATCCGAAAAATCCTCAAGGCGCATACGAAGAAAGCTCGCGGCAAAAAGCTCCGGCGGCAGGGGCAGGCTTACGATGTAGCCTTGCATCTGTTCGCAGCCTTCTGCGGCAAGAAACGCCTGCTGCGCGGGGTTTTCCACGCCTTCGGCAATGATGGTGAATTGCATGCTGTGGCCCAGGGCGATGATGGCACGGACGATGGCGGCGTCGTGGGGGTCGTCGGGCAGGCCGCGGACGAAGGATTGGTCGATTTTCAGGAAGTCCAGCGGCAGGCGCTTGAGGTAGCTGAGGGAGGAATAGCCGGTGCCAAAGTCGTCAATCGCCAGTTGTACGCCCAGGCGCTTGAGTTGGTGCAGGACTGCCAGCGCTTCTTCGGCCTGGCTCATGATGAAGTTTTCGGTGATCTCCAATTGCAGGCAGCCGGGTTCGAGGTGGTAGTCGCGCAGCAGTTGTTCGATGCGTGACAGCAGGTTGGGGTGGCGCAGTTGCGCGCCGGCGAGGTTGACCGAGAGGGTGCCGAAATCGTCGAAGGTGCCTTGCCAGGCGTGCAGTTGTCGGCAGGCCTGTTCGAGTACCCAGTCGCCAATCTGCAGGATCATGCCGTTTTCTTCGGCCAGGGCAATGAAGTGCTCGGGGGGCACGTCGCCGAAGGTTGGGTGGTGCCAGCGGATGAGGGCTTCTGCGCCGATCAGTTCTTGTGTCACCAGGCTGAGTTTCGGCTGGTAGTACAGGCTCAGTTCGTCGCGTTCGATGGCGCGGCGCAGTTCGTGCTCCAGGGCCACGCGTTCGTTAGCTTGGGCGGTGAGGTCTCGGGTGTAGCTCTCGACCCGGTTGCGGCCCTTGGCCTTGGAGCGGTACATCGCGGCGTCGGCGTTCTTCACCAGGGTGGCCACGTCGGTGCCGTCCTGGGGGTAGAGGCTGGTGCCGATACTGGCGCTGATAAAAAACTCGTGTTCGCCGGCCTGGAACGGTGGGGTGAAGCACGCCAGCAGTTTGTTCGCGAGGTAGTCGGCGTCGGTGGCGTGTTGCAGGCCTGGCAGCAGGATGATGAATTCATCGCCGCCGAGGC
Organism: Pseudomonas sp. FP453; assembly: GCF_030687495.1. NCBI lineage: Bacteria > Pseudomonadati > Pseudomonadota > Gammaproteobacteria > Pseudomonadales > Pseudomonadaceae > Pseudomonas > Pseudomonas sp. FP453. Next base: position 5,663,004 of record NZ_CP117435.1, on the reverse strand, counting down.
GGGCGACGGTGTCGATATCGCGCAGTTGTTCCTTGAGGCGCACGGCGATGTCTTTGAGCAAGAGGTCGCCAATGGGGTGGCCGAGGCTGTCGTTGATGTGTTTGAAGCGGTCGAGGTCGAGAAACAGCACGGCGCCTTGCTTGCCGGTTTCCTGATGGCCGTTGAGGGCGGCCTGCAACCGGTTTTCGAACAGGGTGCGGTTGGGCAGGCCGGTCAGGGGGTCGTGGTGAGCCTGGTAGTCGAGGCGCGCCTGGGCCAGTTTGAGGCTGGAGATGTCGGCGAACACGGCGACGAAGTGCGTGATCAACTGCTCGCGGTTGCGTACGGCGCTGATCGTCAGCCAGCTGGGATAAACCTCGCCATTCTTGCGGCGGTTGGAAATCTCGCCCTGCCAATGCCCTTGGGCCGTCAGTTGGTGCCACATCGCCGCATAGAAGGCGCTGTCGTGCAGCCCGGAGGCGAGCAGGCGCGGGGTGTGGCCCAAGGCCTCGGCCTCGCTGTAGCCGGTGATCTCGCTGAAGGCGCGGTTGACTGCGCTGATGTTCTGCCGGGTGTCGGTGATCAGCACGCCTTCGGCGGTGCTTTCGAAGACCGTGGCGGCTTGTTGCAGCTTCTCCTGCATCAGTTGGCGCTCGGTGATGTCGCGGGCGATGGTGAGCATGCAGTCGTCATCGCCAATGGGCAGTGGCCGGCTGGACAACTCGCAGAGCCGGATCTGCCCGTCGCTGCGACGGATATGGCAGATGAAGTCGCGGACAAAACCGTCGCGTTGCATCAGTTCCAGCATGTGCTTGCGTTCGTTGAGGTCGACCCAGATGCCCAGGTCCAGGGCTGACTGGTCGAGGGATGCCGCGCTGTTGAAACCGGTGATACGGCTGAAGCCATCGTTTACTTCGATCAACAGGCCGTCACTCTGGCGGCTCAACAGCAAGCCGTCGGGGGAGGCGTGGAACGCCTTGGCGAATTTTTCTTCGGAGGTTTGCAGTTGCTGCTGGGTTTCCTTGAGCTGGGAGATATCGCGCACCACCACCACAATGGCTTCGATGGTATCGAGCTGGAACGGTTCGGCGGAAATCAGGCCGGTAAAGGCTTGGCCGTTGCTGCGCCGAAAGGGCATCTCCAGGTTGCGGATACTGGCGGTCTGCACTCGTTGCAGCAGATCCGGGCCGGTACCCTCGGTCCCCCAGATATTCAACTGTGTGCCGGTTTTACCCACCACCTCTTCAGCGTTCAGGCCAACCTGGTCCTCGAACGCCTTGTTCACCTCCAGCAGGCAGCCGTCGGACAGGCGGGCGATGATCAAGATGTCCGGACATTGCTGAAACACCGAGGCAAACTTTTGCTCCGATAGCTGCAAGGCTTCTTCGGTGCGTTTGGCCTCGCTGATGTCGATCATCAAACCGCGCAGCACCGGCTCATGGCCGTGTTCTATCAGGCTGACAATGTCCCGCACCCACAGACAGCAGCCATCGGCGGTGATGACGCGGTAATCAATGCTGTGGTCGCGGTTGGCGCGGGTTTCGCGGTGGCAGTAGGTTTCGGCGCGTGTCAGGTCGGCCGGGTGAATGATGTTGCGCCAGAAGCCCGGGATCAGCCAGTGGGCGCGGGGGTAACCGAGCAAGTCTTCGGCGTGAGGTGATACGTAGCTGTAGGTGAAATCGACAACGCTGGCTTCCCAGGCGATGGCGGACAGGCTCTCCACCAGGCCGCGGTAGTGGTATTCGCTGCTGCGCAGTTCCTGCTCTAGCGCGACGCGGCGGGATATTTCCGAGCTGAGCCGGCGATTTATCCGAATGACGACGGCCAATACGGTGCTCAGGAGTAATACCGTCGGCAAGCCGTAGGTCAGCAGGTCGGTCCAAAAAGCGCGATGATCGGTGATGCTGCCGACCCAATGTTGCTGGATGGCGTCGGTTTCTTGCGGGCTAAGGTCGGCGAGGACTTTATCGAGGATGCCGACCAGCATTTTGTTGTCCCGGGGCACGCCCATCGCCAGTTGATAGCGATAGGGCGTTTCGCCGCTCACGTACAAGCCATCGAGCTTCAGTTGGCGCAGGCTCCAGACGCTGGAGGCGAGGTCACCGACCACGGCATCCACTTCGTCGGTGGCCAGTGCTTGCAGGGTTGAACTGACATTTGGCATGGCCACCAGGTTGAGATCGGGGTGGTGGGTGCGCAGCAGTTCATGGGGCGCGTAGTTTTCCACCACCGCAATTTTCAGTCCGTAGAGGTCCTTGAGGGTGTGTGGCTTGGCGCCGCCTTCATGGGCCAGGATTACGATGGGAAAGTCCAGGTAGGGGCGCGTGAACGCCATGTAGCTCTGGCGTTCCGGGGTGGACATGATGCCGGGCAGCAAATCGAGCTGGTTGTTCCGGGCTTGTTCGAGCACAGCGCTCCAGCTCGCCGGTTCGATCAGCTTGACCCTCACGCCCAGGCGGTCCTGGATCAGGCGCACGTAATCTGCGGCCAGGCCTTGGTAGTGGCCATTTTCATCGCGGTATTCGAAGGGTGGCCATGACGCATCCACCCCCAGCCGCAGCTCCTGATGGTCCGCCAGCCAGCCACGCTCATCGTCGGTAAGAGTCAACGCGCCAGCCGTTGCGGTCCAGGTCAGCAGCGACAGCAGTAACACGGTCGGCAATCTGGGCATAACGGTCTCGTTATGGCACGGGGAATGGTTCGAGTGTAGACGGGCATTGCGGGGGAGGGGTGTTGCGCGGGATTTTTTGCTGTAGAAAACAAAACCCCCGGCCTGGGCCGGGGGTTTGGTATCACTCGTCGAGGAAGGAGCGCAGATGCTCGCTTCGCGTCGGGTGGCGCAACTTGCGCAGCGCCTTGGCTTCGATCTGACGGATCCGCTCGCGGGTCACGTCAAACTGCTTACCGACTTCCTCAAGGGTGTGGTCGGTATTCATGTCGATGCCGAAACGCATGCGCAGTACCTTGGCTTCACGGGCAGTGAGGCCGGAGAGTACGTCGCGAGTCGCTTCTTTGAGGCTCTCAACGGTGGCGACATCGATTGGCGACTGCATGGTCGAGTCTTCGATGAAGTCACCCAGATGGGAGTCTTCGTCATCACCAATCGGGGTTTCCATGGAGATCGGCTCTTTAGCGATCTTCAATACCTTGCGGATTTTATCCTCAGGCATTTCCATGCGTTCGCCCAGCTCTTCCGGGGTCGGTTCGCGACCCATTTCCTGCAGCATCTGCCGGGAAATACGGTTGAGCTTGTTGATCGTCTCGATCATGTGCACCGGAATACGGATGGTGCGGGCCTGGTCGGCGATCGAGCGAGTGATCGCCTGACGGATCCACCAGGTGGCATAAGTCGAGAACTTGTAGCCGCGACGGTATTCGAACTTGTCCACAGCCTTCATCAAGCCGATGTTGCCTTCCTGGATCAGATCGAGGAATTGCAGGCCACGGTTGGTGTACTTCTTGGCGATGGAGATCACCAGACGCAAGTTCGCTTCAACCATCTCTTTCTTCGCGCGGCGGGCCTTGGCCTCACCGATCGACATGCGACGGTTGATGTCCTTGATCTCGGCAATTGTCAGGCCGGTCTCGGTTTCAAGCGCAGTCAGCTTTTGCTGGCAACGGATGATGTCCGGTTGCAGGCGACCGATGGCTTCAGCGTATTTCGCCTTGCCTTTGGCCAGTGCGTCGGACCAGCTTTCGTCAACTTCGTTGCCCGGGAACTGGCGCAGGAAGTCGGTACGCGGCATGCGCGCATCGCGGACACAGAGCTGCATGATCGCACGCTCTTGTGCACGCAGACGCTCAAGGGCGCTACGAACGCGCTCAACCAGGCCTTCGAATTGCTTCGGGACCAGCTTGATCGGCATGAACAGCTCAGCCAGGGCCAGCAGCTCGGCGATTGCCTGCTTGTTGGCGCGACCGTGCTTCTTCAAGGCCTTGCGGGTGATTTCCATTTGATCGGAAACCGCACCGAAACGCTGGGCAGCGATGATCGGGTCTGGACCGCTTTCGACTTCTTCTTCGTCGTCGGTGCTGGCTTCAGCCTCGTCGTCGTCGGTGTCATCGTCCGCTTTCGCGGCTTTGGCATCGACGGGCGGCGGTACTTCGGCAGCAGGCGGCGCGATGCCGTCGTCCGGGTCGATATAACCGCTCAGGACGTCGGACAGGCGGCCACCTTCGGTGGTGACGCGAGTGTACTCGGAGAGAATGTGGTCAACCGTGCCAGGGAAGTGCGCGATTGCGCCCATCACTTCACGGATGCCCTCTTCAATACGCTTGGCGATTTCGATTTCGCCTTCGCGTGTCAGCAACTCGACGGTACCCATTTCACGCATATACATGCGCACAGGGTCAGTCGTGCGACCGATGTCGGTCTCCACCGCGGCCAACGCAGCAGCGGCTTCTTCAGCGGCTGCCTCGTCGGTATCGGCGTCGGCCAACATAAGGGCGTCCGCATCCGGAGCACTCTCGTGTACGGGGATCCCCATGTCATTAATCATGCGGATGATGTCTTCCACCTGCTCTGGATCTGAAATATCCTCAGGCAGGTGATCGTTGACCTCTGCGTAAGTCAGATACTTCTGCTCACGACCAAGGGTGATCAACTCTTTGATACGAGACTGCTGTTGCGCTTTTCCGGACATAACACCCTATCCACTGAAGGTCTTGGCGGGCAAAAAACAAGCCGAGGATTATACCCGAGCTATGACCTCACACGCCAGCTGAGGTCGGGTTTGATGCGGAAACATTCTGTTTTAAGAGGTCGCGCATCTGTTTTGCTATCTGAATTTGCTCTTCAGCCGATAATCCTGGCTGCCTTGCTCTCTTGATGAGTTCGTCGAGGGTCTGCGTGTGCTGGCCCTCGGATAACCTAGTAATGGTGTCTAAAAACTGTTGTTCAAGGTTATCGCCGTCAATTAGCCACTCCTTTTCCGCGAGTGCCTTCAACAAGCGACCTTGTTCGGTGCCGTGCCAGCGAGCCATCAGCTGAATTGAGTTTAGCTTAGGATTTTTCTGTACCGCTTCAATCAGTGCGATTAACACCTGAGCGTAGGTGTTGCTGGCGTTGGCAAAATGATCGGCGCTTTCAACCTTGCCCGCCAATTGCGGGTGATGGATGAGGGTGCGCAGGGCAATCAAGGTTGGCGCTTCTACGGCGACCGGGGTGCGTGGGGTGTAGGCTTCGTCACGATCGCCGCGCTTGCCGTTCTTGCTCCAGGGTTTCTTCTCCCACTGCTTGCCGCCAGCGCCGGGTTTTTTCGGTGTCCACTCCTGCTGGGGCGCGTAGGCCTCGTGGGGTTGGTGGAAGTCGGCATAGTCCGGCATGGCGTCGTAATCCATGCCTGGGTCGTAGGCTGGCGGCGCCTCTTGTGGTGCGCTGTGGGCCAGCTGGCTGACCGCTTCGCCGCTTAAACCGGTGATTTCTTGCAGGCGCTGACGCATCAGGGTGCGCAGGTTGGCGCCCGGCACCTTGTCGATCAGCGGCGCGGCGAGGGTGGCCATGTGGGCCTTGCCTTCGAGGGAGCGCGGATCGGCTTCTTCGGTCAGTTGCTGGAAGAAGTAGTCCGCCAGCGGCTGCGCATGTTGATTGATGCGGGCGCGGAATGCGTCGGTGCCTTCGGAGCGGACCAGGGTGTCCGGGTCTTCACCCTCGGGCAGGAACAAAAAGCGTGCGCGGCGCCCGTCTTGCAGGCTCGACAGCGTGGCTTCGAGGGCGCGCCAGGCGGCGTTGCGGCCGGCCTGGTCGCCGTCGAAGCAAAACAGGACGCTGGGCACGACGCGAAACAGGCGCTTCAAGTGTTCTTCGCTGGTGGCGGTACCCAGCGTTGCCACCGCGTTGCGCAGGCCCTGCTGGGCGAGTGCGATCACATCCATATAGCCTTCAACCACGATGATTTCATCGAGGTTGCGGTTGTTCTTGCGCGCTTCGAACAGCCCGTAGAGTTCCTGGCCCTTGTGGAATACCGGGGTTTCCGGGGAGTTCAGGTACTTGGGCTTGTCGTCCCCGAGCACGCGGCCGCCGAAGGCGATGATGCGGCCACGGCTGTCGCGGATCGGGAACATCACGCGGTCGCGGAAGCGGTCATAGCGCTTGCCGGTCTCGGCGTTCTCCACCAAGAGGCCGGCGTCGATCATGGCCTTTTGCTGCAGGGTGTCGCTGCTCAGGTGCTTGTACAGGTTGTCCCAGCCGGGTGGGGCAAAACCCAGGCCGAAATCGCGGGCGATTTCACCGGTGAGGCCGCGACCCTTGAGGTAGTCGACGGCGGCCTTGCGCTGCGGATGGCTTTTAAGCGCCTGGCGATAAAAGTCGGCAGCGGCCGTCAGCAGTGGGTAAAGCGGCGAATCGGTGGGTTGGCGCGGTTTGTGCGGGCGGCCACTTTCTTCGCGCGGGACTTCCATGCCGGCGGCTTTCGCCAGGTCCTCGATGGCCTGGGGGAAATCCAGGTTGTCGTGGTCCATGAGAAAGCCGAGGGCGTTGCCGCCCGCGCCGCAGCCGAAGCAGTAGTAGAACTGCTTGTCGGGGCTGACGCTGAACGACGGGGTTTTCTCTTTGTGAAACGGGCAACAGGCAGTGTAGTTCTTGCCGGCTTTTTTCAGTTGCACGCGCGAGCTGACAACATCGACGATGTCGGTGCGGTTCAGAAGGTCGTCAATAAAGCTCTGGGGAATCAGCCCGGCCATGGCGTTCTCGTCATCACTGCGTGTAAATGAGGGCCCGTGATGTGCTCGGGCGCACGTATCGTGGCTCGATCATCAACTGTCTGCTTGGGCTTTCAGGAAGTGTATCTGCCGTTCATTCACTGACGTTAATTTCAATCAGCTTTTCGGCATGGAAATGTTGCCCCGGCATCCGGTGTTGGCCAGTGGTGGGCCTCGGAAGCTCGTGCAGGCACAGCCGACACAGTTGATCGCCTGTTTGTAGGATAAGTGTGCTCGTCAGTAGCCTTGTTAGACTCGTCAGAAGAGACGTGCACCGCTGGCAGAAGAGCCAGTCCTGACGTGTGAAGCAGTTGTTTCGGTCGCGTGTGCGGCGTCAACAGTGAAGCATCAAGCGATATCCGCAAATGCCAGCAGCCCGGCTGAGGGCCGGGCTTGGCAGAAGCTTGCTACGAACGTCTGTGTATTAGTACAGACGAACGGCGCGGCGCTGTTCGCGCTGAACTTTCTTAGCGTGACGCTTAACAGCGGCTGCTGCTTTGCGCTTACGCTCAGAAGTTGGCTTCTCGTAAAATTCGCGGCTACGAACTTCAGCCAGTACACCGGCTTTTTCGCAGGAGCGCTTGAAACGACGCAGAGCTACGTCGAAGGGTTCGTTCTCTTTAACTTTGACGGCTGGCATCCAGAGCTACCTTCTTTCATTACCGGGATCAACGTTCTCGTCGCAAGAAATTCGCGGCTGAGGTCGTCGGTTTTTAAGGGTTGCGGATGTTAACCCCTCATTGCCCGGAATGCAAAGCCTCTGATCGAAAACCGCTAGTCGGGAGGGGGAGTGGCGACTATTATGCGCGCCTTCGAATTCAGCCTCTACAAGGCGCAAACCCATGCTAGTACTGGGACTTGAAACCTCCTGCGACGAAACCGGTGTCGCACTTTACGACAGTGAACGCGGGCTTTTGGCCGATGCACTGTTCAGTCAGATCGACCTGCACCGTGCCTATGGCGGCGTGGTGCCGGAGCTTGCCAGCCGCGATCACGTCAAGCGCATGCTGCCGTTGATTCGCCAGGTGCTGGACGAGGCCGGCTGCGTGCCGACCGAGATCGACGCGATTGCCTACACCGCAGGCCCCGGATTGGTCGGAGCCCTGCTGGTTGGGGCTTCTTGCGCCCAGGCGCTGGCGTTTGCCTGGGGCATTCCGGCCCTCGGCGTGCACCACATGGAAGGCCATTTACTGGCACCGATGCTGGAAAAAACACCGCCCGAGTTCCCGTTCGTCGCTTTGTTGGTTTCCGGCGGCCACACGCAGCTGGTTCAGGTGGACGGCATCGGCCAATACACCCTGCTGGGCGAATCCCTGGATGACGCTGCCGGCGAAGCCTTCGACAAGACCGCGAAGATGATGGGCCTCAATTATCCAGGTGGCCCGGAAATCGCCCGTCTCGCCGAAAAAGGCGTGGCCGGCCGCTACACCTTCCCGCGACCGATGTGTGATCGCCCGGGCCTGATGTTCAGCTTCAGCGGCCTGAAAACCTCTGCGCTGAATACCTGGCAGCACAGCGTCAGCGCCGGGGACGACAGTGAGCAAGCCCGTTGCGACATCGCGCTGGCGTTCCAGCAGGCCGTGGTGGAGACTTTGACCATCAAGTGCAAGCGCGCCCTCAAGCAGGCCGGCATGAAGCGCCTGGTGATCGCTGGCGGCGTGAGCGCCAACAAGGCCTTGCGCACGTCGTTGGAAAAAATGCTCGGCGACATGAAAGGGGACGTGTTCTACGCACGCCCCGAGTTCTGCACCGATAACGGCGCGATGATCGCCTATGCCGGCTGCCAGCGCTTGCAGGCCGGCCAGCATGAGAGCCTGGCGATCAGCGTGCAGGCGCGCTGGCCGATGGAGCAGTTGTCACCGCTGTAGCGCGTAACGTGAGCCGGGCTCATCGCGGGTATTTAAAAATGCCGTTCGCGCCCGGCAAACAGGTCGCGTAGATTGCCGCGGTGGCGCCAGACGATCAGCAGTGTCAGTACGCTCATCGGCAACAGCGCCGCCGGTTCCTGCCAGGCCAGCAACGGCAGGGTCAGCGGGGTGGCGATCAGCGCGGCGAGCGAGCTGGTGCGGGTCAGGTAGAACGTCAGCAGCCAGGCGATAACGGCCAGCAAGGCCGCCGGTGGGTAGATCCCCAGCAGCATGCCGGCCGCCGTGGCCACACCCTTGCCGCCGCGAAAGCGGAAGTACAGGGGAAACAGATGGCCGAGGACGGCACACACGCCGATCCACGCCTGCTGTTGCAGGGTAAGGCCGGCGAGGCTGGCGATCAGCACGGGCAACAGGCCCTTGCACAGGTCGCCCAGCAACGTCAGCACGGCGAGCTTCTTGCCGGCCAGGCGCAACATATTGGTGGCGCCGGCATTGCCTGAGCCACTCATTCGCGGGTCGGGATTTCCCGTCAGGCGGCTGAGCAAAATGGCGAAGGACAGCGAGCCGAGCAGGTAGGCGAGAATCGCCAGTGACCAAAACATGCTAACTATTCCGGGCGAGGACGCCCTGATTCTAACGGGGCATCGCGCCCTTGTCGTGCTGCGGAGAAGAGTGCTTGGACAGAGTGTTTATCGAAGGCCTGGAAGTTGACACCGTGATCGGGGCCTACGACTGGGAGCGCGGAATCCGCCAATGCCTGCGCCTGGACCTGAGCTTCGCCTGGGACAACCGCCCGGCTGCGGCCGGTGACGACCTGACCCTGGCCTTGGACTACGCCAGCGTGTCCGCACGTATCCAGGCGTTTGCCGAGCAATCTCAATATCAGCTGGTGGAAACCTTCGCCGAGCGCTTGGCCGAAGTGTTGATGAGTGAGTTCCAGATTCCCTGGCTGCACCTCAAGTTGACCAAGCCCGGGGCTGTGCCGGCCGCGAAGGGCGTGGGCGTGGAGATCGAGCGCGGATGTCGCTAACTCAGGTTTACCTTGGCCTTGGCAGCAATATCGAGCGCGAGACCCATCTGCGCGCAGGCCTTGACGCGCTGGCGAGTTTTTTGACGGATATCCGCTGCTCGGCGGTGTTCGAAAGCCAGCCGGTGGGGATCAAGAGTGGTCCGTTCTTCAATCTGGTGGTGTCGGCCTATACCGACCTGCCGCTGATGGAACTGGATCGCCGGTTGAAATTCATCGAGGCCGACAATGGCCGTTACGCGCCGGATCGCAAGGGCCTGCCGCTGGACATCGACGTGCTGTTGTACGGTGATCTGGTGGGCAATTTCGATGGCTTGATCCTGCCGCGCGCAGAAATCCTCAAGAACGCTTTCGTGCTGTGGCCGCTGTCGTTGATGGCGCCGCAGCGTGTGCACCCCGAGGTGGGCAAGACACTGGCCGAGCTGTGGCGCGATGCGCAGATCGACCAGGTGCTGGCGCCTGTGGGGTTTGAATGGCAGGGCCAGCAGCTCACACCTGATGAGCTTCTGTAGGAGCTGGGCTTTCTGTGGCGAGGGAGCTTGCTCCCGCTGGGCTGCGTAGCGGCCCCAAAATCTTGGGAGCGCTGCGCACTCCAGCGGGAGCAAGCTCCCTCGCCACAATGGTCTACAGGGTGTGTTGCTCTTTGTAGGCTTTCAGCGCCTTGAGCCGTTCACGCTTGAGCGCTTCGCCCAGTTCCGGGCCCTTGAAGCCTTGTTCCAGCAGTGGCGCCACCGCCACTTCGCGCGCAGCCTTGGCTGCGCCGCGCAAATACTCCGCCTGTGGATAACTGCGCTGTTCGAAACCCTTGCGGCCACGGGCGTCCATTTCACAGGCGACCACAAACTCTTCAAAGCGCTGCGGGCGACGGTACACGTCAAAACTCTGCAACAACTCCAGCAATGTCGAGGGCTTCAGCTCCAGGGCGCGGTGGCCGTGGGTGTGGTATTGGCAAACCAGCAGCGCCAGTTCCTGGCAATCCCTCGGTACCTTGAAGCGTTCGTTGACTGCCTTGACCAGCTTAAGGCCGGTGTGTTCGTGGGCAATATGCTGCGGCAACTTATCCACAGGTGTCAGGCCTTTGCCCAGGTCATGCAGCAAGCAGGCCCAGCGCACGGTCAGCGGCTGTTTGTGCAAGGCGGCCTGTTCCAGCACGCTCAAGGTATGCACGCCGGTGTCGATCTCGGGGTGGTGGGCCGCAGGTTGGGGCACACCGAAGAGCGCATCCACTTCCGGCATCAGGGTTTTCAGTGCATCGCAATCCCGTAGGACCTGGATGAATACCTGGGGCTGATCTTCCATCAGTGCGCGGGAAATTTCTTTCCAGCTGCGCTCCGGGGTCAGGGCTTCCAGTTCGCCTGACTCGCTGAGTTGGCGCATCAGTTCCAGGGTTGGCGGTGCTACGGTGAAACCCAGATGGGCGTAGCGTGCAGCGAAGCGGGCAACACGCAGGACTCGCAGTGGATCTTCGGCGAAAGCGGGGGAAACGTGACGCAGAATACGCGCTTCGAGATCACGCTGGCCGCCGTACGGATCCGTCACATTGCCATCGTCGTCTTCTGCCATGGCATTGATAGTCAGGTCGCGGCGGATCAGGTCTTCTTCCAGTGTGACGTCGGGGCTGGCGTGGAACACAAAGCCGCCGTAACCCCGGCCGCTCTTGCGTTCGGTGCGGGCGAGGGCGTACTCGTCGCCGTTTTTGGGGTCGAGGAACACCGGGAAGTCCGCGCCTACCGGCTTATAGCCCAAGGCAAGCATCTCTTCGGCCGTTGCACCGACGACGACACGGTCGATGTCGGTGACCGGGATGCCCAGCAGGCGATCGCGTACCGCGCCGCCGACTTTGTAGATTTTCATGAAAACGCCTCCATTAGCCCCACAGGATAACGCCTGTGCCTGGCCAATGGAGGCTTTGCTGTTTCAGAGATGCACGACGGCCAGGTCCAGGCGGCCGTAGTCGTTGTCGTTGTGATCGCTGCGCGGTGGCACATGGTGGGTTTTCATCACCTGATCGCCCTGCAGGGTTTCCAGGTGGATGTCGAAGCCCCAAAGCCGATGCAGGTGCTTGAGCACTTCCTCGGTGGATTCGCCCAGGGGTTTGCGGTCGTGTTGCTGGTGACGCAGGGTCAGCGAGCGGTCGCCGCGCACGTCGATGCTGTAGATCTGCACGTTGGGCTCGCGGTTGCCCAGGTTGTATTGCGCCGCCAGGGTTTCACGGATGGTGCGGTAGCCGGGCTCGTCATGGATGGCAGGCACCACCAGGTCGTCCTTGAGGTCGTCATCGAGGATGCTGAACAGCTTGAGGTCGCGAATCACCTGGGGTGACAAATATTGCAGGATGAAGCTCTCATCCTTGAAGCTGCTCATGGCGAACTTGATCGTGGACAGCCAGTCGGTACCGGCGATTTCCGGAAACCAGCGGCGGTCTTCTTCGGTGGGGTGCTCACACATGCGCCGGATATCACGGTACATGGCAAAACCCAGGGCGTAGGGGTTGATGCCGCTGTAATACGGGCTGTCGAAGCCAGGCTGGAATACCACGCTGGTGTGGGAAGTGAGGAACTCCATCATGAAGCCGTCGGTGACCAGGCCTTCGTCGTACAGGTCGTTCATCAGCGTGTAGTGCCAGAACGTCGCCCAGCCTTCGTTCATCACCTGGGTCTGGCGCTGTGGATAAAAGTACTGGGCGATCTTGCGCACGATACGCACGATTTCCCGTTGCCACGGCTCCAGCAACGGCGCGTGTTTTTCCAGGAAATACAGGATGTTTTCCTGAGGTTCGGCGGGGAAGCGTGCATTGTCCTTGTCGCTGTTCTTGCCGGTTTTTTTCGGAATGGTGCGCCACAGGTCGTTGATCTGTTTCTGCAGGTGCTCCTCGCGTTCCTTCTGGCGCAGGCGTTCTTCCTCGGCAGAAATCGGGTACGGGCGTTTGTAGCGGTCCACGCCGTAGTTCATCAGCGCATGGCAGGAGTCGAGCAGGTCCTCCACGGCGTCGATGCCGTGGCGTTCCTCGCATTGCATGATGTACTGCTTGGCGAACACCAGGTAGTCGATGATCGAACTGGCGTCGGTCCAGGTGCGGAACAGGTAGTTGCCCTTGAAGAAGCTGTTGTGCCCGTAGCAGGCATGGGCCACCACCAGCGCCTGCATGCAGATGGTGTTTTCTTCCATGAGGTAGGCGATGCACGGATCCGAGTTGATCACAATCTCGTAGGCCAGGCCCATCTGCCCGCGACTGTAGGACTTTTCGGTACTAAGGAAGTGTTTGCCGTAGGACCAATGGTGATAGCCCAAGGGCATGCCGACTGAGGCGTAGGCATCCATCATCTGCTCGGCGGTGATCACTTCGATCTGGTTGGGGTAGGTGTCCAGGGCATAACCCGCCGCGATGCGGCTGATTTCCCGGTCGTAGGCCTGGATCAGTTCAAAGGTCCACTCGGAACCCGTGGAAATCGGTTGGCGTCTTTGCTCTTTTTTGGCGGTCATGTCACTAACCTGCGCTGGAAGAGTTCACGGAAGACCGGGTAGATATCGCCGGCCGAGACCAGTTGCTGCTGGGCGAACGTGTCGGCAAAGGCTTCGCCGATGCGCTCGTATTCGAACCACAGGGCCTGGTGCTCACGGGGGGTGATTTCAACGTAAGTGTAGTACTGCACAAACGGCATGATCTGGTTGATCAGGATGTCGCGGCAGATCGGCGAGTCGTCATTCCAGTTGTCACCGTCCGAGGCCTGGGCGGCGTAGATGTTCCACTCGTTGGCCGGGTAGCGTTCGGCCATGATCTCCTGCATCAGTTTCAGCGCGCTGGAGACAATGGTGCCGCCGGTTTCCCGTGAGTAGAAGAACTCCTCTTCGTCCACTTCCCGGGCGCTGGTGTGATGGCGGATGAATACCACGTCGATCTTGTCGTAGTTCCGCTTCAGGAACAGGTACAGCAGGATAAAGAAACGCTTGGCAATGTCCTTGGTGGCCTGGGTCATGGAACCGGACACGTCCATCAGGCAGAACATCACCGCCTTGGAGCTAGGGTTGGGCTGCTTGACCAGCAGGTTGTACTTCAGGTCGAAGGTGTCGAGGAACGGCACGCGGTGGATGCGCGCGCTGAGTTTCTCGATTTCCGCCTCGATGTCCTGGATATCGCCGAAGTTGTCTGGCTCCTCACGTTTCAGGCGGGCCAGTTCTTCCTTGGCTTCCTTCAGTTTCGCGCGGCTGCTGCCAGACAGGGCGATACGCCGCGCATGGGCCGAGCGCAGGGTGCGGATGATGTTGATGCGCGACGGGTTGCCCTCGTTGCTGATCCCCGCGCGCACGGTCTTGAAGGTGTCGGTGCCGGTGAGGTTGCGCTTGACCAGGTTGGGCAGCTCCAGGTCCTCGAACATGAATTCGAGGAATTCCTCCTGGGTGATCTGGAACACGAACTCATCCATGCCCTCGCCGGAATTGCCGGCCTTGCCCGGGCCTTTGCCGCCGCCACCGCCTTGGGGGCGCTGGATATGCTCGCCGGTGGTGAATTCCTTGTTGCCCGGGTGCACCACCGTCTGTTTGCCGCCCCGACCGTGGTGCAGCACCGGTTCGTCGATGTCTCGTCCGGGAATACTGATCTGTTCGCCATGCTCCATGTCGGTAATGGAGCGGCGGCTGACGGCCTCTTCCACGGCCTTTTTGATGTGGTCACGGTAACGCCGAAGGAAGCGCTGGCGGTTTACCGTGCTCTTGTTCTTGCCATTGAGGCGTCGGTCGATCACATAGCTCATGGGGAGCCCTCCGGGCAGCTTCACGTTACAAGCTTCAAACTGCGAGCTGGAAGCTTAAAGACAGGCGGTCAGTTGCCAGGCCCAAGGCCTGGCACTGCACGCGCGTCGCTGCCTTACTGCGATTTGCGAACCCGCAGGTACCACTCGGAGAGCAGCCGTACCTGTTTGTCGGTGTAGCCACGTTCGACCATGCGTGTGACGAAGTCGTTGTGTTTTTGCTGGTCCTCCTTGCTGGCCTTGGCGTTGAAGCTGATGACCGGCAGCAGATCCTCGGTGTTGGAGAACATTTTCTTCTCGATGACCACCCGCAGCTTCTCGTAGCTGAGCCAGGTCGGGTTCTTGCCGTTGTTGTTGGCGCGGGCGCGCAGCACGAAGTTGACGATTTCGTTGCGGAAATCTTTCGGGTTGCTGATGCCGGCCGGTTTCTCGATCTTCTCCAGTTCCTCGTTGAGGGCTACGCGGTTGAGAATCTCGCCGGTTTCCGGGTCGCGGTATTCCTGGTCCTGGATCCAGAAGTCGGCGTACAGCACGTAGCGGTCGAAGATGTTCTGGCCGTACTCGCTGTAGGACTCCAGGTACGCGGTCTGGATTTCCTTGCCGATGAACTCGATGTAGCGCGGCGCCAGGTATTCCTTGAGGAAGCGCAGATAGCGCTCGCGGGTCTCGGCCTGGAATTGTTCCTGTTCGATCTGCTGTTCCAGCACATAGAGCAGGTGCACCGGGTTGGCAGCGATCTCGTGGGGGTCGAAGTTGAAGACCTTGGACAGGATCTTGAACGCAAACCGTGTCGACAGGCCGTTCATGCCCTCGTCCACACCGGCGGTGTCGCGGTACTCCTGGATCGACTTGGCCTTGGGGTCGGTGTCCTTGAGGTTTTCGCCGTCGTACACACGCATCTTCGAGTAGATGTTCGAGTTTTCCGGCTCCTTGAGGCGCGACAGCACCGTGAACTGGGCGAGCATCTTCAGGGTGTCGGGTGCGCAGTGCGCCTTGGCCAGGGAGCTGTTGAACAGCAGCTTGTCGTAGATCTTGATTTCATCGCTGACCCGCAGGCAGTACGGCACCTTGACGATATAGATCCGGTCGATGAACGCTTCGTTGTTCTGTGTTGTTGCGGAAGGTGTGCCACTCCGATTCGTTGGAGTGGGCCAGCAGGATCCCGGTGAACGGAATCGCCCCCAGGCCTTCGGTGCTGTTGTAGTTGCCTTCCTGGGTGGCGGTCAGCAGTGGGTGCAGCACCTTGATCGGTGCCTTGAACATCTCCACGAACTCCATCAGGCCCTGGTTGGCCCGGCACAGCGCGCCCGAGTAGCTGTAGGCGTCGGCGTCGTTCTGCGGGAATTCTTCGAGCTTGCGGATATCGACCTTGCCCACCAGTGCCGAGATGTCCTGGTTGTTCTCGTCGCCCGGTTCGGTCTTGGCCACGCCGATCTGGTTGAGGATCGAGGGGTAGAGCTTGACCACGCGGAACTGGCTGATGTCACCGCCGAACTCGGCCAGGCGCTTGGTGGCCCAAGGCGACATGATGGTGTTGAGGTAGCGACGTGGGATGCCGAAGTCTTCTTCGAGGATCGCGCCATCTTCGGTGGCGTTGAACAGGCCCAGGGGCGACTCGAAGACCGGCGAGCCCTTGATCGCGTAGAAGGGCACCTTCTCGATCAGTTGTTTGAGCTTTTCGGCCAGGGACGATTTACCGCCGCCGACGGGGCCGAGCAGGTAGAGGATCTGTTTCTTCTCTTCCAGGCCTTGGGCGGCATGGCGGAAGTAGGAGACGATCTGGTCGATGCATTCTTCCATGCCATGGAAGTCTTCAAAGGCCGGATAGCGACGGATCACCTTGTTGGAAAAAATCCGCGACAGGCGCGAGTTGTTGGAGGTGTCTACCAGCTCCGGCTCGCCAATCGCCAGCAGCAGGCGTTCGGCGGCAGACGCATAGGTGCTGCGGTCCTTTTTGCACAGCTCAAGATACTCCTGCAGCGTGAGTTCTTCTTGCTGTGTGGACTCGAAGCGTTGTTGGAAGTGGCTAAAAATACTCATGACGTCGTCACCTCGCTCGATACGTGGAGCCGACGCCGGATCAATCAGTCGATGCTGGCAGTCATTGACGATCGCCAATGGCCGTTTTCCCCCCAGAACACCCTGAAACGCTACCGATGACCCGCACGCCGGTGTACCGGCTCTCCCCTGATTCGGATGGCCTGCGCTTAAGGATAGTTCGGAATCGGGGAGGTCAAGGCGCGATGCGTAATTAGTTTGGCTGCGCCGTTCGTCAGAAACGGCGCGAGGCCAAGCGTCACGCGGGGTAGCGGGGTTTGAAAAAAATTATTGCGAATCGCCCGAGGCAATTTCCGCAGGAAAGGTCGTACGCCACAGCTCAAAGCCACCGTCGAGGCTGTAGACGTCGGAGAAGCCCTGACTGATGAGGTAGGCGGCTGCGCTCTGGCTGGAATTGCCGTGGTAGCAGGCCACGATCACCGGCGCATCGAGGTCGGCTGCGCGGATGAAGTCGGCGATGTTGACGTTGTCCAGGTGTTGGGCGCCGCTGATGTGAGCCGCCACGTAGGTAGGCTGATCACGGATGTCGACGACCACTGCGCCTTTCTCGCGCAGGGCCTGGGCTTGTTCGGGGGAGATGCGTTTGAATTCGCTCATGGGGGCTCCTAGGGCTTGGCGGCCGGCAGGGTAACGGAAAGGGGGGCTTCGCACTGGCAACTGTGGCGCTCGCCAGTGTCGATGTTCATCAGGGTCATGGCGCCGCCCCACACGCAACCGGTGTCGAGGGCGAACACGCCGGGTTCGTTGCACTTGCCTTCAAGGGCGGCCCAGTGGCCAAAGATGATCTGCGTGTCACGGGTCTTGCGGTCTTTGTGGGCGAACCAGGGTTTGTAGCCGGGCAGTGCGGTATCGGCGCCTTCCTTGCTCTTGAGGTCCAGCTTGCCTTCGGCGGTGCAGAAACGCATGCGGGTGAAGTAGTTGGTGATGACCCGCAGGCGCGTGACGCCCTTGAGGTCGTTGTCCCACTTCACTGGCTCGTTGCCGTACATGCCGTCGAGGTAGGTGGTGTACAGGTTGTCATCAGTCAATACGCTTTCGACTTCGGCGGCGCACTTGAGGGCTTTCTTCAGCGTCCACTGCGGCGGGATGCCCGCATGCACCAGGGCCATGTTGCGGGCCTCGTCGTAGTGCATGATCTTCTGGCGGCGCAGCCAGTCGAGCAAGTCGGCGCTGTCCGGCGCTTCGAGGATTTCCCGCAGGGTGTCGCCCTTTTTCAGGCGCTCGATGTTCTTGCCGGCGGCCAGCAGGTGCAGGTCGTGATTGCCCAGGACGCATACGAGGGAATCGCGCAGGCTATATAAGTAGCGCAAGGTTTCGAGGGATTGCGGGCCGCGGTTGACCAGATCACCGACCAGCCACAGGCGGTCGCGGGTTGGATCGAAGGACACACGTTCAAGCAGGCACTTGAGGGGTTCCAGGCAGCCTTGCAGGTCGCCGACCGCGTACGTCGCCATCAGTGCAGGGCTCCCGGCACGGCGAGGCGGAAGGGCGCGATAACGGCATCGAACAACTGGCCATCGGTGGCTTTCATCTGATACGAGCCTTGCATGGTGCCGACCTTGGAGGTCATCACCGTGCCGCTGCTATAGGTGTGGCTGGCTCCGCAATCAATCAACGGCTGCTGGCCAACCACGCCTGCGCCGCGCACTTCCTCGACCTGGCCGTCGCCGTCGGTGATCACCCAGTGGCGCGACAGCAGCTTGGCCGGCACCAGCCCGTTGTTTTTCACCGTGATGGTGTAGGCAAAGGCGAAGCGGTTGTGTTCGGGTTGCGATTGGTCCGCGAGGAAGCGGGTGACGACGCTGACGTCGATCTGGTAGCGAGGATCGGACATGCAAGAGGCCTTAAAAGCAAAAGCGGAGGACAGCAGATGCGGATCAGTCTAGGCCAAGAGGTGGGCACTAGGCCAGACATGCTGTCTGGCCCAGGCTCGGCAGGCTTTTAGTCCGCGGCAGGGGCAGGCTGGATGGCCAGCTGGTCGGCCAGGCGCACGAACGCCGCCAGGTCCAGTTGCTCTGGGCGCAAGCTGCCATCGACGCCGGCGGCTTCGATTTCAGCGTTGCTCAGCAAAGCCTTGAGCGTGTTGCGCAGGGTCTTGCGACGCTGGTTGAAGGCTTCGCGTACGACGCGCTCCAGCAGCTTGTGATCCTTGGCCGGATGCGGCAGCACGGCGTGCGGCACCAGGCGCACGATGGCCGAATCAACCTTTGGCGGCGGGTTGAATGCGCCCGGGCCGACGTTGAACAGGTGTTCGACGCGGCAGTGGTACTGAACCATGATCGACAGGCGACCCCAATCACCACCGCCAGGGCCTGCCGCCAAACGCTCAACCACTTCTTTTTGCAGCATGAAGTGCATGTCGCGAATGATCCCGGCGTTGTTCAGCAGGTGGAAGATCAGCGGCGTGGAGATGTTGTACGGCAGGTTGCCCACGACCCGCAGGCTGTTGGGCGCGGCATTGAGGCTGTTGAAGTCGAACTTCAGCGCATCGCCCTGGTGCAGGTTGAAGTTGGGCTTGTCGGCGAACTGCTGGTTGAGGATCGGGATCAGGTCCTTGTCCAGTTCCACCACGTCCAGTTGCCCACCGCTGGCCAGCAGGCCTTGGGTCAGCGCGCCCTGGCCGGGGCCGATTTCCAGCAGGCGGTCTTCGGGCTTGGCATGGATGGAGCGCAGGATGCGGTCGATCACGCCCGCGTCGTGCAGGAAGTTTTGCCCGAAGCGCTTGCGCGCCCGGTGTTGGTAATGCTCGGTCATATACGGGTCTCGGCCATCTGATAGGCGGTTTCCAGGGCCACGTGCAGGCTGCCGGTATCGATCTTGCCGCTGCCGGCCAGGTCCAGGGCAGTGCCATGGTCGACGGAGGTGCGGATGATCGGCAGGCCCAGTGTCACGTTGACTGCGGCGCCAAAGCCTTTGTATTTCAGCACAGGCAGCCCCTGGTCATGGTACATCGCCAGCACTGCGTCGCAGTGCTCCAGATATTTGGGGGTAAACAGAGTGTCCGCAGGCAATGGGCCGCGCAGGTCCATGCCTTCTTGGCGCAGACGCTCCAGGGTGGGTTCGATGATGTCGATTTCTTCATGGCCCAGGTGGCCGCCTTCACCGGCGTGGGGGTTGAGCCCACAGACCAGGATGCGCGGTTGGGCGATGCCGAATTTTTGTTGCAGGTCGGCGTGCAGGATGCGCGTAACGCGTTCCACACGCTCGACGGTAATGGCGTCGGCTATCTCACGCAGCGGCAGGTGCGTGGTCACCAGGGCGACGCGCAGGCCACGGGTGGCCAGCATCATGACGACTTGTTCGGTGTGGGTCAGTTCGGCGAGGAATTCGGTATGGCCGGAAAAGGCGATGCCAGATTCATTGATCACGCCTTTGTGCACCGGGGCGGTGATCATGCCGGCGAAGTCGCCGTCGATGCAGCCTTGCCCGGCGCGGGTCAGTGTTTGCAGGACGAATGCGGCATTGGCGGTGTCCAGCTGTCCGGCCACCACCTTGGCTTGCAGTGGGGTGTCCCACACATACAGGCTGCCGGCGGGGGCGGGCAGGTCGGGCCAGTTGCCGGGCGACACCTCCAGCAAACTGACCGCCACGCCCAGTTGCGCGGCCCGCTCAAGGAGCAGGTCGCGGCTGGTAATGGCAATCAGGGGGTGTGGCTGGGGGTGCGAGGCGAGCAGCAGGCACAGGTCTGGACCAATGCCGGCCGGCTCGCCGGGTGTTACCGCGAAACGCTGGGGTTTCACTGGGCTGCCTGGTCGGTGCCTGTTTGCTCGGCGCCTGGCAGCTTGTTTTCTACGTAGGCTTCGTCACGGATCTGACGCAACCAGGTTTGCAGCTCTTCGTCGTATTTGCGGTTGCGCAGTACGGACAATGCTTGTTGCTCGCGGGCCTGGCTGGTGTTGTCGGTGGCGCGACGGCCAAGGACTTCCAGCACGTGCCAGCCATATTGGGTCTTGAACGGCTTGGACAATACGCCTTGCGGGGTCTTGGCCATGACGTCCTGGAACTCCGGCACCAGGGCTTTCGGGTCGATCCAGTTCAGGTCGCCGCCATTGAGGGCAGAACCTGGGTCTTCCGAGAAGCTCTTGGCCAGGGTGGCGAAGTCTTCACCGCTTTCGATGCGGTCATAGATCTTCTGGGCCAGTTCCTTGGTTTGCGCTTCAGTGCGGATTTCGCTTGGTTTGACCAGGATGTGACGAACATGCACTTCGTCTTTCAGCGAGGTCTCGCCGCCGCGTTTTTCCAGCAACTTCAGGATGATGAAACCGCCTGGCGTACGTGCAGGCTGGGTGATTTCACCCGGCTGCATGGCGCTCAGCTCACGATCGAACGGAGGTGGCAGTTGAGCGGCTTTACGCCAGCCCATGTCACCGCCGTCCAGGGCGTTGTCGCTGTTGGAGACGGCAATTGCAGTCTGGGCAAAGTCGGCGCCGGCTTTCAGGCGTTCGTAAACAGCCTGGGTCTTGGCGGCGGCTGCATTGAGCTGCTCGGAGTTGGCGCTGTCCGGTGTACCGATCAGGATGTTGGCCAGGTGCAGTTCTTCGGAAAGCTGCATCTTGCCAAGGTCCGAAGCCAGGAAGTTCTTCACTTCCTGCTCGGAGACCTGCACCCGCTCGGCCACACGGCGCTGACGTACACGGCTGATGATCATTTCACGGCGGATCTGGTCACGGGCGTCCTCATAGGACAGGCCATCGCGAGCCAGGGCGGCGCGGAACTGATCGATACTCATGTTGTTGCGCTGAGCGATGGTGCCAACGGCCTGGTTCAGTTCTTCATCCGAAATACGGATGCCCGAACGCTCGCCGATCTGCAGTTGCAGGTTCTCGACGATCAGGCGCTCCAGCACCTGCTGGTCCAGCACGCTGGTCGGTGGCACACCACCGCCACGCTTGGCGATGGTTTGCTGAACTTCCTTGACGCGTTGGTCCAGCTGGCTTTGCATGATCACGTCGTTATCGACGATGGCCACCACTTTATCCAGCTGTTGAACCGCAGCGTGCGCCGATGCGGTACCCAGGAACAGCGCGCCCAGTACGAGCGGGCGCAGACAATCAGAAAGCTTGGTCTTCACGTTCACGATAACCTTCAATGCCTTTGTCGAGGAAGCTCTCTACCTTGGCGCCGGTCAGGCCGCCGAGTCCTTTGAGGACGATCTGCAGGAAGAGCCCGTGGTCACCCTTTTCGTTAAGCGGGGCGATCTGGCTGTATTCGTCGTTGGAAACCCAGTAACGGTTGATGACGCGCAGTTTCCAGCAGCAGTTGTCGTACTCGAAACCACCGAAGGCTTCCAGGGTACGGTTGCGGGCATAGTCATACTGCCAGCGGGTGATCAGGTTCCACTGCGGAACGATCGGCCACATCATCGAGAAATCGTGTTGCTGGATTTTGTAGTAATCCTTCACGAAGTTAGGATCGCCTGGCGTGCCGTAATCACCACCGAACTGCCATTTGCCGCTGATCTGGTTGTAGACCACCTGGTCGTTGCGATAGCGATAACCGAGGTTGACGACCTTGTTCGGGTTGTCTTCCGGCTGGTAGTGGAACATCGCGCTGCCAGAACGAGGGCTGTGGCTCTCGGTGTCCCAGTTGTAGTCGGCCGTGGCACGCCAGTCGCGGTTGAAGCGGAACTCGTAGTCCAGGGCGATTGGCGACACGTCCGACTGCGCGTCGGCACGGTCAGAGGCCAGTACACCCGGCAGTTGCACTTCACGATCCTTGAAGTACACCGCCTGGCCCACGGAGACGCGCTGCCGTTCGAAGCCATTCTCTTCGATCCAGCGGCTGGTCACGCCCAGGGACAGCTTGTTCTCGTCGCCGATCCGGTCGGAACCGCTGAAGCGGTTGTCGCGGAACAGCGAGGCATAGTTGAACGAGTACTCGCTGGTGTCGAATACCGGGATATCGCTCTGGTCCTTGTTCGGGACGTAGAGGTAGAAAGCGCGCGGCTCGAGGGTCTGGCGATAGTCTTTGCCGAACCAGTTGGTGTTGCGGTCGAAGAACAGGCCGCTGTCGACACTGGCGATTGGAACGGCGCGGTCTTGGGAGCTTTTGAATGTGCCGCCAGCGTACGGGTTGGTCGCCGTTGCATTTGCCTGCGCGGTAATGATGTCGTTCTTGCCCTGGCTATCCAGATCCAGATCGTACTTGGTGTAAACGTACTTGAGCTTCGGCGTAATGAAGCCGTAGGTCCAGTTCATCGGATATTCAACCGCTGGCGCTACGTTCAGGCGAGTGCCGTTTGCACGGGTCAGGCCTTTGACGTAGGTATCCAGGCGATTTTCGATGCCGCCGTTTTCATTGATAAAGGTGCCGTTTTCCAGGCTGCGCTCAAACCGGACTGCTTCGGTCTCGTAGCTGAAATTCAGCCCGCCCGGATGGTATGGCAGTGCCCCATTGAAGGTGATCTGCGGCAAACGGTCGTACGGCGTGATCTGGGAGATCGTCGCAAGCTGATAAGCCTGCACGTTCAAGCGCGCCTGGTAGGAGTCGCCCCGGTACGCCACGGAACCTTGTTGGTTCAGGAAGTCGCGGCTCTCCACACCTTCCTGATAGGACTTGAGGTCCTGGAAGTAATACGGATCGCTGATGCGGGTGTAGTCAACCTGGGTCGATACGCGCGAATCCAAGCCGCCCTTATGCTGCCAATTGAGCATGTAGCGGGTTTTTTCGTATTCGGACTGCAGCTTGCGCTCGTCACTGTCGTCGTTCAGGTACGCGCCGCCGAACTGGCCTTCGCTGGACTTGGTGAGGTAGCGGAATTCGCCTTCCATCAACAGGCCGCGTTTGGTCATGTACTGCGGATACAACGTGGCATCGTAGTTCGGTGCCAGGTTGAAGTAGTACGGCGTAACCAGGGTGAAGCCGGTTTCGCTGCCGGTGCTGAAGCTCGGCGGCAGGAAGCCGGATTGACGACGGTCGTCGATCGGGAAGTAGATGTACGGGGTGTACAGGATCGGGATGTTCTTGATCCGCAGCGTCGCGTTGGTGGCCGTACCGAAACCGGTGGCCGGGTTCAACGTGATGTTGTTGCCCCGAAGCTGCCAGGCGTTGCTGTCTGGCTCGCAGGTGGTGTACGTACCGTCCTTCAGACGGATGATCGCGTTTTCGGCACGCTTGGCGTACAGCGCGTTACCGCGGATACGCGACTTGTGCAGGATGTACTCGGCGTTGTCGATCTGGGCGGCACCGGTGTCCAGTTGGACTTCGGCGCGGTCACCCACGATCAGGGCACCGTTGTCGCGCAGGCGAACGTTGCCGTTCAGCTCGCCGCGGTTTTCAGCCTGGTACAGGCTGGCCTCTTCGGATTCCAGCTGCATGCTGCCCTGGCGCATGACGACGTCACCGGCCAGGGTTGCGACTTGGGATTCCTGCTCGTAACGAGAGGCCTTGGCACCGATGAAGGTCGGCGCATCGCTCTTGTTCGTCTTGTCATTCATGCCAGGACGGGTCGGCTCGATGTACGCACCACCGCAGTACGGGCCGGTTTCGGCCAGTTGGGCGGCGGTCAGCTTCTCGCGGGGGACCCAGTCCAGGTGGCTGTAGTCGGCGCTGCGCGAGCGCAGGCCACGGCCCTTGGAGTCGGTGACCAGCGCGGTCTTCGGCACGGCCTCGGCGTTGTCACCGGCAACGGCTTGCGCCGTGTCGTTGGCCGAGCTGGCGGCAGCACCGTCATGCACCGGGGCGCGGTGGCAATGGGGCAGCGGCGGTCTTTGGCGCGCAAGCCCAGGCACCCGAAGCGGAGACGGAACAGTCATACTGCTCCGCAGCGACCACGAATGAGGTGGCGAAAGGTTGCATGGCCAGCAGACTGCCGGTTACCAGCAACGGAAATTTTCTACGAAACGCGGGGGATTTCAATGCCATCTTATTAGTCCGGGCTTCCTGCGTGCCATCTGCCCGCGGTGTGGGCCGCACGACTCTCGATGGTCTGAAAAAGATGCGTGATAATAAAGCATGACCCGCTTGACGGCTAGGGCCGTCGGAGACCCTTGTAATGCCCGACCAAGATCTACGTTTACAACAGCTGGAAGTCTGGCTGGATGAGCAACTGCCGATCCTTTTCAACGCTCAAGACTGGGGTGCCGTACCCCCGGCCACATTGACCGCGGCCAGCAGCGACGCGAGTTTCAGGCGTTATTTCCGCTGGGAAGGCGGCGCCCGCACGTTCGTCGTGATGGACGCGCCACCCCCCCAGGAAAACTGCAAACCCTTCGTCGATATCGCTCATTTGCTGGCGAAGTCGGGAATAAATGTGCCAAAAATTTATGCAGAAGATTTGCCGCGCGGCTTTCTTTTGCTCAATGACCTGGGCACAAAAACCTATCTGGACGTGATTGACCCGCAAAACGCCGATCAATTGTTCGCCGACGCCATCGACGCATTGCTGGCGTTCCAGCAGTTGCCGATGGACGCGCCACTGCCCAGCTATGACGTCGCCTTGCTGCGCCGCGAGCTGGAATTGTTTCCCGAGTGGTACGTGCGCCGTCACCTGGGCGTCGAATTGGATGCCCGGCAGCAAGCCCTCTGGCAGCGTGCCAGCGACCTGTTGATCGACAGCGCCCTGGCCCAGCCGAAAGTGCTGGTGCACCGCGACTACATGCCGCGCAACCTGATGATCAGCGCGCCGAACCCCGGCGTGCTGGATTTCCAGGATGCGGTCTATGGCCCGGTGACCTACGACATCACCTGCCTGTTCAAGGACGCCTTCCTCAGTTGGCCCCAGGCCCGTGTGCGCGAATGGCAGCGCGGCTACTGGGAGCGTGCGCTGCAAACCGGCATTCCGGTGCATGCCGAGTTCGACGACTTCCTGCGTGCCAGCGACCTGATGGGCGTGCAGCGCCACCTCAAGGTCATCGGCATCTTCGCGCGTATCTGCCATCGCGACGGCAAGCCACGTTACCTGGCCGATGTGCCACGTTTCTTTGCTTATATAGAAGCCGTGCTGGCCGAGCGCCCTGAGCTGGGTGAACTGGCTGAACTGTTGGCCAGCCTGCGCCAACCCGTCGGGGCCACCGTATGAAGGCCATGATCCTGGCCGCAGGCAAAGGTGAGCGGATGCGTCCGCTCACCCTGCACACGCCCAAACCCTTGGTGCAGGCCGGCGGCAAACGGTTGATCGAATATCACCTGGAGGCGCTGGCCAAGGCTGGCTTCACCGAGATCGTGATCAACCATGCCTGGCTCGGCCAGCAGATCGAAAGCTACCTGGGCGACGGTTCGCAGTTCGGCGTGCGCATCCAGTACTCGCCGGAAGGCGAACCGCTGGAGACCGGTGGCGGGATTTTCCAGGCGTTGCCGCTGTTGGGGGATGAACCGTTCCTGGTGGTCAATGGCGATATCTGGACCGACTACGACTTCACCCAGCTCAAGCAACCGCTCCAGGGCCTGGCCCATCTGGTGATGGTCGACAACCCGGCGCATCACCCCTCGGGCGGCGATTTCTACCTGGATCAGGGTTTGCTTCATGATGCCGCGCCCGGTGCCGATAACCTGACCTTCAGTGGCATTTCAGTGCTCGATCCGCAGCTGTTCACGGGTTGCACTGCCGGTGCCTTCAAGCTGGCGCCGCTATTGCGGGCGGCGATGGCCAAAGGTTTGGTAACGGGGGAACACATGGCGGGACGCTGGATTGATGTCGGCACGCTGGAGCGCCTGGCGCAGGTTGAAACCCTGCTGACAGCGGAGCAGTAAGATGCTGTGGCCAGGGACGCTGATCGGCGCCGGGGCTGGCTTTGCCATTGCCAGCATTCCGGGGGCCTTGTTGGGTGCGCTGTTGGGGCAGGCGCTGGATCGCCGCCTGCAACTGCACAGTTGGGCGCAGCTGCGCGAGCGCCTTGGCGGGCGCCCGGCGTTGCGCAATGACGAACTGTTGTTTGTGCTGCTCGGCCGCCTGGCGAAAAGCAATGGCCGCATCGTCGACGGGCATATCCAGCAGGCGCGCCAAGAAATGCGTGCGCTGGACATGAGCGAGCCGGCCCAGCGCCGCGCAATCGCGGCGTTCAACCGTGGCAAGTCCGGATCAGACCGCGTGCGCAGTTACTTGCGCGTGCTCAAGCGCCAGCCCCATGCGGCGGAAGGGGTGCTGCGTGCGTGCTGGCGCATGGTGTGGGCCGACGGCAAGGCGGATGACGCCGAGCGCGACCTGATCGAGCTGTGGGGCAAGTGGCTGGGCTGGACGCCGCAACAGCTCCAGGCGTTGGCCGCTGACTACAAACCGGAGCGCAAGCCGCTGGTGAGTCGGGGCATGTCTTATCAGGAGGCGTTGCGCTTGCTTGCCGTGACGGCCACCACTGAGCCAGCGGTGATCAAGCGCGCCTACCGCCGCCTGCTTAGCCGCCACCACCCGGACAAGATTGCCGGCAGCGGTGCCAGCTCCGCGCAAGTAAGTGAGGCTACCGAGCGTACCCGTGAATTGCACAATGCCTACACGCTGATTCGCGAGCGCCGGGATTTTCGCTGACAGCGACGACGCCTGACTGACAATCCAATCTCCTGTGGGAGCTGGCTTGCCTGCGATAGCGGTGGGCCAGCTTGCTCATAGGGTGCTGACACACCGCCATCGCAGGCAAGCCAGCTCCCACATTTTGATCGGGTTTCCAGGTCAGGATCAGTCGGCGCTTGCCTGCGGGCTCAACCACCCGCGAATCCGCCGATACAGCTGCTCCTGCTCCGCCGAACTGTTCCCCGGCACGGTCTTCAGCGAAACCTGCTTGTAGCCGTCATTCTTCGAACGCTTGGCCGCCTGCACACGCTCCAGTGCCGCTTTGCGCTCCTGGGCCGTGTCTTGATAGAACGCATCTGCCGTCGGCACTTTCAGTGTCGGCGCCAGTTGCTGCAAGCCCGGCTGGCGACCCACTGGCGACTTGCCCGCAACCATCACCAGTTTCTGCACCTGCGCCGGTTGTTTTTCTTCCAGGTAACGCGCAGCCCACCACGCGCCGGTGCCATGGCCGAGCAGCACCACGCTGCGCGCGCCTTGGGTCTGGGCGAAGGCGACGGCGGCATCGATGCGGTCGAAGATGCGTTTGGCATCGGTCTTGTCTTGCTCGTCCGCACCCGCGACCACGGCGGGGTCGGTGCCTTCGGCTTCGGCGCTGGCGGCTTGTTCGATGGGCTTGGCGGCGGTGCTGCCGTCTTTGCTGCTGGTATCCACCGCCGCCTTGGGTGCTTCGATCAGGCGCGGCGGCAGGGTGTCGAGGTTCACGTCCGGCAACGACAGGCTGAGGGTGCCCCAGTTGGCGTCGGGCAGTTTGCGCCGCAGCGGTGCGATTGCTTGCGGCCAGTCAGCACTTTCCCCGGCGCCCGGTACGATAATCACCACGCCTTCGGGCTCGGCGCTGTTGGCCGGCTTCCACAGGGCCAGGAAGGTGTCGCTGCCGCCCTGCAATTGTTGCTGTTCTTCGCGTGGTACCTGGCGCTCCAGGGCCGCGGCGTCTTCCTGGCCGCGTTCGGTCAGGGGCTGGCGGATGGCGGCTGTTTCGGCGGGTGGCGCGGGCGTGTCGGCGGCCTGCACAGAAAAGCCGCTGGTAAAGAGTAACGACAGGCACAATGCTGGCACTGCTGAACGGTTTCGAGATGGCATCGTTGATTTCCGGCCAGAAGAGATTCCAGCAGCCTAATGGGTTGGTCTGTATTTGTCAGTGATGTGAGACGTGGATCATGGGTTTTCGCTGTCTGCTGGTTATCGGCTGTTTGTGGTTTCCCTTGATCGCGGGGGCCACCTCTGCGCCTGCGGTGCCGCCAGCGCAACTGGACGCAGGGCAACGGGAATGGCTGGCCGCGCACCCGGAGCTGCGGGTGGGCCTGGTGTTGCAGGCGCCCTACGCGCAATACGATCGGCGCTTGCAGCGCTTGTCGGGGGCCAATGTCGAGCTGATGCAGTGGCTGGCCAAGGCGCTGAACATCGAGCTGAGCTGGCGCAACTTTCCCACCCAGGAACAGTTGGAAGAAGCCGTGCGTGACGGTGAGGTCGACATCGCCCCCGGCCTGCAACAAACCCCGGCCGGTTTGCGCCTGTGGTTGTTCAGCGACCCGTACATGCGCGTGCCCCAGCATATCGTCGGCATCCGTGACGGTGGCGGTGCCGTCGAGCTGGAAAAGCTCGACGAACTCTCGCGCATCGCCGTGCGCATGCCCAGTGCCGTTGCCGATTACCTGCGCAGCACGTATCCCAAGCTGAACCTGCAAGGCGTGCCCATGGAACGCCAGGCGTTGCAGTTGCTGGTCAGCCAGCAGGCGCGCTACGCCGTGGTGGATGAGGCGCAATTGAGCCGCTTGTCGGGCGAAGCCGAATTTTCCGGGCTGGCCGTGGTGGGCGACATCGGCCTGCCGCAATTGCTGCGCGTAGCCACACGCCGGGAATGGCCGGAACTGGCCGGTATCATGCAAAGCGCGTTGCGCGCGATCCCCGCCCGTGACCTCGACCAACTGCACAACCGCTGGCTGCAACCCAAATACCCGCGTTTGTCGGAGTCGCCGGGGCTGTGGCAAAACCTCAGCTTGTTACTCGGCCTAATGCTGCTGGCCAGCCTGGCGGCGGTGTTCTGGCAGCGTCGCCAGTTGCACGGCCTGGAGCACAGTTTGCTCGGCGCACGGGAAGAAAGCGCCGCGCGCGCAGCGGGCGCCGAAGCGTTGCGGCTGACGCAGTTTTCCATCGACCAAAGCACCGTCGGCATCCTCTGGGTCAACTGGGACAGCCACGTGCGCTACGCCAACCGCGCGGCCGAAAGCATGCTCGGCTACGGCCCCGGCGCGTTGATCGAGCGGCCGCTGGCGGAGCTTGATCCGACGCTGGACATGGACCGCTGGCTCAACCTGTGGAAGCGCGCCCGCGCCAGCGAAGACGGCCCGCAGAACTTCGCCACCGATTGCCGGCGTGCCGATGGCAGCCTCTTGCCCGCCGATGTGTCGCTGAGCTTTTTGCGCTTTGCCGACGGCGAATACCTGGTGGTCTACCTCAATGACGTGACCGAGCGCCGCCGCTACGTTGCCGCCTTGCTGCAAAGCGAGGCGCAATTGCGCGAACTGTCCGCCCACCTGGAAACCGTGCGCGAAGAAGAAAAGGCGCGCATTGCCCGCGAAGTCCACGACGAACTGGGGCAGATGCTCACCGTGCTCAAGCTGGAGACGTCCATGTGCGAACTGGCCTACGCGCAGTTGGACCCTGGCCTGCACGAGCGCTTGAACAGCATGAAGCGCCTGATCGCCCAACTGTTCCAGCTGGTGCGCGACGTAGCGACGGCCTTGCGCCCGCCGATTCTCGACGCGGGCATTGCCTCGGCTATCGAATGGCAGGCGCGGCGTTTCGAAGCCCGCACACAAATCCCCTGCCTGGTGCAGGTCCCGGATAACCTGCCGGCCTTGAGCGATGCCAAGGCCATCGGCCTGTTCCGTATCCTGCAAGAGGCGCTGACCAATGTGATGCGCCATGCCCAGGCGCATACTGTCGAACTGACCCTGGCGGTGGAAGGCGCGCACCTGCGGCTGACCATCAGCGACGATGGCGTCGGCTTCATCCCGGCCCAGGGCCGCCCGGTGTCGTTTGGCCTGGTGGGCATGCGCGAGCGGGTGCTGATCATGGGCGGGCAGTTGCGCCTGGACAGCGAGTTGGGGGAGGGCACCACCCTGAGTGTCACGGTGCCGTTGGATGCATAACGCTAAGAGGAAGTCCCTGTGATTCGCGTACTGGTAGCCGAAGACCACACCATCGTTCGAGAAGGCATCAAGCAATTGATCGGCCTGGCCAAAGACCTGCTGGTGGTGGGGGAGGCAAGCAATGGTGAACAGTTGCTGGAGACCTTGCGCCATGTGCCGTGCGAGGTGGTGTTGCTGGATATCTCGATGCCTGGCGTCAACGGCCTGGAAGCGATTGCGCGGATCCGCGCGCTGAGCAATCCGCCGGCGATTCTGGTGTTGTCGATGCATGACGAAGCGCAAATGGCCGCGCGTGCGTTGAAGGTCGGCGCCGCAGGTTATGCGACCAAGGACAGCGATCCGGCGCTGCTGCTCACGGCGATTCGCAAGGTGGCGGCGGGCGGGCGTTATATCGACCCGGATTTGGCGGACCGTATGGTCTTTGAAGTCGGCCTCACCGATACGCGGCCCTTGCACTCATTGCTCTCGGAGCGTGAGTTCTCGGTGTTCGAGCGCCTGGCCCAGGGCGCCAACGTCAATGACATCGCCCAGCAGCTGGCGCTGAGCAGCAAGACCATCAGCACCCACAAGGCGCGCCTGATGCAAAAGCTCAACATCACCTCCCTCGCGGAACTGGTGAAGTACGCCATGGAGCACAAGCTTCTCTAACCACATACCCAAAAACGACACCGCCAAAACCCCGCCGAACCCATTCTTGCCGCTTGCAGCTAACCCCTTGCGGCCACACTGTCCCATCCCCGCCATCCCTGTAGGGCGATCCCTACCCCCAGCCTTCCATCCGGCTGATGCAATTCTCTCCCGGCCCCCGATTTCCGGGGCCTCGCGCCTGGACTACGCTTGTGCCACAGCAGTCCAAAACACAAAGGTGCGGGTATGAGCGAGGTGGATTCAAATGAGGTCCTGGTCAGCTTTCGTGGCGTGCAGAAGAGCTACGACGGCGAGAACCTGATCGTCAAAGACCTCAACCTGGAGATTCGCAAGGGCGAGTTCCTCACCTTGCTCGGGCCTTCCGGTTCGGGCAAGACCACCAGCCTGATGATGCTCGCCGGCTTTGAAACGCCGACCGCCGGCGAAATCCAGCTGGCTGGGCGTTCCATCAACAACGTGCCGCCGCACAAGCGCGACATCGGCATGGTGTTCCAGAACTATGCGCTGTTCCCGCACATGACCGTCGCCGAGAACCTGGCGTTCCCGCTGTCGGTGCGCGGCTTGAGCAAGACCGATATCAGCGAGCGGGTCAAACGCGTGCTGAGCATGGTCCAGCTCGATGCCTTCGCCCAGCGTTATCCGGCGCAATTGTCCGGTGGCCAGCAACAGCGCGTGGCCCTGGCCCGGGCGCTGGTGTTCGAACCGCAGCTGGTGCTGATGGACGAACCCCTCGGCGCCCTCGACAAGCAACTGCGCGAACACATGCAGATGGAGATCAAGCACCTGCACCAGCGCCTCGGCGTCACCGTGGTGTACGTGACCCACGACCAGGGCGAAGCGCTGACCATGTCTGACCGCGTGGCCGTGTTCCACCAAGGCGAGATCCAGCAGATCGCCGCGCCGCGCACCCTCTACGAAGAGCCAAAGAACACCTTCGTCGCCAACTTCATCGGCGAGAACAACCGCCTCAATGGTCGCCTGCACAGCCACACCGGCGAGCGTTGCGTGGTGGAACTGGCGCGCGGCGAGAAAGTCGAGGCGCTGGCGGTCAACGTCGGCCAGATCGGCGGCCCGGTGACCCTGTCGGTACGCCCGGAGCGCGTCAGCTTGAATGGCTCCAGCGAAAGCTGCGTCAACCGCTTCTCCGGCCGTGTGGCCGAATTCATCTACCTGGGCGACCACGTACGTGTGCGCCTGGAAGTCTGCGGCAAGAGCGATTTTTTTGTGAAACAACCGATTGCCGAGCTGGACCCAGCGTTGGCGGTCGGCGACGTGGTTCCGATTGGCTGGCAAGTCGAGCACGTTCGCGCACTCGACCCACTTCTAGAGGCGAATTGATCGCCCCCATGGCTTCACCAACCCTGCACGTGGAGAGAACAACAATGTTGAAATCCTTGAAGTATTCGGCGCTGGCGATCGGTTTGCTGGGCGCCACACACGCCATGGCCGGCCCGGACCTGACCGTTGTGTCCTTTGGCGGCGCGAACAAGGCGGCACAGGTCAAGGCGTTCTATGCGCCGTGGGAAAGCGCGGGCAACGGCAAGATCGTCGCTGGCGAGTACAACGGTGAAATGGCCAAGGTCAAGGCCATGGTCGACACCAAGAGCGTGTCCTGGGACCTGGTGGAAGTGGAATCGCCAGAACTGTCCCGTGGCTGTGACGAAGACATGTTCGAGCCTCTGGACCCGAAACTGTTCGGCAACACCGCCGATTACGTGAAGGGGGCGATTCAGCCGTGCGGCGTGGGTTTCTTCGTGTGGTCCACGGTGTTGGCCTACAACGCCGACAAACTGGCGAGCGCACCCACCAGTTGGGCTGATTTCTGGGACGTGAAGAAATTCCCGGGCAAGCGCGGCCTGCGTAAAGGCGCCAAGTACACCCTGGAATTCGCCCTGATGGCCGACGGCGTTGCGCCGAAGGACGTCTACAAAGTGCTGGCCGGCAAAGATGGCCAGGACCGTGCGTTCAAGAAACTCGACGAACTCAAACCATCGATCCAGTGGTGGGAAGCCGGCGCACAGCCGCCGCAGTACCTCGCCTCGGGTGACGTGGTGATGAGCTCGGCGTACAACGGCCGCATCGCCGCCGTGCAGAAAGAAAGCAACCTGAAGGTGGTGTGGAACGGCGGTATCTACGACTTCGACGCGTGGGCCATCCCTAAAGGCTTGGCGAAAGACCGTGCAGAAGCGGCGAAGAAATTCATCGCCTTCTCCGTACAGCCACAGCAGCAGAAGACCTACTCGGAAAACATCGCCTACGGCCCGGCCAACACCCAAGCCGTACCGTTGCTGGCCAAGGACATCCTCAAGGATATGCCGACCACCCCGGAAAACATCGCCAACCAGGTGCAGATCGACGTGAGCTTCTGGGCGGACAACGGCGAGCAGCTGGAGCAGCGCTTCAACTCCTGGGCTGCCAAGTAACACCGACTAAATCCCTGTGAAAGCAGGCCTGTGTGGGAGCTGGCTTGCCTGCGATGCAGACACCTCGGTGCATCTGATGTACCGAGTCGATGCCATCGCGGGCAAGCCCGGCTCCCACAGAAAGCCCGGTTCACAGGGCATCTACTATAGATTTCCCGGAGTTAGCCATGGCCATCGCCGTTCCCTCGAACGAGGTCAACAGCCCCACCCTCAAGCAGCGCCTGGCGCGTGCCGAGCGGGTCAACCGCTGGAAGGCCCAGGCCTTGATTGCGCCGCTGGTGCTGTTTTTGCTGCTGGTGTTCCTGGTGCCGATCGTTGCGCTGCTGTTCAAGAGCGTCGGCAACCCGGAAGTGGTGGGCGGCTTGCCGCGTACCGTGGTGGCGGTCACGGCCTGGGACGGTCGCGGCCTGCCGGGCGAGCCGGTGTATCAGGCCCTCAGTGAGGACCTGGGCGAGGCGCGCAAAAACCAGACGTTGGGCGACTTGTCCAAACGCTTGAACATGGAACTGGCCGGCTATCGCAGCCTGCTGACCAAAACCGCGCGGGCGCTGCCGTTTACCGAAGCGCCGGCCTCTTATAAAGAAGCGTTGGAAAGCCTCGACGAACGCTGGGGCGACCCGGCGTACTGGCAGGCGATCCGGCGCAATACCAGCAGCCTGACGCCGTTCTATCTGCTGGCGGCCGTCGATCACCGCATCGACGACCTCGGCGAAGTGGCCCCGGCCACGCCGGACCAGGCGATCTACCTGGACATCTTCGCCCGCACTTTCTGGATGGGCCTGGTCATCACCGCGATCTGCCTGCTGCTGGCCTATCCGCTGGCGTACCTGCTGGCCAACTTGCCGGCGCGTAAGAGCAACCTGCTGATGATCCTTGTGCTGCTGCCGTTCTGGACCTCGATCCTGGTGCGGGTGGCGGCGTGGATCGTGTTGCTGCAATCGGGCGGGCTGATCAACAGTGCGCTGCTGGGTATGGGCCTGATCGATAAACCGCTGGAGTTGGTGTTCAACCGCACCGGCGTGTACATCTCCATGGTGCACATCCTGCTGCCGTTCATGATCCTGCCGATCTACAGCGTGATGAAAGGCATCTCGCCGACCTACATGCGCGCCGCGATTTCCCTGGGTTGCCATCCGTTCGCCAGCTTCTGGCGCGTGTACTTCCCGCAGACCTACGCTGGCGTCGGCGCCGGTTGCCTGTTGGTGTTCATCCTGGCAATTGGTTACTACATCACCCCGGCCTTGCTGGGCAGCCCGAACGACCAGATGGTCAGCTACTTCGTGGCCTTCTACACCAACACCAGTATCAACTGGGGCATGGCCACGGCGTTGGGCGGCTTGCTGCTGCTGGCCACCGTGGTGCTGTACCTGATCTACAACCGGCTGGTGGGCGCCAGCCGCCTGCGCCTGAGCTGAGGAGACCTTGCGATGCTGAGCCCTTATATGTCGCCCGTTGAGCGGGTGTGGTTCTACAGCTTGCGGATTCTCTGCGGCTTGATTCTGCTGTTCCTGATATTGCCGGTGCTGGTGATCATCCCGCTGTCGTTCAACAGCGGCAGTTTCCTCGTGTACCCGCTGCAAGGCTTCTCGCTGCATTGGTACCAGGACTTCTTCGCCTCGGCCGAATGGATGCGGGCGCTGAAGAACAGCATCATCGTCGCCCCGGCGGCCACGGTGCTGGCCATGGTGTTTGGCACGCTGGCGGCGATTGGCCTGACGCGCGGCAACTTCCCCGGCAAGGCGCTGGTGATGGCCCTGGTGATTTCGCCGATGGTGGTGCCGGTGGTGATTATCGGCGTGGCCAGTTACCTGTTCTTTGCGCCGCTGGGGTTGGGTAACAGTTTCTTCTCGCTGATCGTGGTGCATGCGGTGCTGGGCGTGCCGTTTGTGATCATCACCGTGTCGGCGACGTTGCAGGGGTTCAACCATAACCTGGTGCGGGCGGCGGCCAGCCTGGGGGCATCGCCGTTGACCGCGTTTCGCCGGGTGACCTTGCCGCTGATTGCGCCGGGGGTGATTTCCGGGGCGTTGTTTGCCTTTGCCACCTCGTTTGACGAAGTGGTGGTGACGCTGTTTCTGGCCGGGCCTGAGCAGGCGACGTTGCCGCGGCAGATGTTCAGCGGGATTCGCGAGAACCTCAGTCCGACCATTGCCGCCGCCGCGACCTTGCTGATTGCCTTCTCGGTGCTGCTGTTGCTGACCCTGGAATGGCTGCGTGGCCGTAGCGAAAAACTGCGTACCGCCCAAGTCTAACTGGCCGAAACCGGTTCAAATGTGGGAGCAACTGTCTTGGCAGTTTATTAAAAAACATCATTACGGCAGCCACACAGCCGCCCACAGCCTATGCCGTGTACTACTCCACTAGTGATCGCGTAGTTGATTACGCTACGCAATCGCTCCACTCCGAGCCGTCTCGGATCATTGCATTCAGGCGTATCAACAACACTCGCATGCAGGCGATAAGCGCTACTTTTGCGCATTTTCCTTTATCACGCAGAGCTTTATATCGCGCGTTGAATTCAGGCTGAAAGCGAATGACGGACCAGCACGCCATGTAGAGCGAGCGTCGGACCGAGAACCTCCCACCGCAGATATAGCGCTTACCTTTGTGCTTGCCACTGTCGTTGTTATACGGAGCAAGGCCCGAGAGTGCGGCGATCTCACGACGCCCAACGCTGCCCAACTCAGGCAGGTAGGCCATCAAGCTAGCAGCGGTAATAAGCCCTATTCCTTTGACCGAGCACAATTGTGAAACCCTTTTTTATTAAGGTTTTCAACGCTTTGGCGAATCTGTATATCAACTGACGCTATGACTTTGGCCAGGTAATCGATATGGCTTTTCAGCAGGTTTTTAACAGCATCAGAAGAGGCCGTTTTGACACGACGCTCATCGTCGCTTCGCTGCTGAACAAAGTTCTCGCGCTGGTGCACCAAGGCTCGTAAGTCGTCTTGTTCAGGGCTAGTAGGCTGGCTTTTTGGGGGCTTGATAGTGGCCGCGAAATGGGCAAGAAGCTTTGCGTCTATTGGGTCGGTTTTAGCTTGCAACCCCAACGCTCGGGCAAAGCTCCTGGCCCGGCTGGGGTTAATCCTCACAACTTCCAAATCTGCCGCCTGAAGTGCTTTCATGACCTGGCGCTCGTAACCGCCCGTCGCCTCCAGCACCACACGACTAACGTGGTGACTCTTCAGCCAACGAATCAGCCGTGAAAAACCGGCCGCTGTGTTGGAGCAGCTCATCTCCTCAGCTTGGGAATCGAGCTGCGCTTCAAGATCGTCTTTTGAAACATCGATGCCTGCAAACATGGCCAAACCCTCTTACACTCAAAAGTGAGAGCGCTCTGGCGGGGCCCACGCTTGTAACTGTTCGAGGTCGGCTCGTTCAACTGTTCGGGCTCAATAACCAGAGTGGAGAGGTGGATGGCAGCTTAGGCTCCCACACGTGCTTCAAGCACCGCTGTCAGTCAGCTTGCCATCCACCGCTCTCATCCACAGTCTAATCCCGGCGAAAGACACAAGCTGGCTTGCCTGCGATAGCGGTGGGCCAGCTTGCTCAGCTGTTGCTGACACACCGCTATCGCAGGCAAGCCAGCTCCCACATGGATCGTGACCATTCAGATCCTGAATGCTGGGCAACCTGAAATCCCCAGCTACTCTTGTGCCAGCCCATTTCCGAATAAGAGGCCGCGCACATGAGTACTTCCTCATTCAAGATCGCCCACAAACTGCTCACAGGTGCAGGTGCCATCGAACAACTGGCCGCTGAGCTCACTCGCCTGGATGTGGACAACCCGCTGATTGTCACCGACGCGGCGCTGGTCAAGTCCGGCACCGTGGCGCTGGCGCTCGAACACCTGGGCGATCGCAGCTATGAAATCTTTGATCGGGTACTGCCCGACCCGGAAATCGCCATCGTCGAAGACTGCATGCGTGTGTACCGCGAGGGCGGGCATGACGGCCTGATCGGTGTGGGCGGTGGCAGTGCCATCGACATTGCCAAGAGCGTGGCTGCGTACGCCGGGTACCACGGCGCGCTGGCGGATTTGTTCGGCGTTGACCAGGTGCCGCGCAAAGGCCCGCCGTTGATCGCGATTCCGACCACGGCCGGCACCGGCTCGGAAGTGACCAACGTGGCGATTCTTTCCGACAAGGCCGCGCAGCTGAAAAAAGGCATCGTCAGCGATTACCTGCTGCCGGACGTCGCGCTGATCAGCCCGCAAATGACCCTCACCTGCCCGCGCAGCGTGACTGCCGCCAGCGGTGTGGATGCGTTGGTGCATGCCATCGAGTCGTACCTGTCGCTGAACGCCTCGCCGATCACCGACGCGCTGGCGATTGGCGCGATCAAGCTGATCGCCAAGGCGCTGCCGAAAGCCTACGCCAACCCGTCCAACCTGCAGGCCCGCGACGACATGGCCACCGCGAGCCTGATGGCCGGTATGGCCTTCGGCAATGCCGGAGTGGGTGCGGTGCATGCGCTGGCGTATCCGCTGGGCGGGCGTTTCAATATCGCCCATGGAGTGAGCAATGCCTTGCTGCTGCCCTACGTGATGCACTGGAACAAGTTGGCCTGCGTGGAGCGCATGCAGGAGATTGCCCAGGCCATGGGCGTGAATGTCAGCGGCCTGAGTGTCAACGATGCGGCCGACCAGGCTGTCGAGGCGATGACGCGACTGTGTGCCGCAGTGGAGATCCCGGCGGGGCTGCGCAGCTTTGGCGTGCCCGAGGAGGCGATCCCGGCCATGGCCAGCGAAGCGGCGGGCATTGAGCGGCTGATGCGCAATAATCCGCGCCAGCTCAGCGCGGCCGATATCGAGAAAATCTACCGGGCTGCCTACTAGCCATTGAGCCAGGTCACGGTGCGCGCGGCAAAGCATGCGGTATACAATGCGCGCCATCGTGATTTAGCTCAGAAAAGGTGCGTCATGCAGCCCTTCGTAATTGCTCCATCGATTCTCTCCGCCGACTTCGCCCGCCTGGGTGAGGAAGTGGACAACGTGTTGGCCGCTGGCGCCGACTTCGTGCACTTCGATGTCATGGACAACCACTACGTGCCCAACCTGACCATCGGCCCGATGGTCTGCGCGGCGCTGCGCAAGTACGGCGTCACCGCGCCGATCGACGCGCACCTGATGGTCAGCCCGGTGGACCGCATCATCGGTGACTTCATCGAAGCCGGCGCGACCTACATCACCTTCCACCCGGAAGCCACGCTGCACGTGGACCGCACCTTGCAACTGATCCGCGAAGGCGGCTGCAAGGCGGGCCTGGTGTTCAACCCGGCGACGCCGCTGGACGTGCTCAAGTACGTGATGGACAAGGTCGACATGGTCTTGCTGATGAGCGTCAACCCAGGTTTCGGCGGGCAGAAGTTCATCCCCGGCACCCTCGACAAGCTGCGCGAAGCCCGCGCGCTGATCGACGCGTCCGGCCGTGACATCCGCCTGGAAATCGACGGTGGGGTCAACGTCAACAACATCCGCGAAATCGCCGCCGCTGGCGCCGACACCTTTGTCGCCGGCTCGGCAATCTTCAACGCCCCGAACTACCAGGACGTCATCGACAAGATGCGCGCCGAGCTAGCGCTGGCACGTCCATGAGCGGCTTCGAGCAGCTGTTCCCCGGCAAGCTGCCACGGCTGGTGATGTTCGATCTGGATGGTACGTTGATCGACTCGGTGCCAGACCTTGCCGCAGCGGTGAACGAGATGCTGCTCAAGCTGGGGCGCAAGCCGGTGGCGATCGAGGCCGTGCGCACGTGGGTCGGCAACGGCGTGCAGATGCTGGTGCGCCGGGCCCTGGCCAATGATATCGAGGCCGACGGTGTCGATGAGGTCGAGGCCGAGCATGCCCTGGAACTGTTCAACGCCGCCTATGAAGACGGCCACGAACTGACCGTGGTTTACCCTGGCGTGCGTGACACCCTCAAATGGCTGAGCAAGCAGGGCGTGGAAATGGCCCTGATCACCAACAAGCCGGAGCGCTTTGTCGCGCCGCTGTTGGACCAGATGAAAATCGGCCGGTATTTCCGCTGGATCATCGGTGGCGATACCTTGCCGCAGAAGAAGCCCGACCCGGCGGCGCTGTTTTTCGTGATGAAAATGGCCAATATCCCGGCATCGCAGTCGCTGTTTGTCGGCGATTCACGCAGCGATGTGCTGGCGGCAAAGGCGGCTGGCGTGCAGTGCGTCGCCTTGAGCTACGGCTATAACCACGGCCGACCGATTGCCGAAGAGTCGCCGTCGCTGGTGATTGACGACCTGCGATTGCTAATCCCCGGTTGCTTGGGAGCGGGCGCTGAGATAACGTTGCCCGACATCGATCCGTCCCCTTCTGGAAATCCCATCGTGGTGGTCACTCGCAAACTCTGGATGAAAGTCATCAAGGCCCTGGCCCGCTGGCGTTGGCGCGCCTGACTGATCCCGGCCGCGCGATGCGGCACGTTTGCATACCTGACTGTTAGACCCTCACGCCACGAGGCACACATGATCCGCGAAGAATTCCTGCGTTTGGCCGCTGCCGGCTATATAACCGTATCCCCCTGGCCTGCGAAACCCTGGCCGACTTCGACACGCCGCTGTCGATCTACCTGAAACTGGCCGACGAGCCCAATTCCTATCTGCTGGAATCGGTACAGGGCGGCGAGAAGTGGGGCCGTTATTCGATCATCGGCCTGCCGTGCCGCACCGTCATGCGCGTTCACGACCACCATGTGAGCATCACCCATGATGGCGTCGAGATCGAAAGCCACGACGTAGAAGACCCGCTGGCCTTTGTCGAAACCTTCAAGGCGCGCTACAACGTGCCGACCATTCCAGGCCTGCCGCGTTTCAACGGTGGCCTGGTGGTGGGTTATTTCGGTTACGACTGTGTGCGCTACGTGGAAAAGCGCCTGGGCAAATGCCCGAACCCGGACCCGCTGGGCGTGCCGGACATTCTGCTGATGGTCTCCGACGCGGTCGTCGTGTTCGACAACCTCGCCGGCAAGATGCACGCGATTGTGCTGGCCGATCCGTCCCAGGCGGACGCGTTCGAGCAAGGCCAGGCCAGCCTCGAAGCCCTGCTGGAAAAACTGCGTCAACCGATCACCCCGCGTCGCGGCCTGGACCTCAGCCGTCCGCCGGCGGCCGACCCGGTGTTCCGTTCCAGCTTTACCCAGGATGACTACGAGCGCGCCGTCGATACCATCAAGGAATACATCCTCGCCGGTGACTGCATGCAGGTCGTTCCGTCGCAGCGCATGTCCATCGACTTCAAGGCCGCGCCGATTGATCTGTACCGCGCGCTGCGTTGCTTCAATCCGACGCCGTACATGTACTTCTTCAACTTTGGCGACTTCCACGTGGTGGGCAGTTCTCCGGAAGTGCTGGTGCGCGTCGAAGACAACCTGATCACCGTGCGCCCGATTGCCGGCACGCGCCCACGTGGCGCGACCGAAGAAGAGGATGTGGCGCTGGAAAAAGACCTGCTCAGCGACGACAAGGAAATCGCCGAGCACCTGATGCTGATCGACCTGGGCCGTAACGACACCGGGCGCGTCTCGGAAATCGGTTCGGTGAAGCTCACCGAGAAGATGGTCATCGAGCGTTATTCCAACGTGATGCACATTGTGTCCAACGTCACCGGCGAGCTGAAAGCCGGCCTGACCGCGATGGACGCACTGCGCGCGATTCTGCCGGCGGGCACCTTGTCGGGTGCGCCGAAGATCCGCGCGATGGAAATCATCGACGAGCTGGAGCCGGTCAAGCGCGGTGTCTACGGCGGCGCCGTGGGCTATTTCGCCTGGAACGGCAACATGGACACGGCGATTGCGATCCGCACCGCCGTGATCAAGGACGGGGAGCTGCACGTGCAGGCCGGTGGCGGGATTGTCGCCGACTCGGTGCCGGCCCTCGAATGGGAAGAAACCCTGAACAAGCGCCGCGCGATGTTCCGCGCCGTTGCGCTGGCTGAACAGACCCCCAATTCCTGAGGCTTGCCCCATGTTGCTGATGATTGATAACTACGACTCCTTTACCTACAACGTTGTGCAGTACCTGGGCGAGCTCGGTGCCGAGGTCAAGGTGGTGCGCAACGACGAACTGACCGTGGCCGAAATCGCCGCCCTGAACCCGGAGCGCATCGTG
This sequence comes from Pseudomonas sp. FP453, assembly GCF_030687495.1. Classification (NCBI taxonomy): domain Bacteria; kingdom Pseudomonadati; phylum Pseudomonadota; class Gammaproteobacteria; order Pseudomonadales; family Pseudomonadaceae; genus Pseudomonas; species Pseudomonas sp. FP453. Next base: position 5,621,780 of record NZ_CP117435.1, on the reverse strand, counting down.
GTTTCGCCGGGGCCGTGCACGCCGACCGAGGCGGGCATCTCCCTTGAAGCGATCAAATATTTCGCCGGTAAGCTGCCAATCCTTGGCGTGTGCCTGGGCCACCAGTCCATCGGCCAGGCCTTTGGCGGTGACGTGGTGCGTGCGCGCCAGGTGATGCACGGCAAGACCAGCCCGGTATTCCATCATGATCTGGGCGTATTTCATGGGCTTAACTTGCCGGTGACCGTGACCCGCTACCATTCGTTGGTGGTCAAGCGCGAAACCTTGCCGGAGTGCCTGGAATTGACCGCCTGGACCCAACTGGAAGACGGCTCGGTCGATGAAATCATGGGCCTGCGCCACAAGACACTGAATGTCGAAGGGGTGCAATTCCACCCTGAATCGATCCTGACCGAGCAGGGCTACGAGCTGTTCGCCAACTTTCTCAAGCAGAGCGGCGGCACGCGCTAAGGACTTTCCATGGATATCAAGACTGCCCTGAGCCGTATCGTCGGCCACCTGGACCTGAGCACCGCTGAAATGAGCGATGTGATGCGCGAGATCATGACCGGTCAATGCACCGACGCGCAGATCGGCGCGTTCATGATGGCCATGCGCATGAAAAGCGAGAGCATCGACGAGATCGTCGGCGCCGTGTCGGTGATGCGCGAGCTGGCGGACAAGGTTGAGCTCAAGACCCTCGACGGTGTGGTCGATGTGGTCGGCACCGGCGGTGACGGTGCGAATATCTTCAACGTGTCGACGGCGTCTTCTTTTGTCGTCGCGGCGGCGGGTTGCACCGTGGCCAAGCACGGTAACCGTGCGGTGTCCGGCAAGAGCGGCAGCGCCGACCTGCTGGAGGCTGCCGGCATCTACCTGAACCTCACGCCAGTACAAGTGGCGCGGTGCATCGACAACGTCGGCATCGGCTTCATGTTTGCCCAGACCCACCACAGCGCGATGAAATATGCCGCTGGCCCGCGTAAAGACCTCGGCCTGCGCACCCTGTTCAACATGCTCGGCCCGCTTACGAATCCGGCCGGTGTGAAGCACCAGGTCGTCGGTGTGTTCAGCCAGGCGCTGTGTCGGCCATTGGCTGAAGTGTTGCAGCGTCTGGGCAGCAAGCATGTGCTGGTGGTGCACTCCAAGGATGGTCTGGACGAGTTCAGCCTGGCGGCGCCGACCTTTGTGGCGGAGCTGAAGAATGATCAGGTCACCGAATACTGGGTCGAGCCCGAAGACCTGGGCATGAAGAGCCAGAGCCTGCACGGCCTGGCGGTGGAAAGCCCGGCGGCTTCGCTTGAACTGATCCGTGATGCCCTGGGGCGTCGCAAGACCGAGAACGGTCAAAAAGCGGCAGAGATGATTGTTCTGAATGCGGGCGCGGCACTTTACGCGGCCGACCACGCCTATAGTCTTAAGGAAGGTGTGGCCTTGGCCCACGATGCGCTGCACACCGGCCTCGCTCGCGAGAAGCTCGAAGAGCTGGGAGCCTTCACCGCAGTATTCAAGATGGAGAATGAAGGATGAGTGTGCCAACCGTTCTGGAAAAGATCCTCGCCCGCAAAGCCGAAGAAGTGGCCGAACGCCGCGCCCGCGTCAGCCTCGCCGAGCTGGAAGCCCAGGCGAAGCTTGCCGATGCACCGCGTGGTTTCGCCAATGCCTTGATCGCCCAGGCCAAGCTCAAGCAGCCCGCGGTGATCGCCGAGATCAAGAAGGCTTCGCCGAGCAAAGGTGTGATCCGCGAAAACTTCGTCCCATCTGAGATTGCCGTCAGTTATGAGAAGGGCGGCGCGACGTGCCTGTCCGTGTTGACCGATATCGACTACTTCCAGGGTTCCGACCTGTTCCTGCAACAGGCCCGCGCGGCGTGCAAGTTGCCGGTGATCCGCAAGGACTTCATGGTTGACCCGTACCAGATCGTCGAAGCCCGTGCCCTGGGCGCCGATTGTGTGTTGCTGATCGTCTCCGCACTGGATGACGTGAAGATGGCCGAGTTGGCGGCCGTGGCCAAAGGCGTCGGCCTGGATGTGCTGGTGGAAGTGCACGACGGCGATGAGCTGGAGCGTGCACTGAAAACCCTCGACACGCCGCTGGTGGGAGTCAACAACCGCAACCTGCACACCTTTGAAGTCAGCCTGGAAAACACCCTCGACCTGCTGCCGCGCATTCCGCGCGACCGCCTGGTGATTACCGAGAGTGGCATCGTCAACCGTGCCGATGTGGAGCTGATGGAAATCAGTGGGGTGTATTCGTTCCTGGTGGGCGAGACCTTCATGCGCGCCGAGAACCCGGGGGCGGAGTTGCAGCGCCTGTTCTTCCCGGAGCGGGGCGTGGCGGTCAGTGGTTCGACATTGGATTGATTGAACCGCGGCCAACATGTGGAATGTGGTTTAAGTGTGGGAGCGGGCTTGCCCGCGATGAGGGTGTATCAGTCGATGGATTCGTTGGCTGACCCACCGCTATCGCGGGCAAGCCCGCTCCCACATTGGTTTTGTGTTTATGTCAGAGAGGTAGGTGGTGATGGTTAAGCCAGTAAGGATGACTGTTGAAGCGGGGCTTGCTGCCGAGCAAGACCTGTTGGCCGCCGTCTGCGCCGGCGAACAGGACTACGGCCTGCTGTTCTGGCAACCCAACGATCAAGCCTTGGTGATGCCACGCCGGTTGAGCCGCCTGCCGGCATTCGACGCCGCCAGCCAGGTGTCGGCAGAGGCCGGTTGGCCGGTGTTGTTGCGGGAAACCGGCGGCGAGCCCGTGCCGCAATCGTCGGCCACGGTCAACATCGCCCTGGTCTACGCACCGCCACGCAGTGAAGGCGACCAGAATCGTATCGAAACCGGTTACTTGCGTCTGTGCCAGCCGATCTGCGACCTGCTGATCGAGCTGGGGGGCGATGCCTCAGTCGGTGAAATCGACGGTGCGTTCTGCGACGGTCGCTACAACGTCAATCTCAATGGCCGGAAAATGGTCGGCACTGCGCAGCGCTGGCGGCAAAGTGGTGGTCGCCCTGTGGGGTTGGTGCACGGTGCGCTGTTGCTGGACGGTGACCGTGAAGAACTGATCGCGGCGGTCAATCGCTTCAACGGAGCCTGCGGCCTCGACCAGCGGGTGCGTGCCGACAGCCACATCGCCCTGCACGAAGCCTTCCCCGCGCCGGATGCGATCAGCCGGCTGGACACCTTGTACCGCCAGATGCTGGCCAGCTTCCTGGCGGTTTAGCGGGTACCGAACACCACCATCGTCTTGCCTTTGACGTTGACCAGGTTGCGCTCCTCCAGATCCTTGAGCACGCGGCCGACCATCTCCCGCGAACACCCGACAATACGCCCGATTTCCTGGCGCGTGACTTTGATCTGCATGCCATCGGGGTGGGTCATGGCGTCCGGTTGCTTGCACAGGTCCAGCAGGCAGCGAGCCACGCGTCCGGTGACGTCAAAGAACGCCAGGTCGCCAACCTTGCGCGTGGTGTCCCGCAGGCGCTGGGCAATCTGGCCGCTGAGGGCGTAGAGAATGTCCGGGTCTTGCTGGGCCAGTTCGCGGAATTTGCTGTAGCTGATCTCGGCCACTTCGCACTCGACCTTGGCCCGCACCCAGGCGCTGCGCTCCTGCTCTTTGCCCGCTTGTTCAAACAGCCCCAGTTCACCAAAGAAATCGCCGGTGTTGAGGTAGGCGATGATCATCTCGCGGCCGTCTTCGTCCTCGATCAGGATGGTGACCGAGCCCTTGATGATGAAGAACAGCGTTTCGGAGCGTTCGCCGGCACAAATGATGTTGTGCTTGGCCGGGTAACGTCGGCGCTGGCAGTGCATCAACAGCTTGTCGAGATTCTTTATCTTGGGTATGGGCGTAAGAGCAACCATGGTTGTATCCCGGAAGACAGCGCGAAGTTGTTGTATTTGTGGGTATCGGCATTGATACACGTTGTATAAATGCTAGCAATACGCCATCGATTTGGCGCCAGCTTAACAGACACATTCTGACTCGATTAGCCAATTTACTCGGCAAACCCTGCTATTGATCGCTTTGCTGGGAAACGCAGCCGGCAGCGGGCCCTGTGCTAAGCTGGCGACCCTTTTTTAGCAGTGGAGTCTGGGCGATGAAGGCACGCATCCAATGGGCGGGCGAAGCCATGTTCCTCGGTGAGTCGGGCAGTGGCCATGTAGTGGTCATGGATGGCCCGCCGGAAGCCGGTGGCCGTAACCTGGGCGTACGCCCGATGGAAATTCTCCTGCTTGGTGTAGGCGGTTGCAGCAATTTCGACGTGGTCAGCATCCTGAAGAAGTCCCGCCAGGCCGTGGAAAGCTGCGAAGCCTTCCTGGAAGCCGAGCGCGCGACCGAAGATCCCAAGGTGTTTACCAAGATCCACATGCATTTTGTGGTGAAGGGCCGGGCCCTGAAGGAAGCCCAGGTCAAGCGTGCCATCGAGCTGTCGGCCGAGAAGTACTGCTCGGCGTCGATCATGCTCGGCGCGGCCGGTGTGGCCATCACCCATGACTACGAGATCATTGAACTGGGTTGATTGCCGATGGGCAAAAGAAAAGGGCGCTGTGATAGCGCCCTTTTTTTGTGGGTCAGATTCGGTACGTGCTTTTGGTCATGACCTTGGCCAACAGGCTCATGCCGAACCGCACCGGCGCCGGGAAGCGGAAGCCGCCGGCATCCAGCGCGCTTTCTGCGTGGTGTTCTTCATCGATGCGCATTTGCTCGAGGATGGCGCGGGACTTTTCGTCTTCGGCCGGCAATTGCTCAAGGTGTTCGTCCAAGTGTTTGCACACCTGATGTTCGGTCGCGGCGACAAACCCCAGGCTGACCTTGTCGCTGATCAGGCCGGCTGCGGCGCCGATACCAAACGACAAGCCGTAGAACAGCGGGTTGAGCACGCTGGGATGGCTGCCGAGCTGGCGAATGCGTTGCTCGCACCAGGCCAGGTGGTCGATTTCTTCTTCGGCGGCATGCTCCATGGCTGCGCGTACTTGCGGCAGCTTGGCCGTCAGCGCCTGGCCCTGGTACAGCGCCTGGGCACAGACTTCGCCGGTATGGTTGATACGCATCAGGCCGGCGACGTGGCGGGTGTCGGTCTCGCTCATCTGCGCGTCGGGCTGCACGATGGCGGGCGAAGGGCGATACGGCTGGCCGCTGAACGGCAGCAGTGTGCGCATGGCCATGTCGGCTTGCAGCAACAGACGGTCAATCGGCGAGTAGTGACGTTGGGTAGTCATGCTGACCTCCGGGAAGAATCTCGGCGGCCAGTTTACCGCAAGAGAAGGTGAAGCGTTTGCGCTGAGTCAATTTGCCCTTGTGGCGAGGGAGCTTGCTTCCGCTGGACTGCGCAGCAGTCGCAGGCTCCCCGCAAGAATCAACCCGGCGGCCAGTTCATCTGGCGCTGACCCAGCACATGCATGTGAATGTGATAAACGGTCTGCCCGCCTTTCGGGTTGCAGTTCATCACCACGCGGAAACCTTCTTCGCAGCCCTGTTCCAGTGCCAGGCGCTGGGCGGTGAACAAGATATGGCCAGCCAGGGCTTTGTCTTCTTCGGTCAGGTCATTGAGGGTGGGGATGTGTTTCTTCGGGATGACCAGGAAATGCACAGGTGCTGCCGGGTGGATGTCCTTGAAGGCCAGGACCTGATCATCTTCGTAGATGATGTCCGCCGGTATTTCCCGGTTGATGATCTTGGTGAACAGAGTATCCACAGCTGTATCTCCATTATGAATGTGCAGGGTGAGTGTACTCAGGCAATCAACGCGGGCAATAGGCCTTGTTGATCGCGCCGGCAATCTTGCGGGTCAGCCAGCGTGGGCTGAAACGCGGGCTGAAGGCGAGCCAGCGGTTGCGGCGGCCGGGAATGATGATGGCTTTGTTCTTTTCCAGGGCGCGCACGGTGAACAGGGCCACTTCTTCCGGGCTCATCAGTTTTTCACTGCGGTCGAGCTTGGCGGTGTCCATTTGCGCGGTGCCGAAGAACGCGGTGCGTGTCGGGCCGGGGCAGAGTACGGAGACCTTGATGCCGCAGGTCTTCAGTTCTTCGCGCAAGCCTTCGGAGAAGTGCAGCACGTAGGCCTTGCTGGCGTAGTAGCTGCTCATCCACGGGCCGGGCTGAAAGGCGGCCACCGAGGCGACGTTGAGGATCTGCCCGCCACCGTGCAGCGCCATGGAGTTGCCGAGGGCGTGGCACATGCGGGTCAGGGCGAGGATGTTGACTTCGATCAGGTCTTGCTCGGTCATCCAGTCCTGGGCCAGGAACGGACCGCTGGTGCCGATGCCGGCACAGTTGACCAGCAGGTCGATCTGCCGTTCGCCTTCTTCAAGCTCCAGCAGGAACCCGGACAAACGCAGCGGCTCACCCAGGTCGCAGGCACGAAACAGCACCTCGACGCCGAAACGTTGAGTCAATTCGAGTGCAATGCTTTGCAACTGATCACGCTGGCGGGCCACCAGAATCAAGCTGCGGCCGCGGCGGGCCAGGGCTTCGGCCAAAGCCAGGCCGATGCCGCTGGAGGCACCGGTGATCAGAGCGTAACGGGTCATGCCTTTCTCCATCGCAACGCCGCCGAGCCTGTGACAGAGGCATCACAGGCGGCGGGCGTTTCTTACTGTTCTGGAGAGTCTACAGGTTCGGCTGCTTCGTCAGCACTTTGCGCGTCGTCTTCCTCAACGATCACGCTCTGGTCGGTGTCGGCATCGGAGGTGATGGAGCTGCTTTCGTAGCTGCTGTCGATGTTGGCGCCGAGTTGGTCGAGGTAGCCGTACATGCTCAACGTGACCATGATGGCAAGCATCACGGGAATAAACGCCAGCCACAGCGTGGCCAGGACTTTTACCGCGGTCGAGTTGCGCGGTGGCGGTGCGCCGTACTGGTTGGCACCGGCGTTGCCTGGAAGCACCAGCAGCAGAATGGCGAAGACGGTGTTGACGACCGGCACCAGGTTCAGCGCGTACAACCATCCGGACCAGCCCAGGTCATGCAAGCGCTGCACGCTGATGAGTATGCTGATCCAGAACATCGCGACGATCAGCGCGAGCCACAGCAGCGGGCCGACAATCATGGCGACCAACGGCGAGGCGACCGATATGGCGGCACCCACGGTAATGATAATGCCGGCCGCAAAGAGCATCGCGACACTCATCACCAACATCCACGCCAGGTAGCGCAGGCGGCCAATACGGCCGTTGAGGGTGAATACGTTGAGGGTGGCGTACTCCGGCAAGTCATCACCTACGGCAGCACGCGGCGGTGCGTAGGGGGATGCGCCAGGCGCAGTCGAATCGGTCTCATGGGTTTCGGCAAGGCTGAATGCGACGGGCTGCTCGGCTTCGATGCGGGCATCGACCCCGGCGTTTTTCAGCGCATTGAGATAGGTTTCGGCATCCGGGCGGGACAGGTCGCGTTTCAGCGCGACCGTGCGGCCGGTAAAGAGCTTCTCGATCGCCTCGACTTCGCTTTTGAACAGCTCGGCCAGGTTCAGTTTGGCAGTGGTGCTTTCGACCCCCGGGAGCAAGGCTCCATCAAACACAATCTTGAAACGGTTGTCGCTCATGCGGGCTTCCTTGTCACTTAATCGGGGAGGTAATGCAGGCCTGCTCAAGCGGCAGGCCTTGCGGTGGGTTCAGCGTGGCCAGCGCAATTGTACCGCCTGTTCGCGTGCCTTGCGGTATTCGGCATCCAGGCGGGCAACGAGTTCATCGACGCCTGGCAGGTCGTCGATCTCGCCGACGCCTTGGCCGGCCGACCAGACGGTCTTCCAGGCCTTGGCTTCGTCGCTTAATGGCTTGAGCTTGGAACCGAAGTTGACCTCACCTTTGCCTTGCAGCGCAGCGAGGTCGAAACCGGCGTTCTCCAGGCTCTGGCGCATAAAGCTGGCGGGCACGCCGGAGACTGCGGGAGTGTGCACGATGTCGGCGGCGCGCGCTGTGAGCAGCATCTCTTTATAGGCATCCGGGGCGTGGCTTTCGGTGGTGCCGATAAACCGCGTGCCGAAATACGCCAGGTCCGCTCCCAGCAATTGGGCCGCGAGAACCTCGTGCCCATGGTTGAGGCAACCGGCCAGCAGCAGGGTTTTGTCGAAGAACTGCCGGATCTCGGCGATCAGCGCGAACGGGCTCCAGGTGCCCGCATGGCCACCGGCGCCGGCGGCCACGGCGATCAGCCCATCCACGCCGGCTTCAGCGGCTTTCTCGGCATGGCGCCGGGTGGTCACGTCGTGGAAGACCAGGCCGCCATAGCTGTGCACGGCATCGACCAGTTCCTTCACCGCGCCGAGGCTGGTGATGACAATCGGCACCTTGTGCTCGACGCAGATCGCCAGGTCGGCCTCCAGCCGCGGGTTGCTGTGGTGCACGATCAGGTTCACGGCGTAGGGCGCGGGGTTGTCCAATTGCGCCAGGCCCGCTTCGATTTCTTCCAGCCAGGCTTTGAAACCACTGCTTTCGCGCTGGTTGAGCGCCGGGAAGCTCCCGACGACGCCATTGCGGCAGCAGGCCAGTACCAGTTGCGGATTGGAAATCAGAAACATCGGCGCGACCACTACCGGCAGGCGCAGACGTTGTTCAAGCAAAGCGGGCAGCGACATTGGAGTTACCCCGTGTGATTGAAGTTAGAACGGTTTGACCACGACCAAAATTACGATAGCCAGCAATATCAGAACCGGGACTTCATTGAACCAGCGATAAAAGACATGGCTGCGGGTGTTTTCGCCACGGGCAAAGCGTTTTACCTGCGCGCCGCACATGTGGTGGTAGCCGATCAGCAGCACGACCAGGGTGAGCTTGGCGTGGATCCAGCCGCCCGAGTGAAAGATGCTCGGGTTCAGGTAGATCAGCCAGCCGCCAAACAGCAGCGTGGCCACACTCGCCGGGCCCATGATGCCGCGATACAGCTTGCGCTCCATCAGGCTGAAGCGTTCCTTGCTGACGGTATCCTCGCTTTGCGCGTGGTAGACGAACAGGCGCGGCAGGTAGAACAGCCCGGCAAACCAGCAGACGATGCTGATGATGTGGAAGGCTTTGACCCATAGATAAAGCATTTTTAGTTATTCCCAGGTTCACGGTAGGGGCGATAGTAGTGGCTCATGCGCCCGTACGTCACGTTGACGGTTGTCGCAGGACGATACCGCCCCTATTATCGTCGGCTTTCCAGTGGGTTCGTTGAGGGCAGGTTTATGGTCAAGGTCGGTATCGTCGGCGGCACGGGTTACACCGGTGTCGAATTGCTGCGTCTGTTGGCTCAGCATCCGCAGGCTGAGGTGGTGGTCATCACTTCCCGATCCGAGGCTGGGCTGGCCGTGGCCGATATGTACCCGAACCTGCGAGGCCACTATGACGGCCTGGCGTTCAGCGTGCCGGACATCAAGACGCTGGGCGCCTGCGATGTGGTGTTCTTCGCCACGCCGCACGGGGTTGCCCATGCACTGGCCGGTGAGTTGCTGGCAGCGGGTACCAAGGTCATCGACCTGTCGGCGGATTTCCGTTTGCAAGACGCCGATGAGTGGGCCAAGTGGTACGGCCAGCCTCACGGCGCCCCGGAGCTGCTTGAAGAAGCGGTATACGGCCTGCCGGAAGTCAATCGTGAGCAGATCAAGCAGGCGCGCCTGATTGCGGTGCCGGGTTGCTATCCGACCGCTACGCAGTTGGGTTTCCTGCCGTTGCTGGAAGCCGGGCTGGCGGATGCATCGCGTTTGATCGCTGACTGCAAGTCGGGCGTCAGCGGCGCCGGTCGTGGTGCTGCGGTAGGTTCGCTGTATTCCGAGACGTCGGAAAGCATGAAGGCCTATGCAGTAAAAGGGCATCGTCACTTGCCGGAAATCCGCCAAGGGCTGCGTCGCGCGGCTGGCACGGATGTGGGGCTGACGTTTGTGCCGCACCTGACCCCGATGATCCGTGGCATTCACTCCACGTTGTACGCGACCGTGGTCGATCGCTCGGTGGACCTGCAGGCGCTGTTTGAAAAGCGTTATGCCAACGAACCGTTCGTCGATGTGATGCCGGCGGGCAGCCATCCGGAAACCCGTAGCGTGCGCGGTGCCAACGTGTGCCGTATCGCCGTGCACCGTCCACAGGACGGCGACCTGGTGGTGGTGTTATCGGTGATCGATAACCTGGTCAAGGGCGCGTCGGGCCAGGCGGTGCAGAACATGAACATCTTGTTCGGCCTGGATGAGAAGCTGGGCTTGTCCCACGCGGGCATGTTGCCTTAAGGCATTTAGGTGGTTGCGCAAAAGGCCCGTTGATCGGGCCTTTTGTGTTTTTAATGGCCGCCACGCAGATTGATATACCGTAACAATAGTTGACCGCTTTTCTAGGAGAAGCGGATAATGCCCGCCATTACGCATATGGCGGCGGTACGCCGGGAGATTATCAGCATGAGCGTTGAGTCCTTCACCCCCACGGCTTTGCAATTCACCCACGGTGCTGCGCACAAGGTGAAGAGCCTGGTCGATGAAGAGGGTAATGATCGCTTGAAGCTGCGCGTATTTGTTACGGGCGGCGGTTGTTCAGGGTTTCAGTACGGTTTTACCTTCGATGAAGATGTGGCCGATGACGACACCATCGTCGAGCGCGAAGGCGTGAGCCTGGTCGTGGACCCGATGAGCTTCCAGTACTTGGCAGGTGCCGAGGTGGATTACCAGGAAGGTCTGGAAGGTTCGCGTTTCGTGATTAAGAACCCTAATGCCACCACCACCTGTGGTTGCGGGTCGTCGTTCTCGATCTGATCGACAGCGGATACAAAAACGCCGCTTGGCTTTCATAGGCCAAGCGGCGTTTTGCTGTCTGGGGCTCAGGCGGGGTAGATCGCGCCTAGCACTCGAAGCCCGCGCGCGCCGGTAACGCTGGGGCGGTTGGCGGCGATACCCTCAAGGCAGCAGTGGGCGAGCCAGGCGAAGGCCATCGCTTCGACCCAGTCAGGGTCTACGCCATGGGTTGCGGTGCTGCTGACTTGAGTCGAGGGGAGTAGCGCCGCCAGGCGATTCATCAATGTCGAGTTGTGCGCGCCACCACCGCAGACCAGCAGGGTTTCGGTCTGGGGTTGGGCGGTTTGCAGGGACTCGACGATGGTCAGGGCGGTCAGCTCCAGCAAAGTGGCCTGGACGTCCTGGTGCGCGAATACGGGCAAGCGGCCAAGGTGTTGTTGCAGCCATCCCAGGTTGAAGACTTCGCGGCCGGTGCTTTTAGGGCCCTTGGTCAGGAAGAAGGGATCGCTGAGCAGGGCGTTGAGTAGCTGGGGTGCGATAGTGCCGCTGGCCGCCCATTGGCCATCACGGTCGAAGTGTTCGCCGCGTTGTTCATGAATCCAGGCATCCAGCAGCACATTGCCTGGACCGCAGTCGAAGCCGGCTACGGGCTTGCCAGTCTCGATCAGGCTGAGGTTGCTGAAGCCTCCTACGTTCAATACCGCGCGATTGCCGGTGCGTTCACCAAACAGCGCTTCGTGAAAGGCCGGAACCAACGGGGCGCCTTGGCCACCGGCGGCGACGTCGCGGCTGCGGAAATCGCTGACCACGGTGATGCCTGTCAGCTCGGTGAGCAGGGCAGGGTTGCCGATCTGCACGGTAAAGCCGCGAGCGGGCTCATGGCGGATGGTCTGGCCGTGGCTGCCGATCGCGCGAATATCCTCGGGCTTGAGGTTTTGCTGGTCGAGCAGGGCGTGGATGCCTTGGGCGGCAAGCGTCACCCAGTGTTGTTGGGCGATGGCCGAACGGGCGATCTCATCCGGGCCGCTGGCGCACAGGCCGAGTAGCTCGGTGCGCAGGGCGGCGGGCATGGGAATGTAGTGAGTGGCGATCAGCTCGATCGCCAGGTCCTGTTTGATCAGGGCGATATCCAGGCCATCGAGGCTGGTCCCGGACATCACACCGATATAGAGCGACATACCTTAACGCTTCGCCGAGGCCAGCAGGGTGGAGCGCTCCTGGTCCATGCGTGCCATCAGTGGCTGGCTCTGTTGCATGAAGCGCGCGCGTTCGGCCTTGGCGATCGGGTCAGCCATCGGCAGCTTCTGGCCCAGTGGGTCGACGTGTACGCCGTTGACCTGGAACTCGTAGTGCAAGTGCGGGCCGGTGGACAGGCCAGTGGTGCCGATGTAGCCGATCACCTGGCCTTGCTTCACGGTGCCGCCAGTCTGCACGCCCTTGGCGAAGCCTTGCATGTGGCCATAAAGCGTACGGTAGGTGTTGCCGTGCTGGATGATCACGGTGTTGCCATAACCGCCGCGACGACCGGCCAGCAGGACTTTACCGTCACCCGCAGCCTTGATCGGCGTACCGCGCGGGGCGGCGTAGTCGACGCCTTTGTGGGCGCGGATTTTGTTCAGAATTGGGTGCTTGCGGCCCATGGAGAAACGCGAGCTAATGCGAGCGAAGTCCACGGGGGTGCGGATGAAGGCTTTGCGCATGCTGTTGCCATCAGCGGTGTAGTAACTGCTGTTGCCTTGTTTGTTGGTGTAGCGCACGGCGGTGTAGGTCTTGCCGCGGTTGGTGAAGCGCGCAGAGAGGATGTTGCCGGTGCCGACCACTTTGCCGTTGGCGACCTTCTGCTCGTAGATCACGTCGAATTCGTCGCCTTGGCGGATGTCCTGGGCGAAGTCGATGTCGTAGCCAAACACGCTGGCCATGTCCATGGTCATGCTGTGGGACAGGCCGGCGCGGGCGGCCGATTGCGACAGGGAACTGTTGATCACGCCGTGGGAATAGGCGGAACGCATAACGGGCTTGGTGGTGATGCGGTTGAAGGCGAAACCTTTGGCGCCCTTGGTCAGGGTGATGCTTTCCAGGTCGCTGACGTTGCTGTGCAGGTTGTGCAGTTGGCCGTCAGGTGTCAGTTCGAACTCCAGTTTCTGGCCGTGCTTGAGCTGGGTGAACTGCTTGGCTTGTTTATCGCTGGCCAGGACTTCGTTAACTGTGGCTGACGGCAGGCCGACCTTCTCGAACAGGGTCGAGAGCGTGTCGCCCTTGGCCACGATTACTTCGCGGTGTTGCGGGTTCTTGGCCGCATTGGCTGCAGGCGCAGGTTGCTCCTGGGCTGCTTGCTGGGTCTCTTCAGGACTGCCGTCTATCTGGGCGAAGGGTGATTCGGTAGGTGCGTTTGTGGCTTGTTGCGCGTCGGAAGCGTCTTGATCTTGTGTCAGTTGTTCAACTGGACTTTCCAGCTCAAGGCTCAGGGATGTTCGTTTGGCTTCTACGTCACTGGAAGGGAATACCAGGAGTGCCAGGCTGAGAAGAGCGGCGATACCACTTGCGGCGAGCAGGTGGGTCTTCGGGTAAAGCGGCGGCGCTTTAGACGGTTCAGTGGTCATAAGTAATTTTGACTTTGAAGATGAAATGGAAAAGATGAATGACATGATGAAGATGAAATAACTGTATAAAATATAACCAAATCATCTGTGGCGCAAGCTCGCGAACGCTGGGCTTGCTGAACGGTGTCCGTGCGCAGGGCAAAACTTGTAATTAGTCCCTGATCTTGTATGGTTGGTTCCCTTTTGAATCTGAGCCTTGCGGGTCTGTTATGAAGTCGGTTGAAGAGCAGCTAGCGCTGATAAAACGTGGTGCGGAAGAACTGTTGGTCGAAGCGGAGCTGATCGAAAAGCTCAAGCGTGGCCAGCCCCTGCGTATTAAAGCCGGCTTTGACCCGACTGCGCCGGACCTTCACCTGGGTCATACCGTGCTTATTAATAAGCTGCGTCAGTTCCAGGAGCTGGGGCACCAGGTCATCTTCCTTATAGGTGACTTCACCGGGATGATCGGTGATCCAAGCGGCAAGAGCGCGACGCGTCCGCCGCTGACTCGCGAGCAAGTGCTCGACAATGCCGAGACCTATAAGACTCAGGTGTTCAAGATCCTTGATCCGGCCAAGACGGAAGTGGCGTTCAACTCCACTTGGATGGATCAGATGGGGCCGGCGGACTTCATTCGCCTGACCTCTCAATACACCGTCGCGCGCATGCTTGAGCGTGATGACTTCGACAAGCGTTACTCCACCAATCAGCCGATCGCTATTCATGAGTTCCTGTATCCGCTGGTCCAGGGGTATGACTCCGTGGCGCTGCGTGCGGACGTTGAGTTGGGTTGTACCGATCAGAAGTTCAACCTGCTGATGGGGCGTGAGCTGCAGCGTGCGTATGGGCAGGAAGCTCAGTGCATCCTGACCATGCCTTTGCTGGAAGGGTTGGATGGCGTCAAGAAGATGTCCAAGTCGCTGGGTAACTATGTGGGTATCCAGGAAGCGCCGGGCGTTATGTACGGCAAGCTGGTTTCGATTCCAGATGCGCTGATGTGGCGTTACTTCGAACTGTTGAGCTTCCGCTCGATGGATGAGATCAATGCGTTGCGCGCTGATGTCGAGGCGGGTGCCAACCCGCGTGACGTGAAGATCAAGCTGGCGGAAGAGATTGTTGCGCGCTTCCATGGTGAAGAGGCTGCGGCCAGTGCTCACCGTGCAGCAGGCAATCGCATGAAGGATGGCGAGCTGCCGGATGATCTGCCGGAGGTTGAGTTGACTGCTGCTGAGGCAATGCCGATTGCTGCCGTCCTTAATAAGGCAGGGTTGGTGAAGAATTCGGCGGTTGCACGTGACCTGCTGGGTTCGGGTGGTGTGCGTATAGATGGTGAGGTTGTCGATCGCACCTTTATATATGAGCTGGGCGCTACCCATGTCTGCCAGGCCGGAAAGAAGGCATTTGCGCGTATCACGCTCAAATCCGAATAAGTTGGTAAATAAGGGTTGACGGCGAATTGTAACTGTCTATAATTCGCCCCACTTCCGGCGCAGTCGAAACGGAAAACTCCTTGATAAACAATGAGTTATGTAAGTTTCGGCAGCAGGTGCTTCAGTTCATCGAAGCCAGAAAGAAGTTGAAAAGAGGTGTTGACAGCAGCGTGTAACGCTGTAGAATTCGCCTCCCGCTGATGAGGGATCTGAAGCGCAAGTGGTTGAAGTTGTTGAAGAATTCTTCGAAAGCTTCTGAAAATAATCACTTGACAGCAAATGAGGCTGCTGTAGAATGCGCGCCTCGGTTGAGACGAAAGATCTTAACCAACCGCTCTTTAACAACTGAATCAAGCAATTCGTGTGGGTGCTTGTGGAGTCAGACTGATAGTCAACAAGATTATCAGCATCACAAGTTACTCCGCGAGAAATCAAAGATGTAACCAACGATTGCTGAGCCAAGTTTAGGGTTTCTTAAAAACCCAAAGATGTTTGAACTGAAGAGTTTGATCATGGCTCAGATTGAACGCTGGCGGCAGGCCTAACACATGCAAGTCGAGCGGTAGAGAGAAGCTTGCTTCTCTTGAGAGCGGCGGACGGGTGAGTAATGCCTAGGAATCTGCCTGGTAGTGGGGGATAACGTTCGGAAACGGACGCTAATACCGCATACGTCCTACGGGAGAAAGCAGGGGACCTTCGGGCCTTGCGCTATCAGATGAGCCTAGGTCGGATTAGCTAGTTGGTGAGGTAATGGCTCACCAAGGCGACGATCCGTAACTGGTCTGAGAGGATGATCAGTCACACTGGAACTGAGACACGGTCCAGACTCCTACGGGAGGCAGCAGTGGGGAATATTGGACAATGGGCGAAAGCCTGATCCAGCCATGCCGCGTGTGTGAAGAAGGTCTTCGGATTGTAAAGCACTTTAAGTTGGGAGGAAGGGCAGTTACCTAATACGTGATTGTTTTGACGTTACCGACAGAATAAGCACCGGCTAACTCTGTGCCAGCAGCCGCGGTAATACAGAGGGTGCAAGCGTTAATCGGAATTACTGGGCGTAAAGCGCGCGTAGGTGGTTTGTTAAGTTGGATGTGAAATCCCCGGGCTCAACCTGGGAACTGCATTCAAAACTGACTGACTAGAGTATGGTAGAGGGTGGTGGAATTTCCTGTGTAGCGGTGAAATGCGTAGATATAGGAAGGAACACCAGTGGCGAAGGCGACCACCTGGACTAATACTGACACTGAGGTGCGAAAGCGTGGGGAGCAAACAGGATTAGATACCCTGGTAGTCCACGCCGTAAACGATGTCAACTAGCCGTTGGAAGCCTTGAGCTTTTAGTGGCGCAGCTAACGCATTAAGTTGACCGCCTGGGGAGTACGGCCGCAAGGTTAAAACTCAAATGAATTGACGGGGGCCCGCACAAGCGGTGGAGCATGTGGTTTAATTCGAAGCAACGCGAAGAACCTTACCAGGCCTTGACATCCAATGAACTTTCTAGAGATAGATTGGTGCCTTCGGGAACATTGAGACAGGTGCTGCATGGCTGTCGTCAGCTCGTGTCGTGAGATGTTGGGTTAAGTCCCGTAACGAGCGCAACCCTTGTCCTTAGTTACCAGCACGTTATGGTGGGCACTCTAAGGAGACTGCCGGTGACAAACCGGAGGAAGGTGGGGATGACGTCAAGTCATCATGGCCCTTACGGCCTGGGCTACACACGTGCTACAATGGTCGGTACAGAGGGTTGCCAAGCCGCGAGGTGGAGCTAATCCCATAAAACCGATCGTAGTCCGGATCGCAGTCTGCAACTCGACTGCGTGAAGTCGGAATCGCTAGTAATCGCGAATCAGAATGTCGCGGTGAATACGTTCCCGGGCCTTGTACACACCGCCCGTCACACCATGGGAGTGGGTTGCACCAGAAGTAGCTAGTCTAACCTTCGGGAGGACGGTTACCACGGTGTGATTCATGACTGGGGTGAAGTCGTAACAAGGTAGCCGTAGGGGAACCTGCGGCTGGATCACCTCCTTAATCGACGACATCAGCTGCTCCATAAGTTCCCACACGAATTGCTTGATTCATTGAAGAAGACGATAAAGAAGCAGCCCGAAATTGGGTCTGTAGCTCAGTTGGTTAGAGCGCACCCCTGATAAGGGTGAGGTCGGCAGTTCGAATCTGCCCAGACCCACCAATTTGTGTGGGAAACGCCTGTAGAAATACGGGGCCATAGCTCAGCTGGGAGAGCGCCTGCCTTGCACGCAGGAGGTCAACGGTTCGATCCCGTTTGGCTCCACCACTACTGCTTCTGTTTGTTGAAAGCTTAGAAATGAGCATTCCATCGTGATGATGGTGAATGTTGATTTCTAGTCTTTGATTAGATCGTTCTTTAAAAATTGGGTATGTGATAGAAAGATAGACTGAACGTTACTTTCACTGGTAACGGATCAGGCTAAGGTAAAATTTGTGAGTTACTCAGTTTTGAGTATTATCGAATTTTCGGCGAATGTTGTCTTCACAGTATAACCAGATTGCTTGGGGTTATATGGTCAAGTGAAGAAGCGCATACGGTGGATGCCTTGGCAGTCAGAGGCGATGAAAGACGTGGTAGCCTGCGAAAAGCTTCGGGGAGTCGGCAAACAGACTTTGATCCGGAGATGTCTGAATGGGGGAACCCAGCCATCATAAGATGGTTATCTTACGCTGAATACATAGGCGTAAGAGGCGAACCAGGGGAACTGAAACATCTAAGTACCCTGAGGAAAAGAAATCAACCGAGATTCCCTTAGTAGTGGCGAGCGAACGGGGACTAGCCCTTAAGTGGCTTTGAGATTAGCGGAACGTTCTGGAAAGTACGGCCATAGTGGGTGATAGCCCTGTACGCGAAAATCTCTTAGTCATGAAATCGAGTAGGACGGAGCACGAGAAACTTTGTCTGAATATGGGGGGACCATCCTCCAAGGCTAAATACTACTGACTGACCGATAGTGAACTAGTACCGTGAGGGAAAGGCGAAAAGAACCCCGGAGAGGGGAGTGAAATAGATCCTGAAAACCGTATCGTACAAGCCGTGGGAGCCCACTTTGTTGGGTGACTGCGTACCTTTTGTATAATGGGTCAGCGACTTATTTTCAGTGGCGAGCTTAACCGAATAGGGGAGGCGTAGCGAAAGCGAGTCTTAATAGGGCGTCTAGTCGCTGGGAATAGACCCGAAACCGGGCGATCTATCCATGGGCAGGTTGAAGGTTGGGTAACACTAACTGGAGGACCGAACCGACTACCGTTGAAAAGTTAGCGGATGACCTGTGGATCGGAGTGAAAGGCTAATCAAGCTCGGAGATAGCTGGTTCTCCTCGAAAGCTATTTAGGTAGCGCCTCATGTATCACTGTAGGGGTAGAGCACTGTTTCGGCTAGGGGGTCATCCCGACTTACCAAACCGATGCAAACTCCGAATACCTACAAGTGCCGAGCATGGGAGACACACGGCGGGTGCTAACGTCCGTCGTGAAAAGGGAAACAACCCAGACCGTCAGCTAAGGTCCCAAAGTTATGGTTAAGTGGGAAACGATGTGGGAAGGCTTAGACAGCTAGGAGGTTGGCTTAGAAGCAGCCACCCTTTAAAGAAAGCGTAATAGCTCACTAGTCGAGTCGGCCTGCGCGGAAGATGTAACGGGGCTCAAACCATACACCGAAGCTACGGGTATCACGTAAGTGATGCGGTTAGAGGAGCGTTCTGTAAGGCCTGTGAAGGTGAGTTGAGAAGCTTGCTGGAGGTATCAGAAGTGCGAATGCTGACATGAGTAACGACAATGGGTGTGAAAAACACCCACGCCGAAAGACCAAGGTTTCCTGCGCAACGTTAATCGACGCAGGGTTAGTCGGTCCCTAAGGCGAGGCTGAAAAGCGTAGTCGATGGAAAACAGGTTAATATTCCTGTACTTCTGGTTATTGCGATGGAGGGACGGAGAAGGCTAGGCCAGCTTGGCGTTGGTTGTCCAAGTTTAAGGTGGTAGGCTGGAATCTTAGGTAAATCCGGGATTCTAAGGCCGAGAGCTGATGACGAGTTAACTTTTAGTTAACGAAGTGGTTGATGCCATGCTTCCAAGAAAAGCTTCTAAGCTTCAGGTAACCAGGAACCGTACCCCAAACCGACACAGGTGGTTGAGAGAATACCAAGGCGCTTGAGAGAACTCGGGTGAAGGAACTAGGCAAAATGGCACCGTAACTTCGGGAGAAGGTGCGCCGGTGAGGGTGAAGGACTTGCTCCGTAAGCTCATGCCGGTCGAAGATACCAGGCCGCTGCGACTGTTTATTAAAAACACAGCACTCTGCAAACACGAAAGTGGACGTATAGGGTGTGACGCCTGCCCGGTGCCGGAAGGTTAATTGATGGGGTTAGCTAACGCGAAGCTCTTGATCGAAGCCCCGGTAAACGGCGGCCGTAACTATAACGGTCCTAAGGTAGCGAAATTCCTTGTCGGGTAAGTTCCGACCTGCACGAATGGCGTAACGATGGCGGCGCTGTCTCCACCCGAGACTCAGTGAAATTGAAATCGCTGTGAAGATGCAGTGTATCCGCGGCTAGACGGAAAGACCCCGTGAACCTTTACTATAGCTTTGCACTGGACTTTGAATTTGCTTGTGTAGGATAGGTGGGAGGCTTTGAAGCGTGGACGCCAGTCTGCGTGGAGCCAACCTTGAAATACCACCCTGGCAACTTTGAGGTTCTAACTCAGGTCCGTTATCCGGATCGAGGACAGTGTATGGTGGGTAGTTTGACTGGGGCGGTCTCCTCCTAAAGAGTAACGGAGGAGTACGAAGGTGCGCTCAGACCGGTCGGAAATCGGTCGTAGAGTATAAAGGCAAAAGCGCGCTTGACTGCGAGACAGACACGTCGAGCAGGTACGAAAGTAGGTCTTAGTGATCCGGTGGTTCTGTATGGAAGGGCCATCGCTCAACGGATAAAAGGTACTCCGGGGATAACAGGCTGATACCGCCCAAGAGTTCATATCGACGGCGGTGTTTGGCACCTCGATGTCGGCTCATCACATCCTGGGGCTGAAGCCGGTCCCAAGGGTATGGCTGTTCGCCATTTAAAGTGGTACGCGAGCTGGGTTTAGAACGTCGTGAGACAGTTCGGTCCCTATCTGCCGTGGACGTTTGAGATTTGAGAGGGGCTGCTCCTAGTACGAGAGGACCGGAGTGGACGAACCTCTGGTGTTCCGGTTGTCACGCCAGTGGCATTGCCGGGTAGCTATGTTCGGAATAGATAACCGCTGAAAGCATCTAAGCGGGAAACTAGCCTCAAGATGAGATCTCACTGGAACCTTGAGTTCCCTGAAGGGCCGTCGAAGACTACGACGTTGATAGGTTGGGTGTGTAAGCGCTGTGAGGCGTTGAGCTAACCAATACTAATTGCCCGTGAGGCTTGACCATATAACACCCAAGCAATTTGACTACTCGAAAGAGCATCAGATTGCGGTGTGTGAAGACGATAGAACCGAAAGTTCGATTCTCACAAAACACCGAAAGCTGTCACATACCCAATTTGCTGAAGCGAGGCCACTTGGTCACGACTCAGTACCCGAATTTCTTGACGACCATAGAGCATTGGAACCACCTGATCCCATCCCGAACTCAGCAGTGAAACGATGCATCGCCGATGGTAGTGTGGGGTTTCCCCATGTGAGAGTAGGTCATCGTCAAGATTAAATTCCGAAACCCCATTTGCGAAAGCAGATGGGGTTTTGTTTTGGGCGCGGGAAAAGCACGCCAGGTGGTGCTAAACAGTGCTCACTCGGGTGCTAAATCTTTGGCTTTCTATGCAATGACCCAGCGCATGGCTATCATGCCTGCCTTATTGTGAGGCGATATGTGCATGCTGACGTTGTTAAAGCTTCTGAAAGATGGCCGATTCCACTCTGGAGAGGCACTAGGCGCTGCCCTGGGTGTTAGCCGCAGTGCTGTCTGGAAGCAACTCCAGCACCTTGAAGCGGAATTAGGTTTGCCTATTCATAAGGTGCGTGGGAAGGGGTACCAGCTAGCAGCGCCGCTGGTGTTCTTGAGTGCTGAAGAAATTGCGCTGAGGGCGCCTGCCTTAGGCTGGCCCGTCTATATCTCCGACTCTGTTGATTCCACCAATGCTGAAGCGTTGCGGCTGGTTGCTGCTGAGTGTCCAGCGCCGTTCCTGGTACTTTCGGAGCAGCAAACAGCGGGAAGAGGCAGGCGAGGCCGAACATGGGTCAGCCCGTATGCGCAGAATGTGTATTACAGCCTTGTACTACGCATTGAGGATGGTCTGCGACAGTTGGAAGGATTGAGCCTGGTTGTCGGCTTGGCGGTCATGCAGGCCCTGCGTGAGTCGGGTGTGCAGGGGGCTGCCTTGAAGTGGCCGAACGATGTCTTGGTCGGGCAGCAGAAAATTGCCGGAATCTTGTTGGAGTTAGTGGGCGATCCTGCGGATATTTGCCACGTTGTCCTTGGCATAGGCATTAATGTGAATATGCAGAAATCCGATGCTATAGACCAGCAGTGGACGTCAGTACAGCTTGAGACAGGCGCTCCAGTTGATCGCAATTCGCTGGTTGCGAGACTGGGGCAGCAGTTGCTGAGCCATCTGGAGCGGCACAAAACCGGTGGGTTTGCTGTGCTTCAGGGGGAGTGGGAGTGTAATCATGCGTGGCAAGGGCGGACGGTTTCCCTCATCGCCGGCGTCAATCAGGTTGATGGCGTGGTGCTGGGTGTGGATCGCCAGGGCGCCTTGCGTTTGAGTGTTGATGGCGTTGAAAAAATTTACAGCGGTGGTGAGTTAAGCCTGAGGTTGCGTGATGATTCTTGAGCTCGACTGTGGCAATAGCTTTATCAAGTGGCGGGTGCTTGGTTCGAATTGGTCGGCGGCTTCCGCCGAAGGTGTCGTTGGCTCGGATATAGCTTTGATTGAAAGCCTGGTGGCCGTTCCTGGCTTGCAGCTCACGCGCTGCCGACTGGTGAGTGTCCGGGCGCTGGAGGAGACTAGTAAGCTGGTACAGGCTCTGGAGGGGGCTTTCGGTATTGTTGTCTCTTGCGCCGCGCCCGCACGAGAAATGGCCGGCGTGCGCAACGGCTATGAAGATTTCGAGCGCCTGGGCCTTGATCGTTGGCTGGCAATGCTTGGGGGATACAAATTAGCGTCAGGTGCTTGCCTGGTACTTGATTTTGGTACGGCGGCGACAGCAGATTTTATTGGTGCGGACGGCGAGCACTTGGGAGGGTTCATTTGCCCTGGTATGCCTCTCATGCGTAGTCAATTGCGCACGCACACCCGCAAGATACGTTATGACGATGCTGCCGCTGAGCAAGCGCTGGAGCGTCTCTCGCCAGGTCGTACGACAGTCGAGGCCGTCGAGCGCGGCTGTACGCTGATGCTCAGGGGATTTGTGCTGACTCAGCTCGAGTTGGCCCGAAGCTACTGGGGCGACAGTTTCACGGTGTTCCTTACTGGGGGGGATGCTGATTTGGTTCTGGATGCCGTGCCGCAGGCGCGCCTCGTTCCTGATCTGGTTTTCGTCGGTTTGGCGATGGCATGCCCTTTGTCTTGAGGTGTTTATGCGTTGGCTGTTTCTACTTTTACTCGTCCTCAACGCTTTCTATTACGTATGGCATCAGCAGGAGGCGCCGCTGCGTGCCAAGGATGTAACGCCCTTGAGTCTTTATCGGGGTTCTCAGCAGGATATTCGCTTGCTGAGCGAATCTTCGGATGCGATTGCCAGGAGGGAGCGGGCAAAGGCGTCCGATCCGCAAAATACGTGTTTGTACATAGGTGGTTTTGTCGACCCGCGTCAGGCGCAGTCCGTCGAACAGCGGCTGATCAGCCTGGATATAAAGGTCAAAGTGCAATTGCTGAACACTCCTGAAGCCTCCGGCTACTGGCTTCGCGTAGCGCCTGAAAGTCGACGTCTGGCTGATGATCTGCCCTTTGAAAACCTTGCTAAGGAATTCAATGAGTTAAAACATAAAATAATGTTGTGCGAAGGCGTTGCAACTCTCGAATAGTTTGCATAGAATGGCGCCCGCTTCGCAGTGAAGACCTTTACGGTCTACAGCGTGAAGCGAACGTCAACGCAGCTAACCTCATATTTTTAAATGAGAAAATGCTTGACAGAAGGTCGGCGTGATGTAAAATGCCGGCTCGCTTAGGAGGGGTTCCCGAGCGGCCAAAGGGATCAGACTGTAAATCTGACGTCTACGACTTCGAAGGTTCGAATCCTTCCCCCTCCACCATTTTTAGCGTGAGCTGCAAGCTCCGCGGGTATAGTTTAGTGGTAGAACCTCAGCCTTCCAAGCTGATGATGCGGGTTCGATTCCCGCTACCCGCTCCAAGTTTGCAGGTTGTGCAGTGTGTTTCGCTCTTGTAGCTCAGTTGGTAGAGCACACCCTTGGTAAGGGTGAGGTCAGCGGTTCAAATCCGCTCAAGAGCTCCATATAACAAGGCAGATATGAAAATATCTGCCTTTGTTTTAACAGCTGCCTCGGCTTGATTCTGGTTTTACTGGCGCTTGTGTCAGGTGGTTTCAAGTCTGTTGGGGTTGGTTGTTGTAAAGTCTTTTTCAGGCCTGCATAATGGTCGGCCTGATTTTGTTTTAGGTCAGTAGCTCAATTGGCAGAGCGACGGTCTCCAAAACCGTAGGTTGGGGGTTCGATTCCCTCCTGACCTGCCAGATTCACGTGGTGTGTCTGGCTTTCTTTTCACAGGATCTTCATAGATGACTCCTAAGGCTGAAGCTCAAAGCTCTCGTTTCGATCTGGTCAAGTGGCTCGCTGTAGTCGCATTGGTGGTCGTAGGCGTTGTTGGCAATCAGTACTACTCTGCTTCGCCGATCCTGTACCGTGTGCTCGCCTTGCTTGCCCTTGCTGCTGTAGCTGCCTTTGTAGGCCTGCAGACTGCTAAAGGCAAGTCTTTCGCGGTCCTGGTAAAGGAAGCTCGCACCGAAATTCGTAAAGTCGTTTGGCCGACTCGCCAAGAAACCACGCAGACCACATTGATTGTCGTGGCTGTTGTTCTGGTTATGGCGTTGCTGTTGTGGGGGCTCGACTCCCTGCTCGGCTGGCTTGTTTCCTTGATTGTTGGCTAAGGGTGTCCCGTGGCTAAGCGTTGGTACGTTGTGCATGCTTACTCGGGTTACGAGAAGCATGTTATGCGCTCTTTGCTAGAGCGCGTAAAGCTGGCAGGCATGGAAGATGGCTTCGGCGAAATTCTGGTTCCCACTGAAGAAGTGGTTGAAATGCGGAATGGGCAGAAGCGTAAAAGCGAACGCAAGTTCTTCCCTGGCTACGTGCTGGTTCAAATGGACATGAACGAAGGTACTTGGCACTTAGTCAAAGATACCCCTCGTGTCATGGGTTTCATCGGCGGAACCGCTGATAAGCCTGCTCCAATCACCGACAAAGAGGCGGAAGCAATTCTGCGTCGTGTTGCTGATGGCAGCGACAAGCCTAAGCCGAAGACGTTGTTCGAGCCGGGTGAGGTTGTTCGTGTCACAGATGGTCCGTTTGCTGATTTCAACGGCACTGTCGAAGAAGTTAACTACGAAAAGAGCCGGATCCAAGTGGCGGTGCTCATTTTCGGTCGCTCTACTCCGGTAGAGCTGGAATTCAGCCAGGTCGAGAAGGTCTAGCTGAACAAGCATCCCAACCCCACAGCCTTAGGCTGTGGGGTTTTGTCGTCACTGGGATAAACGCGCAAGTAACCGGGGAGCCTTTCGAGGCGCTTGAACCCGTAATTGGAGTGCCTCATGGCCAAGAAGATTACCGCTTACATCAAGCTGCAAGTGAAGGCCGCTCAGGCCAACCCAAGCCCACCCGTCGGTCCAGCTCTGGGTCAGCACGGCGTGAACATCATGGAATTCTGCAAGGCCTTCAACGCCCGTACTCAGGGTATTGAGCCAGGTCTGCCGACTCCAGTGATCATCACTGTATACAGCGACCGTAGCTTCACCTTCGAAACCAAGTCGACCCCGGCTTCGGTTCTGTTGAAGAAAGCTGCTGGTCTGACTAGCGGTTCCGCTCGTCCTAACACCGTTAAAGTCGGCACTGTAACTCGTGCTCAGCTGGAAGAAATCGCGAAAACCAAAAACGCGGATCTGACTGCAGCTGATATGGATGCAGCCGTGCGTACCATCGCCGGTTCTGCTCGTAGCATGGGCCTTAACGTGGAGGGTGTGTAATGGCTAAGCTGACCAAGCGCCAAAAGGCTATCGCCGGCAAAATCGAAGCAGGCAAGTCCTACAACTTTGTAGACGCTGCTGCCCTGCTGACCGAGCTGTCGACTGTCAAGTTCAGCGAGTCTGTTGACGTTGCTGTAAACCTGGGTGTTGACCCACGTAAATCCGACCAGGTCGTTCGTAGCGCTACTGTGCTGCCACACGGTACTGGCAAGACTGTACGTGTAGCTGTCTTCACCCAAGGCCCGGCAGCTGAAGCTGCTCTGGCCGCCGGCGCTGATCGCGTTGGCATGGACGACCTGGCTGCCGAAATGAAAGGCGGCGACCTGAACTATGACGTCGTTATTGCTTCCCCGGATGCAATGCGCGTTGTAGGTCAGTTGGGTCAGATCCTCGGTCCACGCGGCCTGATGCCTAACCCTAAAGTCGGCACCGTAACTCCAGACGTAGCTACCGCGGTTAAAAACGCCAAGGCTGGTCAGGTTCGTTATCGCACCGACAAAAACGGCATCATTCACACCTCCGTTGGCAAGGTCGGCTTCGACGCCGTCAAGCTGAAGGAAAACGTTGAAGCCCTGATCGCTGATCTGAAGCGTATCAAGCCGGCTTCCTCGAAAGGTATCTACGTCAAGCGCGTTACCCTGAGCACCACTATGGGCCCAGGTCTGGTCATCGACCAAGGCTCGCTGGACGTATAAGACACAGATTGGCGCGAGAGATCGCGCCAATTGAAAAAATTGGGGTCCCTGCCTGGCGGGGGCTATCCAAGACCGTAGGCGGCGCAAGCCTTAAACCTCAAGCCTACGCAGATGGTGCTCCCGGTTCCTTACCGAATCAGACACCAAAACGACATCCGGCTCCGGCCAGATGAAACGGTAACAAGCAGGAGTTAAACCCGTGGCAATTAATCTCGAAGACAAGAAGGCCATCGTCGCTGAAGTCAACGAGGCTGCCAAAGCTGCTCTGTCCGCTGTCGTGGCTGATGCCCGTGGTGTGACAGTAGGCGCTATGACCGGACTCCGTAAAGAGGCTCGTGAAGCTGGCGTTTACGTACGTGTTGTACGTAACACTCTGCTCAAGCGCGCTGTTGCTGACACTGAATACAGTGTTCTCAACGACGTGTTCACTGGCCCGACTCTGATCGCGTTCTCCAAAGATCATCCAGGCGCTGCTGCCCGTTTGTTCAAGGAATTCGCCAAGAGTCAGGATAAGTTCGAGATCAAGGCAGCTGCGTTCGAGGGCAAGTTCCTCGCAGCTAACCAAATCGACGTACTGGCAACACTGCCGACCCGCGACGAAGCCATTTCGCAGCTGATGAGCGTGATTCAAGGCGCTACCAGCAAGCTGGCTCGTACTCTGGCCGCAGTTCGCGAGCAAAAAGAAGCCGCCGCAGCCTAAGGCTGAACGACTTCTCTCGCGTATTTTTGTTTATTTCGATGGCCGTGTAGGCCGTCCCCCAATTCAGGAAATACAGCAATGTCTATCTCCCAAGACGATATCCTCAACGCCGTAGCTGAAATGTCGGTTCTGCAGGTTGTTGAGCTGATCAAAGCTTTCGAAGAAAAATTCGGCGTTTCCGCTGCCGCTGCTTCCGCTGGCCCAGCTGCTGCTGCTGCCGTTGTTGAAGAGCAAACCGAATTCAACGTCATGCTGACCGAAGCTGGCGAGAAGAAAGTAAACGTGATCAAGGCAGTACGTGAACTGACCGGTCTGGGCCTGAAAGAAGCCAAGGCTGTAGTTGACGGCGCTCCTGCCGTGGTTCTGGAAGCTGTGTCGAAAGACGCTGCTGACAAAGCCAAAGCTACTCTGGAAGAAGCAGGCGCTAAAGTCGAGCTGAAGTAAGCATCGACCTTGCGTCTCCAGCCCAAGCGTTAAGCTGAAGGCTGATGGCTGGTGGCTCTTGCCACCGGCCTTTTTCCGTTCTTGGCTGCCGACTAGGTCGCCGCCATTAACGCGCTGTAGCCACCCGAAGCGGTGGTGCAAACCAAGGGGTTTGCAAGATTTTCTGGCTGCTCCCGTCGGAGGGGCCAAACAAGCAGGTGACCAAGCTGGGGAACGCTGATGGCTTACTCATATACTGAGAAAAAACGTATCCGCAAGGACTTTAGCAAGTTGCCGGACGTCATGGATGTCCCGTACCTTCTGGCTATCCAGCTGGATTCGTATCGTGAATTCTTGCAGGCGGGAGCGACCAAAGATCAGTTCCGCGACGTGGGCCTGCATGCGGCCTTCAAATCCGTTTTCCCGATCATCAGCTACTCCGGCAATGCTGCGCTGGAGTACGTGGGTTATCGCCTGGGCGAACCGGCATTTGATGTCAAAGAATGCGTGTTGCGCGGTGTTACGTACGCCGTACCTTTGCGGGTAAAAGTCCGTCTGATCATTTTCGACAAAGAATCGTCGAACAAAGCGATCAAGGACATCAAAGAGCAAGAAGTCTACATGGGCGAAATCCCACTGATGACTGAAAACGGTACCTTCGTAATCAACGGTACCGAGCGTGTAATCGTTTCCCAGCTGCACCGTTCCCCGGGCGTGTTCTTCGACCACGACCGCGGCAAGACGCACAGCTCCGGTAAACTCCTGTACTCCGCGCGGATCATTCCGTACCGCGGTTCGTGGTTGGACTTCGAGTTCGACCCGAAAGACTGCGTGTTCGTGCGTATCGACCGTCGTCGCAAGCTGCCGGCCTCGGTACTGCTGCGCGCGCTCGGTTATACCACTGAGCAAGTGCTGGACGCTTTCTACACCACCAACGTATTCAGCCTGAAGGATGAAACCCTCAAGCTGGAGCTGATCGCTTCGCGTCTGCGTGGTGAAATTGCCGTCCTGGACATCCAGGATGAAAACGGCAAGGTGATTGTTGAGGCTGGCCGTCGTATTACTGCGCGCCACATCAACCAGATCGAAAAAGCCGGTATCAAAGAGCTGGAAGTGCCTCTGGACTACGTCCTGGGTCGCACCACCGCCAAGGTTATCGTTCACCCGGCAACAGGCGAAATCCTGGCTGAGTGCAACACCGAGCTGAACACCGAGATCCTGGCGAAAATCGCCAAGGCCCAGGTTGTTCGCATCGAGACCCTGTACACCAACGATATCGACTGCGGTCCGTTCGTCTCCGACACTCTGAAGATCGACTCCACCAGCAACCAATTGGAAGCGCTGGTCGAGATCTATCGCATGATGCGTCCTGGCGAGCCGCCAACCAAAGACGCTGCCGAGACCCTGTTCAACAACCTGTTCTTCAGCCCTGAGCGCTATGACCTGTCTGCGGTCGGCCGGATGAAGTTCAACCGTCGTATCGGTCGTACCGAGATCGAAGGTTCGGGCGTGCTGTGCAAGGAAGATATCGTCGCGGTACTGAAGACTCTGGTCGACATCCGTAACGGTAAAGGCATCGTCGATGACATCGACCACCTGGGTAACCGTCGTGTTCGCTGCGTAGGCGAAATGGCCGAGAACCAGTTCCGCGTTGGCCTGGTACGTGTTGAGCGTGCGGTCAAAGAGCGTCTGTCGATGGCTGAAAGCGAAGGCCTGATGCCGCAAGACCTGATCAACGCCAAGCCAGTGGCTGCGGCGGTGAAAGAGTTCTTCGGTTCCAGCCAGCTCTCGCAGTTCATGGACCAGAACAACCCGCTCTCCGAGATCACCCACAAGCGCCGTGTTTCTGCACTGGGCCCGGGCGGTCTGACCCGTGAGCGTGCTGGCTTTGAAGTGCGTGACGTACACCCGACGCACTACGGTCGTGTTTGCCCGATCGAAACGCCGGAAGGTCCGAACATCGGCCTGATCAACTCCCTGGCTGCCTATGCGCGCACCAACCAGTACGGCTTCCTCGAGAGCCCGTACCGTGTGGTGAAAGACGCCCTGGTTACCGACGAGATCGTGTTCCTGTCCGCCATCGAAGAAGCTGATCACGTGATCGCTCAGGCTTCGGCCACGATGAACGACAAGA
This sequence comes from Pseudomonas sp. FP453, assembly GCF_030687495.1. Taxonomy (NCBI): domain Bacteria; kingdom Pseudomonadati; phylum Pseudomonadota; class Gammaproteobacteria; order Pseudomonadales; family Pseudomonadaceae; genus Pseudomonas; species Pseudomonas sp. FP453. Next base: position 5,592,950 of record NZ_CP117435.1, on the reverse strand, counting down.
AAGTGCTGGTCGACGAGCTGGTTGCTGTTCGTCACTTGAACGAGTTCACCGTCAAGGCGCCGGAAGACGTCACCTTGATGGACGTATCGCCGAAGCAGGTAGTTTCGGTTGCTGCGTCGCTGATCCCGTTCCTGGAGCACGATGACGCCAACCGTGCGTTGATGGGTTCCAACATGCAGCGTCAAGCTGTACCGACCCTGCGCGCTGACAAGCCGCTGGTAGGTACCGGCATGGAGCGTAACGTAGCTCGTGACTCCGGCGTTTGCGTCGTGGCTCGTCGTGGCGGCGTGATCGACTCCGTTGATGCCAGCCGTATCGTGGTTCGTGTTGCCGATGACGAAGTTGAAACTGGCGAAGCCGGTGTCGACATCTACAACCTGACCAAATACACCCGCTCGAACCAGAACACCTGCATCAACCAGCGTCCGCTGGTGAGCAAGGGTGATCGTGTTCAGCGTAGCGACATCATGGCCGACGGCCCGTCCACCGACATGGGTGAGCTGGCTCTGGGTCAGAACATGCGTATCGCGTTCATGGCATGGAACGGCTTCAACTTCGAAGACTCCATCTGCCTGTCCGAGCGTGTGGTTCAAGAAGACCGCTTCACCACGATCCACATCCAGGAACTGACCTGTGTGGCACGTGACACCAAGCTTGGGCCTGAGGAAATCACTGCAGACATCCCGAACGTGGGTGAAGCTGCACTGAACAAGCTGGACGAAGCCGGTATCGTTTACGTAGGTGCTGAAGTCGGCGCAGGCGACATCCTGGTTGGTAAGGTCACTCCGAAAGGCGAGACCCAACTGACTCCGGAAGAAAAACTGCTGCGTGCCATCTTCGGTGAAAAAGCCAGCGACGTTAAAGACACCTCCCTGCGCGTGCCGACTGGCACCAAAGGTACTGTCATCGACGTACAGGTCTTCACCCGTGACGGCGTTGAGCGTGATGCTCGTGCACTGTCCATCGAGAAGACTCAGCTCGACGAGATCCGCAAGGACCTGAACGAAGAGTTCCGTATCGTTGAAGGCGCGACCTTCGAACGTCTGCGTTCCGCTCTGGTAGGCCACAAGGCTGAAGGCGGCGCAGGTCTGAAGAAAGGTCAGGACATCACCGACGAAATCCTCGACGGTCTTGAGCACGGCCAGTGGTTCAAACTGCGCATGGCTGAAGATGCTCTGAACGAGCAGCTCGAGAAGGCCCAGGCCTACATCGTTGATCGCCGCCGTCTGCTGGACGACAAGTTCGAAGACAAGAAGCGCAAACTGCAGCAGGGGCGATGACCTGGCTCCAGGCGTGCTGAAAATCGTCAAGGTTTACCTGGCAATCCGTCGCCGCATCCAGCCGGGCGACAAGATGGCCGGTCGTCACGGTAACAAAGGTGTGGTCTCCGTGATCATGCCGGTTGAAGACATGCCGCACGATGCCAATGGCACCCCGGTCGACGTCGTCCTCAACCCACTGGGCGTACCTTCGCGTATGAACGTTGGTCAGATCCTTGAAACCCACCTGGGCCTCGCGGCCAAAGGTCTGGGCGAGAAGATCAACCGTATGATCGAAGAGCAGCGCAAGGTCGCAGACCTGCGTAAGTTCCTGCACGAGATCTACAACGAGATCGGCGGTCGCAACGAAGAGCTGGACACCTTCTCCGACCAGGAAATCCTGGATCTGGCGAAGAACCTGCGCGGCGGTGTTCCAATGGCTACCCCGGTATTCGACGGTGCCAAGGAAAGCGAAATCAAGGCCATGCTGAAACTAGCAGACCTGCCAGAAAGCGGCCAGATGCAGCTGTTCGACGGCCGTACCGGCAACAAGTTCGAGCGCCCGGTTACTGTTGGCTACATGTACATGCTGAAGCTGAACCACTTGGTAGACGACAAGATGCACGCTCGTTCTACCGGTTCGTACAGCCTGGTTACCCAGCAGCCGCTGGGTGGTAAGGCTCAGTTCGGTGGTCAGCGTTTCGGGGAGATGGAGGTCTGGGCACTGGAAGCATACGGTGCTGCTTACACTCTGCAAGAAATGCTCACAGTGAAGTCGGACGATGTGAACGGTCGGACCAAGATGTACAAAAACATCGTGGACGGCGATCACCGTATGGAGCCGGGCATGCCCGAGTCCTTCAACGTGTTGATCAAAGAAATTCGTTCCCTCGGCATCGATATCGATCTGGAAACCGAATAACACGTGACGCGAATCGAGAGCGGGGCTGTTTAGCCCGCTCTCTGCTCCGCCAGGAGGAAAGGCCTTGAAAGACCTACTGAATTTGCTGAAAAACCAGGGTCAAGTCGAAGAGTTCGACGCCATCCGTATTGGATTGGCATCGCCTGAGATGATCCGTTCGTGGTCGTTCGGTGAAGTTAAAAAACCGGAAACCATCAACTACCGTACGTTCAAACCTGAGCGTGACGGCCTGTTCTGCGCCAAGATCTTTGGCCCGGTAAAGGATTACGAGTGCCTGTGCGGTAAGTACAAGCGCTTGAAGCACCGTGGTGTGATCTGCGAGAAGTGCGGCGTTGAAGTTGCGCTGGCCAAAGTTCGTCGTGAGCGCATGGCGCACATCGAACTGGCTTCGCCGGTTGCCCACATCTGGTTCCTGAAATCGCTGCCGTCCCGTATCGGCTTGCTGATGGACATGACCCTGCGTGATATCGAACGCGTTCTCTACTTCGAGAGCTATGTCGTTATCGATCCAGGCATGACCACCCTTGAAAAAGGTCAGCTGCTGAACGACGAGCAGTACTTCGAAGCGCTGGAAGAGTTTGGCGACGATTTCGATGCCCGCATGGGTGCCGAAGCTGTCCGCGAGCTGCTGCACGCTATCGACCTGGAACACGAGATTGGCCGTCTGCGCGAAGAAATTCCGCAAACCAACTCTGAAACCAAGATCAAGAAACTGTCCAAGCGTCTGAAGTTGATGGAAGCCTTCCAGGGTTCCGGCAACTTGCCAGAGTGGATGGTGCTGACCGTTCTGCCGGTTCTGCCGCCAGACCTGCGTCCGCTGGTACCGTTGGACGGTGGTCGTTTCGCGACGTCCGACCTCAACGACCTGTACCGCCGCGTGATCAACCGTAACAACCGCTTGAAGCGCCTGCTTGATCTGTCCGCTCCGGACATCATCGTGCGCAACGAAAAGCGTATGTTGCAAGAAGCCGTCGACGCCTTGCTCGACAACGGTCGTCGTGGCCGCGCTATCACCGGTTCCAACAAGCGTCCTCTGAAATCCCTGGCTGACATGATCAAGGGTAAGCAAGGTCGTTTCCGTCAGAACTTGCTCGGTAAGCGTGTTGACTACTCCGGTCGTTCGGTAATTACCGTAGGCCCGACCCTGCGTCTGCACCAGTGCGGTCTGCCTAAGAAGATGGCTCTCGAGCTGTTCAAGCCATTCATCTTCGGCAAGCTGGAAATGCGCGGTCTCGCGACCACCATCAAAGCGGCCAAGAAAATGGTCGAGCGCGAACTGCCAGAGGTTTGGGACGTTCTCGCTGAAGTGATCCGCGAACACCCGGTTCTCCTCAACCGTGCACCGACCCTTCACCGTCTGGGTATCCAGGCGTTTGAACCGGTACTGATCGAAGGTAAGGCTATCCAGCTGCACCCTCTGGTCTGTGCTGCGTACAACGCCGACTTCGACGGCGACCAAATGGCCGTGCACGTACCGCTGACACTGGAAGCCCAGTTGGAAGCGCGTGCGTTGATGATGTCGACCAACAACATTCTGTCGCCAGCCAACGGTGAGCCAATCATCGTTCCGTCGCAGGACGTTGTATTGGGTCTGTACTACATGACCCGTGAAGCGATCAACGCCAAGGGCGAAGGTCGTGTGTTCGCTGACCTGCAAGAAGTTGACCGTGTGTTCCGTGCCGGCGAAGCCGCACTGCACGCCAAGGTCAAAGTGCGGATCAACGAAACCGTCAACGACCGTGATGGCGGCAGCGTGAGCGGCACCCGTATTGTCGACACTACTGTCGGCCGTGCGCTGCTGTATCAAGTTGTGCCAAAAGGTCTGTCGTACGACGTCGTCAACCTGCCGATGAAGAAAAAGGCGATCTCCAAGCTGATCAACCAGTGCTACCGCGTGGTTGGTTTGAAAGAGACCGTGATCTTCGCTGACCAGTTGATGTACACCGGTTTTGCTTACTCGACCATTTCCGGCGTTTCCATCGGTGTTAACGACTTCGTTATCCCGGATGAAAAAGCCCAGATCATCGGTGCTGCTACCGATGAAGTGAAAGAGATCGAAAGCCAGTACGCCTCCGGCCTGGTAACCCAGGGCGAGAAGTACAACAAAGTGATCGACCTTTGGTCGAAGGCGAACGACGAAGTTTCCAAGGCGATGATGGCCAACCTCTCGAAAGAGAAGGTTATCGACCGTCACGGCGTGGAAGTCGATCAAGAGTCCTTCAACTCGATGTACATGATGGCCGACTCGGGCGCACGGGGTTCTGCTGCGCAGATCCGTCAGCTCGCCGGTATGCGTGGCCTGATGGCCAAGCCGGACGGTTCCATCATCGAAACGCCGATTACTGCGAACTTCCGTGAAGGTTTGAGCGTACTTCAGTACTTCATCTCCACTCACGGTGCTCGTAAGGGTCTTGCGGATACCGCGTTGAAAACCGCTAACTCGGGTTACCTGACTCGTCGTCTGGTAGACGTTGCACAAGATCTGGTTGTGACCGAGATCGACTGCGGCACCGAGCACGGCCTGCTGATGACTCCGCACATTGAAGGCGGTGACGTTGTAGAGCCGCTGGGTGAGCGCGTACTGGGTCGAGTGATCGCCCGTGACGTATTCAAGCCAGGCACCGAAGAAATCATCGTTCCTGCCGGTACTCTGGTAGACGAGAAGTGGGTCGAGTTCATCGAACTCAACAGCATCGACGAAGTGATTGTTCGCTCGCCGATCAGCTGCGAAACCCGCTACGGCATTTGCGCCAAGTGCTACGGCCGTGACTTGGCACGTGGTCACCAGGTGAACATCGGTGAAGCGGTCGGCGTTATTGCTGCCCAGTCCATCGGTGAGCCGGGTACCCAGCTGACCATGCGTACGTTCCACATCGGTGGTGCGGCAAGCCGGACCTCCGCAGCCGACAGCGTTCAGGTGAAGAATGGCGGTACCGTCCGTCTGCACAACCTGAAGCACGTTGAGCGAGTGGATGGCCACCTGGTTGCTGTGTCCCGTTCCGGTGAGCTGGCCATCGCTGATGACTACGGTCGTGAGCGTGAGCGTTACAAGCTGCCGTACGGTGCTGTGATTTCGGTTAAAGAAGGTGACAAGGTCGACGCTGGCGCAATCGTGGCCAAGTGGGATCCGCACACTCACCCAATCGTTACCGAAATGAAAGGTACCGTGACCTACGTGGGCATGGAAGAAGGCATCACGATCAAGCGTCAGACTGACGAATTGACCGGTATGACCAACATTGAAGTACTCGACGCGAAAGATCGTCCAGCTGCCGGTAAAGACATCCGTCCTGCCGTGAAGATGGTCGACGACAACGGCAAGGACTTGTTGCTGCCAGGTACTGACGTAATCGCTCAGTACTTCCTGCCAGCCAACGCCCTGGTCGGTGTAGCGGATGGTGCGAAGATCGCGATCGGTGATGTTATCGCGCGTATCCCGCAAGAAACTTCGAAAACTCGTGACATCACCGGTGGTCTGCCGCGTGTTGCCGACTTGTTCGAAGCTCGTCGTCCGAAAGAAGCGTCGATTCTGGCTGAAGTCAGCGGCACCATCGCGTTCGGTAAAGAGACCAAGGGCAAGCGCCGTCTGGTCATTACCCCGAACCACGGTAGCGATCCGTACGAAGAGCTGATTCCGAAGTGGCGTCACCTGAACGTGTTCGAAGGCGAACAGGTAAACCGCGGCGAAGTTATCTCCGACGGCCCAAGCGATCCACACGACATCCTGCGTCTGCTGGGTGTGAGTGCGCTGGCCAAGTACATCGTGAACGAGATCCAGGACGTTTACCGTCTGCAAGGCGTGAAGATCAACGACAAGCACATCGAGACCATCCTGCGTCAGATGCTGCGTAAAGTTGAAATCGCAGAATCCGGCGATTCCAGTTTCATCAAGGGCGACCAGATGGAACTGACTCACGTACTGGTAGAAAACGAGCGCCTGGCGAACGACGAGAAATTCGTTTCCAAGTTCACTCGCGTGTTGCTGGGTATCACCAAGGCGTCGTTGTCCACTGAGTCGTTCATCTCGGCGGCCTCCTTCCAGGAGACCACTCGCGTACTGACCGAAGCAGCGGTAACCGGCAAACGCGACTATCTGCGCGGCCTGAAAGAAAACGTTGTCGTGGGTCGTTTGATCCCGGCAGGTACCGGTTTGGCTTACCACAGCGAGCGCAAGCGCCGCCGTGATGCTGACAAGCCGCTGCGCGTAAGCGCCAGTGAAGTGGAAGCTGCACTGACCGAAGCGCTGAACTCAAGCGGTAACTGAGTTCTGCGATAAATAAGTCTGGGCCCTGGCAGTCCCATTCGTCGGATCGAGGCAATTTTGCCCCGGTTCGACAGGTGGGAAGGTCGGGGCCTTGCCTTGACTGGGGACAAGATCCTCTTTAGACTCTTGTACCCCTAAATTTGGCGGGAATTCGTTCCTGCCATTTTGCTTTTCTTGCAAGACAATAGCGTCGCAAGACAACAGTGGAGCTAGTAGATGGCAACTATCAACCAGCTGGTACGTCAGCCGCGTAAGCGTATCGTCGAGAAATCCGACGTACCTGCGCTGCAGAACTGCCCGCAACGTCGTGGCGTATGCACCCGTGTGTATACCACCACGCCGAAAAAACCTAACTCGGCACTGCGTAAAGTATGCCGTGTGCGCCTGACCAACGGTTTCGAGGTTTCCTCGTACATCGGCGGTGAAGGCCACAACCTGCAAGAGCACAGCGTGGTACTGATCCGCGGCGGTCGTGTAAAAGACTTGCCAGGTGTTCGTTACCACACCGTACGCGGCTCCTTGGATACTTCCGGCGTTAAAGGTCGTAACCAGGGTCGTTCGAAGTACGGTACCAAGAAGCCTAAGTAGTAGCGGCTTTTTGTAAAACTGAATCATCTTATTTTCTGAGTCGATAAGAGTAAGGTCGGAGGCGTCCCGAAAGGGCACCGATTCCGAGCGAACCTGAAGACCGTTTGAGGGCTTATCCATGCCAAGAAGACGCGTAGCAGCCAAGCGCGAAGTGCTTGACGATCCAAAATACGGAAGCCAAATTCTGGCCAAGTTCATGAACCACGTGATGGAAAGCGGCAAGAAAGCCGTTGCCGAGCGTATCGTTTATGGCGCGCTGGAAAAGGTTAAAGAACGCAAGAACAGCGACCCCCTGGAAATCTTCGAGAAAGCTCTCGACGCCATCGCTCCGCTGGTCGAAGTGAAGTCGCGCCGTGTAGGCGGTGCTACTTACCAGGTTCCGGTTGAAGTTCGTCCGTCCCGTCGTAACGCTCTGGCAATGCGCTGGTTGGTAGACTTCGCCCGTAAGCGTGGCGAGAAGTCTATGGCTCTGCGTTTGGCCGGCGAACTGTTGGACGCTGCCGAAGGTAAAGGTGCTGCTGTTAAGAAGCGTGAAGACGTGCACCGTATGGCTGAAGCTAACAAAGCTTTCTCGCACTACCGCTTCTAATCTTAGCTTCACTAATTTTGCGAGGGCTTTATGGCTCGTACTACTCCGATTAGCCGCTACCGTAACATCGGTATCGTTGCTCACGTGGATGCTGGTAAAACCACCACCACCGAGCGCGTACTGTTTTACACCGGCAAAAGTCACAAAATGGGCGAGGTGCATGACGGCGCCGCGACCACAGACTGGATGGTTCAGGAGCAGGAGCGTGGTATTACCATTACTTCTGCTGCTATTACCGCTTTCTGGTCTGGTTCTGCCAAGCAGTACAAGAACGAGCACCGCTTCAACGTAATCGATACCCCGGGCCACGTAGACTTCACCATTGAAGTTGAACGTTCCCTGCGCGTACTCGACGGCGCTGTCGTTGTGTTCTGCGGTACCTCGGGTGTTGAGCCTCAGTCGGAAACCGTATGGCGTCAAGCCAACAAGTACGGCGTTCCACGTCTTGTTTACGTAAACAAGATGGACCGTGCTGGTGCCAACTTCCTGCGCGTGATCGGTCAGATCAAGCAGCGCCTGGGTCACACTCCGGTGCCAATCCAGCTGGCCATCGGTTCCGAAGATAACTTCCAGGGGCAGATCGATCTGCTCACCATGGAAGCGGTCTACTGGAACGACGCTGACAAAGGTATGGTCCCGGTTCGCAAGCCTATCCCTGAAGAGCTTCAGGAACTGGCTGACGAGTGGCGCGGTAACATGGTTGAGGCTGCTGCCGAAGCCAGCGAAGAGCTGATGAACAAGTACCTTGAAGGTGAAGAACTCACCAACGAGGAAATCAAGGCCGCTCTGCGTCAGCGTACTATCGCTGGCGAAATCGTCTTGGCTGTTTGCGGTTCTTCCTTCAAGAACAAGGGTGTTCCCCTGGTTCTCGACGCCGTTATCGACTACCTGCCGGCTCCAACCGACATTCCTGCTATCAAGGGTACCAACCCTGATAACGAGGAAGAAGAGATGGAGCGTCATGCTGACGACAGCGAGCCGTTCTCGGCGCTGGCGTTCAAGATCGCTACCGACCCATTCGTGGGTACTTTGACCTTCGTCCGCGTTTACTCGGGCGTGTTGGCATCCGGCGACGGCGTGATCAACTCGGTTAAAGGCAAGAAAGAGCGCGTGGGCCGTATGGTGCAAATGCACGCAAACGCCCGTGAAGAGATCAAGGAAGTGCGCGCTGGTGACATCGCGGCCCTGATCGGCATGAAGGACGTCACCACTGGTGAGACTTTGTGCGACGCTGCCAAGCCAATCATCCTGGTTCGCATGGACTTCCCGGAGCCGGTTATTTCGGTTGCCGTAGAGCCTAAGACCAAGGATGACCAGGAAAAAATGGGTATCGCTCTGGGCAAGCTTGCTCAGGAAGATCCATCTTTCCGCGTTAAGACTGATGAAGAGACTGGTCAAACGATCATCTCCGGCATGGGCGAGTTGCACCTGGACATCCTGGTTGACCGGATGCGCCGTGAGTTCAACGTCGAAGCCAACATCGGTAAGCCTCAGGTTTCCTATCGTGAGCGCATCACGAAGAACTGTGAAATCGAAGGCAAGTTCGTTCGTCAGTCCGGCGGTCGTGGTCAGTTCGGTCACTGCTGGATCCGTTTTGCTCCTGCTGACGAAGGTCAGGAAGGTCTGCAATTCGTGAACGAAGTAGTTGGTGGTGTGGTTCCTAAGGAATACATCCCGGCTATCCAGAAGGGCATCGAAGAGCAGATGAAGAACGGCGTTGTTGCCGGCTATCCGCTGATCGGCCTGAAAGCAACCGTTTTTGACGGTTCTTACCACGACGTCGACTCCAACGAGATGGCGTTTAAGGTGGCTGCCTCCATGGCGACCAAGCAACTGGCCCAGAAGGGCGGTGGTGAGTTGCTTGAGCCGATCATGGCGGTAGAAGTTGTTACACCTGAAGACTATATGGGTGATGTCATGGGCGACCTTAACCGTCGTCGTGGCATGATCTTGGGTATGGAAGACACGGTTTCCGGCAAAGTGATTCGCGCCGAGGTTCCGTTGGGTGAGATGTTCGGTTATGCGACCGACGTTCGCTCCATGTCCCAGGGTCGCGCAAGCTACTCTATGGAATTCAAGAAATACAATACGGCTCCGTCGCACATCGTCGAAACCGTTACCAAAAAACAAGGCTGATTCAGCCCGTTTAGGCTAGGAGTTAATTGTCGTGGCTAAAGAAAAATTTGATCGTTCCCTACCGCACGTAAACGTTGGCACCATCGGCCACGTTGACCACGGTAAAACCACTCTGACCGCAGCTCTGACTCGCGTTTGCTCCGAAGTATTCGGTTCTGCAATCGTTGATTTCGACAAGATCGACAGCGCTCCAGAAGAAAAAGCTCGTGGTATCACCATCAACACCGCGCACGTCGAGTACAACTCGAAGATTCGTCACTACGCTCACGTTGACTGCCCAGGTCACGCTGACTATGTGAAGAACATGATCACCGGTGCTGCCCAAATGGACGGCGCGATCCTGGTTTGCTCGGCCGCTGATGGTCCGATGCCACAAACCCGTGAGCACATCCTGCTGTCCCGTCAGGTAGGCGTTCCGTACATCGTGGTTTTCCTGAACAAGGCTGACCTGGTAGACGACGCTGAGCTGCTGGAACTGGTTGAGATGGAAGTGCGCGATCTGCTGAGCACTTACGACTTCCCAGGTGACGACACTCCGATCATCATCGGTTCTGCTCGTATGGCTCTGGAAGGCAAAGACGACAACGAAATGGGCACCACTGCCGTTCGTAAACTGGTTGAAACTCTGGATACCTACATCCCAGAACCAGTTCGTCTGACCGACAAGCCGTTCCTGATGCCAATCGAAGACGTATTCTCGATCTCCGGTCGCGGTACTGTTGTGACTGGTCGTATCGAGCGCGGTATCGTTCGCGTTCAAGATCCACTGGAAATCGTTGGTCTGCGTGACACCACCGTCACCACCTGCACCGGTGTTGAAATGTTCCGCAAACTGCTCGACGAAGGTCGTGCTGGCGAGAACTGCGGCGTTCTGCTGCGTGGTACCAAGCGTGACGACGTTGAGCGTGGCCAGGTTCTGGTTAAGCCAGGCACCGTTAAGCCGCACACCAAGTTCACCGCAGAAGTCTACGTTCTGAGCAAAGAAGAAGGCGGTCGTCACACTCCGTTCTTCAAAGGCTACCGTCCTCAGTTCTACTTCCGTACTACTGACGTGACTGGTAACTGCCAGCTGCCAGAAGGCGTTGAAATGGTAATGCCAGGTGATAACATCCAAATGGAAGTTACCCTGATCAAAACCATCGCAATGGAAGACGGTCTGCGCTTCGCTATCCGTGAAGGCGGCCGTACCGTTGGTGCTGGTGTTGTAGCTAAAATCATCGAGTAAGCTCTTTTTTGAGTTAGCTTGATGCTTTGAAAAAGGCCCCCGCTCAGCGGGGGCTTTTTTTATTGGGTTGACACCTATCTGGGGCGTCTATAGAATTGCGCCTCCTTTTAACGGGCGTATTGCGCTCGCTGGGAATAGCAGCCGGAGTCTGAAATCCAATGCAAAATCAGCAAATCCGTATCAGGTTGAAGGCTTTTGACCATCGCCTGATCGACCAATCCACCCAGGAAATCGTGGAAACCGCGAAACGTACTGGTGCACAAGTGCGTGGTCCAATTCCACTGCCTACCCGTAAAGAGCGGTTCACCGTTCTGGTCTCCCCGCACGTCAACAAAGACGCGCGTGACCAGTACGAGATCCGTACTCATAAGCGCGTTCTGGACATCGTCCAGCCAACGGATAAAACCGTTGATGCACTTATGAAGCTTGATCTGGCGGCCGGTGTGGAAGTACAGATCAGCCTCGGCTAAGACTTGGGTCTTAGTCGTGTAACGCTCTGAAATGGGCGGCCATAGCGGGTGAAAGCCCCGTACACTCATGAGGTTTACAACATGACTATTGGTGTAGTCGGTCGTAAATGCGGTATGACCCGTATTTTCACCGAAGAAGGTGTCTCCATTCCGGTCACGGTCATTGAGATCGAACCGAATCGCGTCACCCAGTTCAAAACTGAAGAAACCGATGGCTATCGTGCAGTGCAAGTCACTGTCGGCGAGCGTCGTGCTTCGCGCGTGACTGCTGCTCAAGCAGGTCACTTCGCAAAAGCAAACGTTGCAGCTGGTCGTACTGTTATGGAGTTCCGTCTTGAAGATGGCGACTACCAGGCTGGCGATCTGATCAACGCTGAAATCTTCGCCGCTGGTCAACTGGTTGATGTAACCGGTCAGTCCAAGGGTAAAGGCTTCCAGGGTACGATCAAGCGTTGGAATTTCCGTGGCCAAGACAACACTCACGGTAACTCCGTTTCCCACCGCGTCCCGGGCTCTATTGGCCAGTGCCAGACTCCTGGTCGTGTATTCAAGGGCAAAAAAATGTCCGGTCATATGGGCGCTGAGCGCGTGACCGTGCAGTCCCTCGAAGTAGTGCGCGTCGACGCTGAACGCAATCTGTTGTTGGTCAAGGGTGCTGTTCCTGGCGCTACTGGCGGCAACCTGGTTGTACGTCCAGCGGCCAAGGCTCGCGGTTAAGGGGAAGCTGACATGCAATTAAATGTAAATGACGCTCAAGCGATCGAAGTTTCCGAACTGACATTTGGCGGCGAATTCAACGAGACGCTCGTTCACCAAGCAGTCGTGGCCTACATGGCCGGCGGCCGTCAAGGTAGCAAGCAGCAAAAGACCCGTTCCGACGTACGTGGTGGCGGTAAGCGCCCTTGGCGTCAGAAAGGCACTGGCCGTGCTCGTGCCGGTACTATCCGTAGCCCAATCTGGCGTGGCGGCGGTACCACTTTCGCAGCTCGTCCACAGGATCACTCTCAGAAGCTCAACAAGAAGATGTACCGCGCAGCACTGCGCTCCATCCTTGCTGAACTCGTGCGTACTGATCGTCTGGTCGTGGTTCAGGACTTCGCTGTTGAAAGTCCAAAAACCAAAGATCTGCTGGGCAAGCTGAACAACATGAGCCTGACCGACGTTTTGATCGTGTCTGAAGCTGTTGATCAGAACCTGTACCTGGCTGCTCGCAACCTGCCACACGTTGATGTACGTGACGTGCAAGGTTCCGATCCAGTTAGTCTGATCGCATACGACAAGGTGTTGATCACCGTGTCGGCCGTGAAGAAATTCGAGGAGCTGCTGGGATGAACCAGGAACGCGTATTTAAAGTTCTGCTTGGCCCGCACGTTTCCGAAAAGGCTACGGTTCTGGCTGACAAGAAAGGCCAGTTCGTTTTCAAGGTTGCAACTGACGCAACCAAGCTGGAAATCAAGAAGGCCGTCGAAAGCCTGTTCAGCGTGAAAGTAGAGCGTGTTACTACCCTGAATGTTCTGGGTAAGAGCAAGCGCACTGCTCGCGGTCTGGGCAAGCGTAATGACTGGAAGAAGGCAGTTATCTCCCTTCAGCCAGGCCAAGATCTCGATTTCAGCAGCAGTGCTGAGTAAGGAAGGGGTGCATCATGGCAATCGTTAAATGCAAACCGACTTCCCCTGGCCGCCGTTTTGTGGTCAAGGTGGTCAACCAGGAGCTGCATAAAGGCGCTCCTCACGCACCGCTGCTCGAGAAAAAATCGAAGACTGGTGGTCGTAACAACAATGGTCGTATTACCACTCGTCACATCGGTGGTGGCCATAAGCAGCATTATCGTCTGGTCGATTTCCGTCGCAACGACAAAGATGGCATCTCTGCCACTGTCGAGCGTATCGAATACGATCCAAACCGTACTGCTCACATCGCTCTGCTGCTGTACGCAGATGGCGAGCGTCGCTACATCATCGCCCCTAAAGGCGTGAGCGCTGGCGACCAGCTGATCGCAGGTGCCCTGGCACCGATCAAGCCGGGCAACGCTCTGCAACTGCGTAACATTCCAGTTGGTAGCACCGTACACGGCATCGAATTGAAGCCAGGTAAAGGCGCACAGATCGCTCGTTCCGCTGGTGCTTCGGCTCAGTTGATCGCTCGTGAAGGTGTCTACGTGACCCTGCGTCTGCGTTCTGGTGAGATGCGTAAAGTGCTGGCTGAATGCCGCGCGACCCTGGGCGAAGTCTCGAACTCCGAGCACAGCCTGCGTTCGCTGGGTAAAGCTGGTGCCAAACGCTGGCGTGGCGTTCGCCCAACCGTTCGTGGTGTTGCCATGAACCCGGTTGACCACCCACACGGTGGTGGTGAAGGTCGTACCTCTGGTGGTCGTCATCCGGTATCGCCATGGGGCTTCCCGACTAAGGGCGCGAAGACTCGTGGTAATAAGCGTACCGACAAAATGATCGTCCGTCGTCGCAAGTAAATAGAGGGATACGACAGTGCCACGTTCTCTGAAAAAAGGTCCTTTTATTGATCTTCACCTACTGAAGAAGATCGAAGTGGCGGCGGAAAAGAATGATCGCAAACCGGTGAAAACCTGGTCGCGTCGTTCGATGATCCTGCCACAAATGGTCGGTCTGACCATCGCAGTACACAACGGTCGTCAACACGTCCCAGTTCTCGTTAACGAAGACATGGTCGGCCACAAACTGGGCGAGTTTGCCGGTACCCGCACTTATCGTGGGCACGTGGCAGACAAGAAAGCCAAGCGTTAAGGGGTTAGGAAATGGAAGTAGCCGCTAAGTTGTCGGGCGCTCGAATCTCCGCCCAGAAAGCCCGCTTGGTCGCCGACCAGATCCGCGGGAAGAAGGTGGGCGAAGCGCTCAACCTGTTGGCTTTCAGCAGTAAGAAAGCCGCCGAGATCATGAAGAAAGTGCTGGAGTCGGCCGTAGCCAACGCCGAGCATAACGAAGGCGCAGACGTTGATGACCTGAAGGTCAGCACCGTTTTCGTCAACGAAGGGCGTTCGCTGAAGCGCATCATGCCACGTGCCAAAGGCCGTGCTGATCGCATCGTCAAGCGGTCTTGCCATATCACTGTCAAGGTTGCTGACAAGTAACGGAGTCGAAGAGATGGGTCAGAAAGTACATCCCATTGGCATTCGCCTGGGAATCGTCAAGGAGCACACCTCCGTCTGGTACGCAGACGGTCGGACTTATGCGGACTACTTGTTCGCTGATCTGAAGGTGCGTGAGTATCTCCAAGACAAACTAAAAAGCGCGTCCGTAAGCCGTATCGATATCCATCGTCCGGCACAAACTGCACGTATCACCATCCACACCGCTCGTCCAGGTATCGTTATCGGGAAGAAAGGTGAAGATGTTGAGAAACTGCGTCAGGACCTGACCAAGCAAATGGGTGTGCCTGTGCACATCAATATCGAAGAGATCCGTAAGCCGGAGCTCGACGGTATGCTGGTTGCGCAGAGCGTAGCTCAGCAGCTGGAGCGTCGCGTAATGTTCCGTCGCGCTATGAAGCGCGCCGTACAGAACGCCATGCGCATTGGTGCCAAAGGCATCAAAATCCAAGTGAGCGGTCGTCTCGGCGGTGCTGAAATCGCACGTACTGAATGGTATCGCGAAGGTCGTGTGCCACTGCACACCCTGCGTGCCGACATCGACTATGCCAACTACGAAGCTCACACCACTTACGGTGTGATCGGTGTAAAGGTTTGGATCTTCAAAGGCGAAGTAATTGGTGGTCGCCAAGAAGAACTGAAACCACAAGCACCAGCGCCTCGTAAAAAAGCTGCTAAGTAAGGGGTACGCCAAATGTTGCAACCTAAGCGTACGAAGTTCCGCAAGCAGATGACAGGCCACAACCGTGGTCTGGCTCAGCGCGGTAGCAAAGTCAGCTTCGGCGAGTTCGCGCTGAAGTCTGTAGCTCGTGGTCGTCTCACCGCTCGTCAGATCGAGTCAGCGCGTCGTGCTCTGACCCGTCACGTTAAACGTGGCGGCAAGATCTGGATCCGTGTATTCCCGGACAAGCCGATCTCCAAGAAGCCTCTCGAAGTGCGGATGGGTAAAGGTAAGGGTAACGTGGAATATTGGGTTGCCCAGATTCAGCCAGGCAAAGTCCTGTATGAAATCGAGGGTGTTACTGAAGAGCTGGCGCGTGAGGCTTTCGCCCTGGCTGCTGCAAAGCTGCCGCTCGCCACCTCCTTTGTTAAACGGACGGTGATGTGATGAAAGCGAATGAACTTCGTGAAAAATCCGCACAGCAGCTGAACGAGCAACTGCTCGGCTTGCTGCGCGACCAGTTCAATCTGCGTATGCAGAAAGCAACTGGCCAGTTGGGGCAGTCTCATCTGCTCTCGCAAGTTAAGCGTGACATCGCTCGCGTGAAGACTGTGCTCAACCAGCAGGCAGGTAAGTGATCATGGCTGAAGCCGAAAAGACTGTCCGTACGCTGACTGGCCGTGTTGTCAGCGACAAGATGGACAAAACCATCACCGTTTTGATCGAGCGTCGCGTTAAGCACCCGATCTACGGTAAATATGTTAAGCGTTCGACTAAGCTGCACGCGCACGACGAAACCAATCAGTGCCACATCGGCGACAAAGTCACTATTCGTGAAACTCGTCCGCTGGCCAAGACCAAGTCTTGGGCACTGGTTGATGTTCTCGAACGCGCTGTGGAAGTCTAAGGACTAGGGGTCGGAGAAATTATATGATTCAGACTCAATCCATGCTCGATGTGGCCGATAACAGCGGCGCTCGCCGTGTTATGTGCATCAAGGTGCTGGGTGGCTCCCATCGTCGTTACGCTGGTATCGGTGACATCATCAAAGTTACCGTGAAGGAAGCAATTCCTCGCGGTAAAGTGAAAAAAGGCCAAGTGATGACTGCTGTTGTAGTCCGCACTCGTCACGGCGTACGTCGTGCTGATGGCTCCATTATCCGCTTTGATGGCAACGCTGCTGTTCTTCTGAACAACAAGCAAGAGCCGATCGGCACCCGTATCTTTGGGCCAGTGACCCGTGAACTTCGTACTGAGAAGTTCATGAAGATCGTCTCGCTCGCCCCAGAAGTGCTGTAAGGAGATCCGACATGCAAAAGATTCGTCGTGACGACGAGATCATCGTGATCGCCGGCAAAGACAAAGGTAAGCGCGGTAAGGTGCTTAAGGTTCTCGCTAATAACCGTCTGGTTATCGGTGGTCTGAACCTGGTTAAGCGTCATACCAAGCCTAACCCGATGTCGGGCGTGCAGGGCGGTATCGTCGAGAAAGAAGCTCCGCTGGATGCTTCTAACGTCGCCATCTTCAACGGCGAAACCAACAAGGCTGACCGCGTTGGTTTCAAAGTAGAAGACGGTAAGAAAATTCGTGTCTTCAAGTCGACCCAAAAAGCGGTTGATGCTTGAACACTGCTAGGTAGATTAGACCATGGCACGACTACAAGAGATTTACCGGAAGGAAATCGCCCCTAAGCTTAAGGAAGAACTTAAGCTTGGGAACGTGATGGAAGTTCCGCGCGTTACCAAAATTACCCTGAACATGGGTCTGGGCGAAGCGATCGGCGACAAAAAAGTCATCGAGCACGCTGTTGCTGACCTGGAAAAGATCACCGGCCAGAAAGTCGTTGTGACCTACGCTCGGAAATCCATCGCTGGCTTTAAAGTCCGTGAAGGTTGGCCGATCGGCGTCAAAGTGACCCTGCGCCGTGAGCGTATGTACGAGTTCCTGGATCGTCTGCTGTCGATCTCCCTGCCTCGGGTTCGCGACTTCCGCGGCCTGAATGCCAAGTCCTTCGATGGTCGTGGTAACTACAGCATGGGCGTGAAAGAGCAGATCATCTTCCCGGAAATCGACTACGACAAGATCGATGCTCTCCGCGGTCTGGACATCACCCTGACCACCACTGCCAAGAACGATGATGAAGGTCGCGCCCTGTTGCGTGCTTTCAAATTCCCGTTCCGCAACTGATTGGAGTAGGACCATGGCCAAGATGAGCATGAAAAACCGCGAGCTGAAGCGTCAGCTCACGGTTGCCAAGTACGCCAAGAAGCGTGCAGCACTGAAAGCAATCATCGTTGATCTGAACGCAAGTCCAGAAGCGCGTTGGGAAGCTACAGTAGCTCTGCAGAAGCAGCCACGTGACGCAAGCGCTTCGCGCATGCGTAACCGCTGCCGCCTGACCGGTCGTCCACACGGCGTTTACCGCAAGTTCGGCCTCGGCCGTAACAAACTGCGTGAAGCGGCAATGCGTGGTGACGTACCAGGTCTGGTTAAAGCCAGCTGGTAAGTACTTTCAACGTCCTGGTGGTCGGAATCGCAAGATACTGACCACCGGTGGCCTTGAATCTGGAACAAGCCCCTTTTGGGGCTTGTTTCATTTCCGGAGTGTGTCTAAAATACGCGGCTCGCCTGAGCCCGTGTTTTTTACCCGGAGATTCTCGGCGACATATGTAGCCGCAAGGCTAATTTTTTTGTATTAGGAGCGTCTAGCCCATGAGTATGCAGGACCCGTTAGCGGACATGCTAACTCGTATCCGTAATGCCCAGATGGCTGAAAAGTCCGTCGTAAGCATGCCATCTTCCAAGTTGAAGGTAGCTGTTGCCAAAGTCCTGAAAGACGAAGGCTACATTGCGGGTTATCAGATCAGCAGCGAAATCAAACCACTGCTGTCCATCGAGCTGAAGTACTTCGAAGGCCGTTCGGTCATCGAGGAAGTGAAGCGCGTTAGCCGTCCAGGCCTGCGTCAGTACAAGTCCGCTGAAGATCTGCCGAAAGTTCGTGGCGGTCTGGGCGTGTCTATCGTCTCCACCAACAAAGGTGTGATGACGGATCGTGCTGCGCGCGCTGCCGGTGTCGGCGGCGAAGTTCTTTGCACTGTGTTCTAAGGGGGGATAAGCATGTCTCGCGTCGCTAAGAACCCCGTTAAGCTGCCAGCCGGTGTCGAAGTAAAATTCGCAGGCCAACAGCTTTCGGTGAAGGGTGCCAAGGGTACTCTTGAACTGAACATCCATTCGTCCGTTGAGATCGTTGAAGAAGCTGGTGAGCTGCGTTTCGCTGCTCGCAATGGCGATCAACAAACTCGCGCAATGGCCGGTACCACGCGTGCGTTGGTAAACAACATGGTCCAAGGCGTAAGCCAAGGCTTCGAGCGTAAGCTCCAGCTGGTCGGTGTTGGTTACAAAGCGCAAGCAAAAGGCACGGTTTTGAACCTGGCCCTTGGCTTCTCGCACCCAGTGGATTACGAACTGCCGGAAGGCATCACCGCTGAGACTCCTAGCCAGACCGATATCCTGATCAAGGGCATCGACAAGCAACTGGTAGGTCAAGTGGCTGCTGAGATCCGCGACTTCCGTCCACCAGAGCCGTACAAAGGCAAAGGTGTGCGCTACGCGGACGAAGTCGTCCGTCGTAAAGAAGCCAAGAAGAAGTAGGGCATAGCAAATGACCGACAAAAAAGTTACTCGACTGCGTCGCGCTCGCAAAGCACGCCTGAAAATGCACGAACTCGAAGTCGTGCGTCTCTGCGTGTTCCGCTCGTCGCAGCACATCTACGCCCAGGTCATCTCGGCCGACGGCAACAAAGTCCTGGCAAGCGCCTCGACTTTGGATAAAGAACTGCGTGATGGTGCCACTGGCAACATCGACGCGGCCACTAAGGTTGGCCAGCTGGTCGCTACGCGTGCTAAGGCCGCTGGCGTCTCGCAAGTGGCTTTCGACCGCTCTGGCTTCAAGTACCACGGTCGCGTGAAAGCGCTGGCTGATGGCGCTCGTGAAGCTGGGCTGGAGTTCTAAGTTATGTCAAATAACGACCAAAAGCGCGACGAAGGCTACATTGAGAAGCTGGTTCAAGTTAACCGCGTAGCCAAAACCGTTAAAGGCGGCCGTATCTTCACTTTCACCGCGTTGACCGTGGTTGGTGATGGTAAAGGGCGTGTTGGCTTCGGCCGTGGCAAGTCGCGTGAAGTGCCTGCTGCGATCCAGAAGGCAATGGAAGCTGCTCGCCGCAACATGATCCAAGTTGACCTGAACGGCACCACTCTGCAGTACGCAATGAAGTCCGCCCATGGCGCTTCGAAGGTGTACATGCAGCCTGCTTCTGAAGGTACCGGTATCATCGCTGGCGGCGCTATGCGTGCTGTCCTCGAAGTTGCTGGCGTCCAGAACGTTCTGGCCAAGTGCTACGGCTCGACTAACCCGGTAAACGTGGTTCACGCCACTTTCAAAGGTTTGAAAGCTATGCAATCTCCTGAGTCCATCGCTGCGAAGCGTGGTCTGACTGTCAAGGAGATCTTCTGATCATGGCTACCGTTAAAGTAACGCTGATCAAGAGCATGACCGGCCGCATCCCTAACCACAAACTGTGCGTTAAGGGTCTGGGTCTGCGTCGCATCGGTCACACTGTAGAAGTACTTGATACTCCCGAGAATCGCGGGATGATCAACAAGGCTTACTACATGCTGCGTGTAGAGGGTTAATCGATGAAACTCAATGATCTGAGTCCAGCGCCGGGTTCCCGTCGCGAAAAGCATCGTCCGGGCCGTGGTATCGGTAGCGGTTTGGGTAAGACTGGTGGCCGTGGCCACAAAGGTCAAACCTCCCGTTCCGGTGGCACCATCGCTCCAGGCTTTGAAGGCGGTCAACAGCCGCTGCATCGTCGCCTGCCTAAGTTCGGTTTCGTATCCCTGAAAGCCATGGACCGCGCAGAAGTGCGTCTGTCCGAGCTGGCCAAAGTGGAAGGCGACATCGTTACTGTGCAGACCCTGAAAGATGCCAACGTGATCAACGTCAACGTACAGCGTGTGAAAATCATGCTGTCCGGTGAAGTGACTCGCGCTGTCACTATCGGCAAGGGAATCGGCGCCACCAAAGGTGCGCGTTCGGCTATCGAAGCAGCTGGCGGCAAGTTCGAGGAATAAATGGCTAAGCAAGGTGCTCTCTCAGCGCTCGGCAAAGGCGGTATGTCTGAACTTTGGGCTCGTCTGCGTTTTCTGTTCCTGGCGATTATCGTCTACCGAATAGGCGCACACATCCCGGTTCCAGGTATCAACCCGGACCGACTCGCAGACCTGTTTCGACAGAATGAGGGGACCATTCTTAGCTTGTTCAACATGTTTTTCCGGCGGCGCGCTGGAACGGATGAGCATCTTTGCACTGGGGATCATGCCGTACATTTCGGCATCGATCATCATGCAACTGATGACCGCCGTCAGCCCGCAGCTGGAGCAGTTGAAGAAGGAAGGTGAAGCTGGCCGTCGCAAGATTAGCCAGTACACCCGCTACGGCACTGTAGCCCTCGCCCTGGTCCAGGCTATCGGCATGTCCGTTGGTCTGGCTGGGCAGGGTGTTGCGTTCACTGGTGACTTTGGCTTCCATTTCGTCGCGGTATCCACGTTTGTGGCTGGTGCGATGTTCATGATGTGGCTGGGTGAGCAGATTACTGAGCGTGGTGTTGGTAACGGTATCTCGATGTTGATTTTCGCAGGTATCGTCGCCGGTCTTCCGAGAGCAATTGGGCAGTCTTTCGAGTCTGCACGTCAGGGTGATATCAATATCTTCGCCCTGGTTGCCATCGGTTTGCTGGCAGTAGCGATTATCGGTTTTGTGGTGTTCATTGAGCGTGGCCAGCGTCGTATTGCTGTTCACTACGCCAAGCGTCAGCAGGGCCGTAAGGTCTTCGCTGCGCAGACCAGCCACTTGCCGCTGAAAGTGAATATGGCCGGTGTTATTCCGGCAATTTTCGCGAGCAGCATTTTGCTGTTTCCGGCTTCGTTGGGTACCTGGTTTGGTCAGTCTGAAAATATGGGCTGGCTGCAGGACCTCTCTCAGTCGATCGCTCCTGGTCAGCCGTTGAATATTCTGCTGTTTAGTGCAGGGATTATTTTCTTCTGCTTCTTCTATACGGCGTTGATGTTCAATCCGAAAGACGTAGCGGAAAACCTGAAGAAGTCCGGTGCCTTTATTCCGGGCATCCGTCCAGGTGAGCAGTCGGCACGCTACATTGATGGCGTTCTGACTCGTTTGACCCTGTTCGGTGCTCTATATATGACGGCCGTGTGCTTGTTGCCCCAGTTCCTGGTGGTTGCAGCAAACGTTCCGTTCTACCTTGGCGGGACCTCGTTGCTGATCGTCGTCGTGGTTGTGATGGACTTCATGTCCCAAGTACAATCGCACCTCGTTTCGCACCAGTACGAATCCCTGATGAAGAAAGCCAACCTGAAGGGCTACGGCAGCGGCATGTTGCGCTGAGTACCCATAAGGTTCGAGGAGTTGGTGATGAAAGTTCGTGCATCGGTGAAAAAGCTGTGCCGTAACTGCAAGATTATTCGCCGCGAAGGTGTTGTTCGAGTAATTTGCAGCGCGGAACCGCGTCACAAACAGCGCCAAGGCTGAGTGTGATCCGCTTGAAGCCCGGCAGCTAGTGCGCTGCCGGGTTGATTATTTGTTATTACAGCGATATTATCTCGCGCCCTATTTCTTGGCTTCCGGGGCGTAGGTAGCTGTCAATTGGAGTCCCACTGAATGGCCCGTATTGCAGGCGTTAACATTCCAGATAACAAGCACACTGTTATCTCGCTGACCTACATCTATGGTGTTGGTCGCACAACTGCGCAGAAGATTTGCGCGGTCGCTGGGGTAAACCCAGCCGCTAAGATCAAGGATCTGAGCGACGAGCAGATTGAACAGCTGCGTGGCGAAGTGGCGAAGTTCACCACTGAAGGTGACCTGCGTCGCGAAATCAACATGAAAATCAAGCGTTTGATGGACCTCGGTTGCTATCGCGGTCTGCGTCATCGTCGTGGTCTTCCAGTACGCGGTCAGCGTACCAAGACTAACGCGCGTACCCGTAAAGGTCCGCGTAAGCCGATCCGCAAGTAATCGCCCCAGCGAATCGACAGGAAAATTATCATGGCAAAACCTGCTGCTCGTCCTCGTAAAAAAGTTAAAAAGACAGTGGTTGATGGCATCGCCCACATCCATGCTTCTTTTAACAACACAATCGTGACCATCACCGACCGTCAAGGTAACGCGCTGTCTTGGGCTACCTCTGGTGGTTCGGGTTTCCGCGGTTCCCGCAAGTCCACCCCGTTTGCTGCTCAAGTAGCTGCTGAACGTGCTGGTCAAGCTGCGCTGGAATACGGCCTGAAAAACCTCGACGTTAACGTCAAAGGTCCAGGTCCAGGTCGTGAGTCTGCTGTCCGTGCGTTGAACGGCTGTGGCTATAAGATCGCCAGCATCACCGACGTGACGCCAATCCCGCACAACGGGTGCCGTCCGCCGAAGAAGCGCCGCGTGTAATCCAGGAGATTGTAAAGAATGGCTCGTTACATTGGTCCAAAATGCAAACTCGCTCGTCGCGAAGGCACCGATCTCTTCCTGAAGAGCGGCGTGCGCGCGATCGAATCGAAGTGCAACATTGAAGCAGCACCTGGTATCCACGGCCAACGCCGCGGTCGCCAGTCCGACTACGGCACCCAACTGCGTGAAAAGCAGAAGGTCCGTCGTATCTACGGCGTTCTCGAGCGTCAGTTCAGCGGCTACTACAAAGAAGCTGCTGGCAAGAAAGGTGCAACCGGTGAAAACCTGCTGCAACTGCTCGAATGCCGTCTGGACAACGTTGTATACCGTATGGGCTTTGGTTCGACTCGTGCCGAATCCCGTCAGCTGGTATCGCACAAATCCGTCAGCGTAAACGGCCAAACCGTTAACGTCCCGTCCTACCAGGTTCGTGCTGGTGACGTGGTCGCGATTCGCGAGAAAGCAAAAAACCAACTTCGCATTGTCCAAGCTCTCGATCTGTGTGCCCAACGTGGCCGCGTAGAATGGGTAGAAGTAGACACTGAGAAGAAGTCGGGCGTTTTCAAGAACGTTCCTGCTCGCAGTGATCTGTCCGCCGACATCAACGAAAGCCTGATTGTCGAGCTCTACTCCAAGTAAGGGCTAGAAAATAGGTGCATCCATGCAGATTTCGGTAAATGAGTTCCTGACACCCCGCCACATTGATGTGCAGGTTGTCAGTCCAACCCGCGCCAAGATCACTCTCGAGCCTCTCGAGCGTGGTTTTGGCCACACCCTGGGCAACGCGCTGCGCCGCATCCTGTTGTCCTCAATGCCCGGCTGTGCAGTAGTCGAGGCCGAGATTGACGGTGTGCTCCACGAGTACAGCGCCATCGAAGGTGTACAGGAAGACGTAATTGAAATCCTGTTGAACCTTAAAGGTCTGGCTATCAAGCTGCACGGCCGTGACGAAGTTACGCTGACCTTGTCGAAGAAGGGTTCGGGGGTGGTTACCGCTGCCGATATTCAGCTGGATCATGATGTCGAGATCGTTAATCCCGATCACGTAATCGCTAACCTGGCGTCTAACGGCGCCCTGAACATGAAGCTCACCGTAGCTCGTGGTCGTGGTTATGAACCGGCCGACTCGCGTCAGAGCGATGAAGACGAAAGCCGCAGCATTGGTCGCTTGCAGCTTGACTCTTCGTTCAGCCCGGTTCGCCGTATCGCATACGTGGTGGAAAACGCCCGTGTCGAACAGCGTACTAACCTGGACAAGCTGGTTATTGATCTGGAAACCAACGGTACTCTGGATCCTGAAGAGGCTATCCGCCGCGCTGCAACCATTCTGCAACAGCAGTTGGCTGCGTTCGTCGACCTCAAGGGTGACAGCGAACCAGTGGTAATCGAGCAGGAAGACGAGATCGATCCGATCCTGCTTCGCCCGGTTGACGATCTGGAACTGACTGTACGTTCGGCTAACTGCCTTAAGGCGGAAAACATTTACTACATCGGCGACCTGATTCAGCGTACCGAAGTAGAACTGTTGAAGACTCCGAACCTGGGCAAGAAATCCTTGACTGAAATCAAGGACGTTCTGGCCTCCCGCGGTCTGTCCCTCGGCATGCGCCTCGACAACTGGCCGCCTGCAAGTCTTAAGAAGGACGACAAGGCGACTGCCTGATCGTCGTAATCACCGAACGTGAGTTTGGTAAGGAATGAACCATGCGTCATCGTAAAAGTGGTCGTCACCTGAGCCGTACCAGCTCGCACCGCAAGGCCATGTTTCAAAACATGGCGGTGTCGCTGTTCGAGCACGAGCTGATCAAAACTACACTGCCGAAAGCTAAAGAACTGCGTCGCGTTGCTGAGCCGCTGATCACTTTGGCCAAGACAGACAGCCTGGCTAACCGCCGTCTGGCTTTCGACCGTACTCGTTCGAAAGCTATCGTTGGTAAGCTCTTCAACGACCTGGGCAAGCGTTACGCTACCCGTGAGGGTGGCTACCTGCGCATCCTCAAGTGCGGTTTCCGCGCTGGCGACAACGCGCCTATGGCGTACGTCGAGTTGGTTGATCGTGCTACTGCTGGCGAAGCTGTAAGCGCCGAGTAAGACGTCAAGCTGTAACGAAGAACCGGGCCTAGTGCCCGGTTTTTTGTGCGCGTAATAAAAGCGCGATTTGTACAAGCTTCCCCAGGTAGGGCTCGGCACTATGGCTGTTGGCGTTGTTGGTAGTAATTTTCTATTGATGTCCGCAATTTAATGAATTTGTGGGTGTCATGTTGATGATCAATACTCTCCACCAAGCCGATTAGCCGGCAGTTCCAAGTCCGACCTGAGGAATACGCACATGAGCCAGAATAAAATCCTTACGACCGCCAGCGGTGCTCCCGTTGCGGACAACCAGAATTCCCGTTCCGCTGGCCCGCGCGGCCCGTTGCTACTCGACGATTTTCACCTGATCGAGAAGCTCGCTCACTTCAACCGTGAAAACATTCCTGAGCGCCGTGTACACGCCAAGGGGTCGGGTGCTTACGGTACGTTCACTGTTACTAAAGACATCACGCAGTACACAAGCGCCAAGTTGTTCGAGTCTGTTGGTAAACAAACGCCAACTTTCCTGCGCTTCTCCACTGTAGGCGGCGAGCGCGGTTCGGCGGATACCGAGCGTGATCCACGTGGCTTTGCTCTGAAGTTCTACACCGAAGAAGGCAACTGGGACATCGTGGGTAACAATACCCCTGTGTTCTTCATTCGCGACCCGCTCAAGTTTCCAGACTTCATCCACACTCAAAAGCGCCTGCCGCAAAGCAACCTCAAAAGCGCGCAAATGATGTGGGACTTCTGGTCGCACTCTCCAGAAGCGTTGCACCAGGTCACCATCCTGTTTTCGGACCGTGGCATCCCAGACGGCTACCGTCACATGCACGGCTTCGGCAGCCATACTTACAGCCTGATCAACGCCCAAGGCGAGCGTCACTGGGTTAAGTGGCACTACAAAACCAAGCAGGGCATCAAGAATCTGGCGCCGGCTGAAGCGGCGCGCTTGGCGGGTACTGATCCCGATTACGCCCAGCGCGATCTGTTCGGTGCAATCGAGCGCGGTGATTTCCCGAAATGGCGCGTCTGCATCCAGATCATGACTGAAGCCCAGGCGAATGCTCACTACGAGAACCCCTTTGATGTGACCAAAACCTGGTCGCAGAAGGAATTCCCGTTGATCGAAGTGGGTGAGTTGGAACTCAACCGCAACCCACAGAACTACTTTGCAGAAGTCGAGCAAGCGGCGTTCGGTCCAAGCAATATGGTTCCAGGCGTAGGCCTGTCGCCAGACCCCATGCTTCAAGGTCGCGTTTTCGCCTATGCCGATGCCCACCGCTACCGTGTTGGCACCAACCACCAGCAACTGCCGGTGAATGCCCCTCTAAGCCCGGTGAACAGCTACCAGCGTGACGGTTCGATGGCATTCGGCCCTAACGGTGGTGCCGCTCCTAACTACGAGCCCAACAGCTACGCCGATGCGCCTAAGCAAGCGCCTCAGTACGCCGAGCCTGCGCTGGCGCTGAGCGGTGCTGCCGATCGTTACGATCACCGCGAGGACACTGACTACTACAGCCACGCAGGGGCGCTGTTCCGCCTGATGAGCGATGAGCAAAAAGCGTTGCTCACCAGCAACATCGCCGGTGCGATGGCGGGTGTGTCGAGTGATGTGGTTCAGCGTCAACTGGCGCATTTTTACAAGGCCGATCCGGCGTACGGAGAAGCAATCGCAAAGGCACTGGGTGTATCGCTTAACTGACTCTAAACGATAAGCAGAACCGCCCTCATTTGGGCGGTTTTTGCGTTAATTCAGCTACTTTTCTCGGAAATTCTTCACTTTTCTGCCGTTGATCCCGTGACCTCCGAGTCAGCATGGTTCAAACTACAGACTTTCAAGCAGGGAGATGTAGGGCGATGCAAGGTCACCCCGACGTAATCGATTACCTCAACACGTTGCTGACGGGCGAACTGGCAGCTCGTGACCAATATTTCATCCACTCGCGTATGTACGAAGACTGGGGCTTTACCGAGCTCTACGAACGTATCAACCATGAAATGGAAGAAGAGGCACAGCACGCCGACGCACTGATGCGCCGCATCCTGATGCTCGAAGGCACGCCGCGCATGCGTCCCGACGATCTGGACACCGGTACCACGGTGCCTGAGATGCTCGCCAGTGACTTGCGCCTGGAGTACAAGGTACGTGCCGCACTCTGCAAGGGCATTGAGCTCTGCGAGAAGCACAACGACTATGTCACCCGTGAAATCCTGCGTGTGCAGTTGAACGACACCGAAGGAGATCACACCTACTGGCTGGAAAAGCAGTTGGGCCTGATCAAGCTGGTCGGCCTGGAGAATTACCTGCAATCGCAGTTCTGATCCCCGGCTACAAAAAAGCTCCTGTCGCCTTAACGGTGACAGGGGCTTTTTGTTGGGCCCGATAAATCAGGCCCGGTCGCGCGCCAACCACGGTTTGAGGTAGTAACCAGTGTGCGACTGCGGCATCTCGGAGACTTCCTCCGGTGTGCCCACCGCGATGATCTGGCCACCTTTGGAGCCACCTTCCGGCCCGAGGTCCACCAGCCAGTCAGCAGTCTTGATGACATCCAGATTGTGTTCGATCACCACCACGGTGTTGCCGTGGTCGCGCAAGCGATGCAGCACGTCGAGCAATTGCTGGATATCCGCGAAGTGCAAACCGGTGGTCGGCTCATCCAGGATATACAAGGTCTTGCCGGTATCACGCTTGGACAGCTCGCGCGACAGCTTCACCCGCTGCGCCTCGCCGCCGGACAGCGTGGTCGCCGATTGGCCCAATTTGATATACGACAGGCCCACATCCATCAACGTCTGCAGCTTGCGCGCCAACGCCGGAACCGCGTCGAAGAACACCCGAGCTTCCTCGATGGTCATCTCCAGGGTTTCGTGGATGCTTTTGCCCTTGTACTTGATCTCTAGGGTTTCGCGGTTGTAGCGCTTGCTCTTGCACACATCGCAAGGCACGTAGATGTCCGGCAGGAAGTGCATCTCCACCTTGATCAGGCCATCGCCCTGGCACGCTTCGCAGCGCCCGCCCTTGACGTTGAACGAAAACCGGCCAGGCCCGTAGCCCCGCGAGCGGGATTCCGGGACACCTGCAAACAACTCGCGAATCGGTGTGAACAACCCGGTGTAGGTCGCAGGGTTCGAACGAGGCGTGCGGCCAATGGGGCTCTGGTCGATATCGACCACTTTGTCCAGGAGCTCCAGGCCCTTGATGCTGTCATGCGCTGCCGCTTCCAGAGTGGTCGCGCCGTTCAAGGCGGTGGCACTCAACGGGAACAGGGTGTTGTTGATCAGCGTCGATTTACCTGAGCCGGAAACACCCGTCACGCAGGTTAAGAGTCCCAGGGGAATCTCCAGGTCCACATTACGCAAGTTGTTGCCACGCGCGCCCTTGAGGTGCAGTGCCTGCTTCTTGTTGCGCGGTGTGCGTTTGGCCGGCACTTCAATTTTCACGCGGCCAGACAGGTACTTACCGGTCAGCGAGTCAGGGTGCGCCATGACTTCGGCCGGCGTGCCCTCGGCGACAATGTGCCCACCATGAACACCCGCGCCCGGGCCGATATCGACGACATAATCCGCCAGGCGAATTGCATCTTCGTCGTGCTCGACCACGATCACGGTGTTGCCGATATCCCGCAGGTGTTTCAGCGTGCCCAGCAGGCGATCGTTGTCCCGTTGGTGCAAACCGATCGACGGTTCGTCGAGGATGTACAGCACCCCCACAAGACCCGCGCCAATCTGGCTGGCCAGGCGAATCCGCTGGGCTTCACCGCCGGACAGTGTATCGGCGCTGCGATCCAGCGACAGGTAGTCCAGGCCCACGTTGACCAGGAACTGCAAGCGCTCGCGAATTTCCTTGAGGATCTTGTCGGCAATCTCGCCGCGACGGCCGGTCAGCTTGAGTACACCAAAGTACTCACAGGCGTCGCCGATAGGCAGGTTGGTCACCGCCGGCAACGTCTTCTCACCCACCCACACGTGCCGCGCTTCACGACGCAGGCGCGTGCCGCGGCAATCCGGGCAGGGTTGGGTACTGAGGAATTTCGCCAGCTCTTCACGCACGCTGGCCGATTCGGTCTCGCGGTAGCGGCGCTCCAGGTTTGGCACGATGCCTTCGAACGGGTGCGAGCGTTTAACGATGTCGCCGCGGTCGTTCAGGTATTTGAAGTCGACATTCTGCGAGCCGCTGCCATGGAGGATGACTTTCTGCTGGTCCGCCGGCAGTTGGTTGAACGGCACTTCCAGGCTGAATTTGTAGTGGGATGCCAACGACCCCAGCATCTGGAAGTAATAGACGTTACGCCTGTCCCAACCACGTATCGCACCTTCGGCCAAGGTCAGCTCGCCATTGACCAGGCGCTTGATGTCGAAGAACTGCTTCACGCCGAGGCCATCGCACGTCGGGCAGGCGCCGGCGGGGTTGTTGAAGGAGAACAGCTTGGGTTCCAGCTCGCTGATGGCATGGCCGCAGATTGGGCAGGCAAAGCGCGCGGAAAAGATGATTTCCTCACCCGGCTCGTCGTCCATCGGCGCCACCAGGGCAATGCCATCTGCCAGCTTCAAGGCCGTCTCGAACGATTCCGCCAGGCGCTGCTGCAGGTCAGCCCGCACCTTGAAGCGATCCACCACCACATCGATGGAGTGCTTCTTCTGCTTGTCGAGCTTCGGCGCTTCGTCCAGCTCATAGAGCTTGCCGTTGATCCGTGCACGTACAAAACCTTGTGCACGAAGCTCTTCGAAGACGGAAAGGTGTTCGCCCTTGCGCTCGCGAATCACCGGTGCCAGCAGCATCAGCTTGGCGCCTTCCGGCTGGGCCAGCACCAGGTCAACCATCTGGCTGACGGTCTGGGCTTCCAGGGGAATGTCGTGGTCGGGGCAACGCGGAATACCTACGCGCGCGTATAGAAGACGCAGGTAGTCGTAGATTTCGGTGATGGTGCCCACGGTGGAGCGCGGGTTGTGGGAGGTCGATTTCTGCTCGATGGAGATCGCCGGCGACAGGCCTTCAATGGTGTCGACGTCGGGCTTTTCCATCATCGACAGGAACTGCCGGGCATAGGCCGACAGCGATTCCACATAGCGCCGCTGGCCTTCGGCGTACAGCGTATCGAACGCCAGGGACGATTTGCCGGACCCCGACAAACCGGTGATGACGATCAGTTTGTCCCGGGGCAGGGTCAGGTCGATGTTCTTCAGGTTGTGGGTTCTAGCCCCACGAATCAGGATCTTGTCCAAGATGGCCTCGCACGGCGGGCGTAAATAATGCCGGAGTATACGGCTAAAGACTGGATGAATATACACTGTCAAAGTGCCGTGTGCAGCCTTACATGAAAGCTGCGCGGCAAACCGCCGCATATACCCTCTCAATCGATGGGACTGGTAGAATCGCCGCCGGTTCACACGAGGTTTTTCCATGCACGATCCCCACAGCGAACGCATGAGTAGCGGCGAGACCCGAGCGGCAAGCGGTCTGGCCCTGGTGTTCGCGTTCCGTATGCTTGGCATGTTCATGGTGTTGCCGGTACTGGCGACCTACGGGATGGACCTCGCAGGCGCGACCCCCGCCCTGATCGGTCTGGCGATTGGCGCCTATGGCCTGACCCAGGCGATATTCCAGATTCCATTCGGGATCATTTCCGACCGCATTGGCCGCCGCCCGGTGATTTACCTGGGGCTGATCGTGTTCGCCCTCGGCAGTGTGCTCGCGGCCCGGTCGGATTCGATCTGGGGCGTGATTGCCGGCCGTGTCCTACAGGGCGCCGGGGCGATTTCTGCCGCCGTCATGGCACTGCTGTCGGACTTGACCCGCGAACAACACCGCACCAAGGCCATGGCCATGATCGGCATGACCATCGGCCTGTCGTTTGCCGTGGCCATGGTGGTCGGTCCCTTGCTCACAAGTGCGTTCGGCCTGCACGGCCTGTTCCTCGCCACCGGCGGCATGGCGCTGTTCGGTATCGTGATCGTGGCCTTCATGGTGCCGCGCTCCACCGGCACGCTGCAGCACCGCGAATCGGGCGTTGCGCGCAAGGCGTTGCTGCCGACGCTCAAGCACCCCGACCTGCTGCGCCTGGATTTAGGTATCTTCGTATTACACGCCATGCTGATGTGCAGCTTCGTCGCCTTGCCCCTGGCGCTGGTGGAAAAAGCCGGCCTGCCCAAGGAGCAGCACTGGTGGGTCTACCTCACGGCACTGCTGATTTCGTTCTTCGCCATGATCCCGTTCATCATCTATGGCGAGAAGAAACGCAAAATGAAACAAGTGCTCCTCGGCGCCGTCGCGACGCTGATGCTCACTGAGCTATTCTTCTGGCAGTTCGGCGACAGTCTGCGCGCACTGGTAGTCGGCACGGTGGTATTTTTCACCGCGTTCAACCTGCTGGAAGCTTCGTTGCCTTCGCTGATCAGTAAAGTTTCACCGGCCGGAGGCAAGGGCACGGCGATGGGGGTGTATTCCACCAGCCAGTTCCTCGGCTCTGCACTGGGCGGCATCATGGGCGGCTGGATGTTCCAGCATGGCGGTTTGTCGGTTGTGTTCCTCGGATGCGCCGGGCTGGCTGCACTTTGGCTAGCCTTTGCTGTTACCATGCGCGAACCTCCATACGTCACAAGCCTGCGCCTGCCGTTGTCGCCCGAAGCAATTCGTGAAGCCGGCCTGGTAGAGCGCCTAAAGGCCGTTGTTGGGGTAACAGATGCGGTAGTGATCGCCGAAGAAGCCGCCATCTACATCAAATTGGACACCGAATTATTGGATCGCGCGACGCTTGAGCAACTGGTCAACCCAATGCCGACAGCGCGCCCAGCCTAGGAGAACGTTATGGCCCGTGGGGTTAACAAAGTCATATTGGTCGGTACATGCGGCCAGGATCCCGAAGTTCGCTACTTGCCTAACGGTAACGCCGTGACCAACCTGAGTCTGGCGACCAGCGAACAGTGGACCGACAAGCAAACCGGCCAGAAGGTCGAGAAAACCGAATGGCACCGTGTGTCGATGTTCGGCAAGGTGGCAGAGATCGCCGGTGAATACCTGCGCAAAGGTTCGCAGGTCTACATCGAAGGCAAGCTGCAAACCCGCGAGTGGGAAAAAGACGGTATCAAGCGTTACACCACCGAAATCGTGGTCGACATGCAAGGCACCATGCAACTGCTGGGCGGCCGTCCACAGGGCGACCAACAGGGCCAGGGCGGCATGTCCAACTCGGCTCCGCGTCCACAGCAGTCGCGTCCGCAGCCAAGCCAGCAGCCTCAGCGTGAGTCGCGTCCAGCGCCACAGCAGGCCGCTCCGCAACCGGCCCCGGATTTCGACAGCTTTGATGACGATATCCCGTTCTAAGGTCCAAGACCCAGAACACACAAAACCCCCGATAGCCCAGGCTTCGGGGGTTTTTTATTGCCCGATCATCCGGGCATTTGTTCTCAGAGCCCACAGGATTTAGGCTGTGGCCAACCTTTAACATGAAGGAATGCTGCGATGACCTGGTCAGCCAAGCAATACACGATGTTCGAACTGCAGCGCACCCGTCCGGTCCGTGACCTGGTGGCGGCGATTCCCAATACCGACGTGCGCACCGCCGTCGACCTGGGTTGCGGCCCCGGCAACTCCACCGAAGTACTGGCCGAGCGCTTCCCGCACGCCCACGTCACCGGCATGGACAGCTCCGACGACATGCTCGCCGACGCCCGCAAACGCCTGCCGGCACTGAGTTTCGAGCTGGCGGATATTGGCGACTGGAACCCAGCGCAAGCCTTTGACGTGATCCTGGCCAACGCATCCCTGCAATGGTTACCGAATCACGCCACGCTGTACCCGCACCTGGTCAACCAACTGACACCCGGCGGCACGCTGGCGGTGCAAACCCCGGACAACCTCGACGAGCCTGCCCACCGGCTCGCCCGTGAAGTCGCTGCCGAGGGCCCATGGGCCGCCAAGATCGGCGCGGTCAAACACAATGAGCGCCACGCCGCGAGCTACTACTACGAACTGTTGAGCAAACACTGCAGCACCGTCGATGTGTGGCGTACCACTTACCTGCACCCGCTGGCAGATCACGCCGCGGTGGTGGAGTGGTTCAAGGCGTCGGCCCTGAGACCCTTCCTCGCGCCGTTGACCGATAGCGAAAAGACCGCCTTCCTACAGGAATACCAGGCGCGGATTACCCAGGCTTACCCAGCCCTGGCCGATGGCACCGTATTGCTGCCATTTCCGCGCCTGTTCATCATCGCGACTCGCTAACGTCGGCCAGGCAAGTGGCGGTCAGGCCGCCGCCGCTTGCGCCTGCAAGTATTCATCCGCCGATACCACGCCCGCATAGCCAAATGCCAATGAGGCCATGTACGCGCCATGCACCTGCGCGGCCGGAATCACCTGGCCATTGAATTCCAGCTCCCGGGTGGCGCAGGCGTCGTGAATGACCGTGACCTTGTAGCCCAAATCCGCCGCTGCCCGTACCACGGCATCGATGCACATGTGGCTCATGCTGCCGACCACCACCAGTTCGGTGATGCTGCGTTGCTCCAGCAGTGCACGCAGATGGGTTTCGCGAAACGCATTGACGAAATGCTTCAATACCACCGGCTCGTTGCCCTCGTTCAGCACCTTGGAATGCAAATGCGCGCCCTCGGAGCCCGGCGTGAAGAACGGCGCGTCCTCGGAGGTGAACTCATGGCGCACATGAATCACCGCGTCACCGGCCTGGCGAAACGCTTGCAGCACCTGCGCAGCCTTGTCCGCCGCGGCGTCCACGCCGTCGAGTGGCCACTTGCCCTGAGGGAAGTAGTCGTTCTGGATATCGATTAGGATGAGTGCTTGCTTGGCCATGGGGATTGCCTCGTGATGGGTTGATGGGCCCAGTATCTTCGCTGGCGCCTGCACCTGGGATTGGCTGCGCCGACAATAACAGGGGGAAAACTGACAATGGTCGTTGTTGAGTTGGGTGTGTTGATCTACCAGGGGGCGCAACTGGCCGCCGTGCATGGTTTGACTGACTTGTTCGGCGTGGCCAACCGGATCGCCGCCGAGCATCAATCTGCGCAATTGCCATTGCTGCGGGTCAGCCACTGGCAAGTCGACGCACAGGGCAAGCCGCTGCGCGTTTTTGACAGCCACCCTGGTCCCGATCAACCGATGATGGCCGTGCTGGTGCCGCCGTCCATCGGCGAGTTTACCGAAGAACAAACGCCGCCGGCGCTGTTGGCGTGGTTGCGCGAGCAACATGCGGCGGGCACGGTGCTGGGCGGCGTGTGTATCGGCTCGATCATGCTGGCGCGCAGCGGCCTGTTGGATGGGCGCAGCGCCACCACCCATTGGTCTTCCGCCCAATCTTTTGCCGCGCGCTATCCGGCGGTGCGCCTGGAGGCGGACAAGCCCATCGTCGATGACGGCGACCTGATCACCACGGCCGGGCTGATGGCCTGGTCCGAACTGGGCCTGCGCCTGGTGGATCGGCTGATGGGCCCGAGCATCGCCGCCGACACCGCACGTTTCCTGGTGATCGAACACAGCGACAGCGCCAGCCAGTGCGGCAGCAATTTTGCGCCAATCCTAGGGCATGGTGATGGCGCCATCCTCAAGGTTCAGCACTGGCTGCAAGCCAGCGGCGCAGTGGATGTATCTGTCGCCGCCATGGCGCAGGAGGCGGGCCTGGAAGAGCGTACCTTCCTACGGCGATTTCGCAGCGCTACCGGCTTGAAGCCCACCGAATACTGCCAGCACCTGCGTGTGGGCAAGGCGCGGCAAATGCTTGAATTCACCAACGGCACCATTGATCACATCGCCTGGACTGTGGGCTACCAAGACCCCAGCGCCTTTCGCGCCACCTTCAAGAAGATCACCGGGCTGGCGCCCAGTGATTACCGCAGTCGATTTGGTGTCTAAGAACCTGGTGTTCTCTAAGCCGTCTTCGCGAGCAAGCCCGCTCCCACATTGGAATACATTTCAACTGTGGGAGCGGGCTTGCCCGCGATTGCGGTAGACCGATCAACACAAGCTCAAGCCGGCGCCTTCTTCACCCGCAACGCCTTCGCCTTGGCCTCCACCCCGAGGTACATCACCAGCGCGATCAGCAGTGGCAAAATAAAGTAGATCGCCCGATAAGCAATCAGCCCCGCCAGCAAGCTGCCCCGCGACGCCTCATGTTGCAGCAATCCAATAAACACGGCCTCCAACACCCCAAGCCCCGCCGGGATATGGGTGATCACGCCGGCGATGGCGCTGATGAGCAACACCCCGAGTACCAACGGGTAGTCCAGCTTGGCCGGCAGCAGGGTAAAAATCACCGCCGCCATCAGCGACCAATTCAATGCGCCCAAGGCCAACTGCAAGCACGCCATGCGCACTGACGGCAGGTTGATCTCCATACCGCGAACCGACCACGCGCGCTTTTTCGAGAATTGGCAGGCGGCCAGGTAACCCAGGCTGAGCAGCACCAACACAACCCCAATGCCCTGCAACGCGCCTGTGCTGACTTTCCACCCTGGCGGCATCGTCACCAGGCCACTGCTGAAAATCACCCCGGCCAGCGCCATATAGCCAAACCAATTGGTCGCCAGGCTCAACCCCAGAATCTTGGCGATATTGGCAGTGCTCACCCCCAGCCGCGAATACAACCGATAGCGCATGGCAATGCCGCCTACCCACGCGCTGAGGTTGAGGTTGAACGCGTAGCTGATGATGCCCACCGGCAGGATCTGCTTCCAGGTCAGGTCTTGGCGAATGTAGGTGCGACCGATCAGATCAAAGCTGGCGTACACCAAAAAACTGCACAGCGTCACCGCGCCCGCGATGAGCAAGGTGCGCAGCTTGAAGTCCCCCAGGGTCTGTAGCACTTCGCTCCAGTCGATGCGCCGGGCGAGCAGGGTGAACAACACGAGCAACGCCAGGAAGAACAGCACGGTCAGCGGTTTCTTCCAACGTTTGAAGCGCGATTCAGTGGTCATGGGCCTGGCCCTCGAACGGCTTCAAGCGCGGTTTATGGGCGGGCAGCCAACCGGTCATCGCGGGGAAGTGACGCATCACATGAAACACCAGGAAACCTACGGTCAATCGCCACAACCACAAACGCGGCTTGCGGTTTTCCGGCATGGTCTGGCAGTGATCGCGGGCGCGAGTATTTCCAGGCGCGCGTAGAGCTGTTGGTTGAAGGCGCGATCGCGTATCAGCACGTTGGCTTCCAGGTTCAGCGCCAGGCTCAGCGGGTCCAGGTTACTCGAACCCACGGTGCTCCATTCGTCATCCATCCACCAACGCCACTTTGCCGTGCAGCGGGCGCTGGCAATACTCGTGGATCACCACGCCATCCTTGAGCAGGTAGTCGTAGAGCATGCGCGCGGCCAGCTTGGCCAGCAGCACATCCGGTTGGCCTTGCATGATCAACTGCACCTGTACGCCCCGGCGCGCCGCATTGCGGATTTCCCGCAGCAGGCGGTAGCCCGGGAAGAAGTAGGCGTTGGCGATCACCACACGCTTTTGTGCCTGGCCCAAGGCGTGGATATAGGCCTCTTCGATGTCATCGCGGTGTTGTACGTTGTCGCGATAAATCAAGCGCACCAAGCCCTCGCCAGCGGCAGGTCCTGCGCAAGGCCGCTGCTGGCGCCGCCGCCAACCGCGCCGGGCGCGCAGCTGACGGCCACTTTGTGCGAGGGCGAAATGATGCAGGTCGGCCACCGCCGGGCCCGTCACCTGCACCGCATAATCCTGCTTGGCTTCGGGGCCGAAATCCGCCAGATGGTCGGCGGAAAAATTGATCCCGCCGATAAACGCCACGGCGGCGTCCACCACAACGATCTTGCGATGCAGGCGACGAAACCAGTTGGTGCGAAAGCCCAGGGTTTTCGACGCCGGGTCGAACATCTGCACCGTCACCCCGGCGTCCGCCAGCTCACCGAGAAACGCCGGGCTCAGCTCGCCACAGCCAAAGCCGTCGAGGCTGACCACCACCTTCACGCCACGCTGCGCCGCGTCGATCAGGATGTGTTGCAGCTCATGCCCCACCTTGTCTTCGAACAGGATAAAGGTCTCCAGCAGGATTTCCCGCTGCGCCTCGCGCAGAGCCTCGAAGACCTTCGGGAAGTACGCCTCGCCGTTTTCCAGCAACTGCACCTGGTTATCGCTGTGCCAGCCGTAGTCCAGGTCGCGGGCCTTGGCGGCGTCCGGCGGCTGGTCGGTGGCGATGTGTTCGACGGCGACGCTCATAGCTCGATCTCCACCGACAGTGGCACGTGGTCTGACAGATGGGACCAGGGGCGGGTCGTCAACACCCGGGGGTTATGCACCTTGAGGTTACGCACGTAGATGCGGTCCAGCGGCAACAGCGGCAGGCGCGCCGGGAAGGTGCGTGCCGGTTTGCCGTGGGCCTGCATGAACACTTCGGTGAGGCCGCTCTGGCTCAAGTCGGCCTTCTGCCGCCAGTCGTTGAAATCTCCGGCCACCACCAGTGGCGCATCGGCCGGAATCTCGCGGATGCGTTGCTCCAGCAAGCGCAGTTGCTGCTGGCGATGCCCCTCGCGCAGGCCCAGGTGGATGCAGATCGCATGCACCTCCTGCCCGGTGCCCGGCAGTCGCAGTACGCAATGCAGCAGGCCCCGGTTTTCATGGCCATTCTGGGAAATATCCAGGTTGTCATAGCGCACAATCTGGAATTTCGACAGCAGCGCATTACCGTGGTCCCCGTGGGGGTAGACCGCGTTGCGCCCGTAAGCGAACTGCGGCCAGATGCTGTCGGCGAGGAATTCGTACTGCGGCATGTTCGGCCAGTCGCTGTAGCGCTGCGGGTGGCGTTCGTGGGTGCCGTGGATTTCCTGCAGGAACACCATGTCCGCGCCCACACTGCGCACGGCTTCGCGCAGCTCGGGCAGGATGAAACGCCGGTTCAGGGCGGTAAACCCCTTATGGATATTTACCGTCAGCACCGTGAAGCGGGTGATGGCAACGCTGGGGGTGACGGGCATCCAGTCGGGACTCGCAGCCATGGTCGCTCCTGAAAAAGAGTGGGGCTTTGCCCCCGTTTAAGGCTGACTCTAGGGGGCGACGGAAAGTTTCCAGCGTCCTACGGACGGCATAAACATGGCCGGGCGGGGGAACGATCAAGGCCCAAACCCGTCAGTTCCTTACAGACCCTGCTGAAGGAGCCCGGTGTTTTGCTGAACTCAAAGACTGCACTACTGCTCGGTGCGCTGCTGTTGTGCGGCAGCGGCGCACTGCAAGCCGCCGACCCGCAAGCCGAAGCACCGGCCAAGCCGGAACTGCTGGTGGAGGGCGGCCTGCTCGGGGCCATCAGTTCCAGCATCGACAATGTGCAGGACAAACTCGACCTCAATCAGAGCCTGGTCGATGCCTGGCGCCTGCGTGCGGACCGGGCGGCAGACGAAGTAGGGCGGTTGGTGGACCAGACGTCAGAACGTTCGCCATGGAGCGTCGCCGGGGACTTCCTGCTGTTATCCGGGGTGTGGATCGGCGCGTTTGCGTTGCTCACGTTGTTGGGCCGCTGGTTCGTGCGGCGCCTGAGCCGGCGCGCCTTTGTCGAACAACGCGAGCGCCTGCAAGCCGTGCTCGGCTACGTGGTGCCCTATACGCTGCCGGCACTGGTCTGCCTGCCCTTGACGCTTTACGTCAGCCATTTTTTACCCACATCAGTAGGAAGAGCGCTGGCGCTGTGTTTTGCCTACGCCACCAGCAGCGGGATCTTTTCCACGTCGATGCTGCTGTGTGTGATCGTCATGTTCAACCTCGGCCACAAGCGGCCGGCCGTGCAGATCATTCGCGATTATTGCCCCAAGCCGCTGTTCCTCATCGGCTTTCTCGCCGCCCTCAGCGACGCCCTGACCAGCCCGCAAATCGCCCGCCAGCTCGGCGGCAATATCACCAGCAGTATCGCGGTGTTTACCGGCCTGTTTGCTGCGGTGATCTTCGGCGTGCTGGTGGTGCGCCTGCGCCGGCCGGTGGCTCACCTGATCCGCAACCGACCGTTGGCCCAGCGGCTTAAACACCCGGCGTTGCAGCAATCCCTGCGGGTGTTTTCCGGGCTGTGGTACTGGCCGATCCTGTTGATGGTGCTGGTCTCGGCGATCAACCTGATTGGCGCCGGTGACGACAATCAAAAGGCCCTGCGCTGCGCGTTGTTCACGACGATCCTGCTGATCGGCACGGTGTTCCTCAGCACGGTGCTGCAACACCTGTTCAAGTCCCGCAGCCAGGTGGCGATCCAGCGCAGCAGTGCCTATAAGGAACGTTTCCTCAGCCTGTTGCACGCGATTTTGCGTATCGCCATGGCCATCGGGTTTATCGAGATCCTCGGGCGGATCTGGGGCGTCTCGTTGTTTGAGTTTGCCGAGCGCAATTCCATCGGCCGGGCGATCAGTGATTCCCTCAGCAGCATCGGCTTGATCCTGCTGATGACCTGGCTGTTCTGGGTGGTGCTCGACACGGCGATCCAGGAAGCCTTGAAGCCACCCGTCAACAAGCGCTCCAGCCGCCAGCCGAGTACGCGGGTGAAAACCATCCTGCCGCTGGTGCGCAACGCGGTGAAAATCATCCTGGTGGTGATCTGCGCGATCACCACCATGGCCAACCTGGGGATCAACGTCGCGCCGCTGCTGGCGGGTGCCGGGGTGGTGGGCCTGGCGATTGGTTTTGGCTCGCAGCAACTGGTGCAGGATGTGATCACCGGGCTGTTCATCATCATCGAAGACACCCTGTCCATCGGCGACTGGGTGGTGCTCGACTCCGGCCACGCCGGCACCGTCGAAGGCCTGACCATCCGCACCCTGCGCCTGCGCGACGGCAAGGGGTTTGTGCATTCGGTGCCGTTCGGGCAGATCAAGGCGGTCACCAACCAGTCGCGGCAATTTGCCTACGCGTTCTTCTCGGTGCAGTTCACCTACGACACCGATGTGGACAAGGCCGTGGAGTTGATCCGCGAGGCGGGCCAGTCGATCCGTGACGATGGGTTCCTCAAGTACAACCTGCAAGGGCCGCTGGAGGTGTTTGGCGTGGATAGGATGGACCTCAATGGCGTGGTGCTCACGGCGCAGTTCCGTACCGTGTCGGGTGGGCAATATGCGGTGAGCCGTGCCTTCAACCAGCGCTTGAAGAAGCTTGTGGATAACTGCGCCGAGGTGCAGTTTGCGCAGACTTATCCACAGCAGGTGATGGTGCCCGTCAAGGCGGCCCTTGAGCATGAGCCGCCGGAGGCCGGCGCGAAGACAGTTAATCCGTGACGGTTGCGCTACAAACCCGCAAAATGCAACGATTCTGACCAATACTTAATTAGCCATCGTTCCACACTGACCGGGCCTGCACACTCTATGCGAATGCGCCTTATGTTATTGGGCGGCGGGAATGCCCTCGGGCAGGCGCTGATTCGCCTCGGTGCAGAGGAAGACATCGGTTTCCTCGCCCCCAAACCGCCCCAAGACGGCTGGGATGCCGCGAGCCTTACCCAATTGCTCGACGACACCCGTCCCGATGCGTTGATCAACCTCGCCTACTACTTCGACTGGTTCCAGGCCGAAGCCGTCAGCGAAACCCGTCTGGCCGCCCAGGAGTTCGCCATCGAACGCCTGGCCGAACTGTGCCAGCACCACACCATTACCTTGCTGCAACCGTCCAGCTACCGCGTGTTCGATGGCTCCCGTGCCACCGCCTACAGCGAAAAGGACGAGCCGGTGCCCCTGGGCCTGCGCGGCCAGGCGTTGTGGCGTATCGAACAGAGCGTGCGCGCGACGTGCCCGCAACATGTGTTGCTACGTTTTGGCTGGCTGCTGGATGACAGCGTCGACGGTACTCTCGGGCGCTTTTTGGCCCGGGCCGAGAAGCCGGATGAATTGCTGATGGCGGATGACCGTCGTGGCAACCCGACGCCGGTGGATGATGCGGCGCGGGTCATCATCTCGGTGCTCAAGCAACTCGATTGCGCGGCGCCGTTGTGGGGCACCTATCACTACGCCGGCCAGGAGGCGACCACGCCGTTGGCGCTGGGCCAGGCGATCCTCACGGAAGCGCGTACGTTTCATCCGCTGGCGATTGAATCACCCACCGCCCAGGCCCATGCGGCTCGGCCGGACGCGAGTGATGAACCGCAACATGCGGTGCTGGCCTGCAAGAAGATCCTGCACACCTTTGGCATCAAGCCACGGGCGTGGCGGGCAGGGTTGCCGGCGTTGCTGGATCGGTTCTACCGCCATACCTGACACCGCCCCAAACGCAAATGTGGGAGCTGGCTTGCCTTCGATGCAGACACCTCGGAGTTTCAGTCATACCGAGGTGATGCTATCGCAGGCAAGCCAGCTCCCACAGAAGCCAACTCCCACATTTTTTTATGCGGTGTTGCTTAGAACTTGTAGCCGATACCCACCATGTAAACCATCGGGTCCACGTCCACATTGACCTTGGCGCGCGTGCCTTGGCCCAGGGCGTTGTTGTCCACGGTGGCCTTGGTGCTGATGTCGATGTAGCGCGCCTGGGCGTTGATCATCCACTTGTCGTTGATCATGTAGTCCGCACCGATCTGTGCGGCCCAGCCCCAGGAGTTTTCTGCCTTGAAGTTGCTGAAGCCTGCACCCTGGGCGCGGCTGCCGACGTGCTCGTCGTAGATCCAGGTGTAGTTGATACCGGCGCCTACGTAGGGTTGGAAGGCGGACTTGTTGTCCAGCGGGTAGTACACGACGCTCAAGGTCGGCGGCAGGTGTTTCAGGGTGCCGAGCTTACCGTTGGCGGCGCCGAGGGCGGTGCCCTTGATCTTCACGTCGTGCTCGAACGGCGTGGCGGCCAGCAGTTCGATACCGACGTGGTTGGTCAGCATGTAAGCGAAGTTGAGGCCCAGTTGGGTGTCGCTGCTCATGGTCGCCTTGCCGCCCAGGTTGGCGCCGGCCAATGGGCCCTGGTCAACTTTGACGGTGCCGCTGTCGGCCTTCGGGTTCACGGTGATTGCACCGGCGCGAACCAGAATGTCGCCCGCTTCGTGAGCGTGGGCAACCGGGGCGACGAGGGCGAGCGCGAAGAGGGACGCGCCGAGCAGGGACTTGTTCATGGGAGCTCCAAAGGACGTTTAAAAGTTGTAGGTCCAATGGTAAAGATCGTTCCGTGCGGTCTTTTGATTCAGCTCAATGAAAGGGCGATCAGCGTTATTCCTGCAGTTCGTACATGTAAATCTTCTCGGCCTCCATCTGGTAACCGGCATCGGCCAGCTCGCTGGTGGACGGCTTGACCTGCATCGCGCCTTCGATCCAGTACGGCTGGTACAGCTCATCGAGCTTCACGCCGACTTCGCTTTTCACATGCACGATCTGGTTCGACGGCGGCGGCGGCACATGGATGCACGCGCCGAAATACGGCACCAGCAAGAACTCGGTGGTGCGACCTTCTTCGCTGACTTCCAGCGGCACGATGTAACCCGGCAAACGAATATGCTGACCGTCAAGCGCCTGCACCACCGGCGCGTTGGGCAGATCCTGCTTGGCCGCTGGCGCCGCTTCGGCCGACAAGGCATCGGCCATGCCTGACAGATCGTGCAACGGTTTCATGTTTGGCACTTCCGGCGGCGCGTCAGGTGGGATCATCTCCTGCCACGACAAATCCTTGGGCTGGTCGGCGGCCCACACGGGCGCGGATACCAGCAGCAACAACGCAAACAGCGCACGACGCATCGAAGCCTTCCTCATAAACGTATGGACAGGCCGTCGGCCAGGGATTGTCGATAAGCGCGCCACGCGGGCACGCCTCCCATCAACAGCGCGGCGGCCAGGATACCGGCGAGCAGCGTCCATTCATATTCGCTCGGCCACGCCATTGGCAAGTCCAGGCCGTAGTTGGCCTGCAAATAGCCGCGTGAGGCGGCGATGCACACGTACAACAAGCCAACCCCGGCGACCACGCCAGACAGCGCCAGGGCGAAGGCTTCAAAGATCAGCAACGTCGCGATATGCCACGGGCGGGCGCCCACCGAACGCAGGATCGCCATTTCGCGGCGGCGCTCGTTGAGGCTGGTGAGGATCGCCGTGAGCATGCCGATCAAACCGGTCAGCACCACGAACAGCGAGATCACGAACAGCGCTTTTTCGGCGGTGCCCATCATGCTCCACAACTCTTGCAGCGCCACGCCCGGCAGGATCGCCAGCATCGGTTCGCCACGGAATTCATTGATCTCCCGTTGCAGGGCAAAGGTGGAAATCTTGTTGTTCAAACCCAGCATGAACGCGGTGATGGCCTGCGGGGTGAGGTCCATGTTGCGCGCCTGATCGGCGCTGATGCGGCCTTTGCCCTGGGCGGGCACGCCGTTGTGCCAGTCGATATGGATCGCTTCCATGCCGCCGAGGCTGATGTGCAGCGTGCGGTCCACCGGCGTGCCGGTGCGTTTGAGAATGCCGACCACGGTGAAGGGTTTGTCGTCGTGTTTGACCAGGCTCACCACCGCCACGCCGTGGGCCAGCACCAGTTTGTCGCCGAGCTTGTAGTGCAACGCCTCGGCGACTTCGGCGCCGAGCACCACTTCAAACGGGTCAGTGGCGAAGGCACGGCCGCTGGCCAATTCGAGGTTTTGCTTGCGCCCGTATTGATAGTGCTCGAAGTAGGAGTCGTTGGTGCCCATCACGCGGTAGCCGCGATGGGAGTCGCCGAGGGAGATCGGGATCGCCCACTTCACCTGGGGGTTGGCGGCGAAGTGCTCGTAGCTGTCCCAACGGATGTTGTTGGTGGCGTTGCCGATGCGGAACACCGAGTACAGCAACAGGTTGACCGAACCGGAACGGGCGCCGACGATCAGGTCGGTGCCGCTGAGGGTGCTGGCAAAACTGTTGCGCGCCTCGACGCGC
The DNA here is from genome assembly GCF_030687495.1 of Pseudomonas sp. FP453. Classification (NCBI taxonomy): domain Bacteria; kingdom Pseudomonadati; phylum Pseudomonadota; class Gammaproteobacteria; order Pseudomonadales; family Pseudomonadaceae; genus Pseudomonas; species Pseudomonas sp. FP453. The sequence continues at coordinate 5,549,331 of NZ_CP117435.1, read as the reverse complement.
ACGCGTTCCACCGCCAGTAACAAACAGACGGAAAGCGCGATGGCGAACGCGGTGAGGATCGCGGTAAAGCGGCGGTTAGCCAGGCTGGCCATGGCTAGACGGAACAGATACATCTCAAACCTCTGCGGGCGTGGCGGCGCGATTGAGTTCGGCCAGCGACAGGTGGCGGTCGAACAGCGCAGCCAGGCTTTGGTCATGGCTCACAAACAACAGGCTGGCGCCGGCGTCGCGGCATTCGGCAAACAGTAGCTGAAGGAAAGCTTCGCGGGCGTCGTAGTCCAGGGCCGAGGTGGGTTCGTCGGCGATCACCAGTTCCGGTTGGCCGATCAACGCCCGGGCAGCGGCGACCCGTTGTTGCTGGCCGATGGACAGTGAGTCGGCGCGGCGCTCCAGCAAGTCCTTGTCCTTCAAGCCCAGGTGCGCGAGCAGGGTGGCAGCGGCTTGATCGACACTGCCGTGGCGCTGCTTGGCCCGTTGTGCGCGCAGCTTGGAAAAGTGGCACGGCAACTCGACGTTCTCGCGCACCGAGAGGAACGGCAGCAGGTTGAACTGCTGGAAGATATAGCCGGTGTGGTCCACGCGGAAACGGTCGCGGGCGCCGGCCGACAGTTCGGTGAGTTCCTGGCCGAGCAGGCGGATGCTGCCCTGGCTGGGCTTCTGCACACCGCCGAGCAGGCCCAGCAGCGTGGTCTTGCCACTGCCGCTCGGGCCTTTGAGGAACAGGGTTTCACCCGCTTCCAGGCGGAACGCGGGGATATCCAGCAACTGCGGGTGACCGGGCCAGTTGAAGCCCAGGTCGGACAGTTCGATCAATGCTTGGGTCATGGGAAATCAGTGTCGCCTACTGGCTGGGTTGCAAATGTGGTGCTGGACCCCTGTGGGAGCTGGCTTGCCTGCGATGGCATCACCTCGGTATGACTGAAACTCCAAGGTGTCTGCATCGCAGGCAAGCCAGCTCCCACACAAGCCAGCTCCCACATTGACCGTATGTTCACATCAGAATTTAACGGTGGCTGCCGACGCAGTCGCCTCAACACCTTGCTGACCGCTCGGCCCGATCAGTTGTACCTGAATTTTCTGGGTGGCGGGGAAGGTCTTGAACACTTGGCTCAGGTCGAGATTGCTCAGGGCCGTCGGCGTGGCGCAGGTGAACTGGTAGTGGGCGTGGATTTCGCTGTGGTCGTGATGATGCTCGCCACCCTTGGCGTCGTGATCGTGGTCGTCATCATCGTCGTGATCGGCTTCGGGTTTGTCGCCGAACAGCGGGCTGTTGAGTTCCTGGCTGCTGACCACGCATCCGGCGCCTTTGGGCAGGTTGAACAGGGCCAGCGGGTTTTCCAGCTGTTTGCGCACGGCGGCGACCTTGGCTTTGTCGGCGGGCGTGCTGGCCACGTGTTCAAAACCCACCAGGTTCATCGCCGGGCTGTCCAGTTCAAGCTCCAGGGCCTGGCCGTCCAGCACCGCGTTGAGGCGACCCACGCCATGTTCGTGGGCACCTAGACTGCCGTGTTCGTGGTCGTGCTCTTCATGAGCATGGGCAACCGCCAGTGGCAGCAGGGCAAACGGCAAAGCAAGCAACAGACGGCGCATGGGGCGGCTCCAGGACATGAAAGTTTTGTTATGTGATCTTATAACAATAGTCGCGAGAGTTTGACCGCCTGCTTGGCGTTGCGCAAGCCGCATGGGAGCATGCCAGTCAGAAAAGTGCAGGAGTACGGACGATGTTGCGAATTCGAGGAACCGTTGGCGACCTGCCGGTGGATTTGACCCTGGAGCTGGACGACGGCGATTGGGCACGCCTGGGCGCGCAATTGCAGGCAGCCCCGCTGCCAAGCGTACCGGTAGCGGCGCCGGTCAAACAGGATGAGGATCAGTGGCAGAACGCCCAGGATCTATTGCGCAATGCCGGGCAGCTCAGCGGCCTGGAATTGCTCGATCAATTGGAAGGCTTGGCCGGCGATGCCTCGGCGGGCAAGCGCCTGTTGGTGCGCCTGCGCCACAGCGCCAAGGTCAAGGTCGCCAGCGGCGGGGATACGCCGCTGTACAGCTGGATCGGTGATTAGTACAGCGCCGCGAACAACTTGCGGCGGTACACCGTGACCAGCGGGTGATCGTTGCCCAACAGCTCGAACACCTGCAGCAAGGTCTTGTGCGGCAAGCCTTCGCTGTAGCTGCGGTTGCGGATAAACAACTTGAGCAAGCCTTCCAGCGCCGCGTCGTACTGCTGGCGCGCCAGTTGCTGGATGCTCAGTTGATAGGCCGCTTCATCGTCCTGCGGGTTTTGTGCCAGGCGGCTTTTCAGGTCGGCGGCGTCCGGCAGGTCGGCGGCCTGGCGCAGGAAGGTGATCTGCGCCTTGGCGCCGGCGAGGGCGGCTTTGTGCTCGTCGCTTTCGACCGCATCCAGCACTGTTTGCGCTTCACCCAGTTCGCCACGTTCGGCCAGGCAGCGTGCATACAGGATCAGCGCGGCGGCGTTGGTGTTGTCCTCGCCCAGCAGCGTCACCAGCACGGCCTCGGCATCGCTGATACGGCCTTCGGCAAACATCGCCTGGGCCTGCTCCAACGGATCTGCGGCGGCCGGTGGTGGCATCTGCACATGGGGCTCCAGCATTGCCCGCCGACTCCGGCTGCGCCCCGGCAAACCCGTCCACCGGCTGGCCATCCTTGAACAGCACCACCGTCGGCAGGCTGCGAATGCCAAAGCGCGCGACGATGTCCTGCTCGGCCTCGCAATCAACCTTGGCCCAGCAGCAACTCGCCCTGATAACTCTCGGCAATCTGCGCCAGCAGCGGCATCAACGCCTTGCACGGCGCGCACCACTCGGCCCAGAAATCCACCAGCACGGGCTTGTGGAACGAATTCTCGATGACGGCTTGGTCGAACGTGGCGGTGGTGGCATCGAAGATGTACGGCGTGGGCTCACTCATGGGGCGTCTCGAAGAAAGCGGGAATGGGGCAACTATAAGGGCTGGCGCTGGCTACCGGAAGCTGCATGGCGTTCAGGTGCGAGGTGCGTGCCAAAAAGCGTCTTGATGCCAGTCGAGGGGAAACCCCATCGCCTTGAGGTTGACTTCGGGAAACTCATGGACGAGCTGACACAGGCGCTGACCCCAGCGAGCATTCGGGCTTACCTGATGCATCAGGTGATTCAATATGCAGAGGACCGCGAAAATGCGCGTATGTGGTCCTGGCAGGAAGAGGTGCGCCGGCCACGGGAAATTGGCTTTCTTCGGCAACTCGGGACGAATACCCAATTCCCGGTTCCACATCCGCGAATGATGGGCGCACATGTTTCGGACAGTGGTCAGGGTATGCAGCCAGGACTGCATCAAGGGCGCTGCTAGCCATAGACGCTTGGCAATGGCCTTTTTGTCCGAGTCCCTGGCCAGGCCTTTGTAAAGGTGGGACAAGTCGCCCAGCGTCAGCTCTTCCAACATAGCCCAGCCAGGCATCAAAGGCGGATGGGAGTAAGTTGCCGGGTAATGGCGGGCATAGCTTTCTTTCGCTCTATGGCGTTTAAGTGTGGCTTTTCTGTTGTCGTCCGCATGCAGCTGGTCGATGCGCTCGCATTCTCGCTGGTAGTCACGCGTTGCGTTGGATTGCTTGATCGACAGGGTTGTCAGCAGGCGCTGATGATCGAACGCAGGGTGGAATATCTGCGGGTTGATATACCAGTGACTGCCGTAAACAGGTCCCATGTGGTTACTGATAACGGCGCGCGATGCAACTTCAACGCTTTCGATTGCATCCATGCTCAGTAAACGAAGTCGCCGGTCAAAATCGTAGAGGCGGGTTAGTTGACGAAACTGGCTACCGTTACGAAATCGATGGTCCCTATCTTCTGGTTGTTGGAAGGGTCGCATGTAGGGGCTTAATCGAAAGAAGCTGACTGCCTGCAAAAAGGACTCGGCCCGAGCCTCATTTTGAATATGTAAGCCTCGGCGCTTGAGCAGTTCCAGTTGCGAAGGAACGTCGATGGCAGGCTTGCTGAAGGACCTCATGCCCAAAAAGTACCGGGCATAAAAAACCCGCACAATTTGTGCTTGGCTACTGACGCAACCAGAGGCATGGCGGGTGTATTGCCGCAGAGGTTAGGCAGCGGCCTTACTCTTTGCAAGGCTTTAATAAGCGAAATTGTAAGTGTAGGCATGCTGGTCGATTGTCCAGGCCGCGTGCGAAAGGAGCGTATTGTCCTCGCCGTTCCTATCCCTGTCTCAACCAACCTATTGCCAGAAATTTGTAACGCACGGGCTTATCGCCGCGAGTGGTACAGACTCACCTTGCGAAACTCCCAAGGCTCCGCCAGGTCCGGCAGCGTCAGCGCATCAAGGATCTCCAGCCGCCGATAATCCGCATGCTGAAAGTCGCGCACCCGCGAATCCGCCACCAACGCCTCTCGGCCACGGGTGAGGAATTGATCCAATAACGGCAGGTTGGCGCGGTCGTAAAGCACATCGGCCACCAGGATCAGGTCGAAGCGGTCGGCTTCGGCGAAGAAATCCGCCGAATAACCCAGCGTCACACCGTTGAGTTCGGCATTCGCCCGGCACGCCGCCAGCGCCAGCGGATCAAGGTCGCACGCCACGACTTCCAGCGCGCCGGCTTTGACGGCCGCAATCCCGGCCACGCCGGAACCGGCGCCAAAATCCAGCACGCGCTTGCCGGCCACCCACTCGGGGTTTGCCGCGAGGTAGCGCGCCAGCGCCAGGCCGCTGGCCCAGCAGAAGCTCCAGTAGGGCGGTTCATGCAGGATACGCCGGGTTTCTTCGGGGCTGAAGGCGCGGTCCATGTTGTCCGCATCCAGCAGCCATAACGACAACGCGGTGCCCGGCAGCGGGCAGGGCAGCAGTTGTGCGTCGCCGATGAGTTCGCTCAGTGCCGCTTGCAGGGGCAGCGGTGGTGTCATGGTGCCTTGACGAGTTGCAGGGGGCCGGTGGTCTGGGTGATCGCCTGGGTGATGCGTACGGCGGGCAGGTGCAGGATCAACTGGCCGGACTGGCTGGCGCGGCCGCGCACTTCAACGCGGGCACCGGCGGGGAAGGCCTCGGGGTTGAAGCGCAGGCGGAAGGCCAGGGGCTTGCCGTTGCCGGTCAGCACGCTGCTGGCGAGCAGTTGTTGTGGGCGCGAGCGTTCGTCGATCACCAGCAGGGCCATCTCGACTTCGGCGCCGGCGGGCACGTTGGTCAGGCTGCCGTTGATTTCACGCTGATAGGCCGGCAGTGGGCCGAGGTCTTCAATGCCCGGGACCTTTTTCTCTTGCGCCGGCACCGGTTGCGGCGTGGACGGTTTAGGGGCTTCGCTGCTGCAGGCGACCAGGAAACCGAACAGGGTGAGCAAGACAAGTGGTCGTAACTGCATGTACGGCTCCAGAAAGGGCAAAATCCGTGGCTTTAAAATCAAGAAACATAATAGCCAGTCTATATACCGTAAAGGCTATGGCTTGTCTTGCCACGGGGATGCGCTACCATGGCCCTCCCTTTTTTTGTTGCCTGCCACCATGCACTGTCCCTTCTGCGGTGCCAACGACACCAAGGTCATTGACTCACGTCTGGTCGCCGAGGGCGATCAAGTGCGTCGCCGGCGCGAATGCCTGGCCTGCGGTGAGCGTTTCACCACCTTCGAAACCGCCGAACTGGTATTGCCGCGCCTGATCAAGTCCGACGGCAGCCGCCAGCCTTTCGACGAAGACAAACTGCGCGCCGGTATGCAGCGCGCCCTGGAAAAACGCCCGGTGAGTGTCGAGCGCCTGGAAGCCGCGCTGGTGCATATCAAGCACAAGCTGCGGGCGACCGGCGAGCGCGAGGTCAAGAGCCTGGTGGTTGGAGAGCTGGTGATGGGCGAGCTGCAAAAGCTCGACGAAGTTGCCTATATCCGTTTCGCCTCGGTGTATCGACGCTTCCAGGACCTCAACGAGTTCCGCGAAGAAATCGACCGCCTGGCCCGTGAGCCTGCCAAACAATGACCCCACCGTCTGCCGAACAAGCTGTCCTCGACGCCCACTACATGGCCCGCGCCCTCGAATTGGCGCGCAAGGGCCTGTACACCACCCATCCCAACCCTCGGGTCGGCTGCGTGATCGTGCGCGATGGGCAGATTGTCGGCGAAGGGTGGCATGAACGCACCGGCGAGCCCCACGCCGAGCCCAACGCCCTGCGCGCCGCCGGTGACAAGGCCCGTGGCGCCACGGTGTACGTGACCCTCGAACCCTGCAGCCACCACGGCCGCACGCCGCCCTGCGCCGATGCGCTGGTGAGTGCCGGCGTGGCGCGGGTGGTGGCGGGTATGCAGGACCCGAACCCGGAAGTGGCGGGGCGCGGTATGCAGCGTCTGGCCCAGGCCGGGATCGAAATCTGCAGCGGCGTGCTGGAAAGTGAAGCGCGTGCGTTGAACCCCGGTTTCCTTAAACGCATGGAACACGGCCTGCCGTTTGTGCGGGTCAAGCTGGCGATGAGCCTGGACGGCCGCACCGCGATGGCCAGCGGCGAGAGCCAATGGATCACCGGTCCCGCCGCCCGTGCCGCCGTGCAACGCCTGCGGGCCGAGGCCAGCGTGGTGCTGACCGGCGCCGACACCGTGCTGGCCGACGGTGCGCGCCTGACCGTGCGCGCCGCCGAGTTGGGCCTGGATGCAGAGACCACCGCACTGGCCATGTCGCGTCCGCCCTTGCGCGTGTTGATCGATGGCCGCTTGCGCGTGCCGCTCAACGCGCCGTTCTTCAAGGCCGGCCCGGCGCTGGTCATTACCTGTGTGACGCCGGAAAACCAGTTCCCCCGTGGCCCCGAGTGCCTGGTGGTGCCGGGCGTCGAGGGTCAGGTCGACCTGCGTTCGGCGCTGGTGGCCCTGGCGGCCCGTGGCGTCAACGAAGTGTTGGTGGAAGCCGGCCCAAGCCTGGCGGGCGCCTTTGCCCAGCAAGGCCTGGTGGATGAGTACGTGATTTTCATCGCCGGCAAGTTCCTCGGCTCCGCCGCGCGGCCTTTGCTGGACTGGCCGCTTGAGAAATTGGCGGACGCCCCCCAACTCAAGATCACTGAAATGCGCGCTGTAGGCGATGACTGGCGAGTCACTGCCATCCCTGTGCCAGCAGCGAGCGTATAATTCTGACCGGGCGCTCAAGAGCCCCGCACCGTTTTCCAGGAGAAGGCCATGTTCACCGGCATCATCGAATCCATCGGCAGCATCCGTGCCATGACCCCAAAAGGCGGCGACGTACGCCTGTCGGTTGAAACCGGCAAGCTGGACCTCGGCGACGTCAAACTGGGCGACAGCATCGCCATCAACGGCGTGTGCCTGACGGTCATCGAGTTGCCAGGCAACGGCTTTGCCGCCGACGTCAGCCGGGAAACCCTGGACTGCACCGCGATGAACGACCTCAAGGCCGGCAGCCCGGTCAATCTGGAAAAAGCCCTGACCCCGACCACCCGCCTGGGCGGCCACCTGGTCAGCGGTCACGTCGACGGCGTCGGCGAAGTCGTGGCCCGCAGTGAGAACGCCCGTGCAGTCGAATTCCGCATTCGTGCGCCGAAGGAACTGGCCAAGTACATCGCCCACAAAGGCTCGATCACCGTCGATGGCACCAGCCTGACCGTGAACGCCGTGAACGGCGCCGAATTCGAACTGACCATCATTCCCCACACCCTCAGCGAAACCATCATGGCGTCTTACCAGCCAGGCCGCCGGGTGAACCTGGAAGTGGACTTGCTTGCCCGTTACCTGGAGCGCCTGTTGTTGGGCGATAAGGCCGCAGAGCCAACCGGAAGTAACATCACCGAAAGTTTTCTGGCCGCTAACGGCTACCTGAAATCCTGACCAAGGGGGTGCCGCGTGGCGCTCAATAGCATCGAAGAACTGGTTGAAGACATCCGCCAAGGCAAGATGGTCATCCTGATGGATGACGAAGACCGCGAGAACGAAGGCGACATCATCATGGCCGCCGAGGCGTGCCAGGCCGAGCACATCAACTTCATGGCCAAGCACGCCCGCGGGCTGATCTGCATGCCCATGAGCCGCGAGCGCTGCGAACTGCTCAAGCTGCCGTTGATGGCGCCGCGCAATGGTTCGGGTTTTGGCACCAAGTTCACCGTGTCCATCGAAGCCACGACGGGTGTTACCACCGGTATCTCCGCCGCTGACCGCGCGCGCACCGTGCAAGCCGCTTCCGCCAAGGACGCCAAGGCCGAAGACATCGTCAGCCCCGGCCACATCTTCCCGCTGATGGCCCAGCCCGGTGGCACCCTGGCCCGTGCCGGCCACACCGAAGCCGCCTGCGACCTGGCGCGCATGGCCGGTTTCGAGCCAAGCGGGGTGATCTGCGAAGTGATGAACGACGACGGCACCATGGCCCGTCGCCCGGAACTGGAAACCTTTGCCGCCGAACACAACCTCAAGATCGGCACCATTGCCGACCTGATCCACTACCGGATGATCCACGAACGTACCGTTCAGCGGATTGCCGAGCAGCCACTGGACAGCGAACTGGGCCAATTCAATTTGGTGACCTACCGTGATTCAGTGGAAGGCGACGTGCACATGGCCCTGACCCTGGGCACCATTTGCGCCGAAGAGCCGACCCTGGTGCGTGTGCACAACATGGACCCGCTGCGCGACCTGCTGATGGTCAAGCAACCGGGCCGCTGGAGCCTGCGCGCCGCCATGGCTGCGGTTTCCGAGGCCGGCAGTGGCGTGGTGCTATTGCTCGGCCACCCGCTGGATGGCGATGTGTTGCTGGCGCATATCCGCGAAACCGCCGACCACGCGCCGGTAAAAAAACCGACCACCTACAGCATTGTCGGTGCCGGTTCGCAGATCCTGCGTGACCTCGGTGTGCGCAAAATGCGCCTGATGAGCGCACCCATGAAATTTAATGCCATATCCGGTTTCGACCTGGAAGTAGTAGAATACGTGCCCTCCGAATAAAGGCCGGCGATCCTTGCCCCTTGTTCGCGGTTAAATCATCACTAAGGGACGCCGTTTGCGCGTCCCGGCTCTTTAAGAGATTTGTCGAATGACCCTGAAGACCATCGAAGGTACCTTCATCGCCCCCAAAGGCCGCTACGCCCTGGTAGTGGGCCGCTTCAACAGCTTCGTGGTTGAAAGCCTGGTAAGCGGTGCCGTGGACGCCCTGGTTCGCCACGGTGTGAGCGAGAGCGACATCACTATCATCCGTGCGCCTGGCGCCTTCGAAATTCCACTGGTTGCGCAAAAAGTTGCGCAGCAGGGTGAATACGCGGCGATCATCGCCCTGGGCGCGGTCATTCGTGGCGGTACTCCGCACTTCGAATACGTGGCTGGCGAATGCACCAAGGGCTTGGCCCAGGTGTCCATGGAGTTCGGCGTACCGGTTGCGTTCGGCGTGCTGACCGTGGATTCCATCGAGCAAGCCATCGAGCGTTCCGGCACCAAGGCCGGCAACAAAGGCGCTGAAGCTGCCCTGTCCGCCCTGGAAATGGTCAGCCTGCTGTCGCAGTTGGAGGCCAAGTGATTTCCGACGAGAGCGACAACTTCAACCCGCGCGAGCCACGTCCAGCCGATGCCGGCAAGCCGTCCAAGAACGAGAAGCGTCGCGCTGCTCGTCAGTTGGCGACCCAGGCCCTGTATCAGCGCCACCTGGCCGGTACTTCGCTGAACGAAATCGAAGCGCAGTTTCGCGTCGACAACGATTTTACCTTCGCCGACCTGCCGTACTTCCACGACATCCTGCACGGTGTGCATGCGCACCTGACCGAGATCGACACGGCCCTGGCCCCTTGCCTGGACCTGACCATCGAAGAGCTGGACCCGGTTGAACTGTGCGTGATGCGCCTGTCTGCCTGGGAACTGCTGTACCGCGTCGACGTGCCGTACCGCGTAGTGATCAACGAAGGCATCGAGCTGGCGAAAGTCTACGGTTCGACTGACGGTCACAAGTTCGTCAACGGCGTGCTCGACAAGCTGGCCCCGCGCCTGCGTGAAGCCGAAGTGAAGGCGTACAAGCGCTAACCTGCGCTTGATTCGCAATGGGCGAGTTTGAGCTGATCCGCAAATACTTCGCCGCCGCGCCTTGTGCGCAGGGCGGCGAAGGCATTGCCCTGGGGATCGGCGACGACTGCGCCTTGCTGGCGCTCCCCGCCGGGGAGCAGCTGGCAATCTCCACCGATACCTTGGTGGCTGGGGTGCACTTTTCCGACCCCTGCGACCCGTTCCTGCTCGGCCAGCGCTCGTTGGCCGTGGCCGTGAGCGACCTGGCCGCCATGGGCGCCAACCCCCTTGCATTCACCCTTGCCCTCACCACCCCGACCGTCGATGCCGATTGGCTGCAACGCTATGCCCAGGGTTTGAACGCCATGGCGCAAAGCTGCGGCGTTGGCCTTGTGGGCGGTGACACCACGCGTGGCCCGCTGAGCCTGACCCTGACCGTGTTTGGCCGGGTGCCCGCCGGGCAGGCGTTGACGCGCAGCGGCGCGCAGCCGGGCGACTTGCTGTGTGTGGGCGGCGAGTTGGGAGATGCCGCTGGCGCCTTGCCACTGGTGCTGGGCCAGCGCAGCGCCGAGGCGGCGATTGCCGAGCCGTTGCTGGCGCACTATTGGTCGCCGCAACCGCAGTTGGCGTTGGGGCTGGCGTTGCGGGGCAAGGCGACCTCGGCCATGGATATCTCCGACGGGTTGCTGGCCGATTGCGGGCATATCGCCAAGGCCTCGGCTGTCAGCCTGTTGATCGAACGCCAGCGGTTGCCGTTGTCCCAGGCGCTGCTGGCGTTTGTCGGTGACGACGACGCGCGTGTGGCGGCCTTGAGCGGGGGCGACGACTACGTGCTGGCGTTCACCCTACCGCCCGGCGAACTGGCGTCGCTGCTGGCAAACGGTTGGCCGATCCACGTGATCGGCCGGGTCGAGGCGGGGCAGGGCGTGACGCTGCTGGACGCCAACGGCCAGGACATCACCCCGGCCGTGCGTGGCTATCAGCACTTTCGCGAAGCGCCGTAAGTCGGCGACCTGCGCTAATCTCTACAGGGTCTTTACGGAGTAGGAGCTTGTCACCATGGATGTGCGCCACTGGCTGCTGATCCTGCTGTGCGCCTTCATGCCTCTGGCCTACGCCGATGAGGCTCCCGGCAAAGTCATGCTCGCCAGCGAAGCCTGGGACGACTACACCAACGCTGATGGCAGCGGCCTGGCCTGGGACGTGTTGCGTGAAGTGTTCGAGCCGGCCGGGATACAGCTGCAAACCCGCACTGTGCCGTATACCCGCTCGGTTGGCCTGGCCCAGCGCGGCGAGGTGGATGGCTGGGTCGGTTCCTACCGGGACGAAGCCACCGGCGTGCTCTACCCCCATTGGAACTTTGACTCCGACCACATCTACGCCCTCGGGCTGGCCAGCACGCCGACGCCAACCCTGGCGACACTGGGCGACTACCGCTTGGCCTGGGTGCGTGGCTACAAGTACGAGGAATATTTGCCCAATGTCCACCGGTTCAACCAAATCGAACGCCGCGATGGCATTTTGCCGATGCTGCAACACGGTCGGGCAGACTTCTATATCGATGCGCTGAGCGAAGCGAAGTACGTCCTCAGTCAATCCGAGGAGCCGTCGAAGTTCCAGCTCACCCACATTGCCGAGCTGCCGTTGTATATCGGCTTTGCCGATACTGAGCGGGGACGGGCGTTGATGGCGGTGTATGACCAGCGCGTCGAGGCATTGGTGAAAAGCGGCGAATTGAAGGCGATCTTCGAGCGCTGGAAGCAACCCTACCCGTTCTGATCTGCATAGAACCGAGTGGAAGGCCAATCGAACCTATTGATCTTTATCAACGATAATTCAGCTTAAGCGTCTGTAGGAACGTGCTGTTACAATGGCCGCCTTTGTAAAAACTGAAATCAGGAGCACACGGTGCCCGTCGTTTTCGTCGCCGCTTCCAAGCTGCCTACCCCTTTTGCCACGTTCACCATGAACGGCTTTCTTGAAGAAGCCACCGGGCGCGAGCACGTTGTGCTCAGCCTTGGCGATATCGCTGACGGCGCACCGGTGCTGGGCCGCGTGCACTCCGAGTGCCTGACCGGTGACGCCCTGTTCAGCCAGCGTTGCGACTGCGGTTCGCAACTCGAAGCAGCGATGCGCGCCATCGCCCGTGAAGGCCGTGGTGTGCTGTTGTACTTGCGTCAGGAAGGCCGTGGCATTGGCCTGATGAACAAGATCCGCGCCTACGAGCTGCAAGATGGCGGCGCCGATACCGTCGAGGCCAATGAGCGCCTGGGCTTTGCCGCCGACCAGCGCGACTACGCGATCTGCCTGCCGATGCTCGAACACCTGGGGGTCAAATCCCTGCGCCTGATGACCAATAACCCGCGCAAGGTCAAAGCCTTGACCGAGATGGGCATCACCGTCGCCGAGCGCGTGCCGCTGCACACCGGGCACAACCCGCACAACAAACTCTACCTGGCCACCAAGGCCAGCAAGCTCGACCACATGATGGGCAACGAGCACCAGGGCGAGGTTGACCGCGCGTGACCCGTGGCCAGGTGAAACGGCGACTGTCCTTCAACTGGTGGCAGTACCTGGCCCTGGCGCTGCTGCCCTTGTTTGTGATCAACCTGGTGTTCGGCCAAGCCGAATCCCTGCTGCCCGTGCTGGCCATGCCGTTCTTTATTGCCGGCGTGGCCTCGATGTTTCTCAGCCTGCGCTATTTCCACGGCTATAAACACGCGCTGATCGCCACCTCGAAAGCCCTCGACACCCCCGAAGAACCCGCCGCCTGGATCACCCTCGCAGCCCGTCGGCGTACCGCCTTGCTGATTGCCGCCGTGCCCGCCTGGATCGGCGCGCTGGCCGTGTTTGTCGGCCTGGAAGCGGTGCCGTTGTTTCTATTGGCGCTCTCGACCCTGGTGCTGTTCTACCTCTATCGCATCCCCCGTCAACTGGGATGAAGCGCCCCTGGCTGGCGCTCCTGCTGCTGGCATGCAGCGTCCAGGCGCAGGCGGCCGAACGCGTGGTCAGCCTGGCGCCATCCCTCTCTGAAATCGTGGTTGAACTGGGCGCCGCCGACCTGCTGGTGGGCGTGCTCGACGGCGGCGAACGGCCCGCCGCCCTGGCGACGCTGCCGTCGGTCGGGCACTACGGCCAGTTGAACATCGAGCGCCTGCTCAGTCTCAAGCCCGACCTGATCCTGCTCTGGCCCGGCAGCGTCGGTCCGGCGCAGCGTGAGCAGTTGCAGCGCTTGAACATCCCCGTCTACGTGGCCGAACCCCATAGCCTTGAACAGCTCGCCAGCCAGGTCCAGGCCATCGCGGACCCGTTGGGCCGTGCGGATGCCGGGCGCCAGCTGGCCGCACAGTTGCGCCAGCGCCTGGGCGAACTGCGCCAGCGCTACCATCGGGATCAGCCGTTGCGGGTGTTCTACCAAGTGTGGAACCAACCGCTCTACACCGTGGGCGGCGGGCAGATCATCAGCGATGCGCTAAGCGTTTGCGGCGCACGTAATGTGTTCGATGGCCTCACATTGCCCGCCCCGCAGGTGAGTATCGAATCGGTGTTACAGCGTGATCCCGAGGTGATTCTTGTGGGGGATCAAGCCCAGAAAGATGCCTGGAGTGTCTGGCCAAACATGGCTGCACGCGTGCGGTTGGTGCCGGATAAAGGGCTGGAGCGGCCCAGTGGGCAGATGGTGGAGGCGGTGGCGCGGTTGTGTCAGGTGATATCGCCTGACCTGTGAGACCGCTATCGCAGGCAAGCCAGCTCCCACAGTTTAGATCTGTGAATACATTCAAAATGTGGGAGCGGGCTTGCCCGCGAAGAGGCCAGTGCAGGCGCCGATCAAATCTCAGGTGTCCAGGTCACACCAACCATCCACACCCGGCCTTCTTCCCGATAAGCCTGATTGTTCTTGAAGTCCGCATCGTCATAGCTATACATCGCCCGCGCAAACGACTTGTCCAACAGGTTATCGACCTTCAGCGACAACGCCACTTCCCGATTCAACGCCCAACTGCTGCGCAAGCCGAGCAGCGCATAGCCGCCCAGGCGTTGTGTGTTGTCCTGCGCGTCATAGCTGCTGCTGATCGCCTGCCAGCTGGCGCCCACCCCCAGCCGATCGAACTGCCGGTCCAGGTCCAGGCTCAACGTACGACGCGCCCGGCGGGCCAGGGTGTGGCCACTTTCGCGGTCACGCGGGTCGATAAGCGATAGCCCCAGGTTGCCTTGCCAGCCAAACAGCTCTTGCTTGAGCGCGGCCTCAAAGCCATTGATACGTGCCGACGCGACGTTTTGCGGCTTGCTGGCGCTGTCGAGGATGATCGCATCGCGCAGGTCGGTACGGTACAGCGAGGCTTCCAGGCGCGTGCTGTCGCTCAATTGGCTACGCCATTGCAGCTCGTAGCTCTTTGAGGTCTCGGGCTGCAGGTTCGGGTTGCTGTACTTGGTGTCGGGGTAATACAGGTCGTTGAAGGTCGGCGCGCGGAAGCCTTCGCTGTAGCTCAGCAGCAGGTCGTTATCGGGGTTGAGCGGCAAGGTGACGCTGGCGCTCCAGCTGTTTTGCCCGCCGAACTGCTGGTTCTGGTCGCGGCGCAGGCCCAACTCGGTCGAGAACCACGCGCCGTGAAAGCGATGCTGCACAAACGCGGCGCGATTCCAGCGGCTGTTTTCGGTAAAGGTGGTGGAACCGTGGAAACGGTCTTCGTACCAATCCGCGCCGAGTATCAGGTTGTTCTGCTCGTTCAGGGTGAGGTCGTTCTGCCAGTTGACCGAGTCGCGGTAGGTGTTGAACACGCTGAATTCATCGCTGAGGGTGTCGCGCTTGGTGTCGCGATTCTCGCTGTGGCCCAGTTCCACGCGCGACTGCCAGCGCTCACCGAGGCTCGCGTCGACATAGGCGCTGGCGCTGCTCACGGTGTAGTTGGTGTAGGGTTTTTGCCCCACGCTTTGCCCGCTGGCGAAGTCATAACGGCCGAAGCTGTTGTCGTATTCGGACTTGCCTCGGCTATCCAGCAGGTTGAAGCCCACCGACAGTTCATCGCTGAAAGCATGACTGAGGTTCACGCTGATGGACTGGTTGCGATAGGCATCATGGTCGCCATCGCTGGGGAATGACGCATGTGTCGAGTTGATGCCCGCCGTTTCATCCAGACTCGCGCCCAGGTTGAAGCGCGTGCGTTCATCACCCCCGGACAGCCCGAGGCTGCGCTCCCAGGTCTGGTGGCTGCCAAAGCCCAGCTTCAAGCGCGGTTGTAGGCCTTGCCCGGCATTACGCCGGGTGAAAACCTGGATCACCCCGCCAATCGCGTCGCTGCCGTAAATCACCGAGCGCGAGCCGCGCAACACTTCCACCCGTTCGATCTGGTCGACATTCAGGTATTGCAGGCCGCTGTCGCCGGAGGTGGTGTTGGCGATGCGCTGACCGTCCACCAGCACCAGGCTCTGGGCGGATTTTGTGCCGCGAATATAAACCCCTGGCAAACTGCCACGCCCACCCGTTGGGGCGATTTGCACGCCGGGCACGCGGCTGAGCAGATCGGTCACGCTTGTGGGTTGCAGGCGGTCTATATCGTCGCGGGTGAATACCGTGTTGGCGGCGCTGCTGTCGTTGCGCGCCTGCACCTGGCGGTTGGCGCTGATGACCATGTCGGGGAGGGTGAGCGCTTGGTCGCGGGTGTCGGCGAGCAGTTCGGGGGCAGGTAGAAGCAGCAGGGCGAGGTGCAGGCGTTTTATGGTCTGTCCTTAGAGTTTGAAGTCGACACAAAACAAATGTGGGAGCGGGCTTGCCCGCGAATGCGGTGGGTCAGCTACCAATAAGCTGGCTGATCCACCGTATTCGCGGGCAAGCCCGCTCCCACATTTTGATCCGGTTTCGATCGGGGGATTGGGTTACAGGCCCAGCAGCGCCATGCGCTCGCGCACCGACGCTTCAATCCCTGCCTCATCCAACCCACACTCCGCCAGCATCTGCGCCGGCTTGGCGTGTTCGACGTACACATCCGGCAAGCCCAGGTGCAGCACCGACTTGAGGATGTTCTCCCGCGCCAGGAACTCGCTGACCGCCGCGCCCGCACCGCCCATGATGGCGTTTTCTTCGACCGTCACCAGCAGCTCGTGGCCGGCGGCGATGTCGCGTACGAGGGCTTCGTCCAACGGTTTGACGAAGCGCATATCGACCACGGTGGCGTCGAGCTTCTCGGCGACCTTCAAGGCTTCGGCCAATTGCACGCCAAACACCAGGAAGGCGGTCTTGCTGCCTTGGCGGCGCACGATGCCCTTGCCGATCTCGATCGGTTCCAGGTCCTTCTCGATCACCGCATTCGGGCCGTTGCCGCGCGGGTAGCGCACGGCGGCCGGGCCGTTGTACAGGTGGCCGGTGCTGAGCATCTTGCGCAGTTCGTTTTCGTCGCTCGGCGTCATCACCAGCATGCCGGGGATGCAGCGCAGGTAGGACAAGTCGAAGCTGCCGGCGTGGGTCGGGCCGTCTTCGCCCACCAGGCCTGCGCGGTCGATGGCGAACAGCACGTCGAGGTTCTGCACCGCGACGTCATGCACCAACTGGTCGTAGCCACGTTGCAGGAAGGTGGAGTAGATCGCCACCACCGGTTTGGCGCCTTCACAGGCCATGCCGGCGGCGAACGTGACGGCGTGCTGCTCGGCAATCGCCACGTCGAAGTAACGCAGCGGGAAACGCTCGCTGAACGCCACCAGGTCGGAGCCTTCCTTCATCGCCGGGGTAATCCCCACCAGGCGCGGGTCGGCGGCGGCCATGTCGCACAGCCATTCGCCGAACACACCGGAATACTTCGGCCCGCTGGCCTTTTTCGGCGCGGCGGCGGGAGCGTCCAACGGTTCCAGCTTGGTGATGGCGTGGTAGCCAATCGGGTCGACTTCCGCCGGGGCGAAGCCTTTGCCTTTCTTGGTGACGATGTGCAGGAACTGCGGGCCCTTGAGGTCACGCATGTTGCGCAGCGTGGCGATCAGGGTGGGCAGGTCGTGGCCGTCGATCGGGCCGATGTAGTTCCAGCCCAGCTCTTCGAACAGGGTGCCGGGTACCAGCATGCCCTTGGCATATTCTTCGGTGCGCCGGGCAATTTCCCACGCGCCGGGCAGACGCGAGAGCACCTTCTTGCTGCCTTCACGCATGCTGGCGTAGGTGCGGCTGGAGAGGATCTTGGCCAGGTAATTGGACAGGCCACCGACGTTGCGCGAGATCGACATGTCGTTGTCGTTGAGGATCACCAACATGTTGGCGTCCACTTCCGGCGCATGGTTCAGCGCTTCGAAGGCCATGCCCGCGGTCAGCGCGCCATCACCGATCACCGCAATCGCCTTGCGATCGCTGCCTTGCAGGCGGGCGGCGATGGCCATGCCCAGCGCGGCACTGATGGAGGTGCTGGAGTGGCCGACGCCAAAGGTGTCGTACTCGCTCTCGGCGCGGCGCGGGAAGGCGGCAATGCCGTCCTTCTGGCGCAGGCTGCCCATTTGTTCGCGGCGGCCGGTGAGGATTTTATGCGGATACGCCTGATGGCCCACGTCCCACACCAGCCGGTCGTCCGGGGTGTCGAACACGTAATGCAGGGCGATAGTCAGCTCGATGACGCCCAGGCCGGCACCGAAATGCCCACCGGTCTGGCCGACCGTGTAGAGCAATTCCAGGCGCAACTCATCGGCCAGGGTTTCCAGCTCGGCTTCACCCAGACGACGCAGGCCGGCCGGCGTGGCAGCACGGTCGAGCAGGGGCGTGGACGGGCGCTTGCGGGGAATCTCTTGAAACGTCGTGGGCATCAGGCGAATCGTTATAGGTATAAGAAGAGGCGGCAGTTTACCTCAAGCATCGCAAACTGCCCACGCAGAGCGCCGAACTTGGCCGATATGCGGCCGCAAAGGCCGCCCTGATCAGTGCCGGCGTTCGACGATATACCGCGCCAGGTCACGCAGGGGCTCGGCCGCCGCGTCGAAAGGTCGCAGGGCGGCCAGGGCCAGGTCGCGCAGTTCCAGGGCATAGGCCTTCGCGGCTGCAAGCCCGAGCAGTGCCGGATACGTCGGCTTGTCCCGTGCGATGTCGGCGCCCTGGCGTTTGCCGAGGGTGGCGGTGTCACTCTCGACGTCGAGGATGTCGTCCTGCACCTGGAACGCCAGGCCGATGGCGCGGGAATAGGTGTTCAGCGCCGCGAGTTGTTCGGCGTCGGCGCGGCCACTGGCCAGGGCGCCGAGGTGCACGGCGGCTTCGATCAGTGCACCGGTCTTGTGCCGGTGCATGTATTCCAGGGCCTGTTGATCGAGCTTCTGGCCGACCGAACCAAGGTCGATGGCTTGACCACCGACCATCCCGGCAGGGCCCGCGGCGACGGCCAGGGCGGTGACCATGCGCAAGCGGATCTCGGCGTTGACGCTGCTCAGCGCAGGGTCCAGCAGGGCGCTGAACGCCAGGCTTTGCAGGCCGTCACCGGCGAGAATCGCACAGGCTTCGTCAAAGGCCTTGTGGGTGGTCGGCTGGCCGCGACGCAGGTCGTCGTCGTCCATGGCCGGCAAATCGTCGTGTACCAGGGAGTAGGCGTGGATCAACTCCACCGCACAGGCCGCGCCATTGGCCTGCTCGGCCGGTGCGCCGAGGGCTTCGCACGCGGCATACGCCAGCAACGGGCGCACACGCTTGCCGCCATTCATCACGCTGTAGCGCATGGCTTCATACAGCCGCTTGAGTTCGGGACTTGGCGCAACAAACAAGGGCTCCAGCGCCGCATTGACCCGGGCTTGGCTACTGGCCTGATACGCGTCGATCATTCCGGCTGTTCCGCATCGAAAGGTTCTTCGGCCAACTCCCCGTCACGTTCCAGCAGCACCTGGACCTTCTGCTCCGCCTGCGCCAAGGCGCTCTGGCAGTCGCGGGTCAGGCCGATGCCTTGCTCAAACGCTGTCAACGAGTCTTCCAGCGACAACTCGCCGTTCTCCAGACGCTCGACCAGGGTTTGCAGGTCGGCGAGGGATTGTTCGAAATCGAGTGCAACTTTTTTGCGGGCCATGGCGGCTATTCCGGTAGACGGTAAACCGGCGCGACACTAGCAGACATGGGGATGCTGGGCAAATAAGCGGGCAAATGAGCGGGGCGGCTCAATCGCCCAAGGCATTGATTTGATAACGCGTACTACGGCCTCCGCCGGGCAATCGCACCAGGCAGTTTTTCTCCAGCAGATCAGCCAGGTGACGCGTGGCGGTCGCCTTCGACACCTTGGCCACGGCCTGGTACTGGGCGGCGCTGATACCCTGTTCAAAGCCCTTTTCCCCGCCGTCCAGCAAGCGGTTGAGCACCTTGATCTGTTCGGCAGACAGCACGAGGTCACGGTGCTGCTGCCAGAACCGGCTGTTGTCGAGCACCCGGTCAATCTGCGCCATGGCCTGTTGCACGCTGCGCAGCAAGGTCTTGAAGAACCATTCGAGCCAGTCGGTGATATCCAGCGTGGCTTTTTGGCTCGACTCCAGCGCCTGGTAATAACCCGCGCGGTCCTCAAGGATGCTGGCCGACATGGCATAAAAACGAATGGCCTGGTGCTCGCCCTGGGCCAATGCCAGGTCAGTGATGGCGCGGGTCAGGCGACCATTGCCGTCGTCGAACGGGTGCAGCGTGACAAACCAGAAATGCGCGACGCCGGCGCGGACGAGTGGATCAAGCTCCGGTTGGTCGCGGCTGGTTTCGAACCATTGCAGGAACTCATCCAGCGCGTGTTCCAGGCCTTTGCGCGGCGGCGCCTCGAAATGCACCGTCGGTCGATCAAGCCGGCCCGACACCACCTGCATCGGCTCATCCCCGCGCAATGCGCCGATATTCAGCGCACGCGCAGCAAAACCGGCTTCAGGCGTCGGGAACAACAAATGATGCCAATTCAAAAGGCGGGCGAGGGTAAAGGGTTGGGCGAATTGTTGTGTGGCATCCAGCATCAGCTCCGCCAGGCCTTCGCTGCGGCGGCTGACGCGGGCGTCCTTCACCGGCTCCAAACCCAGACGTCGCGCCAGGGACGAGCGTACCGAGCCCACATTCAACTGTTCCCCCTCGATTGCCGAAGAGGTCAGGATATTTTGCAGCAACGCATCCAGTTCATTCTGCGCGTTGACCGCCTGGCTGACGCTGCCGAGCATGCCCAGCAGCTTGCCTTGGGCTTGCCCGCACTCGCGCAACAAGACCGCCAGGCGACCCGGTTGCCAGTGGAAGTGCGGCCAGTCGGCGTGTTGCCAGACCCAGAAGGGGTGGTCCATGGAGCAGTACCTGAGTGGGTGAGCCGAATAAAGAGGCTATTCGGCTCATTTGGTGAGCCGATTGTGCAATGTATTCGGCTCACCGTCCACCGTCAGAAATCGTACTTGAACCCCGTCATCACATTCCGCGGCGCCCCATAAACCCCGGCGCTGGTGGTGGTGAAGTACTCCTTGTCGAACACATTGTTGAGGTTCACCGACGCCGACAGGTTTGGCGTGATTTCGTAGCGCGCCATCAGGTTGGCCACGGCGTAGCTTTCCTGCGTGTAGTAGCTCAGGTCGAAGCCGGTTTTGCTCTGCCAGTTGAAGCCGCCGCCGACGGTCAGTTTGTCCAGCGGGCCGGACAGGCGGTAGGTGGTGAACAGCTTCACGCTGTGGCGGGGGATTTGCGTGGCGATGCGTTGGTCATCGGCGTCGGTGCTGACGCTGTAGGTGTAGCCGCCGGCGGCGTTCCAGCCCGGGGCCAGTTCGCCGTTGAGTTCCAGCTCCACGCCCTGGGTGGTGGTGCCTTGCACGGCTTTGTAGGCCTGGAACAGTGTGGGCGTCAGCTTGTTGCCGTCGGGCTGTGAGAGGTTGTCCTGCTCCAGGCGGAACAACGCCAGGCTGGTGTTCAGCGTGTCGTCATTGAAGCTGCCCTTGATGCCCAACTCATAGCCGGTGCCTTCCAGCGGCGCCAGGTAGGAGCCGCTGACGGTCTGGTCGCTTTGCGGGCTGAAGATCTTGGTGTAGCTGCCGTACACCGACCAGCGTTCGCTGAGGTCGTAGACCAGGCCGCCATAGGGGATGAACACGCCGTTCTCTTCGCGGTCGAGGTGGATGTCGTCGTAGCCTGCGGCGGTGTAGGAAACGTCGTCAGTCTGCTTCCAGTTGATCAGGCGCCCGCCGAGGATCAGGCTGGTGGCGTCATTGAGGTGCCAGCGCGAGGTGAGGTAGGCCGAGTACTGGTTTTCCTTGAAGTCCTCTTTGCCCTTTTTCTCGAAGTCGGGCTTGGGCGCGCTGCCGTCCCAGTCGTAGATCGGCCCGATGGTGCCGTCGTAGCCGGTCCAGGCGCGCATCCAGCCGCCGTAGTCCGGCGCGTTGGTATTGCGGATTTGCGACAGCTGCATCCCGGCGATCAATTCATGCTCACGCCCGAGGAATTCGAACGGGCCGGTGACATAGGCGTCTATCGCGTTCTGCTTGGGGTTGCCCTGAAACTTGTTGGGGATCACCAGGCCGCCCAGGCCGGTGGCCGGGTCGGGGTTGCCGGAGAGAAAGTCGATGGCCGAATCGTATTTGTTTTCGGTGCGGGTGAAGTCGAGCTTGGCGCTCCAACCGTTATCGAACTGCTGCTCCAGGGACGCGAAGTAGCTGGTCTGCTGGTGATCGTAGAACGACCAATCGGTGGCGGTGTTGTAGGACCGTTTGAAATCCGTACGCCCGCCAGCGCTGTCGAACAGGGGGAAACCGCTACGCGGCGGCGCGTTGGTGTGCACGGTCTGGTAGCTGAAACCCAGGGTCAGCAGGGTGCTGTCGCTGAGGTCGAATTCGCTGATGCCGTAGACGAGGTTGGTGTCCTGTTTATAACGATCGACCCAAGAGTGTTGGTTCTTGTAGTCCAGCACCATGCGCCCACGGATATTGCCGGCGTCGGTGAGCGGCCCGGAGACGTCCACCGAGGTGCCGTAGCGGTCCCAACTGCCGGCTTCGCCGCTGATGCTGGCCTGGGGCGTGGCGGTGGGTCGCTTGCGGATCAAGTTGATGGTGGCCGACGGTTGGCCCATGCCGCTGATCAGGCCGGTGGCGCCGCGCACCACTTCGACGCGGTCGTACATGGCGGTGTTCTGGGTGTAGTTGTCCATGCGCGACGAGGTCGGCACGCCGTCGATCTCGAAGTTGCTGATGGCGAAACCGCGCGAGTAATAGGCGTCGGAGTCCGCGCCCTGGCCTTCGCGTACCACGGTGATGCCGGAGGTGGCCTCCATGGCGTCCGTCAGGTTCGAGAGTTTCTGGTCGGCGATGCGCTGCTGGGTGATCACCGTGACGGACTGCGGGGTTTCCTTGAGCGCGATGTTCAAACGGTTGGAGCTGCTGGACGACTGCGTGGTGTAGGAACCGGTACCTTCGGTGGTGGAACCGGGCGCCTTGCCGGAGATGCTCACTGGCGCCAATTGCAGGGTGTCGCTCGCACTGGCCGGGATATCGATTACAAAACTGCTGGCGTTCGGCTGGCTGTAGCGGGCGTGGGTGCCGCCGGTGAGGATGGCCAGCGCTTGCTGTGGGGTATGTTCGCCGTGCAGTTCAGCGGAACGCAGGCCATTGGCTTGTGCCGCGTCGTACAGCACTTGGTAGCCGCTTTGCTGCGCGAACTGGTCCAGCGCGTCGGTGAGCGATTGCGCGGCGATATTGAAACTTAAACGTTGGCTGCTCGCCGCGTTTGTCGTCGGCGTGGCCGCCTGGACGTAGGACAGTGGCAAGCTGGCCGCCATCAAAGCGACCGCCAGCGGTAAGTAGTTGAACCCCGTGACCTGTGAATACGGCATACATCCTCCCCGGACTACAAATGATAATGCTTCCTAAGTGCGGGGTAAGACGCAGCAGGCAGCCGAATTACCGTGGGAGGCGAAAATAATTTTTGCGTGGCGATCAACCGCGCACGATCAGCACGCGACGGGTGAGTGCGGTGGTACGCAATTTTTGGGTGCTGATCAACGCGTCGAGGGCGCTGTCGATCTGTTTCAAGTTGAAGCTGGCGCTGATGGGGCGCTGACCGACCTGCTCGTCGAGCCATATCACCCGGCCGCCCTGATAGCGCATCAACTCCTCCAGCACCTCGCGCAACGGTGTATTGCGCACGCGCAGTTGGCCGTCGCGCCAGGCCAGCAGGCGCTCGGCATCGACGGTTTGCGGCGCTTGTACCTGGCCCTCGATGACCTTGAGTTGTTCGCCCGGTTGCAGCACCTGATGTTGCCCGCCGCCCATCACTTCGACGCGGCCGCGCAGCAGCGTGACTTCGTCTTCGGCCGTGCCATGGCTGACGGCAAACGCCGTGCCCAGCACGCGCACTCGCGCATTGCCGGTTTGCACCACGAACGGCCGGCCATCGTGGCTCACGTCGAAGAACGCCCGCCCGCGCAACAGGTGCACGCGGCGTTCATCATTGTTGAGGCTGATATCGACGGCGCTGTCACTGTCCAGGTGCACCTGCGAGCCGTCGGCCAGGGCGATGTCCTGCTGCTGCCCGGTGGCCGTGGCGTAATCACTGCCCCAGGTATTCAGCGGCGGGGTCATCAGCATCAGCGTGGCGAAGGCCAGCAACACGCAGGCAGCGGCGGCATACAGCGTGCGTCGTGGCAGCGGCCGGCGTCGTTCGCTGCGTCGTACTGCGTGGGCCGGTTGCTCCAGCAGGCGCCAGAGCATTTCCACATTCTGGTAGGCATTGGCATTCAGCGGGTCCGCACGCCACAGCGCGTACGCATTGCGCTGCTCGGCGCTGACGTTTTCGCTGCGCAGGCACGTCCACCAATCCAGCGCTTGCTGATCACGTTCGGACGGCGAGGGTGCAGGGTGATTATTCATCGGGACTCGTTGCCTTGCAGGACCGCCGCGCAATGGGCCATGGCCTTGTTCAAATGCCGCTCGACCGCACGGGCATCCAGGCCCAGGCGAATGGCGATTTCCTTGTAGCTCAGTTGCTCGACCCGGGCCAGCAGAAACACTTCACGGGTGGGCGAGGGTAGCCCATCGATCAGGCGCTGCAAATGCTCCAGGGTATTTCCGGCGATCGCACTGCCTTGTGGGTCGGCGTCACCGGCCAGGTCTTGCAGTTCCTGCTCGTCGCGAATGCCGCGTACGCGGTTGCGGCGGGCGTGGTCGATGCTCAGGTTGTTGGCGATGCGGTAGAGGAAGGCGCGCACGTTGCCGATCTTGGCGACTTCGCTGTTCATCAGGCGGATAAACGCGTCTTGCAGCAGGTCGTTGGCGGTTTCGCGGCAGTTCACCCGGCGCGTGAGGTAGGCCAGCAGTTCATTGCGGTGACGGCGATAGAGCGGGCCGAGGTTGCGGTTGCCGGGGTCGTCGGACATGGCACGAAGCGCCGCTCAGGGGGTGGGGGAAGGGATGGTAGTGCTAATGAGAAATTGTCGCAAGAACACTGGTTCGCGACGCCAGCGTGTGGCAGAGGCGGTTATCACAGTAATGGCCTAGTGCTATTCTGCGCCACGACCTGCAGCCACCCGTGGACAGTGCAGGCACAAAAAGCGCGTTTGAGGAGATAGGGATATGTCGTTGTTGGCGTTCTTGCAGGCCAAAAAGTACTCAAGCTCGGGGCGTGTGCATGTCGCGCCGAATATTCCCAAGAAGCTGCTGAGCAATGCCCTGGCGGCTTACGATCTGACGCTGGACCCCAGCGACGTGGTGGTGTTGATCGACGACACCATGTTCGGCAGCGGCAAGGACGGTTGCCTGATCGGGCATGACTGCCTGGCCATCCGCGAAACCTTCAGCGACGCTGTCAGCTATGCCTACAGCGAAGTGCAGTCCCTGGAGATTCAGGGCAGCAAACTCTTCCTCAACAAGCGTCAGGCGATTGCCTTCAACATGCCGGACAAGGCCGATCTCAACCAATGTTTCTCGTTGGTGCTGGAGTGGATGCGCAGCCAGTCCGGCGATCAGCCCAGCGCCAAGCGTGCCGAAGTGAAAGCGGCGGCCGGCAGCCAGGAATTGAGCGCTGCGCAAGTCGACGCCGTGGTGCAAATGACTGTCAACCTGGCCGAGCGCCTGGGCCTGGAGCGCGTGTACGTGCGCCCGCACATCCCGCAGAAAAAACTGCAGGCGGCACTGGAGTCCTACGGCGCCAATATGCGCGAAGACGAAGTGCTGGTGCTGATCGACGACACCCTGTTCGGCGGCGCCAAGGAGGGCGTGCTGATGGGCGAGCAAGCTGGCGCTGAAAATGGTATTTGAAGCGCCGCGCCTGTTTTTCTGGCGCCATCTGGAAGGGTTGTCGGTGGAGAAGCGCGACCTTTACATCAATGCGCGCAAAGTCGGTTCCTTCACCCAGGTCGGCGAAAAGGAACTGGGCGAGTTTTTCTTCACTGATCGACCAAGCGTTGGTGGATGCGCGCCAAGCCTCGGCCGATGACATTCCGCTGCCCGAGAGTGCGGCGCCTGAGCCTGTGCAAACCGAAGAAATCTTCGCCCTGGCGGTCATTGACGACAGCGAAGCCAGCAGCCCCGCCGAGCAACAGAAAAAAGCCGGCGCCAAGGACAAACTGCTGGGTTACGTCGCTGTAGCCATCGAGCAAAACAAACCGAAGATCCTGCCCTTCCTCAAGGAGAAAACCGGCGAGGCGTCCCTCGCTGCTTTGCGTGATGACGCTAACGTCGAGAAGCTTGGTGGGTTCATTTATGCCTTCCTGCCGGGCGTGGTGCGCCTGGCGCTCAAGGAAGAAACCTTCGTGCGCTTCGTCCTGGAAAACCGCAACAAGCTCCTCGACAAACTGCTGGTCGGCGAAGCTGAACGTGTCGCCGCGCTGCCGGACATCACGCCGGTGAACCGTGGCTACCATGCCGACCTCGACGACCTGCTGATGGATGACGAGCCAGGGGTGCGTCCGGGGCAGCAACCGATCGAGACCCTGGGCGTCATCTTGCAGGAGCTCAAGCAAGAGCTGCACGACAATCCAGAGGCCGAATTCATCTGGCAGTTGCCCATTGGCTTCCTTGAAGCGCTGCTGCCCAAAGCCGAAAAACTGATCGGCTTCCCCGACAAGAAAGTCGAGGACCAGGTCTTTTTTGCCTTGGCCCTCATGTATGGTTTTTCCTTCCACAAGGTGCCCGAGGCGGTGCGCAGCCAAGAGAAGATTCTGGAAAGTTTCCTCAACGGTTTCGGCGTCATCTTGAGTGGCTACGAAGAGCACAACGCCTTCAGCACCTTCAACGTCGATGATGACGTGATGCCCATGTTGCTGATCATGACCAAGGTGGCGAGCAAACAGCAGCTCAATGAACTGGTCAGGAAAATGCTCGACGAACACGCTCTCGTCGCCGAACCGGGCGACTTCGAGATGGACGACATCATGTCGTTGCTGCGTGAAGCCAACAACGGCGCAGTGGCCTGGGTGGACGCACTGACCCGCATCAGCGTTGATCGCGAACGCGAAGTGCAACGCAAATGGGGCGACGTGCTCAACTAAGACCGTGACGGGCGGCCAGTTTCAACCAGGCGTTCAAACTGGCACTGCCCTTGCGCACCGTCCAGGCTGGCCTCAAAGGCCAGCAAGCCGGCAAGCACCTTTTGCTGGGCTTCAATCTGCGTGATCAGCTCGTGTTTTTTCTGCGCAATCGCCTGCGCTGCGCGCTGCTGCGCCAACGCATTGCCGGGGTCGCCGTGGAGGATTTCCTGCAACTCCTTGAGCTTGAATCCCAGCTGTTGCGCGCACTTGATAAACATCAGCAGCTCGACACTCTGCTCGGAATAGACCCGGTACTGGCCCTCCCGTCGGGGCGGCGGCAACAGGCCAATCGCCTCATAGTGACGAATCGCCTTGATGGTCGTGCCTGACAGTTGCGCGGCTTTGCCGATGTACATGAAAACTCCCTTTTCCTGCGAGTGCGCTGGCTTGTTTCAGCCATTTTTCCCGTCGTGCTGTTGTCGATCCCAACACCGGCCCGAACAGCAACGTCTGGGTCGGCTTGATGCCGCAAAACGCCAGGGTGGCCGTGCGCATCTGATGGACGCCCGGCATGCGATAGATCCAGCGGTAATACCATGGCGGCGTGTCCAGGGCCACCAACAAATGTGCGGTCCTGCCCGCTAACAGCTTGTCGGGGAAGGCCTTGCCCGAGCGGTATTTGAACGCAAAACCGGGTAGGAAAATGCGGTCGATAAAACCTTTCAACAACGCCGGGGTGCCGCCCCACCAGATCGGGAACACGAAGGTCAGGTGAGTGGCCCAGAGGATGTCGGCCTGGGCGCTGAGCAGGTCGGGTTCCAGGGCTTGGATCTGGCTGTAGCCGTTGTGCAGGATCGGGTCGAAATCCAGCTCGCCCAGGCGTAGGACGCGCACCTCATGGCCGGCGCTTTTTGCGCTGCGGGTGTAGGTATCGGCGAGGGCGGCGCAGAAGCTGGTGGTGGCGGGGTGGCCGAGGATGACCAGGATGCGGTGGGGCATGGTGGGGTGTCCTGAATGGGGGATTCAGGGTAGGGGGTGCTGTATAGGGGAGAGTCAAGGGGAGCATTTGTGCAAGCGCCCCTTGCACAATTTCATCGTGCTGTGACGTTCACAGGCTACCGAGAGCAGAGTCTGTCAGCGAGCTGCCGGCTGGGTATCTATCTTGGGTTGATGAAAAGCATGTTCAGTGTCAAATTGGTTTATTATTTTCTTAAATAATCACCTTTTAGGTGTGTATGGAATATGAAAATAAACCAGTTGCTTGCTGACTGGCCGTCTGGTTCCGTCGCAACTCAGGCATGGCTTCATGAGCACGGCGTGGGGCCTGGCCTTGTGCGCAAATACCAACTCAGCGGGTGGGTGGAGCGTGTCGGTCATGGTGCGTGGAAACGAAAGGGCGACGAGATAGATTGGCAGGGCGGTGTATTCGCATTACAGCAAGGCACTTCGGTTGAGGTTTGGCCAGGAGGCGCGACTGCGTTGAGTTTGGTCGGATACAGCCATTACCTGACATTTGGAAAACCGACTGTCGATCTGTTCGGCACACCGGCTGCCGTCCTTCCAGGCTGGTTCCGTAAGTACCCTTGGAATGTCAACGTCAGCTTCAACCCGGGTGGGCTATTTGCCGCGATGGAAGACTTGGCGTTACAAGTTTTCCAGGTGCCTCGCAGCCGATTTGAGTTAAAAATCTCCACCCCGGAACGCGCAATACTTGAACTCATCCATCAAAGCGCCAATGAAGTGCTTTTCAGCAGTGTGGTCGATGTATTCGCTGGGTTGGGAGCCTTAAGCCCGAGACGCCTGCAACGCCTGCTTGAGTCGTGCAACTCCGTTCGAGTCAAACGTGTTTTTCTTCTGCTGGCACGAAACTCAAGTCACGCGTGGTATAGGCGTATAGATCTTTCCAGCATCGATCTAGGGAAGGGCAAGCGCCAAATCATCCGGGGTGGTCGACTCGATAAAGAGTTCCTTATCACCGTGCCGGAGAGCTTTATCAGTGGCGCTTGATGCTCGTTATATCGCTCAGGTTCGTTTGTTAGTGCAGGTCATCCCTTACATTGCGGCGGAGCGATGTTTTGCGCTTAAAGGTGGAACGGCCATCAATCTGTTTGTACGTGACCTGCCTCGTCTATCCGTGGATATCGATTTGGCGTATTTGCCCAGTTCGAATCGCCAGCAGGCGTTGACCGACGTTCGCCAGGCGCTTCGACGCATTGCTGACGCAGTTGGGCGAGGCTTGCCTCAGGTAGTTACCTCTGTTCAAGCGAACCGAGACAATGAGTTACGGGTTCTAATCAGAAGCCCGCAGGCACAAATCAAGGTTGAAGTTTCGCCAGTGATTCGCGGCACTGTTCATGCCCCTCAAGAGCGTGATGTGGTGGCATTGGTTGAAGACGATTTTGGGTTTGCCTCCATCGCGGTAGTCGCCTTGCCCGATCTATATGGTGGGAAAATCTGCGCTGCGCTGGACCGGCAGCATCCCAGAGACCTCTTTGACGTGATGTTGATGCTGCGTGAGGAAGGTTTGACGCGTGAGATCTTTGAGGGCTTTCTGGTGTACTTGATCAGTCATCGACGCCCCATAAGTGAACTGCTTATTCCACGATGGAAGCCTTTCACGGAGTTGTTCCAGGCTGAGTTCGCAGGCATGACTCGCGAACCTGTCACGCTTGAGCAAGTGGCGGCAACCAGGCAGGCGTTGCTGGCAGCAATGCGACAACAGTTCTGTGAACAAGACGCTGCCTTTTTGCTCTCGCTCAAACGCGCCGAACCGGATTGGACGTTGCTAGGCCTGACGGGGGTTGACCAACTGCCGGCTGTGCAATGGAAGCTGCGTAATATCGCAGAGATGTCAGTTGCCAAGAGGGATGAGGCATTCGCGAAACTGGATCGTGTGGTTGGCCAGATACTGGGTGCGCAGGCTTTTTGATGATTGAACCAGACCTATAGTTGTCCGGTTCGTATTTGTGCAGCAGCCTGCTGCACAAACAACAAAAGCCTGCTTTTTCAAGGCAGGCATTTTGTTTGACGCGCTGTGTTTAGTCCTTGCGCGCCGTCAGCGCCGAGTAACCATTCATCAAGTTGCGGTAGTTCGGGATGCGCTGGGACAGCAGGTTCCCCAAACCTTCGATATCGTTGCGCCAGTCGCGGTGCAGCTCACAGGCCACCGAGAACCAGTTCATCAGCTGCGCGCCGGCCTGGGTCATGCGGCTCCATGCGGCCTGCTGCACGGTGGTGTTGAACGTGCCCGACGCATCGGTGACCACAAATACCTCAAAACCCTCCGCCAGTGCCGACAGGGTCGGGAACGCGACGCACACATCGGTGACCACACCGGCAATGATGATCTGCTTGCGGCCGGTGGCCTTGATCGCCTTGACGAAGTCTTCGTTGTCCCAGGCGTTGATCTGGCCAGGGCGGGCGATGTACGGCGCGTCCGGGAACATCTCTTTCAGCTCC
This sequence comes from Pseudomonas sp. FP453, assembly GCF_030687495.1. Classification (NCBI taxonomy): domain Bacteria; kingdom Pseudomonadati; phylum Pseudomonadota; class Gammaproteobacteria; order Pseudomonadales; family Pseudomonadaceae; genus Pseudomonas; species Pseudomonas sp. FP453. Next base: position 5,519,523 of record NZ_CP117435.1, on the reverse strand, counting down.
GGCACCAGCGGGCCGTTGGGGCCCTGTTCGAAGCTGGTGGTGAGGATGGTCGGCAGGTCGAAGAACTTGGCCAGGTCTGCCAGGGCGAGCACGTTGTTCTTGAACTCGTTGGGCGAGAAGTCTTGCACCAGGGAAATCAGGCCGGTCTGGTGATCGACCAGCAGTACGATGGCGTCGTCTTTGTTCAAGCGGTTGTAGGTTGGCGTGCTCATGGTTGAATCCTTTTTTGTTTAGGTTGGTTGGGCGTTGCGTTCAACATGGGCACAGATTAATGGGTGGGCTTCGGGTGATAAATCGGCTGTGGTGTGTCTTACCGTCAACTCAAAAGGGACAATGTGAGGCGGGAGGTGGTTTTGGTTCGCTCGGCGTTGCTGTGAAGGCCGCGGGGGTATTTTTTGAATGAGGGCGAGTTACCGATGATTGACGCTCAGGTCGCTCTGACTTTCTTGCGGGCATTAAAAAGCCGGCTTGTGGGCGGCGTTATTGTTTCATTTATGCCTTGTTTTGCTGGGGTTTGTGGTTGTTTAAATTTATATCCCCCCATTTATCCCCCCATTTGGGGCGTGAGTAGATTTTAGGAATTGAAATCCCTCAACCGACACTATCCAATATCATCACGTGTAGTGGCTTGGACCGAGGATGCCAGTGGCATTTGAGCTTGAATGCGTGAACCATTGATTTAAACGGACTAAGGTTTGAGTTGCAAGAGATGTAGTTGGGGCTCTCAACAGAGGATGCATCACTGATGTATTTCCTATTCGCCGGTTGGGGCACGTTGCATGAGGAGGGGCTCAGACAGGCCCGGACCTGTCTGTTTCTGAGCTCCATAGCGCATTGACAAGTGTCGCTTGACGCTTGACTATTCCGCTCGTGACGATTGGGGCAGGGAGGATGCACGATGTCCGTGAATGAGCAACATCCCGGCGTACTGGTGCGGCAAGAGTGCCTTGAGCGTAGCGGCCTATCTGTGACTGCTGGAGCTGAAATCTTAGGGGTCAGCCGACAGGCGCTCTCCAATTTGTTAACTGGTAAATCCGGGATATCTCCAGAGATGGCCATCAGGCTTGACCTGGTGTTTGGTGGAAGTGCAGAAAAGTGGCTCCAGCGGCAATTGAAATTCGACCTAGCCGAAGCAAGGAAGCGCACCGGTGTCATTAAAGTTCGGTCCCGTAACTTACAACCGAACGCTCATATTTAGTTCAGATCCTTATAGGCCCCATGACGACATCTCTTAGCCTTCACCAGCTTTCACTTCCTGACCTCTGCCCAGTTACGGCAGCCGTCCATGAACTGGCGACCACGGGCGGTGTGGAAGCAAGGGGGGCTGTATTTACCCGCACAGAGGTTGTCGATTTTATCCTGGACCTTAGCGGGTACAGCAGCGACCAGCCCTTGCATCGCCTTCGCCTTCTTGAACCCTCCTTTGGCGGCGGCGATTTTCTACTTCTGGCTATCAAGCGTTTGCTGCAAGTCTGGCAATCCAGCGATTGCAAGGACGATGCACCGAGCTCCTTAGGCGCGTGCATTCGCGCAGTGGAACTGCACCACGAAACCTTCATCCAGACTAAGGCGCTGGTCATCCAAACGCTGCAAGACTTCGGTATCTCCCGTCCGGACGCTTTAGTCCTCGCTGATTGCTGGCTCATCCAAGGTGATTTCCTGTTGGCCGACATTCTGGGGCAGTTTGACTTTGTCGTGGGCAATCCTCCCTATGTCCGGCAGGAGCTGATCCCTGACGTACTGATGACCGAATACAGGTCCCGGTACAAAACGATCTATGACCGGGCTGACCTCTACATTCCCTTTATAGAGCGGTCACTTAACCACCTCACGAAAGGCGGCAATCTGGGCTTCATCTGCGCAGACCGTTGGATGAAAAACCGTTATGGTGGACCACTTCGCCATATGGTTGCCGCTGGCTTTCACTTGAAAGCCTATATCGATATGACCGCCACACAGGCGTTCCATACCGATGTCATCGCCTACCCAGCGATTACCATCATCTCCCGGCAAAAATCCGGACCAACACGGATCGTGCGCAGCCCCTCACTGGAACGTAGGCATCTAAAAAAGCTTGCAGCTCTTATCGCTGAGAAGGCGCTATCGCAAGACGAGGACTCCATACGCGAGATCGCCTGCGTCACGTCGGACGATGAGCCCTGGATTCTGGAATCTTCGGATCAGCTGAATCTGGTCCGTCGGCTTGAGGCTGTGTTCCCGACTATCGAAGAGGTGGGGTGCAAAGTTGGCATCGGTGTGGCCACAGGCGCGGATAAGGTTTACATCGCGCCGTTCGATTCGCTTGATGTCGAGCCGGACCGCAAGCTGCCGCTCGCGATGACCCGCGACATCGTTAGCGGGCACATCGAGTGGCGCGGCTACGGGGTCATTAACCCTTTCCAGGATGAAGGAGGGCTGGTCGATCTCGAAAAATACCCGCGTTTGCGGCGCTATCTGGAGAGCCACAAAGAAGTCATCTCCAATCGCCATTGTGCCAAAAGCCAGCCGTCCAACTGGTATCGCACCATTGACCGTATTACGCCTTCGCTTGCGAAAAAGCCGAAGCTGTTGATTCCGGATATCAAGGGCGATGCCCATATCGTCTATGACGACGGCACGCTGTACCCCCACCACAATCTGTACTTTATCCTCTCGAACGACTGGGATCTCAAGTCTCTTCAGGCAGTGTTGCTTTCCGGCATAGCGCGACTTTTTGTATCTGTCTACTCGACCAAAATGCGTGGCGGATATTTGCGCTTCCAGGCGCAGTATCTCCGTCGTATAAGGGTTCCGCTCTGGAAGGACGTTCCTGAAACATTGAGGAGAGAACTTTCCGAAGCCGCCGGGAAGCACGATATCCAGGCCTGTAACCATGCTGTTTTTAGACTTTATGGACTTACTCCCGAGGAGTGCGCTGCCCTTGGTGGAAATGGAGAATAACTGTGCCGCTAGACCTTGTTGATTATGAGAGTAAAACTCCTGACGCTATAAAAGCTTTCTGGCAAAGCAGGGTAGATGCGAAGACAAAGCAAATGGAATCCGGCAAAGCGGATCAAGGAGAGCGTGCCGGTGTAACCGGCGGCAAGAATATGGATGGCTTTATCGATCTCATCACAGAGATCGTAAAGAAAAACGGCTTGGCCCACGCGCAGATTCATCAGCAAAAGGTTGCCCTGACGCTTCCGGGTTACTTCAGGCCCACTAAACTCTGGGACATTATCGTCATGCACAAGGGCCAGCTGATTGCCGCCATTGAGCTCAAGAGCCAGGTGGGGCCGTCTTTCGGGAACAACTTCAACAACAGGACAGAAGAGGCCATCGGTACTGCACACTGCCTGTGGACTGCCTACCGCGAAGGCGCGTTTGGTAAGCAACCACGGCCTTTCATTGGCTGGCTGATGGTGGTCGAAGATGCCCCTGGTTCGCGTAAACCCGTTCGTGACAGGTCGCCTCATTTTCCGACATTCAAGGAGTTTAACGGGGCATCCTATTTAAGCAGATACGACATTTTGTGCCAGCGGCTCATGCAGGAGCAGCTCTATTCTGCCGCCTCTCTGATCGCCTCGCCGCGTGACGCTGTGGGCTCAGGAGTGCACGGGTCTCTTTCGGATCTGACCAGCTTAAAAACCTTTGTGACCAGTCTGGCGGGGCATGTCGCCACCGTGGCGGCGCAGATGGAGTAATGTTGAGTACCGACCGTAATCCTAATTGACTTCAGGATTCTGTATGGTGATTCCAAGGGTATTGAGCCTGGGCTGATAGGCCGCCAAGCGTATTTGTTTCGGATCGACACAAACGGCAAGGATAGAATTTTGTCAGACCTGAATTTTGAAAAACAAGCGCAGGACTATTACAACAAGGCTCCCCTTATCATCCTGGGCAGCGGTGCATCTGCTGCCCATGGCATGTCTGGCATGTGGGCGCTTGCGAAGTACCTGGTCGCAAATACCGACATTTCAGGATTATCCGCTGGCGAGACATATGCCTGGGGGAAATTCTGCCAAGTCTTAGATGCTGGCGTTGATCTGGAGTCGGCGCTGCACCAGGTGGCTGTTACAGACGAGTTAACTTCCAGAATTATCAAAGCAACCTGGGCGCTCATCAACGCTGAAGACATTCACATTTTTAATGAAAGCCTTCAAAACCAGGCGATGTTCCCGCTGAGCCGACTGCTGCGCCACATGTTCAAAAGCAGCCTCACCAAATTAAACATTGTTACTACGAATTATGACCGGCTTGCCGAATATGCCTGCGATCAGGAGCGGATTCATCATTACACGGGGTTTACGCACGGGTTTTTCCGGCAACTGGCCGCGCCGAATGAGATAAATTCTGCCCGCAGAGTCAATATCTGGAAGGTTCACGGCTCGTTGGATTGGTTTAAATCGCCGCTTGAAGACATTGTGGCCGTTTCGAATATTCAAGAGATACCTGTCAATTACAAGCCGGAAATCGTGACTCCGGGCACTCAGAAATATCAAACGACGCATTTAGAGCCATACCGCTCAATCATCAATAATGCTGACCAAGCGATCACTGCGGCGAACTCTTACCTGTGCATTGGTTACGGCTTCAATGACGAGCATATTCAGCCGAAACTCATGGCGAGATGTCAGCGTCAGACTACCCCGATCACGATTATTACCTATGCGCTTTCAGATGCGGCCAGGAAGCTAATTACTGACGGCAAGGCGCAGAACTACCTAGCAATTGAGCGGGGAGGAACAGATGACCAGTCCGTCGTCTACTCCTCTTTGGATAAGACCCCAGTGACCGTTGAAAAAAACATATGGAGTCTTGAGGGTTACCTGTCACTCATCATGTAGGAAGAAGAGATGCCGATATTTATTTTTAGGGATGAAGACGCGCTTGGAAAGGTGGCCTCCGTTGATACGACAAACGTTATCGTGGACGTGGAAAATATCGAGCAACTCAAGAGGTTGCAAGTCAACCACTTGGCCGTGCTCCAAAGTAGCAGGCCTGGGCAGCATCTCATCGGCCTCATCACCCAGGTGACCCGCAAGCGTGGCATCGATGGCATTGCCAATGATGGCATCAGCGAGCAGACCTCAGAACTAAACCTGTGCAAAATCGCTCTGATTGGCACTATGCTGGATCGTGATGGAGAAAGAGAAAACGTCTTTCGCCGCACTCTGGAAAGCGTTCCAGAAATTGACGCGAATTGCTTTTCGCTAGAGGGCGAAAACCTTACCGGCTTTATGCGGACTCTCTCAAGCGTCTCAGCAGATGGCAATGCCCTGACACTGGGCAAATACACTCTGGACGAACACGCCGTTGCCTATCTCAACGGTAACAAGTTTTTCCAGCGCCACGCCTTCATCGGCGGTAGTACCGGATCAGGTAAATCCTGGACAACAGCCAAGATCATTGAGCAGATGGCGGGGCTCTCCACGGCTAACGCAATTGTTTTTGATCTTCATGGTGAATACTCGCCATTGGTAGGCCAAGGCATTCAGCACTTTAAGGTGGCCGGTCCCGCAGATGTTGAGGCAAAACGCACCATTGATGATGGTGTGCTTTACCTGCCTTACTGGCTGCTCTCGTATGAAGCACTCGTGGCAATGTTTGTTGATCGGAGCGACCAAAACGCGCCGAACCAGGCCATGATCATGTCCCGCGAAATCAACCAGGCAAAAAGAAAATACCTGGAGGATGGCGACCAGAAGGAAATTTTGAAGCACTTCACCGTAGACAGCCCGGTTCCGTTCGATCTGGATGTTTTGATGGGCAGGCTGAACGAGATCAACGTGGAGATGGTTCCGGGGGCATCAGTAGGTAAAGAAAAGCAGGGTGATTTTTTTGGAAAGCTCGCCCGGATGATTTCACGTCTTGAGAATAAAATTTCCGATAGACGCCTTGGCTTTATGTTCAATGGTGGTGGAGACGTTCTGGATTTTACGTGGCTTGAAAAGTTTACTACTGCCGTGCTGGGAAGCTCTGGAGAAAATGGTAAAGCCGGTATCAAGATCATCAACTTCTCTGAAGTCCCATCAGATGTTCTCCCGCTAATAGTTTCCCTTGTTGCTCGGGTTACTTTTTCCGTCCAGCAATGGACACCATCCGAGCTGCGTCACCCGATTGCGCTTCTATGTGACGAAGCGCATCTCTACATGCCTCAGCGAAACATGGCGGAGTCCGCCGACGATATCTCCCTGGATATTTTCGAGCGCATCGCCAAGGAAGGTCGTAAGTACGGTGTCAGCCTTGTCGTGATAAGCCAGCGTCCGTCCGAGGTGAATAAGACGATGCTCAGCCAATGCAGCAACTTTGTATCTATGCGGCTGACCAACGCCGAGGATCAGGGCGTTATTAAGAGACTTCTTCCCGATAGCCTCGGTGGGTTCAGCGATATACTGCCGACTCTCGATACAGGCGAGGCCTTGGTTGTTGGCGATGCGAGCTTGCTGCCAAGCAGAATTAGGATCGATGAACCTATAAACAAACCGAATAGCGGCACGGTCAATTTCTGGGATGAGTGGCAAAAACCGGTCAAAGACAGGCGACTGTCGATTGCGGTAGATAACTGGCGGAAGCAAAACATCCAGTAATTGCTTTGCAGGCTTCCATGGCTGATGGGCAATATTGAGCGGCTTATGGCCGCTTCGTATGAAGGCTCATGGGACTAGAGTTCATCACGCGCCGGATGTTAGCCAACGATGCCAGGGCGCTGCTGGCTTTTAAGGTCAGCGCAGGTGGCCTTATTGAAGTGTGCGGGCAGACGGCAACTCTTAGGTTACTCTTCGTCCTCCGACGTTTCCTCATGTTTGAGTCGCACGCCGCTTTGGGCTCCAATCCCATCAGCAAGGAGATTGGATATGCGTCTCAGTGAAGAACAAATTATTGGCTTTCTGCGCAGGCGGAGGCCGTCCTCCTCTCCGGACGAAAGTACTTATCTAACAAATACAACCTTGTACAATTTTTCGGCCATTCAACATCATAATGTTCCGTATTTCACTCTCCATCATCAACTCTCTGCGACGGATCGGCGAACCTCATGCGCAATTACTCGGAAAACTGGCGGCACTTAAAATCATTACTTGCTGCATATGTGACGAGAGATCGGGGCCTAGAGGAGGTTCATTCCTATGAGGATCAAACTCACGCTAAGGCACTGTCAGTTTTCCTCGTGAACGCGAAACTCGCGACCCCGAAACTGGATAGGGAGACGGTAGAAGCTGTTCTATCTGGTAAGCAATTATGGCCCCGATCATCTGGAATCCCTGTCGTATGTACGGAGTTTCCCCTCTCAGTACTCGAAGAATATGGGCTGGTAGCATTTTATGCTGGATGGTGCACCACTTACTACGACAGGGTGAGAGAGCCGGAAAAGGTTGATCCAAGTTTGTTTCCGCTGGTTCAAGCTATTGAGTACCTAAGAGACATCTGCTTCGGTCGAAATGGATGTATCCAGCCGCATTACGTCTGTCCAGAGGTCGAGTTGAGACCGTTGCTAGCAGCGGAGTTTGGTGAGCATCTGAGGGCAGAACAGCTGCTGCCAGAATTGCACCTTGAAGGAGGGGTATTCAGTTTGCCTCCAGGCAATCAACATTTCAGCTCGTTGATCAGTACCCATTTATGGGAAACACTGCGTAGAAAGTTAGGCCCCGAGGAAACGTTTTCCGAATGGATCATGTGCGCTCGCGTTAACTGTGAATGGGCCATGCCAGTGCTGTTCGATAATATGGAACACTCAACGCGCGCAGAATTCAATGAGCAGCTAGTAAACTTCTTGGCTACTGACGTAACACTTGCATCAAATTTTGTAACTTTCAAAAGGCAATCAATCAACCAGGATGGTTTTTCAGGCATTATCCGGCCGATGAGTTATCACGAGGATATCGTCATTGATGCTGACGGAAACAGAACCTCCTCTCATCGAAGTGAAGAGCTTCCGAAGCCTACGCTGGCTTCCCTACATACCGAATACCCTCATCTCAGCGAGGACGCCTCAACCAATCTTGAATTCGTTTTAGATCGAAATGGATTCGGCATGCGGAGACAAGCAGATCTTTTCTATACTTGGCTAATTTCGAGTGCTGTAGAAGCCAGTATTCGCATAGATGGTCAGCAGCTCACTTCTTCTGGACTAGCTGAGTCGGTGATGGAGTTGGCGGAAAGTCGGCCGATCCTCAAGTACATTTTGTTCATCTTGTTGCCTGAGTATGAACGATCGAATTACCTGATACTGCTTTTGGCTAATTCTGCAACATGCGATGTGGCTTTCTACTATCTCACAAGGCAGATTTTCGGGTTCTCAAGAGATGGTAATGCAACGTATATCAAGAATTTGGAGGGCGGGTATCAGCAGCTTGTATGCCATCAGTATGTTCAAACAATCGAAAGTGCACCGGATCTCACTGGGCGCATATTATCCGTTCTTGGCTTCTTGGGTGAACAGTGCAATTGGCAATCCTCTGATTTTTCCAAATCCTTTGAATATCGCTTTTTGATCAACCTACTAGATGCCTTGAGCCATCAACAAATAATTCAACTGGCGCAGGCCTTCGCGGAACGCCCCGTGGAAATAGAACCTACTCACCGCCAAACTACGCATCATTATTGGTATCTACTGGGCTTCCGGTTGATAGATCGCTTGGAGAGTACTGGTATAGATCCCTCTGGCACAGTATCTCGTGCGTTACGCTCATCAATGCTGGAGTACTACGAGGCAGAGTTCTCGGCGAACCTCAGAGGGCTAGGAAGCCTTGCGCCTAGCTCGTTTTTTGCCACCCTACCGTGGTTCAAGCTCATTTCAGAAACCGGACCCAGCCCACTTCTGAGGCTTTCTAATACTTGTGCCCGTTGGCAGCAGAACCTTGCTTACACGAGTAAGCATTCTTTTGCAGTCGCTTCAGCTATCCGACACTATCTGCAAGTCCTTATGGGCCTCGGACGACCGACAGCATCCTCAGTAAGCATGAATACCGTAGCAGCACGAGTTGAGGAAATTGTACGCTTGTATGGGTTTGGCCCTCGGGAGACGTTCTTATTTATTTTTGTAGATACAGCTAGCTCTGAAAAATACGATCTTTGGAGTCAGTTTTGCACCTATTCAAATATTTTTGGGGATGAGCTATACGCAGAATTCGTCGCCTGTTGTGTGCCTTCTATTCCATTGGACCATCTCTTTGTTCTGCTTGAAAAATGCCCTGTAATTGCTCGTGCCCAGCAATTGCGGGAACGTATCGAAATTTGCCGGTCTCGTGCGGACGAGAACCTAGGATTGACGGGATTAGAGCAAGCCTTCACATCAGCATGCGATTCTGGCCTTACTGATATCGCTTCCCGGCTGCTTGATTCAGCCAAAGCCTTCCTTGCGCAGGATCGTTTTGCGAAAACAAATCATCCGCACATTCTCCGGACTCGTAAGGTTTGGCAAAGTTATGAGTACAAGTGGCAGCTTCTAGAACTTTGCCAAGCTCATCCGTCCGATCCTGACGGCTTCCAGAAGGCTGTGCATGAAGTGCCGATCCCCCATGAGTCGCGAGGCACTCACTCTGACGATAGACCGCACTATAAGGAATGCGAGCGTTTCAGGCGGCAAATCGTTGCCAGCGCTTACAGCGAAGTTGATCCTCAGAAATGCATTAGGATCATGAAAGCGCTGCATGACGAAACTAAGCACGTTCATCACGGCTACCTGCTTTTTTATGGGCATTATAAACTTTATGCAACGGACAAAGACTCGACCCGTCTTCAGAGCGCGCTGACATATTTCTTGAGTACTCTGGTGGATACCGCGCCTGAGCAGATGCGCGAATATTGGATCGTAACGATCCTTGATACTTATCGCGTTATTCAAGTCCCGGAAATTGATGCTTTCTGGGCAAGGCTTACCCAGGAGCAGCAGTCAAGGCAGGAAATCTTGCGACCATACTGCGAGGCTCTGATCGCCAGGGGTGAGACTTCAACAGCTCGGAGGATAATAGGTCGTTATCGTGACCTCAACTCTCTGACGCCAGACGAGCTTGGGATCGAAAACTTGCTGAATGAGCTTGTCAGAGCTGAACCAGATTGCCCTTCAATGAGCGAACTTATCCAGCTTATGAATGAAGGCTCCCAGCGAACTATTGTGCAATTGAGGAAACACTATGGTCAGATTGTTTCCAAAAGTTTTGAAAGTTACGTAGATATTGTTAGCCCTGATACACCACCCCATGTATACCTCAAGGAAGTCGTTTTAGAGGTAGCGGGGGAAATCGTTTTGCGTAAAAGTAACCTTCAGGTCCCGTCAATTTCGAAAAGCGGTAAGACGAGTTATCGCATTATTAAAGAAGATCCGATTAACGATTGGTTCACCTCACTATTTGACAAGCGGATGGCGGAAGCACGAGTCGGTTTCCGGGATCAGAAACGCGGTGGTGAGTCGGCGTCGGGTGCGGGCCCCGGCGAAATCGACGCATTCGTGACTGCCAGCGATAACACTCGGGTCGCGATTTTTGAAGCATTTCGGTTGTTTTCGCTTGATACAACTGTGATTTTCGAGCACTTGGACAAAATCGCAGGCTATGACAATGAGTCATTAAGCCCTGTGTTTGTTGTTGCGTACTCTGACGTCAGCAATTTCTCTGAACTGGTGCGAAAGTATAAAGAGCTCATCACAAAGCAGGATTACGTTAAATATACCGTCGCTGTGGATGCACCTAATGAGGTCGAATCACTGCACGACACTGATCACATATGGTTAGGGACAGAGATTCGACGCCGGGATCGTAAGGACGTCGTTTTTTATCATATGCTGTTGAATCTGCATATGCCGCCGAGAACAGTTGAATCGACATCTAGCGATGTAGGCACCTCAAAACCTTAGCTGACCAAGTCGTTTGATGATTCGTGACACGTTCCTAAGGCCAAATTGAAGTTTTTCAGACTGTGTAGGCAGTGTGCTATTCACGCTGACTATCAGGCAATGGGGATGATGGATTTGACGCGGGAGGCGGTTGAGCGTGATTGGGGCAGTCAACGGCTGAGGCAGATGAAGGTCTGATCAGCAAGAGTGGGAGGGCATGCGCTTTTACTCGGTATGCCCTTAGGCTCAAATCTTCTGATGCTTTTTATAGGTCATATAGGTTGAAGATGCGCACTGTATTTACCCGTGAAACAAAAAACAAGGCACGGAAAATACCGTGCCTTGATATTAGTTTATTCCGATTGGATTATCATTTTTATCATAACAAATCGGATATTCGCAGTGCCCACCGGCATTGAGTACTTCCAGTTCATAGACCGTTGGTAGGTACTGCTTGAGCTCCGCCTTGGAAACTTTCTTACCATTAATGGTGCAGTCATCGTCCGCCCGTGGGTTGCACCAGGCTTCCTTTACTTCGATCGTTTTGGTGGGTTTTGTCATGGGGGTCTTTTCGACCTGTGGTTCGCTATCGACGGAGCCACTCGTTTCATTCGCATCCAGAGAGTAGACAGCAATAGAGTCTTTTACGCTCGCATTGCTAATGCCGTGGTCAAGCAAAAAATCTTGAAGTGTTGCACGAGCTTGAGAGTAAGTAACCTCTTTCCCCTTTTTATTTGGTCCGCCGTCCATGCGGTAGGCTATCGGATAACCATCCTCGCTTTCATAGATGTAATAGTAAATTGAAAGGCTAAAGCTTAGGTCCTGACCGTACATGCCATAGATGCCTGAGCCATTGGATGCACGGCAAGTGCCTCGCACACATTTACCGCTAATGTGGTTGCTGAAGGTAACGTTACGCTGTTGTTGTACATTCCACTGAGTGATGTTTCTTGGAATGCTATACCAAGTGCAACGGTAAAATTTCGCCCCATACTGATTTTTGGCCTCCGCACAGGGAATGGCGTAAGGCAGGTCGTTCATAGTTTGTTCATTTGGCAGCATGGGCGGATACATGTAACCGTAGTCAACTTCGGCTTGAGCGTTTATGGCGAATGTGAGCGCAAGGCAAATGGTTGCTTTTAGTATGGTTGACTTTGTTTTCAATTTATTAAGCTCTCTAGTGTGCGCTGTCGCGCTAATTAATACTGTCGTATGTTATTTTTTATAGATAATTTTTAGTTTTTTATTGACGTAGTCTTTTATGATTTCGTAGTCGGGGTTGTAGGTGGCTAGAGTATGCCCAGTACTGACAACGGTAGCAGCGGCGGCTAAAGCGACTCCGATGGGGAGAGAAGCCGCTCCAATAACAGTGCCCAATATACCGCCTTGAGCTAAAGCACCTTTCAGATCGACTTTTACTCGGCACTTTAGGTCTAGGCTTTCTATCTTTTTTTCGATAATCACTACGCTCTTAGTGAATTGACCTCTTAAACCTATAACCTCAAAAGACTTTTTGGCTTTTAGAAAAGTTTCTATTTGAGATTCGTTTAATCCATTTACTGTTGAAAGAGACATATTTTCGGATTCTCTGTATTGGTGGTAGGAAGGCCCACTGCTAGCTCTGCTCTACGTCACAGAAATGTCAAAAAAGGTCGTAAATACCGTGGTCGTGAAAGCATCATAGCGCGACGATTTTCGCCATGGCAAGAATCTCTGCGACTCACGATAAAGACGGCGACCTAGTACAGCTTGGTGCGGCGGTACGCGCACGAAGACTAGGGCATACGCTGTCGCAAGAAGCCTTGGCGGATGCTGCCGGGATCGACCGTTCTCACATGGGGAAAATAGAGCGAGGGGAGAGGAACGTTACCTTTTTGAATATCCTTCGGATCGCGACTGCTTTGCACTGCAAACCGTCAGATTTGCTCATCGACGCAGGACTATGACCGTTCATTAATCAGCGGTTTGTTTGCGTAAGCCGTTCTTAATTCCTGGATCTGCCCATTCTTTGCGTAGTTCAGTTGGGTAGGAAGGCCGGATCTAAACGGTTCCCATAAGGCATAAAGCGCCCAGCCATGAGGCACTTGCTGGGCGGTTTTGGTGTGCGAAACGGTTCAGGCCGCGAGGCGTAGAGCCGCATCCAGTGCCCTCTGCTTAATGACTGCACCTTGTCCAAACCATGCCGAGTCCATCCGGTACTCAGAGCTCCTTGCCCGCCGCTCGTGATCGACATATTCGGTCACGGCGTTGAGCAGTCCCCATGCGGTGCCTTTAGCAGACTGCAAGGTTGAGCCTCGGCCTTGTCCTTCATACAGGCTTTGTACTTTTCGTAGTGCTCTTTCGTTCGGTAGTACTTCAGGAATGGGGCTGTTAGCAGGGGTGTCGCACAGCACGCTGAGGAAGAAACTCATCGCTTCCGGCCACTGCACCCTGCGCTCTGCAAGCATGTGCATTCGATGCATGAATTCGTCCCACTGTGATACCGCGATACCCAGCTGCTTCTTTACCGCCTGTGGATCAAACCGAGTACTGTGCGGAACCTTGATAGCGCGGCTTGCCCCATCCAGGGCAATAGTCAGTGTGTTGTTGCAGACGACTCGAACGGTGGTGGGTGTGGCGGTGGTAGCTAACGTTCCGTCGCACGAGGTTGCCAGTAGCAAATAACCATTCACTTCATCATTACCCGCCAACGCTGCGGTCTGCCCTGTCCGCGCCAACGCCCAGAACTTACGACCTCCTTTCAACACTCCCGCAGTTTCCAGCTCATACCCGGAGACCTCAGTGAGGTCGCGGTAAAATTCGAGCACATCGCGAGGCTGCACTATTTGGTAGCGCTGTGAGACTACTGAAAGCGCTGCTTTGGTGTCAGAGCGGTAAAGAACCTTCTGTTCTGGGAATGTATAAATTGATCCCAGGTTACCTACCGTGTTGGCCTTGAAATGGACGGGACTGTCTTCTATGCGCCAGTTCATACCGGCTTCTTTCTGCCAGACCTCAATAGGTTGCTTGGGTGAAAGTGCGGAGCCGAGTTCATGCCATGGCGTTTCACCGACATAAGCCATGTGTTCGATTAGATGTGCCATTAGGTTTTTCCTTGTTTGACAGGCGAGCGCCAACGCTGCTGGGATATCAGCGGTGCGTAATATGTAAGCGAGATGAATATCAGTTGTCTTGAATTGCTTCGACTGTGTGTGACGCCTTCACGGATGTTGCAGGTAAATGCATCTTGAAAGAGCAGTTACAGTGACTGCATCGGTAGAAGTCGAATACGTTGCGATCAATTAATGCTCCGATCCTCGCTCCCGCGATACATCCGGCTGCGCCGCTTGCGAATGCCGCCATAATGGATGAGGCCAATCGGCCTACTGCTGTGGTTAGCCCGCCTGTTGGGCTGCCAGTGATCAAAATAATATTGGCACCGATTGTGGTAGCGGATAATCCTTTGAGCACACCGCTCACTCCACCGATGGCGGCACCTGCTTTCTTGGCTGTAGCTTGTTGTGCGACGGCTGATGACCCGCAGCTTGGGCATTCAATCATTTTTTCAGACCTCTAAATAATTATCGGTGTCAAGGATATTGTCGTTGCTCAAGTGTTATGTATGATTAAAATTGTTTCGAATTGATTCTTGGTGTCCACGAAGAGGGCCGAAGTTAGTTCTCTCTGACAAAAGAACTAACATTTCAAACGAGGGAACTAACATTTCATAGCTGGGAACCAACTTTCTGTACTGGAAGGTAGGCTAGTGCATGCCTCAGTCCGGTAGTGGATCGGTCGTCAATTGAAATCTGGTTTAGCACCTGGGAATTTTTTACTGGGTGCTAAGTCGAGTGAACGCGGGAAGAAGATCTTTTACCGTTGGGGCTCATTGAAACCCGAGGGTACCTACCATGCAGCGAGATTCGGCAGTACATCCTAGTGTTATCAGACTCAAGCAGCTTTCAGTTAGGGTGGGGCTGTCACGATCAACTATTTATGATCGGATCAACCCAAGATCTTCGCGATATGACGCAACGTTCCCTAAGCCTTTTAAATTGGGCAGCTTTGCTGTGGGGTGGCTGGAGGAAGATGTAAGCGCTTGGCTACAGCGATGCGTCAGCGTTTCTTATAATGGTTCTAATTCGAGCAACCACAAGCACTAACTTTCATTTTTCTATTGGGTCATATCTCCAGCGTGCGGTGCTGTTGTTTATCTAATTCGTTGGGTTGGCCGGGGCAAGCAGAGAGTTTGAATATTGGTATCTATGTTATATCTAGAATAGTATCTAGTAACTCTAGTGTCTATATTTAATATCTATACCTGATATCCATCTCCCATGCACACCGTGATAGAGCATAGGTGTGCATAGGCAGTATGCGTCGATGGGTGCGGTAGTGACTTAACGTTAGTTGAGTGCTCTATGTGAGGAATGATTAGAGTGCCTGTCAATATAAGGTGAGTGCATGAGGTTTGAAGAAGAGATAGAGTTCTATTTTGAACATGAGTCGTACATGTATGCGGACATCAACGGTGAGACGGTTGAGCAGTATACCGATCAAGCGTTATTGGCGAGTGATATCCGTTCAATTGTGAACGTAATGTTGCGTCTGAAGGCCTGTGAGAAGGGGTTGTTTCTGCCTCGCACGACGGCGATGTCTAAGCAGAAGAGGGTCAGAGTGTTGGAGCAGGACTGTCTAAGCTTACTAAAGGTGGATTTTGGGATGATCAAAGAGGTTTATCCCTGTCATGAGTTTAATCCGCTGTTGAGAGTCTTTATGATGTACTTTGTTGGAGTGGAGCTGAAAACAGATGTATATAAGGTTGAGCTGCTTCAATCTGATGAATTATCCCTGCTCCATGACTTGATAGAAAAGGTTAAGCAGGAAATTCGTGGGGTGGAGTTTCAAACTAATCTGAAAGGGTTTAGCCGGTCTGCCAATAAGAATTATAAAAGCCTAGTTGGATATATTGAGTCGCTGTTTGTGCGTTACGCTAGGATGCTAGTGATTCGTATCGATTTCACCTATCGCAGCCAGTACTGCTTTCCTCGAGGAGAAACCGCTATCACCCATGCCGAAGCCAGGAGGCATCGCGAAGCCTTAATGAAGTATCTCAGGAGCCCTAAGTCACCGGGTGTTGTAGGGTATGCTTGGAAACTGGAATATGGTCTTGATAAGTCCTACCATTATCACTGTTTGTTGTTTTTGAATGGAACTGATCATCGAGAGGATATCGTCATTGCCAAGCTTCTGGGGGAATACTGGGTAGAGATGGTGACTGAAGGGAAAGGAATTTATTATAACTGCAACAAGAACAAAGCGGCGCTTGAAAAGAAAGGGATCTTAGGGGTTGGCATGATTAGCCACCATCAGGCCGGTCTAAGGGCTGGGCTAAACCTTGTGGCGGCGTATCTGACCAAGCCGGATTACTTCATCCGGATGATCGCACCTGACGGCGGTAGGTGCTTCGGGAAAGGAGGGCGGGTATCTCCCAAGGAAACAAAACGAGGTAGGCCCAGAAAGCAGCCTGAGGCGTTACCAAGTGAATAACCTATTCACTAGTGCCCAGAAAGGCCGCTCGGCATACGGAGCCTTCTTCCTTCATCCATTTCGTCATCAGGTTAGTAAGTTGGGAGGGGGTGAGATTCATGCTTGAATTTTTATTTAGTTTTACAGCTTCCTCATAAATACAGTTTGCAGCGTCTCGCTCTTTTCTCCAGCCTTCCGTCGGCCGAAGCGAGCTAATTAAAACTGCTATCTTGTTCTGGTTTTTTTGGCTGTTCTTTGAACGTCCTCGGGCCCCTCCATTAATTCGAGGAAGTGTCACTCCACTGGCATATCCCTCGAAGTGGCTAGCATGACAGATAAGTTTCGAAGCGCTAGCGATGGATCCATTTTTACATTCAAAGTCAAATAGGAGGAGGTAGGTGAGTGCGATTAGGGTGTATTCTCGCGCGGGGTGGGTTTGCGAGTCGAACTCACTCATCACCCATTGAGACGTCTTCTGATCTTTGCACGTCTCTCCCGTTTTTACTTGGGCTTCTATGCTATTTTTGATGTGGTTATAATCTTCGCCAACAGAGTGTGTTATAAGGTAGCACAATGACTCTTCTATCCTGAGCCTTTCGCTATTCCAGTTAGCCTGTAGCTCTTCTTTTAGTTGCTCAAGCTCATGCAAGGCTTGAGCTTGATGTTGCGATGAATTGGTCATGTCGACTCCTTGAAGGTGCGGCTTGATATACTAGGTATTCAGACTTCGAGATTACTGTTGAACGTTGGATTGAGGAAGGCTGCCCAGTCCTTCATCAGCAATCGGCGTTTATCAAGGAAGTCCGAGCGCGAATAGGCCCCTTCAGTCTGATCGCGTTCATCATGCGCCAATGCCATCTCGCAAACCTCGCGTGGGTAGTGAGTGCACTCACCGGCCCAGTCACGAAACGAGGATCGAAAGCCGTGACGTGTTACGTGTTCATACTCCATGCTGTGTAGGAGCGTACGTATTGCGTTTGCGTGCATGACCCCTGTCTTGCCCTGGCCTGGAAACAGAAAGGCGCTTCCCTCATCTCGTGGAATACTCTTCACCAGCTTTACGACGTCCTCAGCAAGTGGAATTACGAAGGCTACCCGCATCTTCATTCGCTCGTCTGGCAGCGACCAAGTCCCAGCTTCTACATCAAACTCATCCCAACGAGCGAACCTAACCATGTGGGCGCGTGCGCTGGTCATGATCAACAGTTGAGCGGCCCAAGACGGGGGCGTGGAGTTTGCCCTGAGCTTTATCATCAGATCCGGCACATCCTGCCAGCGCAAAGCTTCAAAGTGCTCGCGCTTCCGAGCCTTCTTCTTTTCAGCACGGCTCAACAGATTGTCTAAGTGCCCGCGCCAGCGAGCGGGGTTCTCACCCTTTCGCAGGTTGCGTGCCTTAGCGGCGTCCAAAACTTGCTCAATTTGCCCACGTACCTCATCGGCGGTTCGTGTTTTGGTGGCCCAGATAGGTTGCAGCACCTTGAGTACTTCGGGAGTACCGATGTCTTCGGCTGACAGCTTGCCTATGTGATCAAACGCATACAGCTCCAGCTTACGCAGCCACCCTTTACGCCACTTCTCCGACCACGCCGCGCCGTGAGCATCACGGTATTCCGTTGCGAGGGTCTCGAACTTCAGTTGCTTCGCTTCACTTGCTCGCTGGGCTTCCCGTTGAGCTGCGCGCTCTATGTCGCGAGCGGCTAATGGGTCTACGCCATCACTCAATTGGGTGCGTTTAGCACTGGCATCTTGTCTGGCCTTCTTGAGACTCACCTCAGGGAATGAGCCCAGCCCCATCTCTCTACGACGGCCCGCCAGCTGGAAGCGAAGTAGCCAGGATTTACGCCCGGTAGGTTTGACGACCAAGCGAAGCCCATCACCATCTTCATAGGTGCCAGGTTCGGTCAGGTTTTCGACTTGTTTCGGATTCAGCTTACCCATTTGATTTCCCCTGTCGTCCCTTTTGTCCCCCCACCTGTCCCCCCACTTCATCGTCGGATGAGGTCAAATGGCGTTGAACGCCATTGGACAGGGGAATGCCTGAAACCCCCGGAATAGCTAAGCTATCAGGTGGATTCTCGGATGGGGTAGGATTATTTTGGACAATTAAAAAGCCGGCTTGTGGCCGGCTTCTCGCTGACTGCCTCAGCTTGTTTTTGACAAACCTCAACAGCCTTCAAATCGCTCAGCCAACATTGCGTCTGGCTGAATAGTAGGGGCATCCGCGGGAACTCCTCCGCATCGCCGAGCAGGGTGAATAGCCTTGAGCCAACCCCTGCCAAATGTGCGGCGCATGATACCCACATTCACCTCAAATGCCCACCTCCGGTTCCGATTTAGAGCCTTCCCAGCCCAACAGGTGTTCATCCAGTGGCACGGGCGGGCGGCGGTTGTTTAGCGTGGACCACCAGAACACCCAACCGACGATCTTCACACTCTGTTCGAAACGTTGCTCGTAGGTGAGGTATTCGTCGGGATGTTCGCCGGCGTTGTGGCTGCGCATGCGCAGGCCGCCGCCGGGGCGGTTGTAGAGGTATTTGATGCGCAGCATGCCGTCGTGTTCGACGGCGTAGATTTCGCCGTCGACGATTTGCGTGCGGCCGCTGTCGATGGCGAGGGTGGCGCCTTGCTGGATGATGTCGATCATGCTGTTGTCGGCCATGTAGGCGCCGATTGCGCGGTCGGGGTTTACGCTGAGTGCTTCGAGGGTGTGCAGGGAGACGCGGATGCGCTCGGTGGAGGTGAAGGTGGGGTGGAGGGGGATCTCCACGTCGATTTTTTCCGGGGCGCAGGCTGGGCCTGTGAGGTATTTGCCGCTGTCTTCGCGGGTGGGCAGTGCATTCCTTGCAGTGGGCCCGTCCAACAGAAAGTTGGCCGGTGGGTGTTTGGGGCCAAGGCCGGTGTTCAGCCAGCGACTGGAGACGCACAGCAGTTCTGCGATCTCGTTGAGTCGGCCCATGGGGACGCCGCGCTTGAACCAGTTGTTCACGTGTTGAGGCGTGACGCCGCGGTTCTTGGCGAAGTCGGACGCGGAAAGATGAACTTCCCGTAACAGCGCTTTTAAACGATCACCTGATGTATTCATAAACGCAGAGTTTACTGGCGGGGGAAACAAATCAAATAAACCATGCGTTGATTTGCGCGTGTAGGCTTTTGCTTAGTTGTAGTTTGTTTTTTCAATTTTCTTTTATTGTTAAACGTTAGTTGCTTTTCGTTGAACTCTGCGTTTAATGCCGAGCACAAAAAAGCCCCGAATAGTCGGGGCTTTTTTTATTGCAGTCGCCATGAGGCGCGGTGATCAGCCTTTGTAGGCGGCAACCGACTTCATGATCTCGGCGCGGGCGGCATCTGCGTTGCCCCAACCGTCGATCTTCACCCATTTGCCTTTTTCGAGGTCTTTGTAGTTCTCGAAGAAGTGCTTGATCTGTTCCAGCAGCAGTGGCGGCAGGTCGGTGTATTCCTTCACGTCCACGTACAGTTGGGACAGCTTGTCGTGGGGTACTGCGATGACTTTGGCATCGCCGCCGCCGTCGTCGGTCATGTTCAGGATGCCAACTGGACGCGCGCGGATAACCGAGCCTGGGGTAACCGGGTAAGGGGTTACGACCAGCACGTCGAGGGGGTCACCGTCGTCAGCCAGGGTGTTGGGGATGAAACCGTAGTTGGCCGGGTAGAACATCGGGGTGGCCATGAAACGGTCAACGAACAGGCAGTCGCTGTCTTTGTCGATTTCGTATTTGATCGGCGCGTGGTTGGCCGGAATCTCGATGGCGACGTAGATGTCGTTCGGCAGGTCTTTGCCAGCCGGAATCTTGCTGTAGCTCATTGGGCGTTGCCCCCGTTAATTGGCCAAGAAACTTGGCCGGATTGGCCTAAAAGTGGCGGCGATTATAGGCACATTCTGGCGCCGATGCCATGCGCCAGACGTCGTACGGTCATTCGTCTTGCGGCTGATAACGCGGGTCGCTGGCTTGCAGTTGGTGCAGGCGGGCCAGGGTGTCCTGGCGATAAAAGCGGCTGAGTTGGGCGTACACCTGTGGATAACGATTGACCAGTAAATCCGGGGCGCTGAAAAAGTATTCGCTGGTGACGGCAAAGAACTCCGCCGGGTTTTCGGCGGCGTAGGGGTCGATTTCGGTATCGGCATCCGGGTTGGCGTCCAGCTGGCGATTGAGGTCGTCGTAGGCGCCTTGCATCACGCTGGCCCACTCCTGCACGCGCATGTCATGGTGCAGCGGCGGCAGGCCGTTCGCGTCGCCGTTGAGCATGTCGAGTTTGTGCGCCAGTTCGTGGATGACCAGGTTGTAGCCTTCCCAGTTGCCGCTGGCCAGCACGCCGGGCCAGGCGAGGATCACCGGGCCCTGTTGCCAGGCTTCGCCGCTGTGTTCGCCGTCCCACTCATGCTCGATGCCGCTGCTGTCGCGATGGCGCTGGGGGCTGAGGAAATCGTCGGGGTACAGCACGATTTCGTGGAAGCCCTGGTACCAGTCGAGGTCGCCGAGGTTCATCAACGGCAATTGCGCCTGGGCGGCGAGCAGCAGGCGTTGTTCCTGATGCAGTTCGACGCCGGGGAGGGCGGTGAGGTGTTTTTCGGCGAGAAACACCACGCAGGCTTCGCGCAGCCATTGGTCCTGTTCGGCGCTGATGCCGTCGAGAAAGGTCAGGTGCTCGCGCACCCGTTGCCAGGTGTCATCGGCAATCGGGTGCTTGGCCAGCAGGCGCCGGCGACGCCAGGCGCTGAGGGACCACATCGCCAGTTACTGCGGCTTGGCTTCGGAGGACGTGCGACCAAAGCGGCTGCGGAACACGCCAATGATCATCGGCACCAGCGACAGCAGGATGATAAACACCACCAGCAGCGAGAGGTTCTTCTTGATAAAGGGCACGTTGCCGAAGAAGTAGCCCAGGGTCACCAGGCCGCCGACCCAGAGGATGGTGCCCAGTACGCTGAAGCCGAAGAACCGCGGGTAGGGCATGCGGGCGATGCCGGCGACGAACGGCGCAAAGGTGCGCAGGATCGGCAGGAAGCGCGCCAGGGTCACGGTTTTGCCGCCGTGCTTGTCGTAGAAGTCGTGGGTTTTTTGCAGGTAGTCGCGACGGAATATTTTCGAGTTCGGGTTGCTGAACAAGCGTTCTCCGGCCGTTCGTCCGATGACATAGTTGGTGCTGTCGCCGAGTATCGCCGCCAGCATCAACAGGCCGCCGAGCAAGACCGGGTCCATGCCACCGCCAGCCGCCACGGCGCCAGCAATAAACAGCAACGAATCACCCGGCAGGAACGGCATGACCACCAGGCCGGTTTCGCAAAAGATGACCAGGAACAGAATGGCGTAGATCCACGGACCGTAATTGGTTACCAGCATGTCGAGGTAGACGTCGAGATGCAGGATAAGGTCGAGCGGGTTGAAATCCATGGATGGCACCTGTGTGAATGGCTCGGCTCAGCAGGCCAGTGCGGAAGCTGGGGTAAGTAAGACTACAAATGTATGTCGCGATTCTTACAACCTTGAGAGGTCCGCATTATACGGATCGAGAGGTGAAAAGCCTGTTGGTTTTGTAGCGGGGGATGTCGCGATTTGTAAGGATATACACCGCTCCAAATGTGGGAGCTGGCTTGCCTGCGATGGCGGTGGGTCTGTGAAAGGTACGCTGGCTGGCCCACCGCTATCGCAGGCAAGCCAGCTCCCACAGGGGATTTGTGGTGTTTGGGGGCTTCAGTCCTCGCTGATCGGCAGCACGTAGTTCTTGAACTCCGTGTCCTCACGAAAGCCAATCGACTCATAGGTCTTCTGCGCCACTTCGTTGTCACTGCTGGTGGACACCCGCAGCCGCACGGCATGGGTTTCCTTGGCCATTTTTTTCGCCGTGCGCATCAGGTTGTCCGCCACCAATTGCCGACGGGCGTCTTCGGCCACGTAGATGTCGTTGAGAATCCACACGCGCTTGAGCGACAACGACGAAAAGCTCGGATACAGCTGGCAAAACCCGAGCAGCTTTTTGTCATCATCATCGGCCAGGGCCAGGTAAATCACCGACTCCTTGCGCCGCAGGCGTTTTTCGAGGAAGGCCCGCGACGAGTCCGGGAAGGGCAACGCCCCGTAGAATTCGCGGTATTTGACGAATAACGGGGTCAACAGGTCCAGGTGTTCCAGGGTCGCTTGAGTAATCCGCATGCCAGGCCTCAACTTCCAAATGGGGTATGACCACACAAGCGGCCGTGACTCGATGCTGCCTAATGGCGTGAAAAAGCGCAATCATGCAGCGATCAGTCATCCGGTGAACTGAGCAGGAAATTGCCTTTCATCAGGTCCGGATCATCCGATTCGATGGTCTGCACCTGCGCCTCATCCTTGAGGTTGACCCCCGACAGCTGCCGGCGACACGCCTCTCGCATCAAGTAAAGCAGGCGGTGGGCGGCCATGCCGTAGCTCAGGCCTTCGAGGCGGACGTTGGAGATGCAATTGCGATAGGCATCAGTGAGGCCGACCTTGGGGTTGTAGGTGAAATACAGGCCCAGGCTGTCCGGCGAACTGAGCCCTGGCCGTTCGCCGATCAGGATCACCACCATCTTCGCGCCGAGCAGTTGGCCAATCTCATCGGCCACGGCCACGCGGCCTTGTTCCACCAGGATCACGGGTGACAAGGACCAGCCTTCGGCGGGGGTCTGTTCTTCCATGCGTGTCAGAAACGGCAACGTGTGTTTATGCACGGCCAGCGCGGACAGGCCATCGGCTACCACCACCGCCAGATCCACCCCACCGGGATTGGCCGCCGCATGCTCACGCAGCGCCTGTGCCGATTCATCGCTCAAGCGCCGCCCCAGGTCCGGGCGTTGCAGGTAGCTGTGCCGGTCCGTCGCGGCGCTGTGCAGCAGCAGGCTGTCACGGCCGCGCTCGGCCAACTGGCCGCTGAGGCCGGCGTGGTCGAAGGGCAGGTGCACGGCATCGCGCGCCTGGGCGTGGGCGAACTGGAAGTCCAGTTGGGCATTCGTGGGAATACTGGTGCCGGTACGGCCCAGGGCAATGCGCGCCGGGGTCAGGCGGCGCAGCTCCAGCCACGGGTTCTCGGGTAGGTCGAGTTGCACGGGCGGCTCCTTCATCCCAATTGCGCCAAGGCTTGGCGAAACGCCGGTGGCAGGCTGTTGCCGAAGCGCACCTTGCCGTCGGCTTGCGTGAAGATGCCCATTTTCGCCAGCCACTGTTCAAATTCCGGCGCCGGCTTTAAACCCAATGTTTGCCGGGCATACAAGGCGTCGTGGAACGAGGTGGTCTGGTAGTTGAGCATGATGTCGTCGGAGCCGGGGATGCCCATGATGAAGTTGATCCCGGCCAAGCCGAGCAGGGTCAGCAGGGTGTCCATGTCGTCCTGGTCGGCTTCGGCATGGTTGGTGTAGCAGATGTCGCAACCCATCGGCACGCCCAGCAACTTGCCGCAGAAATGGTCTTCGAGGCCGGCGCGGATGATCTGTTTGCCGTTGTACAGGTACTCGGGGCCGATAAAACCGACCACGGTATTGACCAGGAACGGCTTGAAGTGCCGTGCCACCGCATACGCGCGGGTTTCGCAGGTTTGCTGGTCGACGCCAAAGTGCGCATTGGCCGACAGGGCGCTGCCCTGGCCGGTTTCGAAATACATCAGGTTCTGGCCGAGGGTGCCGCGATTCAGGCTCAAGCCCGCGTCATAGCCTTCTTGCAGCACATTCAGGTTGATGCCGAAACTGGCGTTGGCCGCCTCGGTGCCGGCAATCGACTGAAACACCAGGTCCAGTGGCACGCCACGGTTGATCGCTTCGATGGAGGTGGTGACGTGGGTCAGCACGCAGGCCTGGGTCGGGATCTCGTAGCGCTGGATGATCGCGTCGAGCATCTCCAGCATCGCGCAGATCGAGGCGATGCTGTCGGTGGCCGGGTTGATGCCGATCATGGCGTCGCCGTTGCCGTAGAGCAGGCCGTCGAGAATGCTCGCGGCGATGCCCGCCGGTTCGTCTGTAGGATGGTTCGGTTGCAGGCGTGTGGATAAACGCCCGCGCAGGCCCATGGTGCCGCGGAACTGGGTGACCACACGGATCTTCTGCGCCACCAGCACCAGGTCTTGCACCCGCATGATCTTGGACACGGCAGCGGCCATTTCCGGTGTCAGCCCCGGCGCCAATGCCCGTAGGCTGTGTTCGTCGGCTGCGTCACTGAGCAGCCAGTCGCGCAGGCCGCCGACGGTCAGGTGGCTGACCACGGCAAATGCCTGTTTGTCGTGGGTGTCGATGATCAGGCGGGTGACTTCATCGTTCTCATACGGAATCAGCGCTTCTTCGAGGAAGTGTTTCAACGGGATATTGGCCAGCGCCATTTGCGCCGCCACCCGCTCGCCGTCGTTCTGCGCGGCCACGCCGGCGAGGAAATCCCCGGAACGTGCGGGACTGGCCTTGGCCATCACGTCTTTCAGGCTGTCGAAGCGGTAGGTTTGTGTACCCACACCGCGTGGGAAAAGCTTGCCATACAGTGTCTCCTTGACGACGCGGGCAGCCGCCCGCGTCGAGGTTTACGGCAGTTAGTGCAAGGCGGCTTCTGCGGCCTGGATCGCCGCGAATTCCTCTTCGGGCGTGCCTGCTACCAAGTGATGCCGGCTGTAGAAAGCAAAGTAAGCAATTAATACTCCATAGATGATCGCGGCGCCAATCACCACGCGTGGATCCACCAGGAAGCCCGCCACCACGGCCACGCAGGCCAGGACCAAGGCGACGCCGGAGGTGAAGATGCCACCGGGGGTGCGGTACGGACGGTCCATTTTGGGGCGACGGATGCGCAGGGTGATGTGCGCGGCCATCATCAGTACGTAGGAAATGGTTGCGCCAAACACCGCCACCAGGATCAGCAGATCGCCCTGGCCGGTCAGCGACAGGCCAAAACCGATGATGCCGGGGATCACCAGCGCCAGTACAGGCGCTTTGCTTTTATTGGTCTGGGACAGTTTGCGCGGCAGGTAGCCAGCACGGGACAGCGCGAAGATCTGCCGTGAATAGGCGTAGATAATCGAGAAAAAGCTGGCGATCAAGCCGGCCAGTCCGACCAAGTTGACGAAACTGCCCATCCATGTCGAACCGCCGTAGGACAGCGCCAGCGCTTCAACCAGCGGGTTGCCGGATTTGACCAGCGCGTAGGTGCCTGCGCCGCCCGGTGCGATCACCAGGATCAGCAGGGCGAAACTGGTCAGCACCACAATGGCGCCAATCAAGCCGCGCGGCAGGTCGCGTTTGGGGTTCTTGGTTTCTTCCGCCGCCAACGGCACGCCTTCGACGGCGAGGAAAAACCAGATGGCATAAGGAATCGCCGCCCACACACCCACGTAGCCAAAGGGCAGGAAGGTGCTGGCGCCCTTGGCTTCGGTCACCGGTATATCCAACAGGTTGGCGACATTGAAGTGCGGCACCATCGCCACCAGGAACACGCCGAGGGCAATCGCGGCGACGGCGGTAATCACAAACATCAGCTTCAAGGCTTCGCCGACGCCGAAGATGTGGATGCCGATAAAGATGATGTAGAACGCCAGGTAAATCATCCAGCCGCCAATGCCGAACAGCGACTCGCAATAGGCGCCGATAAACACCGCAATGGCGGCGGGGGCGATGGCGTATTCGATCAGGATCGCGGTACCGGTAAGGAACCCGCCCCACGGCCCGAATGCACTGCGGGCAAAGCCGTAGCCGCCACCCGCAGTAGGAATCATGGAGGACAATTCGGCCAGGGAAAAACACATGCACAGGTACATGGTGGCCATCAGCAATGTGGCGAGGAACATGCCGCCCCAGCCGCCTTGGGCCAGGCCGAAGTTCCAGCCGGCGTAGTCGCCGGAGATGACGTAGGCAACACCAAGGCCCACCAACAGCACCCAGCCGGCGGCGCCTTTTTTCAGTTCGCGTTGTTGGAAGTATTGGGAGTCGACTTTCTCGAAGTCGACGGAAGATCCAGTCGGTTCGCTAGGCATGGGGAAGTACCTTTCATTGTTATTGTTTTTAACTCGGCATCTGTGTGCCGAATGCATGTAAGCAAGTACTTATGAAGATCTAAATGTGGGAGCTGGCTTGCCTGCGATGAGGCCACTACAGCCAATATTTATGTTGAATGACACACCGCTATCGCAGGCAAGCCAGCTCCCACACTTGATTGCATTTCAAGTATGGGAGCGGGTTGTCAGTTAGAAGAACCCCAACGGATTAATGTCGTAGCTCACCAGCAAGTTCTTGGTCTGCTGGTAATGGTCCAACATCATCTTGTGCGTCTCACGGCCCACACCGGACTTCTTGTAACCGCCAAACGCGGCATGCGCCGGGTACAGGTGGTAGCAGTTGGTCCAGACGCGGCCCGCCTTGATCGCCCGGCCGACGCGGTAGGCGCGGTTGATGTCGCGGGTCCACACGCCGGCGCCGAGGCCGAACTCGGTGTCGTTGGCAATCGCCAGGGCTTCGGCTTCGTCCTTGAAGGTGGTGATGCTGACCACCGGGCCGAAGATTTCTTCCTGGAACACGCGCATTTCGTTGGTGCCCTTGAGCAGGGTCGGCTGGATGTAATAGCCGCCGGCCATGTCGCCGCTGAGCTTCTCGACCTTGCCGCCGGTCAGCAATTGCGCGCCTTCACCCTTGGCGATTTCCAGGTAGGACAGGATCTTGTCGAACTGCTGCTCGGACGCCTGGGCGCCGACCATGGTGTCGGTGTCCAGCGGGTCGCCGCGTTTGATCGCTTCGATCTTCTTCATCACCACTTTCATGAAGTCGTCGTAGATCGACTCTTCCACCAGCGCACGGGACGGGCAGGTGCACACTTCACCCTGGTTGAAGAACGCCAGCACCAAACCTTCGGCCGCTTTCTCGATAAAGGATGGCTCGGCTTTCATGATGTCGGCGAAGAAGATGTTCGGCGACTTGCCGCCCAGTTCAACGGTGGACGGAATGATGTTCTCGGCTGCCGCTTTCATGATGTGCGAACCCACCGGCGTGGAACCGGTGAACGCAATCTTGGCGATGCGCTTGCTGGTGGCCAGCGCCTCACCGGCTTCTTTGCCAAAACCGTGCACCACGTTGAGTACGCCCGGTGGCAGCAGGTCGCCGATCACTTCCAGCAGCACGTTGATGCCCAGCGGGGTTTGCTCGGCCGGCTTGAGCACCACGCAGTTGCCGGCGGCCAGGGCCGGGGCGAGTTTCCAGGCGGCCATCAGCAGCGGGAAGTTCCACGGGATGATCTGGCCAACCACGCCCAGCGGCTCGTGGAAGTGGTAGGCGGCGGTATGTTCGTTGATTTCGGCGCTGCTGCCTTCCTGGGCGCGGATGCAGCCGGCGTAGTAGCGGAAGTGGTCGGCGGCCAGCGGGATGTCGGCGTTGAGGGTTTCCCGTACGGCCTTGCCGTTGTCCCAGGTTTCGGTGATGGCCAGCAGTTCGAGGTTCTGTTCGATGCGGTCGGCGATTTTCAGCAGCACCAGCGAGCGGTCCTGCACCGAGGTCTTGCCCCAGGCGTCCGCAGCGGCGTGGGCGGCGTCGAGCGCCTTGTCGATGTCTTTGGCAGTGGAGCGGGGGAATTCGGCGATAGCCTTGCCGTTGACCGGCGAGGTGTTGGTGAAATAGTTGCCATCGACCGGCGCAACGAATTCGCCACCGATGTAATTGCCGTATTTGGCCTTGAACGAAACGATGGCGCCTTCAGTACCGGGGTGTGCGTAACGCATGGTGGGTATCTCCTGGCTTTTATGTTTATTGGAGTGCAGCGCAGCAGCGCTTGATAAAGCGTAGAGCAAAGGTTGGGCCACTGCCGTGGGGGCCAGGTAAATCAAGGGCTTGGACTTTGTTGCAAGGCACTACTGTGGCATTGCTGGTACAGGCGAAGTGACAGTTTGTGCCATAAACGGTACAGCCTGTGACTGACGGGTCTGCCTGGGATTGCATTGGTCGGGAGGCTGGGGGATGCTGGGCGTTCTCACGCAGGGAGAATAATAAGAAATGCACAACGATCATTTCAGCCGCCATGCCCAGCAAGTGTTAACGGTCACCCGTGGCCAAGAGCGTTCCCAAGGCCCCGCCAGCGACCCGTCCATCGCCCGCTCCTGGCTGCGTTGCCTGGAGGACTATCACCTCGACCCTGCGCAGACCCTCGCGCCCACGGTGCTTGAGCACGGCCGCTTGCTGGAAAGCCGCGAGCGCCTGCAACAAGTGCTGCACATCGCCGGCAGCGAGATGAACAGCCTGCACCAACAGCTCTCGGGCGCCGGCCATGCCGTGCTGCTCACGGATGCGCGCGGGGTGATCCTCAACTGTGTCACCGCGTCGTCCGAGCGCAAGATCTTCGAGCGCGCCGGGTTGTGGCTCGGTGCCGATTGGAGTGAGGCGTGCGAAGGCACCAACGGCATCGGCACCTGCCTGGTGGAGCGCCAATCCCTGACCATTCATCGCGATGAGCACTTTCGTGGCCGGCATACCGGGCTGACGTGTTCGGCGAGCCCGGTATTCGACCCTCATGGCGAACTGCTGGCGGTGCTCGATGTGTCTTCGGCGCGCGAAGCGGTATCGCGCCAGAGCCAGTTCCACACCATGGCGCTGGTGAATCTGTCAGCGAAGATGATCGAGAGTTGTTACTTTCTGCGTCATTTTGAAAACCATTGGTTATTGCGTTTTCACTTGCAGGCGGAGTCGGTGGGCCTGTTCAGCGAGGGCCTGCTGGCGTTTGACGGCGAAGGGCGCATTTGTGCGGTCAACCAGAGCGCGCTCAACCTGCTGGGACAGAGGCGTGGCGGTTTGCTGGGGCAACCGGTGGAAGCTTTTTTCGAGTGTTCGCTGGATCAATTGCTTGGCCGCGCCAGCGCCAATGCCACCGCCAGTTGGCCGTTACGTACCCGCGATGGCAGGCATCTGTTCGCCGCGTTGCGCGGCCAGGTGCCCAGCCTGCCGGCACCCGTGGCGAAGCCCGCAGCCCCGCGTTTGCCGGGGATTTGCCTGGGCGACCCGGCACTGCAAAGTGATTTTCGCAAGGCATTGCGCGTGTTCGAGCGTGATGTGCCGCTGTTGATCAAGGGTGAAACTGGCTCCGGCAAAGAAGCATTCGCCAAGGCGGTGCACCAGGCCAGTCAGCGAGCCCACAAAACTTTTGTTGCACTCAATTGCGCCGCCATTCCAGAAAGCCTGATCGAGAGTGAGTTGTTCGGCTATCGCGGTGGCAGTTTCACTGGCGCACGTAAGGAAGGCATGCCCGGCAAGTTGCAACAGGCCGATGGCGGCACATTGTTCCTCGACGAAATTGGTGACATGCCGCTGGTATTGCAGACTCGCCTGTTGAGAGTCCTGGAAGACCGCATGGTGGTGCCCATCGGCGGCGAACCCCAGGCGGTGGATGTCAGAATCATCAGCGCTACTCACCGCAATTTGCTGGAGCGCGTTCAGGCTGGCAGCTTTCGCGAGGATTTGTATTACCGGTTGAACGGCTTGGAAGTCGCCTTGCCGCCCCTGCGTGAGCGCAAGGACAAATCGCAGCTGTTGGACTTTCTACTGGGTCAAGAGGCCGGCGAGCAGACTGTCGTGTTGGCGGGCGCGGCACGTGAGGCGCTGCTTGCGTATGCCTGGCCGGGCAATGTGCGGCAATTGCGCATGGTCTTGCGTACATTGGTGGCGTTGGCTGAATGCGGACGCGTAACGTTGGATGATGTGCCCGCGTCTATCCGTGAGAGGGCTACGGCCATGGCATGCGTCGAGGCTTCGCCCCTGCATGCGGCTGAGCGACAAACATTATTGAGCGCTCTTGAGCAGCAGCGCTGGCATATGACTCACACCGCCGAGCAACTGGGCGTCAGTCGTAATACGTTGTACCGGAAACTGCGAAAATATGGCGTTGGATTGCCTGGAACTATAAGACGTTAGTTTTCTTGTTTCGGATTCGCCTTATTGTGAGAAGGTTATTAAGATGTGTGCCGAGTAACGTGTTGCTGGCTCAGTTGGAGTGTTGGAACTTCTGTATGGGGCGTGACCACATAATGGCTTGGAAGCCGAAAGATTTATTGTTGAAGTTCGGGTGCTAACTGGGTCGTCTGTTTGTTTTATGGAGTAGGGCTGTTTTATAGGGGGGCGATACGACTCGGCAGTTTGCAGTGTTCGAATGAACGGTCGTTAGTTTCAGCGCTCATGATGATTGCATGCGCGTTGAACTTTATTGGCTTTTGACATGATCTGTCTGTCGCACGCGCTTTTCATTTGGCGCGAGGACGAGCCGCTCATTAAAGCTGTGAGGTGTTGCATGACTGTGATTAATCGTGGTTTAGCCTATGTCGGGTCTAATAATAACTATCCCAATCAGTTGAAATACGAAGCGAAAAGCGCATTGCCTCCTGTCACTCAGCATTTTCCATCGGCTGACTCCGAGGTTTTCTCGAGTAGCCGCCGATGCTGATTTGGCGAAACAGTATGGGGAGGCTCTGTTAACCGGCAAGCCGATTGAGGTGCCAGCCAAGTCCTCATTGGGACGTTGGATTGAGGTGCTGCGAGTATTGGTCGAGTCGCCGGTGTTCAAACAGTTGCTAGCGCTTGTCGGGGAAGCCAACGGCGCCTTCACCATCGACCGTACCAAGGGGGAAATTCTATTTGCCAGCGGCAAAAAATTGACCAGCAGCTCTCCAGAACTCGCCAACGTAGTGGGGGGGTAAAGAAATATTTGATAATTTCATTTCTACGGCAAAAATAGTTTTTCCTTACGATATTGTTTACAGCCATAAAGCGTTTG
Source organism: Pseudomonas sp. FP453 (assembly GCF_030687495.1). NCBI lineage: Bacteria > Pseudomonadati > Pseudomonadota > Gammaproteobacteria > Pseudomonadales > Pseudomonadaceae > Pseudomonas > Pseudomonas sp. FP453. The sequence continues at coordinate 5,488,464 of NZ_CP117435.1, read as the reverse complement.
AGACGGGCGCGTCTGGCGGTACTCAGGTCGATCAAAGTACGATCCAGCACTTTTATGGTGAGCCTTCGCTCAGGTCGAGTGAGCATAAGAAAGAGCGCGCAAAAGAGCTCGCCAATCGCCCGATATTCAACGGTCAGGGCGCGTTGCCGGATGACAGAAAACGCGCAGAGATTTTACGCACGGCAGGCGACGCCAATACGATGGTGAATCTGCTCAATGCTTTGAAACAGCAGAGCAAGACGCCCAATGCGAAATCGAATTTGGAGGCTATTTTCGTAACGGTTGCACCCCACTCCGAACTGTGGAGCGAAGAGCAAAAGCAGCCAGTCAGGATGAGTGTCCAACAGTTGCTCACGCACTATGGCTTGCAAGCACCCACTACGCCGGAGGAGGTTGAAAACCTGGAGCGCGCGTTGTCTGCGCCGCCATTGGTTGCCCCCCCTGAGGGGAACTTTGGTGGGTTGCTCGGCAAAACCGTGCCATTGAGCAAAGAGACTCAGGAACAAATCAATGCCACCGTCGGCGACTGGAAATCGCAGCAAACACCGCCGCCGGGTGGCGCGCCGGAGCAAGGGACCACACTGGTCAGTTATCTGGCGCGCTGGGTGCCTAACGCGGTGACGATACAGACCAGTCAGGACCCCCAGGCGTATATCCAAGCCTTGATCAGCACTCCTCAAGCCCGTGCGCTGGGTAAGCAACTACAGGTGGCGATTGGCGCACTCGATACCCCGAGTAGCGTCCAAGAAGTATTGCTGGCCGCGTTAGGGCTTGAGGCAGACCCGAATGGCGGTCAGCAACGAGATAATTTGGCCGGCTATAACCTGCGTCAACCCGATAATTGGAAACGACCACCGGCTGAAATCGTCAGGCGTTTCGAAGCGCACCTAGCCAGTCGCTTTGGCCCGGCGGCGGCGAGAGTGAAGGCCTTCCAATTACTGGCGATGTCATCCCCAGAGTTCCTGGTCAAGGGGATTCCGTCATCTATGGTCTACGGCTCTGTGCAATGGGCCGCGTTCAGCGCGGCTGTAACGCGCCGCGAGTTGGACACCCCCGGATCGTCGGCTGGGCAGAGCTATGACGAGATCATGGCTCGTGACGCCCACGAGCCTATTACAGAGGGCGATCAGCATCATTCACAGATTGCTGCTGCGCAATCATTGATTGATTGGGGGATCGCCAATGGCGTCATTGAGGAAGACAGTGAGGGCAATTACAGCCCCGAGACTATCCAGCGTGCAGCCGCAGCCCAGCAAAAGCAGGTTAACGCCATCATTGACTTCACCGAAGTATTCGCTACCCCAATGCCGACGCGTCGTGAGTTGGCGATAGCTGAATTGACGCGAGTATACGGTGCAGAAAAGGCGCATCTATTTGACAAGCCGGCTTTTAGGCGCATTGGTGTGACTTTTAGAGATACTCAAAAATACTCGTTGTTGGATATTTATATGTCGGGCGAGCTGCACAGTTTCCGCTGGGTGTCTGAGGGGCGCAACGGACTGTCGTTCAGGCAATTCCAAAAACTCTTTGGCGCGCTGAGCAATATAGAGAAAAAACTTGACGAGGCGTTTGACAAGTACACTCAGAATATGAGTAAGGCGGCGGGTGCCAACTACCAGTATCAGGTGTCGCAATTACCGCTTGAAGATCGACATCGGTTTGAACGTGGCCGTGTTGGAATGGAATACCTAGAACCTACTGAAAGTTCTAACTTCCCCACAGGTAGCGAGGAGCATCCGATATTCAAGCTCTTTGGGCAGGGCGCGTACCTTATTCATACTCAGCTCAATGGGGATAGAGTCGACTATGTCTACTCGCCAGCGTTAGGCAAGATCATCAAGGTGGGCGAGCGGCTTCCTGGTGTCCCCGAGGGATGGGACATAAACGTCAGTGAACGTAAAAAGAATGGTTGGACGAGGACTCGTCACCACTTGATCGTGGGAGGTGAGCACTACGAATTAAATATGAGAGCGAACTCGGGTAAAACGTTTGAAGCGTTGCCCCCGCCGCACAAAACTACGTACGGATGCAGCGTCGGCTAGGACCGGCGAGATATCCGAGGCCATCACTTCCATTTATGCTGATGCAGTCAATCAGTTCAAGGAGGCGGCCCGTGGAATGACTGAAAGGGAGAAATCAAAGGCCCGGAGTGCATTTTTGGAAAACTTCCTTCTGGGCTTTATTCCTGGTTACAAATTTATTAAAGCCATCATTGATGGCGAAATATGAAGCGGTGATTGCCGGGCTGTTTGATCTCATCGGCTATTATTGGCGCCTCCACTGAAAGGCGGTTTTCAAGCCCTTAGAGCAGGTGCCAAAGGGGTCAGTGCCATCGCGGGTTTCCTTAAAGGCTTTGCCAGGGGCGGGGTAAAAGGGCTGAACACGTTCGGCAGTTTTTATGATGCAGGCAAGGGTGTTTTCAAGTTAGGCAAGACGGTATTGAAAACAATGCCCAACTTAAAATCTTCGGTGATTTACTTTGGTAGCGCTCGTCACCTAACCGGGCAAAGCGGTAGTCGGCACGTCCCTCTCGGTGAATACAAGCAGATTATCGCCGAAGGAACTTACCGCTCCCCGAGTACGGGGGGCAAAGATGTACCCGTCGTGGCGGTGCAACGCGATGGCAAGTGGTATGCCTTCGACACACATACCAAGGCACCCTATGGTCCTGAGTTGAAAGATTTCAAACCCAGCATCGCACAGGGAGTACGTAACCCGACTTCTAATGTCGAACCGTCGGTAAACACCTACGCCGAACATCAGGCCATTCAAACCAGCTAGGGACCGTCCAGCCTCTCCTCGCCAGGCGTGGAGAGGCACTCCCAGGACCCAATGGAAAGAGTGGGGCCAAGTGTAAGAACGGAAATGTGTTGTTGTCAGCTGAACCGTGTTTTCCGGATCGTGGTGAACCTGTCGTACACGTTGTAGTGGCGTGTTCTGTTGGAACGGCTGGGGAGTTTTTTGCGCACTTAATAGCGGCAACAACTTCCAGTGTTTCCAAACAACAAAAACCATGGCGGTGAACACGATGAACATTACAACACCTGCACTTAGTTTTACTCCTCAACCCCTCTCGCCCACGGAGGCGCCGGCTCAGCAATCGGAGTCACCCGGTGCTGCGCCCGATGATCAACCTTTGTCGCGCAGCAAGCGGGCCCTCAAGGGCAACGGCAAGGGTTTCTTTTCATGGTTTGGAAGCAAGCCGCCTGCCTCCACGGTTCCTGTACCCAAGCCCAAACCAGACCTCAAGCCAAAACCACAACCGGATCCCAAGCCCAAGCCGGAGATCAAGCCTGGCCCATCCCCCAAGCCCGAAGGCGGGTTCAAGAATGTTGCGCAGTCAGTCATTGATAAACTCAAGGCCAATGATAAGTCGCTGCTTGAGAACCTGGGCAAGCGCTCCACGATGAGCGTCGCCGAGGTCACCAAGCGGGTCATAGACGCCGAGAGCCTGGTCAAGGCCGGCGTGATCTCCACCACACCCAAGGCCAGCCAGGTGGCGCGTGACGCCTTTATCAGCGCAGGTATTACCGGGTTGGTCAGTGCGCCGATGAATGTGGCGGCTTATGCGGGGTCTGTTGCCAGTGGGGAGGCGATCAAGGCGAACTATGCGCCGGGCGTGTTGCCGCCGCCGTTTTTACCGGGGGCGACAAGCCAGGGCAAGGCGGCGGATGCCACGGCCAGCCAATCCACGCCCGTGGCCGACTCAAGCGCAGTGGTGCAGGACTCTATCGGCGAACGTTTGGACGATTTCGAGATGAAGCTACTGGGCATGGCCACCACGGTCATGTTTGTGCTGGGCGATACCAGCAAGGTCTTTACCAAGGATGAAAGTTGGCCGAAAGATGAAAACGGGCGTTTAGGTAATTTGGAAAAGTTGTTGCGCGAGTCCGAACAGCAATTAAAGAAAGCCACCCGGCAGAATGGGATTATTTTTAAACCGTATAAACCCGGTGCACCAATACCTGAGGGCGCAAGAGCGCGCTTGGAACTCATTGGGCAAAAATATGAACGTATGCTCGAATCGTATGACAAGTTACGTTATCTCGCCGCGATGAAAAACCTCGACAACCAATCTGATACATCAATGACCGCTTGAGTATCAGAACTGCCGAGCGAGTTGCGCCGCACGCACCTTGCTCGGCATGGCCCGCATAAAGAGTGCGATTTCCCCCTTCCTGCGCTAACCTGCCTCGATGTTTTACGAGGTCGATCATGCACATTCATATTCTTGGTATCTGCGGCACTTTCATGGGCTCGATGGCGGTTCTTGCCAAGGAACTGGGTCATCACGTCACCGGCTCCGACGCCAACGTCTACCCACCCATGAGCACGCAGCTGCAGGCTCAGGGCATTGAACTGACCCAAGGCTACGACCCGGCGCAATTCGACCCGGTCCCGGACCTGGTGGTGATCGGCAATGCCATGGTGCGTGGCAATCCGGCGGTCGAATACGTACTCAATAAAGGCTTGCCGTATGTCTCCGGCCCCCAGTGGCTGGCGGACCATGTGCTGCAAGGCCGCTGGGTACTGGCCGTCGCCGGCACCCATGGCAAGACCACCACCAGCAGCATGCTCGCCTGGGTGCTGGAACATGCCGGCATGAGCCCGGGCTTCCTGATTGGCGGTGTGCCGCAGAACTTCTCGGTGTCGGCGCGCCTGGGCGATACACCGTTCTTCGTGATTGAAGCCGATGAATACGACAGCGCGTTCTTCGACAAGCGCTCCAAGTTCGTTCACTACCGTCCGCGCACGGCGATCCTGAACAATCTTGAGTACGATCACGCCGATATCTTCCCCGATCTGCCGGCCATCGAGCGTCAGTTCCACCATTTGGTGCGTACCATTCCGAGCGAAGGGCTGGTCATCCATCCGACCACCGAGCCAGCCTTGCAGCGTGTGATCGACATGGGCTGCTGGACCCCGGTGCAAACCACCGGCGAAGGTGGGCAATGGCAAGTCCGGCTGCTCAGCGAAGACGGCTCGCGGTTTGAAGTGCTGTTTGACGGCGAGGCCCAAGGCATCGTCGACTGGGATATGACTGGCCAACACAACGTTGCCAATGCCCTGGTGACCCTGGCGGCCGCACGGCATGTTGGCGTGGTGCCATCCATGGGTATCGCGGCATTGAGCGCGTTCAAGAGCGTGAAGCGGCGTATGGAGAAGGTCGCCGACGTGAATGGGATTACCATCTACGACGACTTTGCCCACCACCCGACGGCGATTGCGACCACGTTGGATGGCCTGCGCAAACGCGTAGGCGATGCGCCGATCATTGCGATTGTCGAGCCGCGTTCCAATTCCATGAAGCTCGGCGCCCACCGCGATGGCTTGCCGGAAAGCGTCAACGACGCCGACCAGGTGGTCTGGTATGCACCGGCCAACCTGGGCTGGGATCTGCCGGCGATTGCCGCGCTGTGCACCGTGCCGTCAACGGTCTGTGACTCCATCGAAGGCATCATTGAACACGTCAAGCAGCTCGCCAAGCCTGGCACCCATGTGGTGGTGATGAGCAACGGCGGCTTCGGCGGCCTGCACGGTAAATTGGCCGAGGCGCTGAAATGAGCGGCCCGGAACGCGTGACCCTGGCGATGACCGGCGCGTCCGGCGCGCCTTATGGCCTGCGCCTGCTGGATTGCCTGGTGCGCGAAGACCGTGAAGTGCACTTCCTGATCTCCAAGGCCGCGCAGTTGGTGATGGCTACCGAGACCGACGTCGCCCTGCCGCCCAAGGTGCAGATGATGCAGGCGTTCCTCACCGAGTACACCGGTGCGGCGGCGGGGCAGATCAAGGTGTACGGCAAGGAAGATTGGATGTCGCCGGTGGCTTCCGGCTCCGGCGCGCCGGCAGCGATGGTGGTGGTGCCGTGCTCCACCGGCACCTTGTCGGCGATTGCCACGGGCGCGTGCAACAACCTGATCGAGCGCGCGGCGGATGTGACCTTGAAGGAGCGTCGCCAGTTGATCCTGGTGCCACGCGAAGCGCCGTATTCGAGCATCCACCTGGAGCACATGCTCAAGCTGTCGAACATGGGCGTGACTATCTTGCCGGCGTCGCCCGGCTTCTATCACCAGCCGCAGACCATCGATGATCTGGTGGACTTTGTGGTGGCGCGCATCCTGAACCTGCTGAATATTCCCCAGGACATGCTGCCGCGTTGGGGTGAGCACCATTTGAGCAGCGATGAATAAGGCGCTGCTGTTGGTGCTTGTGCTGCAACTGACCGGCTGCGCCACCGCGCGCACGCTGGATGCGGCGCAACCCGGCGCGCCGGTGGTGTATGCCGGCACGCGCCTGGATCTGTATGCAATGAATGGCGGCTGCTGCGCCAAGGATCGGTTTGGGGCTGAGGCGCCGAGTTATCCGGGGGTGGATCTGCCGGCGAGTGCGTTGCTCGATACCTTGTTGTTGCCGTTGTCGGTGTTGACGGTGTTGGGGGTTGGCTTCAACGCCACGGGCGGCCTGTAGCGGTGTATTGCCTGGGCTGGCTTCATCGCAGGCAGGCCAGCTCCCACATTTGACAGTGTTCACAAATAAAGACTGTGTTCACCCATCAAAATGTGGGAGCGGGCTTGCCCGCGAAGAGGCCGGCCCAGCCACCGCAAAATCACTTGCCGAGCTTGCGCAACTCATCCGACTCCACCACCCGCACTCCATCCTGCTCTTCCAGCGCCAGGCGCCACATGGCCCGGGCCAGTTCGCACACCTCGATGCCGCGGTACTTGCCAGGAATCAGCTTTGACAGCGGCCCGGCCAGTTGCTCGGCCAGGCGTGGTTCCAGGCGCTCACCCAGCAACAGCGACGGCCGCACGATGGTCAATTGTGGCCAGTCCTGGGCTTTGAGCGCCTGTTCCATTTCGCCTTTGACGCGGTTGTAGAAAATCGACGATTTCGGGTCGGCGCCAATCGCGCTGATCACGATCAGGTGCCGCGCGCCCATCTCCCGCGCACGCTTGGCGAAGGCCACCACCATGTCCAGGTCGACCGCGCGGAACGCAGCTTCCGAGCCGGCCTGCTTGATGGTGGTGCCCAGGCAGCAGAAGGCGATATCCACACGGCCGCTCAGTTGTGGCAAGAACAGGGCCGGGTCGCCCACCGGGTTTTCCAGGTGCGGGTGTTCGGCCAGTGGTTTGCGGCTGGGTGCCAGGACGCGGGTCACGGTGGGTTCGTTGAGCAGGCGATCCAGCAGGTGCTCGCCGGTAAGGCCGGTGGCACCGGCCAGCAGGATATGTTGAGGCGTCAGGTACATGGTGTTTCCCCCCTGTTACACGTTACAGCTTAGTTGCCTTTGGCTTCCTTGCTATTCATTGAGACGCTTTCGAGCGCCTTTCGTGCCTGCTGTTTGCGTAATAATTGCCAGTGGGCGATCACCCCTTTGGGGGCCCAGATCTGCGGTTCAGAGGCTTCGAAGCTGTCGGCCTGTTCGCGTTCGGCCACGTGCAGTTGCGCCAGTTTGAAGGCTTGCTGCAAGTCGTCGGTCTGGTTGAAGGCTTGGGCGAAGAGGGCGTCGCCGAAGTAGGTGAAGTCGGCCTCTTCGGAGCAGCCGAAGGACACGCGGTCGGCGCGCGAGGCGGTCATGATCAGGGTGCGTTCGTCTTTCAGCGCCGGGATAAAACCACCGGAGTAACAGGCGGAAATCACGATGATCTTGTCGCGGTTTTTCAGCGGTGCGAGCACGGCGGCCAGCTCATCGGCCGGCAGGTCGGCCAGCTCCATGCGCGGTTGGTCCAGCACCAGCTCGTGTTCGTGGGTGCCGTGGCTGGTCATGTAGATGAATACCAGGTCTTCCGGCCCGGTGCGTTCGGCCAGGGTCAACACGGCGCGGCGCAGGCTTTCGCGGGTGGCCAGGGGGCGGTCGGCGATGTGGTCGCGGTGGTTGACCAGGCGGATCTGCCCGCGCGCGCCGAAACGGGTGGCAAGCATGTTGCTGACGTAATCGGCTTCGCGCAGGAATACGCTTTGTTTGCCATCACCGGCCAGCACCAGGCTGTACAGCTCGACGGCGGGGGTCGAGGCGGGCACGGCCGCGAGCGCGGCATCGAGCAAGTGGCCCTGGGCCAATACGCCGGTCTCCAGCGGGTCGGGCAGCAGCTTGCCGTCGGCGTCACGCACACGCATGCCATTGACCCAGGTGCCGGCCTGCACGGTGCCGTCGGTGAGGACGAGGGTGCCGCGGCCCTGGTAGCTGTCGCTGTCGAAACCGCCGATATAGAAGCTGCCGTCGGTGAGGTTCAGGCGACCTTCACCGGTGAAGCGCCAATCGCTGAACTGGCCGACGTAGTGGCTGCCATCGACGCCGATCAATTCGCCTTTGCCGCTCAGCGCACCTTCCTTGAACTGGCCGATCCACACGTCGCCGTCGGCATTTTCATAGCGGCCCTTGCCGTTGAGCTGGTTCTGTTTGAACTGGCCGACATAGATGTCACCGTCGGCGCTGTTGAAGGTGCCGTTGCCTTCAAGCTGGCCATCGACGAAGTGGCCGCTGAACTGGTTGCCGCTGTCGTCGTTGCGCTGGCCTTCGCCATTCGGCTTGCCGTGGGCGAACTGGCCCTGGTATTGGCTGCCGTCCGCCAGTTCCAGGCGGCCGAGGCCGGAATACTGGTCGGCGTTGAATTCACCGCGATAGGTCATCTGCCCCTCTTTGAGGGTGCCTTCGCCGTTGCGCCGGCCGCGCTTGAAGCCGCCGACATAGCTGCTGCCCGGTGTGGTCAGGCTGCCCTGGCCATCGAACAGGCCTTGCTGGAACTCGCCTTTATAGACCTCGCCGTTGCTGCCATGCCATTCGCCCTGGCCGTGCCACTGGCCCTTGTCGAACTGCCCGGCGTACCAGCTGCCGTTGGGGTAGTCCACACGACCCTGGCCTTGCAGCAAGCCGTTGACCACATCACCCCGGTAGCGGCCGCCATCGGGCAGGCGCGCATCGGGCGGCAACAGCGATTCGCCGTCTCCGCAAGCGGTGAGCAACAGGGCAAGGGCAAGGGGAGCGAGTGGGCGCATAGCGGGATCCGGGTAATTGAGCGCCGAGTATGCCGCAGCCGCGAGGTTCATACATAAATTTACATACCCTGTGGTGAGTTTCAGTGCCTCACCACAGGGCTGGGCTTACACGAAGCAGAGTGACAGCGACTCGGCGATGTAGGCGGGTTTTTCCTGGCCTTCGATTTCCAGGGTGGCGGTGGCCTTGAACAGCCATTGCCCGGGTTTCTTCTCGGTGACGTCGGTCAGTGTCACGTTCAGGCGCACCTTGGAGTTGACCTTCACCGGCTGGATAAACCGCACGCTGTCCAGGCCGTAGTTGACCGCCATCTTCAGGCCCTCAGGCATGATCAGGATGTCTTCCATCAGCTTGGGCATCAGCGACAACGACAGGAAACCGTGGGCAATCGTGCTGCCAAACGGGGTTTGCGCGGCCTTGACCGGGTCAACGTGGATGAACTGATGATCGCCAGTGGCCTCGGCGAACAGGTTGATCCGCGCCTGGTCGATGGTGAGCCATTCGGAACGTCCCAGTTCCTTGCCGACATAATCTTTGAGCTGCGCTACAGGTACATAGGGCATTGCGTCTCTCCTTGGTTCATCGGTTTTTATAGGTGTGCGAAATCCATCTTAGATCATCATGGGCAACAGGCCCGGTCAACCCACCATGCTTTTGGCGAATGCCGAAGCATAGGGCTGGCGTGCTTATAATACGGGCGAGTTTTGACGGGGGGGAGAACGCATGCTGTTACGTGGGCTGACATGGCTGGTGCTGTTCCAATTGATCGGTACGGCGCTCAACCATTTGCTGCTGCCGATATTGCCGGGGCCGATTATCGGCTTGCTGTTGATGCTCGGTTTTCTGATCTGGAACGGCGAGGTCGGCGAGCCCCTGAGCCTGGCGGCCAGCAGCTTGTTGCGCTACCTGCCATTGCTGCTGGTGCCACCCGCCGTCGGGGTGATGGTGTACGCCAAGGACATTGCGGCGGACTTCTGGGCCATCGTCGGCGCGCTGGTGCTGTCGCTGGTGATTGCCATGGGCTTTGTCGGCGTGTTGATGCAGCACATGGTCAAGCGCAAGGAGAAGGACCAATGATCGTCGACTGGCACGGCGCGTGGACCGCGGTGATTCATCACCCCTTGTTCGGCATCGGCATCACCCTGGGCGCCTATCAATTGGTGCTGGCCGGTTTCGAGAAAACCCGCTGGATCTTCCTGCAGCCGGTGCTGGTGTCCATGCTGCTGGTGATCGGCGTCTTGCTCACCTGTGGCCTGAGCTACGCGGAGTACCGCAAGAGCACGGAGATCATGGGTATCCTCCTCGGCCCCGCGACCGTCGCGCTGGCGGTGCCGCTTTATCTGAACCTGCGGCGCATTCGCCAATTGTTCTGGCCGATTTTTACTACGCTGGTGATAGGCGGGGTGTTGGCCACCGGCCTGTGTGTGTTGCTGGGCTGGTGGTTTGGCGCCGAACACATGATGCTGATGACCATGGCGCCCAAGTCGGTGACATCGCCAATTGCCATGCTGGTGGCCGAACAGATCGGCGGGGTGGCGGCGTTGGCGGCGGTGTTTGTGCTGATCACCGGGGTGGTGGGCGCAATGGTCGGCCCGGCGCTGTTGTCCCGCCTTGGCGTGCACAGCCCCGAAGCGCGTGGCATGGCGCTGGGCATGACGGCCCATGCCGTCGGCACCTCGGTGGCCTTGCAGGAAAGCGAAGAGTGCGGCGCCTTTGCGGCGCTGGCCATGAGTCTGATGGGCGTGGCCACGGCAGTGTTCCTGCCGCTGGCTGTGTCGGTGATCGTTTAAACCGGGTTTAAGGAAACCTTTATGAGTCTGGCGCTGTTTCCGCTCAATACCGTGCTGTTCCCTGGCTGCACCCTCGACCTGCAACTGTTCGAGGCGCGCTACCTGGACATGATCAGCCGCTGCATGAAAAAGGGCGAAAGCTTCGGCGTGGTGTGCATCCTCGACGGCAGCGAGGTGGGCATGGCCCCGGATGGCTACGCGTTGATCGGTTGTGAAGCGCTGATCCGTGACTTCAAGCAGCAGGACAACGGCCTCTTGGGGATTCGCGTCGAAGGCGGGCGCCGTTTTCGTGTGCGTGACGCCGGGGTGCAGAAGGACAATTTGCTCGTAGCCGACGTGCAATGGCTTGAAGAACTGCCGGACCAGGCGCTGGAAGAAGAAGATGCCGACCTGCTGGCGTTGCTCCAGGCCCTGGCCGAGCACCCGATGGTGGCCTCGCTGGACATGGGCACCCAGGCCGAGGGCCAGCAATCCTTGGGCAACCAACTGGCCTACTTGCTGCCCTTTACCGAGGCCGACAAGATCGACCTGCTGCAACTCGACGATCCGCAGCAGCGGCTGGATGCGATCCAGATGTTGCTCGACGAGTTGCAGGGTGAGCTTTTCACTTAATAGGCGTAACGCAGCAGGGCGTGGGACGTGCCGGTGAGGGCGATAAAACTCAGCACAGCGACGAGCGCCGGCAGCAGCAGCCACCAGGTTTTTTGCGGGAGGGCCGGCATCGGGCTGCGGTATTGGCTGAGGGTCAGGCTGAACGCGCAAACCGCCATCGCCAGCAGGGTGCCGGCCAGGATGTCAGTCGGCCAGTGCGCCCCCAGGTAGACCCGCGACAAGGCAATGAACGCCGCCGGGATACAGCCCAATAGAAGCCAGGTCATGCGCAGGCGTGTCGGTTGCCCCAGGCCGGCCAGCACGGCCAGCGCCAGAAAAAACGCGAAAGAGCCGGACGCATGCCCGCTGGGCATGCTGAAGCTGGTCAGAGGGTCTGTAAGAATCTCCGGGCGGCCACGGGCGAAAAACAGCTTGGTCCCGGTGTTGATCACCGCGGCGCCGCCCAGCGTAGCGCCGACAAATACAGCCTGGCGCCATTGCCGCGCCAGCAACAGCAGGCCGGTGAACACGGCGCTGGCGACGAACATCTTCTTGAACTCGCCCAGTTGGGTGATGCGCACCATCACTTCGTCCAGCCACGGGCTGCGATGTTCTTGCACCAGGGCGATCAGGCCATGGTCGAAGTTATCCAGATGGTGATAGCCGATAAACAGGGCGATCAACAAGGTCAGGCTGGCGCAGCCGATCCACAGGGTAGCGCGACGATGGCCGCGCAGGCTGCTGTTCAAACTCAAGCCCAGCAACACAGCGATAGCAGCCGTGACCACCCCGGCCTCCGGCCAGAAGCCTTCCGGCAACGGCAGGCGGAACGCCGCGCCGGTCGCCCAGCCTGGCAGCAGGTAGGCCACCGACCAACCCGCGCCCGCCAGCAGGCTCACCGCGGCGAAACGCGGGAAAGGCATGTCGCACATACCCGCGACCATTGGCAGCATGGGGCGCAAAGGTCCGATGAATCGTCCCACCAATAGACTGGCAATGCCGTACTTATGGAAGTAAGTCTCCGCGCCGTTCATCCATTCTGGATGGTGGCGCAGGCCGGGCAGGCGGCGGATGTTCTGGTGGAAGTGGCGGCCGAGGAAGTAGGAAATACCATCGCCCAACAAGCCGCCGAGAAAGCCCAGCAGCAGGGTTTCGCTCAATGACAGCGCGCCGCTGCCGGCCAGTGCGGCAATCGCAAACAGCATCACCGTGCCCGGTACGATCAGTCCCGCGATGGCCAGGCACTCTACGCACGCGACGATAAACACCGCCACCGCGAGCCATTCGGGGTTGAGGGTCAGCCAGCCGGTGATGCTATCGAGCCATTGGCCCATACAAATCCACTCCCTCTATGCAATACAGAACCTGAAACAGTGAAGATCAGTTGTGGGAGCTGGCTTGCCTGCGATGACGGTCTATCAGCCAACCTCTCATGGACTGAACCACCGCTATCGCAGGCAAGCCAGCTCCCACATGGGATCGGCTGTGTTGCAGGTCTCAATGTTCAAATCAAAAAATAGTCGCGGCCTTCGACCTGGCTCCGGCGCAGCGGGTTCCGTGTGCAATAGGGCGCATAACCAGCATCGACGAAGCGGTACATCAGGTGTTCGTCGCGACCGCTGGGAATGCCCAGGCGAGTGGTCTGGATAATGTGCGTCGGCACCTGCCCCACGTCTTCAACAAAGAGCCACTCCGGGTCAAAGCGCTTGGCATCCCACATCGGCACCTTCAACCCCAGCGCCTTGCACAACAACGTCTGGCCAGCGCAAAGCTTTTGCGAAGGGCGAGGGTGACCATTGGCATCTGGATTGTTCAACAGCATCTGCGCCAGGCTGGCCGGGCCGGACAGTTCATCGACCCACGGATACGCCGATTTGATCAGCACGGCATTGCCCGGCCCCTGGGCGCTGAAGTTCAGCGAATCACCGCCACGGGCGTAGTACATGTAGATGTGGCCACCGTCCAGAAACAAAGCCTTACGCTTTTCTGTGTAGCCGAGTGAGGCGTGGCTGCCTTTTTCCGCCACGTAATAGGCTTCGGTTTCAATAATTCGCGCCGAAAGCCAGAGTTCGCCGACGCGATGGCGTATGACTTTTCCGAGCAATTCTCGCGCAACAATCTGTGCGTCACGGTCGAAGAAGCCGTCGGGCAGGGCGCTGGCGGGGTGTCGGGGCGAAACGCTGGGCATGGTGGCCTGGGGTTATTACGGCTAAATGTGACCGAATAATAACAACTCCCACCTTAATTACCGCTGAACCCCAGGTTTTTACAGTTCATTTCGACCATCCGCCCCTCACCGCTGTCAGTCAGGCGGCGTCACAGCTATAATCTGCCGCTTTCCTCCCTGCCAAGACTCCCTGACCATGACTGAGTCCGTTCTTGACTACATGACCCGCCTGGGTCGCGCTGCCCGTCAGGCCTCGCGGTTGATCGCCCGTGCGAGCACTGCGCAGAAGAATCGCGCCCTGCTGGCGGCCGCCGACGCTCTGGATGCCTCGCGCTCCGAGCTGACCGCCGCCAACGAACTGGACCTGGCCAACGGCCGCGCCAATGGCCTGGAGCCGGCGCTGCTGGACCGCCTTGCGCTGACCCCGGCACGTATCGACGACATGATCGAAGGCCTGCGTCAGGTGGCCAAGCTGCCTGACCCCATCGGTGAGATCCGCGATATGCGTTACCTGCCGTCCGGCATCCAGGTCGGCAAGATGCGCGTGCCCCTGGGCGTGATCGGCATCATCTATGAGTCGCGCCCGAACGTGACCATCGACGCCGCGAGCCTGTGCCTCAAGTCTGGCAACGCCACCATCCTGCGGGGCGGTTCCGAGGCGATCAATTCCAACCGCGCCATTGCGACGTGCATTCAGCAAGGCCTGGCCGTGGCCGAATTGCCTGCCGAAGTGGTGCAAGTGGTGGAAACCACCGACCGTGCCGCCGTTGGCGCGCTGATCACCATGCCGGAATTCGTCGACGTGATCGTGCCGCGCGGTGGCAAGAGCCTGATCGAACGCGTCAGCCGCGATGCCAAGGTGCCAGTGATCAAGCACCTGGACGGCGTGTGCCACGTTTATATCGACATCGCTGCCGACATCGACAAGGCGATCCGCATCGCCGACAACGCCAAGACCCACCGCTACGCGCCGTGCAACACCATGGAAACCCTGCTGGTGCACGTCGGCATTGCCGAGCGCGTGCTGCCGCCGCTGGCTGCCATCTATCGCGACAAAGGTGTGGAATTGCGTGGTTGCGAGCGCACTCGTGCGCTGCTGGGCGCGGACGTGATCGAAGCGACCGAGCTGGACTGGTACACCGAATACACCGCGCCGATCCTGTCGATCAAGCTCGTCGATGACCTGGATGAGGCCATCGAACACATCAACACCTACGGCTCCAAGCACACCGACGCCATTGTCTCCGAACATTTCAGCGATGCGCGGCGTTTCCTCAACGAAGTGGATTCCGCTTCGGTGATGATCAACGCCTCGACGCGGTTTGCCGACGGCTTTGAGTACGGCCTGGGCGCAGAGATCGGTATTTCCACCGACAAGCTGCACGCCCGCGGCCCGGTTGGCCTGGAAGGCCTGACCAGCGAGAAGTACGTGGTGTTCGGCGACGGTCATGTGCGCACTTGATGGGTAAACGCATCGGGCTGCTCGGCGGTACCTTCGACCCCGTGCACATCGGCCATTTGCGCAGTGCCCTGGAAGTCGCGGATGCCCTCGCGCTGGATGAATTGCGCGTGATGCCCAACGCCCGGCCGCCCCATCGCGATACGCCGCAAGTGTCGCCCCGGCAGCGCCTGGAAATGGTGCGCCTGGCGGTGGAAGGCATCGCACCCCTGGTGGTGGACGACCGCGAGCTCAAGCGCGATAAACCGTCCTACACTGTTGACACCCTGGAGCTGATGCGCGCCGAGCTGGCCGCGGATGACCAGTTGTTTCTGCTTTTGGGCTGGGACGCATTTTGCGGCCTGCCCTCTTGGCATCGCTGGGAGGAACTCCTCCAGCACTGCCACATCCTGGTTTTGCAACGCCCGGATGCCGACAGCGAACCGCCGGATGCCTTGCGCAACCTGCTGGCCGCGCGGTCGGTAAGTGACCCCTTGGCCCTGACCGGGCCGAACGGGAATATTGCATTCGTCTGGCAGACCCCGCTTGCGGTGTCCGCCACCCAGATCCGTCAACTGCTGGCCAGCGGTAAGTCGGTACGTTTCCTGGTGCCTGACGCGGTCCTGGCCTACATCGATGCGCACGGGCTTTACCGTGCGTCGAACTGAAAAGGCGCGCTTGAACGTACGAACATTCGTGCAGCAAGCGCCCGAACATACGAGCAAAACGAGTTTTATATGACGAACAAAGACGTAAGCAAAGTTAAGCGCAAAGGCACCTTCAAAAGCGCGCCGCTGCCGGTTGAAGCCCACGTTGGCCCGGAACTGGCTGGCGAAGAGCTGGTAAAAGTCGCCGTGGCGGCCCTGGAAGATGTTAAAGCCCAGGACATCCAGGTGCTGGACGTACGTGACAAGCAAAGCATCACCGACTTCATGATCATCGCTACCGGTACCTCGAACCGCCAGATCGGCGCGATGCTCGATAAAGTCCGTGAAGCCGTCAAAGCCCAAGGCGTGAAGCCGCTGGGTGAAGAAGGCAAGGGCGACAGCGACTGGGTGCTGCTGGACATGGACGACGTGATCGTGCACATGATGACCTCCAACGCCCGCCAGTTCTACGACCTGGAACGCCTGTGGAAAGGCGCCGAGCAGAGCCGTGCCGCCGATGGCAAGCACCACAGCCCGGAAGTGGGCCACGCGCACTTCGACAAGCTCAACAAAGACCAGGAATAAGGAACGGCTGTGCGCCTGCGTCTGATTGCTGTCGGTTCACGCATGCCCAAGTGGGTGGAAGAAGGCTGGCACGAGTATGCCAAGCGTCTGCCCGCCGAGCTGTCGCTGGAACTGGTAGAGATACCGCTCAATACCCGGGGCAAGAATGCCGACGTGGCGCGCTTTATCCGTCAGGAAGGCGAAGCCATGTTGGCCAAGGTCGGCCCCAACGAGCGCATCGTCACCCTGGAAGTGCACGGCAAACCCTGGAGCACCGAGCAGTTGGCGGTGGAACTGGATCGCTGGCGCCTGGATTCACGCACGGTCAACTTCATGGTCGGCGGCCCCGAAGGGCTGGCGCCGGAAGTCTGTGCGCGGGCCGACCAGCGCTGGTCGCTGTCGGCGCTCACGTTGCCGCACCCGTTGGTAAGGATTCTGATCGGTGAACAGCTGTATCGCGCCTGGACAGTCCTGTCCGGGCACCCTTACCACAAATAGTCTGCGCTCCTCCCGATGACCCAGCCGATCCGCATCAAGGACCACGAGAAAGACGCACGTCTGGTACGCGCGCGCGTAGTCTTTGGCGCGTTTTTGGTGGTGGGATTGATCGGAGTGTTGATTGCGCGCCTGTATTTCCTACAGGTGATCCAGTACGACTATCACTCCACATTGTCGGAAAACAACCGGGTGCATGTGCAGCCGATTCCACCGACCCGTGGCCTGATTTTCGACCGCAATGGCGTGGTGGTGGCGGACAACCGGCCCAGCTTCAGCCTGAGCATGACCCGCGAACGCTCCGGCGACTGGCAGCAGGTCCTCGATGTGATCGTCGAGGTATTGCAGCTGACCCCGGAAGATCGGGTGATCTTTGAAAAGCGCATGAAGCAGGGGCGCCGGCCATTCGAGCCAGTGCCGATCCTGTTTGAGCTGACTGAAGAGCAGATCGCGCGGATTGCGGTGAACCAGTTCCGTTTGCCAGGTGTGGAAGTGGTGGCGCAGTTGGTGCGGCATTACCCGCAAGGGCCGCACTTTGCCCACTCCGTTGGCTACATGGGGCGGATCAACGAGAAAGAGCTGAAGACCCTTGATCCGGTGAACTACAGCGGCACCCACCATATCGGCAAGACGGGCGTGGAGCGTTTCTACGAGCCCGAGTTGCACGGCCAGGTGGGTTACGAAGAAGTCGAGACCAACGCCCGTGGCCGTGTGCTGCGGGTGCTCAAGCGCACCGATCCGGTGCCGGGCAAGGACATCGTGCTGAGCCTGGACATCAAGTTGCAGGAAGCGGCCGAGATGGCCCTGGGCGGGCGGCGTGGTGCCGTCGTGGCACTGGACCCGACCACGGGCGAAGTGTTGGCGATGGTCAGCCAGCCGAGTTTCGACCCCAACCTGTTCGTCACCGGCATCAGCTTCAAGGCCTACGCCGAGTTGCGCGATTCCATCGACCGGCCGCTGTTCAACCGCGTGCTGCGCGGCCTGTATCCGCCGGGCTCGACGATCAAGCCAGCGGTGGCGATTGCCGGCCTGGACGCGGGCGTGGTCACGGCCTCCAGTCGAGTCTATGACCCCGGCTACTACATGCTGCCCAACTACGATCACAAATACCGTAACTGGAACCGCACCGGTGACGGCTATGTCGATTTGGACACCGCGATCATGCGCTCCAACGACACCTATTTTTACGACCTGGCCCACAAGCTGGGGATCGACCGACTGTCTGCCTACATGGGCAAGTTCGGCCTCGGTCAGAAAGTCTCCCTGGACATGTTCGAAGAATCCCCGGGCCTGATGCCGTCGCGGGAGTGGAAGCGCGCGACCCGTCGCCAGGCGTGGTTCCCGGGTGAAACCCTGATCCTCGGGATCGGCCAGGGCTACATGCAGGCCACGCCGCTGCAACTGGCCCAGGCCACGGCGCTGGTGGCCAACAAGGGCATCTGGAACCGTCCGCACCTGGCCAAGACCATCGAAGGCGAAAAGCCGGTGGATGAGAACCCGATCCCCGACATTGTGCTGCGCGACCCGTCGGACTGGACCAAGGTCAACCACGGCATGCAGCAAGTGATGCACGGCGCCCGTGGTACCGCGCGCAAGGCGGCGATTGGCGCGCAGTACCGCATTGCCGGCAAGAGCGGTACCGCCCAGGTGGTGGCGATCAAGCAGGGCGAGAAATACGACCGCACCAAGGTCCAGGAACGCCACCGCGACCACGCCTTGTTTGTCGGCTTCGCGCCGGCCGACGACCCGAAAATCGTGGTGGCGGTGATGGTCGAGAACGGCGAGTCCGGTTCCGGCGTCGCGGCCCCGGTGGTGCGCCAGATCATGGACGCCTGGCTGTTGGCCGACGATGGCCGACTCAAGTCCGAATATGGCGGCCCCCCTTCAAGCACCGAGGTTACGGCCAGTGAAGAGTAATTTTGACCGCATCCTCTCCAGCGAGGATGTGATGCGTCGCCGTGCGACGTTGCTGCAACGCATGCACATCGATGGTCCATTGCTGATCCTGCTGCTGACCCTGGCGGCCGGCAGCCTGTTCGTTCTTTATTCGGCCAGCGGCAAGAACTGGGACCTGCTGATCAAGCAGGCCTCGTCGTTTGGCCTGGGCCTGTTGTCGATGGTGGTGATCGCCCAGCTGGAGCCGCGTTTCATGGCGCGCTGGGTGCCCCTCGGCTACGTCGCCGGCGTGTTGTTGCTGGTGGTGGTGGACGTGATGGGCCACAACGCCATGGGCGCGACCCGCTGGATCAACATTCCGGGGGTGATCCGCTTCCAGCCGTCGGAATTCATGAAGATCCTGATGCCGGCGACCATCGCCTGGTACCTGTCCAAGCGCACCTTGCCGCCACAGCTCAAGCACGTGGGCGTGAGCCTGATCCTGATCGGCATACCGTTCATCCTGATCGTGCGCCAGCCGGACCTCGGCACCTCGTTGCTGATCCTCGCGGGCGGCGCGTTCGTGCTGTTCATGGGCGGCTTGCGCTGGCGCTGGATCCTCAGCGTGCTCGCCGCCGCCGTGCCGGTGGCCGTGGCCATGTGGTTCTTCTTTATGCATGACTACCAGAAGCAGCGGATTCTGACCTTCCTTGATCCTGAGAGCGATCCGCTGGGCACCGGCTGGAACATCATCCAGTCGAAAGCCGCCATCGGTTCCGGCGGCGTGTTTGGCAAGGGCTGGCTGCTGGGCACCCAGTCGCACCTGGACTTCCTGCCGGAGAGCCACACCGACTTCATTATTGCGGTGATGGGCGAAGAGTTCGGCCTGGTGGGCATTTGCGCGCTGTTGCTGATCTATCTGTTGTTGATTGGTCGCGGGCTGGTGATCACCGCCCAGGCGCAGACGCTGTTCGGCAAATTGCTTGCCGGCGCCCTGACCATGACTTTTTTTGTTTACGTTTTCGTCAACATCGGTATGGTCAGTGGCCTGCTGCCGGTGGTTGGGGTGCCGTTGCCATTCATTAGCTACGGCGGAACTTCGCTGGTGACATTGCTGTCAGCGTTTGGGGTTTTGATGTCGATTCATACGCATCGCAAATGGATCGCACAGGTTTGAATAAGGTGAAGATGTCAATGCAAGTAATGCGCGGCTGGGCGACTCGGCACGCGTCCTGGATGGGCCTGATTGGCCTGCTGGGCGCAACGCAAGAGGCGCAGGCCGGTGACTACGATGGTTCACCCCAGGTCGCCGAATTTGTCGGTGAAATGACCCGCGACTACGGTTTCGCCGGTGAACAGCTGATGGGTGTGTTCCGCGAGGCGCAGAAAAAGCAGGCGATCCTCGACGCCATCTCCCGCCCGGCGGAACGGGTGAAGCAATGGAAGGAATATCGCCCGATGTTCCTCACCGACGCCCGCGTGGCGCGGGGTGTGGATTTCTGGCGCCAGCACGAGGCCGTACTGGCCCGCGCCGAGCAGGAATACGGGGTGCCGGCCCAGGTCATCGTCGCGATCATTGGCATCGAAACCTTTTACGGGCGCAATACCGGCAGTTACCGGGTGATCGACGCCTTGTCGACCCTGGGTTTCGATTACCCGCCGCGCGCCGAGTTCTTCCGCAAGGAGCTGCGTGAATTCCTCCTGCTGGCCCGCGAAGAGCAGGTCGATCCACTGACGCTCAAGGGGTCCTACGCCGGTGCGATGGGCTTGCCGCAGTTCATGCCGAGCAGCTTCCGCGCCTACGCGGTGGACTTTGACGGCGACGGCCATATCAATATCTGGAGCAATCCCGACGACGCCATCGGCAGTGTCGCCAGCTACTTCAAGCGCCACGGCTGGGTTGCTGGCGAACCGGTGGTGATCCGCGCCGATGTGGCCGGGGAGCGCGCCGATGAAGGCCTCACCCAGGGCATCGAGCCGGTCAAGACGGTCGGGGAGTTGCGGGCGCTGGGGTGGTCGAGTCAGAATGCGCCACGCGATGACATGCCGGTCACGGCGTTCCGTCTCGAAGGCGAAAACGGCCCGGAATACTGGATGGGCCTGAAGAACTTCTACGCAATCACGCGTTATAACCGCAGTGTGATGTACGCCATGGCCGTACATCAGCTGTCAGACATGCTGGTCCAAGCACGGGGCAACAAGTAATGCGGGTATCGCCGATCCAAAAACCGCTCAAGCTGGTGGCGTTTGCCGCGTTGTCCTTGTTGGTAGTCAGTTGCTCCACCAGCCGTGGTCCGGCGCAGAAGTCCGGGGGGGCGGTGGTCCGTTCCCAGCCGGGGCTGGACATCAACCGTGCGCACAAAGATGGCGCGCCGTGGTGGGATGTCGATGTGTCGAAGATCCCGGATGCCACGCCAACCCTGCACACCGGGCCGTACAAGGCCAACCCGTATACGGTGCTGGGCAAGAATTACTTCCCGCTGCAGGAATCCAAGACCTACGTGCAGTCCGGCACGGCGTCCTGGTACGGCACCAAGTTCCACGGCCAGAACACCGCCAACGGCGAAGTGTATGACCTGTACGGCATGAGCGCGGCGCACAAGACCCTGCCGCTGCCCAGCTATGTACGGGTGACCAACCTGGACAACAACCGCACGGTGATCCTGCGGGTCAATGACCGTGGGCCGTTCTATTCCGATCGCATCATCGACTTGTCCTACGCTGCCGCCAAGAAACTCGGCTATGCCGAAACCGGTACGGCGCGGGTCAAGGTCGAAGGTATCGACCCGGCGCAATACTGGGCCCAGCGCGGTAAGCCGGCACCGTTGATGCTCAACGAGCCGACCAGCCAGCAGCCGCAGGTGAACGCATCGGCCGGCAAGATCGAACAGTGGACACCGCCGCCGCAACAGCATGCACCGGATACCGTGGTAGTGCCGCGCGCCGTGCCGGGGGCTTCGATGGCGGGCGGGCAATACCTGCAGGTCGGCGCTTTCGCCAACCCGGATGCGGCAGAGCTGCTAAGGTCGAAACTCAGCGGCATGGTCAGCGCGCCAGTCTTTATCAGCTCCATCGTGCGTAACCAGCAGACCCTGCACCGTGTACGCATGGGGCCGATTGGCACGCCGGGTGAAGTCGCGCAAGTGCAGAACAGCGTGCGCATGGCCAACCTGGGGCAACCCAGCGTGGTCACCGCCGAATAACAAAAGATTGAAGGTCCGGGCCCGAATGTGGGCCTGAACCCTGGTTGTTGGCTCGTTGAACAATAAAACCCAGGGGCAAGGGGTGAGCGGGCAACCGAACACGCGACAGTCTGGCAACGGCCTGTCTGAATAAGTTTTGCCCGCGAGGGCAAGTTTCCATAAGCAATTTCGAGAGACGGATGAACATCACCTCCTTAGCCAAACGCACGTGCCTGCTCCTTTCGCTGATCATCACCCCGGCCGCCTGGGCGGTTGAAATGGTGCCGGCTTCCCCGCAACTGGCCGCCAAGGCCTGGGTCCTCATGGATGCCGCCAGCGGCAACGTGCTGGTCGAGAGCAATGGTGACCAGCGTCTGCCCCCAGCCAGCTTGACCAAGCTGATGACCGCCTACATCGCGACCCTGGAAATCCGTCGCGGCCAGATCGGCGAAAACGACCCGGTGACCGTCAGCGAAAACGCCTGGCGCACCGGCGGTTCGCGGATGTTCATCAAGGTCGGTTCGCAAGTGACCGTGAGCGACCTGCTGCACGGCATCATCATCCAGTCCGGCAACGACGCCAGCGTAGCCTTGGCCGAGCACATCGCCGGCAGCGAAGACGCCTTCGCCGACATGATGAACAAAACCGTGGCTGACCTGGGCATGACCAACAGCCACTTCATGAACCCGACCGGCCTGCCAAACCCTGAGCACTATTCGTCGGCTCACGACATGGCGATCCTGGCGCGCGCGATCATTCGTGTCGACCCGGTGCACTACGCGATCTACTCCCAGAAGGAATTCTTCTGGAACAACATCAAGCAGCCTAACCGCAACCTGCTGCTGTGGCGTGACAAGACCGTCGATGGCCTGAAAACCGGCCACACCGACGAGGCCGGCTACTGCATGGTGTCGTCCGCCGTACGTGATGGCCAACGCCTGATCGCCGTGGTCTTCGGCACCAACAGCGAGCAGGCCCGTGCGGCCGAGACGCAAAAACTGCTGACCTACGGTTTCCGCTTCTTCGAAACCCAGACCTTCTATCAGAAGGGTGCTGAGCTGGCGACCGCGCCGGTGTGGAAAGGCGCGACCTCCCAAGTCAAGGCCGGCCTGGCTGAAGACCTGACCCTGACCATGCCTAAAGGCCAGCTGAAAAAGCTCGCTGCCAGCATGACCATGAACCCGCAATTGGTTGCACCAATCGCCAAGGGTGACGTGATCGGCAAGGTCGAAGTGAAACTGGACGACAAGGTGGTGCACAGCGCCGACCTGATCGCGCTGGACGCCGTCGACGAAGGTGGTATCTTCCGCCGCGTGTGGGATAGCATCCGTCTATTCTTCTACAGCTTGTTCAACTGATAAGTGTGCACCTGCACAGCCCCGCGTTGATCTGACGCGGGGCTTTGCCCGTCGCCACGGCTTACGCTTACGAGGCCGTTACGCCATGACCGATACCGAAGTAAAGGCGCCAAAGATCGAATTCCCAGTGACGGATTATCCCGTCAAAGTGATCAGCGATACCGGCGTGGGCAACAAAGACAAGATCATCGATATCGTGCGCAAACACGCGACGATCAACGACAACCGGGTGGACGAGCGTTCGAGCACCAACGGTAAATACACCACGATCCAGTTGCACATCGTTGCGACCGGTCAAGACCAGCTCTACGACATCAACAGCGAACTGCGGGCCACCGGCTTCGTGCACATGGTGCTGTGATGTCAGGCGTCCTGGGCTTTCGCGAGCTCGGCCAGATGGCCTACGAGCCGGTCTGGCATGCGATGCAGCGGTTCACCAACGAGCGCGGTACTTCGGCCCCGGACGAGATCTGGCTGGTGGAGCACCCGCCGGTGTTCACCCAGGGCCAGGCCGGCAAGGCTGAGCATCTGCTGCTGCCGGGGGATATTCCGGTGGTGCAGGTCGACCGAGGTGGCCAAGTGACTTACCATGGCCCGGGACAACTTGTCGCATACCTGTTGCTGGATGTGCGCAAGCTGGGTTTTGGTGTCCGCGACCTGGTCAGCCGCATGGAAACATGCCTGATCGAGCTGCTGGCCAGCTACGGCGTGACCGCCGCGGCCAAGCCCGATGCACCTGGCGTGTACGTGGATGGCGCGAAAATCGCCTCCCTGGGCCTGCGCATTCGCCACGGTTGTTCCTTTCACGGCCTGGCCCTGAACGTGGACATGGACCTGGCGCCGTTTCGTCGGATCAACCCGTGCGGTTATGCCGGGCTGGCGATGACCCAGCTGAGCGACCATGCCACACCGATTAAATTTGCCGAGGTTAGTGCCCGGCTGCGTGCGCAGCTCGTCAAACACCTCGACTATGCTGAGCAGACGACCCTTACGGGCGGAATCGACTGATTATGACTACTGATGCAGTGCAAACCATGATCCCGACGGTGGACGTTACCGATCGTCCGGCCCCGGCCCCGCGTGCCAAGGTGGAAGCCGGCGTCAAGCTGCGCGGCGCCGAGAAGGTTGCACGCATCCCGGTGAAGATCATTCCGACCACCGAACTGCCGAAGAAACCCGACTGGATCCGCGTGCGCATCCCGGTTTCGCCGGAAGTCGACCGTATCAAGGCCCTGCTGCGCAAGCACAAGCTGCACAGCGTGTGCGAAGAAGCCTCGTGCCCGAACCTGGGTGAGTGCTTCTCCGGCGGCACCGCCACCTTCATGATCATGGGTGACATCTGCACCCGTCGTTGCCCGTTCTGCGACGTGGGCCACGGCCGACCGAAGCCACTGGACGTCAACGAGCCGGAAAGCCTGGCCATCGCCATCGCCGACCTGCGCCTCAAGTACGTGGTGATCACCTCGGTAGACCGCGATGACCTGCGTGACGGCGGTGCCCAGCACTTTGCCGACTGCATCCGCGAGATCCGCAAGCTGTCGCCGAACGTGATGCTCGAAACCCTGGTGCCGGACTACCGTGGCCGCATGGACGTCGCCCTGGAAATCACCGCCGCCGAGCCGCCAGATGTGTTCAACCACAACCTGGAAACCGTGCCACGCCTGTACAAGGCCGCGCGCCCGGGTTCGGACTACCAGTGGTCGCTGACCCTGCTGCAGAAATTCAAGCAGATGATGCCGCACATCCCGACCAAATCCGGCCTGATGCTGGGCCTGGGCGAGACCGACGAAGAAGTCATCGAAGTCATGAAGCGCATGCGCGAACACGACATCGACATGCTGACCCTGGGCCAGTACCTGCAACCGTCCCGCAGCCACTTGCCGGTGCAGCGCTTTGTGCACCCGGACACCTTTGCCTGGTTTGCCGAGGAAGGCTACAAGATGGGCTTCAAGAATGTCGCGTCGGGCCCGTTGGTGCGTTCGTCGTACCACGCTGACGAGCAGGCCAAGCTGGTCAAGGCGAGCCTGGTTTCGTAAATACCGCTGCTCAGATCTGGGAGCGGACTTGTGTGGGAGCTGGCTTGCCTGCGATAGCATCACCTCGGTGCGACTGATACACCGAGGTGATGCTATCGCAGGCAAGCCAGCTCCCACATTTCGTTTTGCGTTAGTTAGGGAGAGATGTGCATGAGCATTGCCGTACCTGCATTGCGCCCCGAAGGCACCATCGGCCTGATTGCCCCTGCTGGCCCGGCCACCCTGGATGTGGAAAAAGCCGGCCAATGGATGCGCGCTCGCGGCTACGACCTGCGAATCTTCCCCGGTGTCTACGAGCGCGACGGCTATCTCGCCGGCAGCGATCAAAGCCGTCTAGACGACCTCCACCGTGCGTTCGCCGACCCCCACATCGACGCCATCTTCTGCCTGCGTGGCGGCTACGGCACACCGCGCCTGCTTGATCGCCTGGATTTCGACCTGCTACGGCACAACCCCAAGCCGTTCGTCGGCTATAGCGACATCACTGCCCTGCATCTGGCCATCAGCCGCTATGCGGGTTTTGTGACCTTCCACGGGCCGATGCTCAATGCCGACCTGTTGGGCGACAAGCAGCCTCCGACCGAGTCTTCTCTGCTCGGCATGCTGCGCGGCGATCTCGGCGCGGGCAGCGTGCTGGCGCACCCGCTGGCCTACCCGTTGACCACAATTGCCCCAGGCATCGCCTGTGGGCGCTTGCTGGGGGGCAACTTGTCGATGATCGCGGCGGTGATGGGCACGCCTTTTGAGATCGACGCCGAAGGCATCATCCTGCTGATCGAGGACGTCAACGAGCCGATCTACCGTATCGACCGCCTGCTCACGCACCTGCGCCTGGCGGGCAAGCTGGCGCAGGTTGCCGGTGTGCTGGTGGGGGATGTGGCAGGTGTGGACCCGACGGCGTTGGAGCGCTTGCTCAAGCAGACCTTCGAGCCGCTGTGCATTCCGGTGCTGGCTGGGTGGCGCAGTGGGCATTGTGATCCGAACCTGACGCTGCCGATGGGCGCGTTGGTGCGGCTGGATGCGGGGGAGCAGCGGTTGGTGTTGGAGCAGGATGTGGTCTTTAGATAGTTGGTGCTTGTGATGGCGTCATCGCAGGCAAGCCAGCTCCCACATTCAACCGTGTACATCCTTTGGAATGCGGTCGAATGTGGGAGCTGGCTTGCCTGCGATAGCGGTAGTAGCCATAAGCAGACTTATCGGTTTTGCAAAGACTCCAACAGCTTCACAGTAGGATACCCATCCGCCGGCCACCCCAACGACTGCTGCGCCGCCCGAATCGCCTTGCGCGTATTGGCGCCGATAATCCCGTCCGGGTTGCCGGCCTCATAGCCCTTGGCGTTCAGCACGGTCTGCAAGTCGATGCGCTGGGAACGACTCAGCGGCAGTTCATCCTTCGGCCAATCGCCACGAATCACACCACCGCCACCAAACCGTTCCGACAGCAGGCCGACCGCCAGCGCGTAGGACGACGAGTTGTTGTACTTGAGGATCGCGCGGAAGTTATCCAGCACCAGGAACGCTGGCCCACGGTAACCCGCCGGCAGTAGCAGGGCGGCGGACAACTGGTCGACGTTCGGCGGCATGCTCGCGCCAGGTGGCAACTGGATGCCCAGTTTCAGCCAGTCGGCGACGGTCTTGCGCACACCCCCATCGGCCAGGGCGTAATCGAAGTCTGCTGGCAGTCGATTGACCTCAAACCCCCACGGCTGGCCTTTCTGCCAGCCGGAGCTTTGCAGGTAGTGCGCGGTGGAGGCGAGGGCGTCGGCCGGGCTGTTCCAGATATCGCGGCGACCGTCGCCATCGAAATCCACGGCATGGGTGTTGTAGGTGGTCGGGATGAACTGGGTCTGGCCCATGGCGCCGGCCCAGGAGCCTTTCATCTGATCGGCCTGGATATCACCGTGCTGGATGATTTGCAGCGCCGCCAGCAGTTGCGCCTGGGCAAACGCCGGGCGACGGCCTTCATAGGCCAGGGTCGCCAGGGAACGGATCACCGAGTTGTTACCCTGGAACTGGCCGAAGTTGCTTTCCATGCCCCATACCGAGACCAGGGCCTGGCGATCCACGCCATAGCGCTCTTCGATGCGTTGCAGGATGTCGGCGTACTTGATCAGCAGTGCCTGGCCATTGCGCACACGCAGCGGCGACAGGGCGCCGTTGAGGTATTCCCACACCGGCCGGGAAAATTCCGGCTGGCTGCGGTCGGCGCGGATGACGGCCATGTCTGGCGTGACGTTGGCAAAGGCATTGTCAAAGACGGCAGGCGTGATCCCGGCTTTCAGGGCTTGCTCGCGAAACCCGGCCTGCCATTCGGCGAAGGTCTGGGTCGGCTGGATATCCAGGTTGTCCACGGCCAGGGGCGCCACGACAGCGGGGGCCACGACTGGAGCGGTCTGGAGTTTCGGCAGGGGTTGAGCGTCGGCGGCGGTCGGTTTCTCCGCACAGGCGACGAGCAGAATGAGGCTGGAGGCAGCGATCAATTGGCGAAGGTGCCAACGACGGGAGAGACAAGAGGGCATGCACAGGTCCAGGGATTACAAATCAGGTGCAGACCTTATCATGCCAAAGGGGCGCTTGCCTTCAGGCAGCCAGAAAGTAAGAAGCCTCCCAGCTATTAGACTGGAAGGCTTCGCGGCGGTAGCTGCCTTTGCCCTTGCCGGCGCGTTCCTGACGGCTGCGGAACAGTGGCTGGGCGATGATGGACTTGGCCTTGTTGGGGCCATGCTTGGATGGCTTTTTGCTCATGGTGGGTACTCTCTGGGTGGGTTGGAACGGGGCAAATCATCTGCCGAAGTTTGGCCGCTGTAAAGGCTGGCACCTCTTAGAAATTGTAAATGCGATCAAAAATGTGGGAGCTGGCTTGCCTGCGATAGCGGTGGGTCAGCTGGCATCTCTGCCACTGATACACCGCTATCGCAGGCAAGCCAGCTCCCACAGGGAAGTGCAGTGTCTGGAGGGGTTTATTCGGCAGGCAGTGTCAGGCGCTGGCCGGCCATCAACAGCGACAGGCGGCTCAAACTCATCCACGGCGAGCCCGCGGCCTGGCCCTTGATCTGCGCATCGATGCGCTGAGCTTCCAGCAACAGCTGCGCCCAGCGTTGCGCCGAGTGCCGTTGCAGGGCTTTGCTCATCAGGGGTTTGCGCTTGTCCCACACCGGTGGCCGGGCCTGGCTGAAGCATTTGTCCAATGGCGTGCCCTGGCTGTATTGCAGGGCAATATTGGCCAGCACCCGCAGCTCACGGGCCAGGGCCCAGAGAATCACCGGTGGCTCCACGCCTTCGCCGCGCAGGCCTTCGAGCATGCGCAAGGCGTGGGCGGGTTCGCCGTTGAGAATGGCATCCACCAGCCCGAACACGTCAAACCGCGCACTGTCAGCCACCGCACCTTGCACGGTTTCGACGGTGATCTGCCCGTCCTCGGCCATCAGCTTGAGCTTTTCGATCTCTTGGGCGGCGGCCAGCAAGTTGCCTTCTACCCGCGCGGCGATCAGTTCCACAGCATCTTGCGTCGCCGACAGCCCCGACTGGGACAGGCGCTGACGAATCCATTGCGGCAACTGATTGCTGTCCACCGGCCAGATCTGGATGAACTGGGTCTGCGCACCCTCCACCAACGCCTTGCCCCACTTGGTTTTCTGCGCACTGCCGTCGAGCTTGGGCAGGCTGATCAACAGCACCGTGTCTTCGGCCGGGCGTGAGCAGTATTCCATCAGGGCTGCAGCGCCCTTGTCACCGGGCTTGCCGGACGGCAGGCGCAGTTCCAGCAGGCGTTTTTCGGCGAACAGCGACATGCTCGCCCCCGCTTGCAGCAACGTGCCCCAGTCGAAACTGGCGTCGGCGCTGAACACTTGGCGTTCATCGAAACCTTGCTGGCGTGCGGCGGTGCGGATGGCGTCGGCGGCTTCCTGGCACAGCAGCGGGTCATCACCGCTGACGATATAGACAGGTGCAAGGCCACCTTGCAGGTGTTTGGCGAGTTGGGCGGGGGCGAGTTTCATAGGCGGGGCGAACGGGGCGCCTGGGGCGCCCCGTCTGGCTTACTCGACAGGGACTTCAACAGGCGATTGTTTCGGCGTGTTGTCTTCGTACTCTTGCGCGGCTTTCAGGGCGTCGGCGTCAGCCTTGGCCTTGTTGTCGGCGGCTTGCTGCAAGGTTGCGAGTTTTTCCGGTGTGAGCATCTGCAGGCGCAACATCACGCGCTGTACCAGTTCGCGACGGATTTCCTTGCGTACCTGGATGGTCTCGGAGTCTGAGCCGACCAGGTTGTTGCCATCGTGGCTGACGATTTTCTGCACGACGATCTTGTCACCCATCAGCGGCAACTGATCACGGCCACGGACTTCGAAGATCAGCTCGGTGGCCAGTTCAATGTCCGATGCGCGGCCAGCACTGGCGTAGCTCAGGTTGCGCTGGGTATCTTTCTCGTTGGCCAGGAACAGCTTGTAGGTCGCGCCGGTGTAGACGTGCACGCCGCTGCTTTCCAGAACCTGGCGCAGCTGGGTCACGGTATCGCCGTAGGCGTCGCGTGCGCTGACATCCAGTTCCTTGATCGTCAGGTCATTGGTGCCGGTACCGCGCAGCTGGAAGCCGCAAGCGCTCAGCAGTACGGCAAGGCCCATCACCAGCAGATTGCGTTTGATCATTGTGTTGCTCCCCTTGAAACCAGGTGGGCCTTATCGAGGCCCTGAAGGTTTTGTTCGGCGCGGGGTTCGAACCCCGCGCCCGATCCGATTTAGCTGGCGACGATATTGACCAGTTTGCCAGGCACGACGATCACTTTGCGGATCGTGAGGCCTTCGGTGAAGCGCAGCACGTTCTCGTTGACGCGCGCGGCGGCTTCGACGTCTTCACGGCTGGCGCTGGCCGGCATGTCGATCTGGCCACGCAGCTTGCCGTTGACCTGGATCACCAGTTGCAGCGTGTCCTGGACCAGTGCGCTGTCATCCTGCTTTGGCCAGGCCGCATCAATGACCGCGCCGTCGTGGCCCAGTCGGTTCCACAGGTCGTGGCTGATGTGCGGTGTGATCGGCGCCAGCAGCAGGGTGACCGTTTCCAGGCCTTCCTGAATCAGCGCGCGGTCCTGTTCGGTCGCCTGCGGGGCTTTTTCCAGCACGTTCATCAGCGTCATCACCTGGGCGATGGCGGTGTTGAACTTGTGGTTCTGGCCCACGTCCTGGCTCGCTTGGCGGATGGCCAGGTGCGTGCTGCGACGAATGACTTTCTGCTCATCGCTCAGGCCGGCCACGTCCAGTTTGCCCGGCAGGCCCTGGCTGATATGGGCGTGCGCCAGGCGCCAGACGCGCTTGAGGAAGCGGTGCGAACCTTCGACGCCGGAGTCGGACCATTCGGCGCTCATGTCCGGCGGCGAGGCAAACATCATGAACAGGCGGCAGGTGTCGGCGCCGAACTGGTCGATCATCGACTGTGGGTCGACGCCGTTGTTCTTCGACTTGGCCATCTTCTCGGTACCACCGATTTCCACCGGCAGGCCGTCCGAGATCAGCTTGGCGCTGATGACCTTGGCTTTGCTGTCACGCACCAGCTCGACGTCCGCCGGGTTGAACCAGGTGTAGGCACCATTGGCTTCACGACGGTAGTAGGTCTCGGCGATCACCATGCCTTGGGTCAGCAGGTTCTTGAACGGCTCGTCGGAGCTCACCAGGCCTTCGTCGCGCATCAGCTTGTGGAAGAAGCGTGCGTACAGCAGGTGAAGAATGGCGTGTTCGATACCACCGATGTACTGGTCCACCGGCAGCCAATGGTCGGCTGCGGATTTCTCCACCAGGCCACCCTCGTAGTGCGGCGAGGCGTAGCGGGCGTAGTACCACGAGGACTCGACGAAGGTGTCCATGGTGTCGGTTTCACGCTTGGCCGGCTGGCCGCATTTCGGGCAGCTGCATTCGTAGAACTCAGGCATGCGCGCCAACGGCGAACCGGCGCCGTCCGGCACCACGTCTTCCGGCAGGACGACCGGCAGTTGGTCTTCCGGTACGGGCACGTCACCGCAGGTTTCGCAGTGGATGATCGGGATCGGGCAGCCCCAGTAGCGTTGGCGGCTGATGCCCCAGTCGCGCAGGCGGAATTGGGTGCGCGAGGCGCCCAGGTTTTTCTTGATCAGTGCCACTTCCATGGCGTCGAACGCGCCCTGGAAGTCCAGGCCGTCGAACTCGCCGGAATTGATCAGCGTGCCGTGCTCGCCGTAGGCGTCTTGCCACGGGGCCGGGTTGGTCTCGCCGGAGCTGGTGCGCACCACGGACTTGATCGGCAGGGCGTACTTGGTGGCGAACTCGAAATCACGCTCGTCGTGGGCCGGCACTGCCATTACAGCGCCATCGCCGTAGTGCATCAGCACGTAGTTGGCGACCCACACCGGCAACTTCTCGCCAGTCAATGGATGTTCAACAAACAGCCCAGTCGGCAGGCCTTTTTTCTCCTGGGTGGCGACGTCGGCTTCGGCCACGCTGCCGCCTTTGCATTCGGCGATGAACGCCTGCAGCTCAGGGTTGTTCTGTGCGGCTTGAGTGGCCAGCGGGTGCTCGGCGGCCACGGCAACGTAGGTCGCGCCCATCAAGGTGTCTGGACGGGTGGTGAAGACTTTCAGTGCGCCAGCAACGCCGATGGAATCGACGTTGTACGGGAACTGCACTTCCATGCCCTTGGACTTGCCCGATCCAGTTGCGCTGCATGGTCTTGACCTGTTCAGGCCAGCCCGGCAGGTCGTCGAGGCTCGACAGCAGTTCATCCGCGTAGGCGGTGATCTTGAAGTAGTACATCGGGATTTCGCGCTTTTCGATCAGCGCGCCGGAACGCCAGCCGCGACCGTCGATCACCTGTTCGTTGGCGAGTACGGTCTGGTCGATCGGGTCCCAGTTGACGGTGCCGCTCTTTTTGTAGATCACGCCTTTTTCGAACAGGCGCGTGAACAGCCATTGTTCCCAGCGGTAGTAATCCGGCTTGCAGGTGGTCACTTCGCGGGACCAATCCACCGCCAGGCCCAGGCTGCGCAGCTGGGTCTTCATGTAGGCGATGTTTTCGTAGGTCCACTTGGCGGGGGCCACGTTGTTTTTCATCGCGGCGTTTTCCGCCGGCATGCCGAAGGCGTCCCAACCCATGGGTTGCAGGACGTTCTTGCCGAGCATGCGCTGGTAGCGCGAGATGACGTCGCCGATGGTGTAGTTGCGCACGTGCCCCATGTGTAGCTTGCCGCTGGGGTAAGGGAACATCGATAGGCAGTAGTAAGTCTCCTTGCCTGGCTGTTCACTGACTTCAAAGGACTTTTGCTCGTCCCAGAAGGTTTGGGCGGCATTTTCGATTTCACGGGGCTGATATTGTTCGTGCATGGCTACTTTTGAACTGAATAGGGGTGGCCTAATCCTCTTCGGTGCAACGTTCAGGTTGATCGACACCAAAAAGCGGCGCGTCCGTGCCCAAACCCTGCGGGAAGTGGAGTTACAGGAAGCGCCGTAGCATACATGACCCCACTCTATCGAGGGAAACCCTGATTGCGCAGCAGGGGCCGTCTGTCGCGGCACCAGGCAGGTGCAGCCACGGGGGCTACGCTGTTTATTGGGGAGCAAGACTTTTCTTCAATGAGGTGAGGGGATGGCTGAATCGCAGCGAACTTTAACGAAACCGCAGTTGTACGAAGGACTGATCGACCGTTTGGGTCGTGCATTGGATGCAGCAAAAACAGCGGGCCGATTGTGTGATGAGCGGCCTGAGGAGCTGGAGTTGCGTGGCTTGAGCCAGGCAGAGCTTGAACTGATCAAGGTTTTCCTGGAGTCCAATCACCACCGCGCATCGTTTGGGCAGGCCTCCCCGCTCGCCCAAGAGTCTTTGCGCTCGGCCAAGGTGGTTTGGCTGAAAGACTTGCCTGCCGCTCGCGGCCCGGAAAAGCTTCGGGCCGTACGGTGCAAGTGATGCACAGCGTTATCTGTAAACCTTCTTAATTGTGCTGGTAAAGATTGTCGCTAAATCCCGTTGCATCTAGGCTTCGGGCATCTTTGGAGATGCCCGATGCCTTTTCGTTATTTCATCAAGCAACTGTTATTGCCCCCCGGCCTTTTCTTGCTGCTGCTGGCGCTTGCCTGGTGGTTGCGTCGCAGCCGCCCGCGGCTGGCCGGGTGCTGCTTTGCGCTGGGGCTGGGCGGCATGTGGTTGATGAGTTTGCCGGTGATGGTGGAGTGGGGCGCTCACACCCTTGAGACTGAGCCGCCGTTGGTGCGGGAAGAGTGGGCAACCCTGGCGCAACGCGCCGACGCCATTGTGGTGCTGGGTTCGGGGCGTGAGCGCGGCGATCCGGCGTGGGGCGCCGATCAGCCCACCGGCATCGGGCTTGAACGTGAGCGTTATGCGGCACGCCTCGCCAAGGCATCGGGGTTGCCGGTGTTGACCAGCGGAGGGTTGCACTATGGCACGCCACCCAGCGAGGGCGAGTTGATGGCGGTGTCGATGAAGGATGACTTCGGCGTTACGGTGCGCTGGAGGGAAGAGCGCAGCCGGACCACTTGGGAAAATGCGCAGATGAGTGCTGAGATTTTGCTGCCCGAAGGTATCAAGCGCGTGGTGGTGGTTACCCAGGCCTGGCACATGCCGCGTTCGGTGTGGAGCTTTGAGCAGGCCGGCTTCACGGTGGTGCCAGGGCCGGTCGGTTTCCTTGGTGTGGACAATGCCCGGCCGTTGGGCGGCTGGATGCCGGAATTCAAGTCGATCTGGCAGAGCGGGCAGTTGATCAATGAGGCGGTGGGGCAGATAGGTTACCGATTGTTCTACCGATAACCCGCAGCACAGCAGATCAAATGTGGGAGCTGGCTTGCCTGCGATGGCATCACCTCAGTACAACTGGTACCGAGGTGTCTGCATCGCAGGCAAGCCAGCTCCCACGCAAGCGAGTTCCCACATGGGTTTTGTGGTGTCCCTTAGACCGTCTTGGCCATTCGACCGGCCAGCAGCGCCCAGCCAAACAGCAGCACACACACAATAATCAACGGCCATGACCGCCATTGCAGGTACGGGGTGAGGTTGTGCATAGGCACCACTTCGCCATACAGAATCCCGCGCTCGAACTGCGGGATCTGCGCCGTGATCTGCCCGTACGGGTTTGATCAGGCCAGTCACGCCGTTGTTGGTGGCGCGGATCATCCAGCGGCCGGCTTCCAGGGCACGCATCTGCGCCATTTGCAGGTGCTGCAAGGGGCCGATGGAGGTGCCGAACCAGGTGTCGTTGCTGATGGTCAGCAACAAGTCGCTGCGGGCGGAAAGGCCAGCGGCGAACTCCGGGTACACCACTTCGTAGCAAATGAACGGCGCAATCTGATAGCCCTTGGCCTGCAACATCGGCTGGTCTTCCGGGCCGCGGGCGAAGTCCGACATCGGCAGGTCGAAGAAGGCAATCAGCCCGCGCAGCATGTCCTGCAACGGCACGTACTCGCCAAACGGCACCAGTTTCTGCTTGAGGTAAGTGCCTTCGCCTTCGCCGACCACGGTGATGCCGTTGAAGTAACGCTTCTGGTGATGCACTTCCTGGCGGATCGGCACGCCGGTGATCAGCGCGCTGTGCCGGTCGGCGGCGAACTTGCCCATCATCCCCAGGTAGCCTTCAACCGACTCCTTGAGTACTGGCACGGCGGTTTCCGGCCAGATCAGCAGGTCCACCGGCTTGGAGGCGAAGCTCATGTCGCGGTACAGCGCCAGCTGCGCATTGAGCTGCTCGGGGTCCCACTTCATGCTTTGTTCGACGTTGCCCTGGATCGCGGCGACGGTCAGCGGTGCGCCGGACGGCGAGGTCCAGGCGTGATGCTTGAGTGCCAGGCCGATGGCCCATGGCGCCACCAACAACACCAGGCCCGCGCCGATAAAGGCGTTGCGCTTGCTCGCCAACAGGCGCGGCAGGTTGCACAGCACGGCGGCGGTCAGCGCCAGGGCGAAGGAAATCAGCCACATCCCACCCAACGGCGCGAGGCCAGTCAATGGGCCGTCGAGCTGGCTGTAGCCGGAATAAAGCCACGGGAAACCGGTGAGGAACCAGCCGCGGAATGCTTCCTGGCCGACCCACAAGGCTGCAAAGGTCAGCGCATCGGCCAGCGGCGCTTCATTGCGGCGCAGCCAGCGTGCCCACAACCAGGCGGGCAGGGCGAAGAACAGGGCGATGGCAGCGGTAAACGCCAGCATCAGCAAGCCCGCCAGCAGCACCGAAGCGCCGCCGAAGTGGTGGATGCTGTAGTAGATCCAGCTGGTACCGGCGCCAAACAGGCCGAAACCAAAGCACCAGCCACGCCCCAGGGCTTGGCGTGGGCTCAGTTCCCGCAGGCCGATATAGAACAATCCGACGGCGATCAGCGCAAACGGCCATAGATCGAACGGCGCCAGCGCCAGGGTGGTGATGGCGCCGGCCACCGCGGCCAGCAAATTACCGGGCCAGCCGGGGCGGGTTAGGCGCTGCATGTCATT
The DNA here is from genome assembly GCF_030687495.1 of Pseudomonas sp. FP453. Classification (NCBI taxonomy): domain Bacteria; kingdom Pseudomonadati; phylum Pseudomonadota; class Gammaproteobacteria; order Pseudomonadales; family Pseudomonadaceae; genus Pseudomonas; species Pseudomonas sp. FP453. The sequence goes on along the minus strand of NZ_CP117435.1, from coordinate 5,452,877 downwards.
CCTTAGCGGGCAATAGGTGTCAGGCGGATCAGATGGATACGACGGCTGTCCGCGTTGAGGATACGGAAGCGATACGCGCCGATCTCGGTGGTTTCATTGCGTTTTGGCAGATGGCCAAACGCATTCATCACCAGGCCGCCCACAGTGTCGAATTCATCGTCGGAGAATTCGCTGTCGAAGAACTCGTTGAAGTTCTCGATCGGCGTCAGCGCCTTGATCAGGAAGTCACCGCTGGGCAGCGGCTTGATGTAGCTGTCTTCCTCGACGTCGTGCTCGTCTTCGATGTCGCCGACGATCTGTTCCAGCACGTCTTCAATGGTCACCAGGCCCGCCACGCCGCCGTATTCGTCGATCACGATGGCCATGTGGTTGTGGTTGGCGCGGAACTCGCGCAGCAGCACATTCAGGCGCTTGGACTCGGGCACGAAGGTGGCCGGGCGCAGCAAGTCCTTGATGTTGAAGTTGTCGCCGTTCTCCTTGAGGATCAGCGGCAGCAAGTCCTTGGCCAGCAGGACGCCCATGACGTCGTCGTGGCTTTCACCGATCACCGGGTAGCGCGAGTGCGCCGAGTCGATCACGGCCGGGAGGAATTCCCGTGGAGTCTGGGTCGCCTTGATGCTGATCATCTGCGAGCGCGGGACCATGATGTCACGTACTTGCAGGTCAGCGACCTGGATGGCGCCCTCGACGATGGCCAGCGCTTCGCTGTCCAGCAATTTGTTCTGGTGGGCCTCGCGCAGCAGCTCCAGCAGCTCCTGGCGGTTTTTCGGCTCGTGGGCAAAAGCCTGGGTCAGTTTACCCAGCCATGACTTCTGCCCGTTGCTCGATCGGTCTTCGCTCATAGCGATTACTCTAAATCCTTTGTTGTTTCAGTTGAGTGTCTTAGTTTTCGTCATCTGCGTAAGGGTCTGGATGACCCAATTCGGCAAGCAACGTTTGTTCCAGTGTTTCCATTTCCTCGGCTTCGTCATCGTCTATATGGTCGTAACCCAAGAGATGCAAGCAGCCGTGGATGACCAGGTGTGCCCAATGGGCTTCCAGTGCCTTGCCTTGTTCCTTGGCCTCGCGCTCGACGACTTCGACGCAGATCACCAGGTCACCCAGCAGTGGGATGTCCAGTAACTCATCGGGCACGTCGGCGGGGAAGGACAGCACGTTGGTCGCGTAATCCTTCTGGCGCCAGGTGTGGTTCAGTTCGCGGCCTTCGGGCTCGTCCACCAGGCGGATGGTCAGTTCCGAGTCGGCGGTGCGCTGGCGCAGGGCCAGGGCGCACCACTGGCGGAACTGCTCTTCACTGGGGGCGGGCGCTTCGGTGGCCAGTTGCAGGTCTAGCTCAAGCATCGCGGCGAGCGTCCTTGGACAAACCATCGTCACGGTGTTCGAAGCGCTCATAGGCTTCGACGATGCGCTGCACCAGCGGGTGGCGCACCACATCCTTGGGCGAGAAGTGCGTGAAGCTGATGCCCGGCACGTCCTTGAGCACTTCAATCACATGGCTCAAGCCCGACTTGGTGCCTTTGGGCAGGTCAACCTGGGTGATGTCGCCGGTGATGATGGCCGTGGAGCCGAACCCGATACGGGTGAGGAACATCTTCATCTGCTCGACCGTGGTGTTCTGGCTTTCGTCGAGGATGATGAAACTGTTGCTCAAGGTGCGGCCGCGCATGTAGGCCAGCGGGGCGATCTCGATTACCTGGCGTTCGATCAGCTTGGCCACGTATTCGAAGCCAAGCATCTCGTACAACGCGTCGTAAAGCGGGCGCAGGTACGGGTCGATCTTCTGGGCGAGGTCGCCGGGCAGGAAACCGAGCTTTTCGCCCGCTTCGACCGCCGGGCGCACCAGCAGGATGCGGCGCACTTGCTCGCGCTCAAGGGCATCCACCGCACAGGCCACAGCCAGGTAGGTCTTGCCGGTACCGGCGGGGCCGATGCCGAAATTGATATCGTTACCCAGGATCGCCTTGACGTACTTCTGCTGATTCAAGCCTTTTGGGCGAATCATGCCTTTCTTGGTACGCAGGGCCACGCTGGCTTCAGCCACCGGGTTGTTGGCCAGGTCTTCCACAGCCGATTCCTGCAAATACAGGTGCACGGTTTCTGGCGACAACTCGCTACCCTTGGTTTCGCGGTAGAGACGGCGCAGCAGGTTTTCTGCAGATTTAGTGGACTGGGTTTCACCAATGAGCTCGAACTGATTGCCGCGGTTGCGGATCTCGATGCCCAGGCGTTGTTCGATCAGGCGCAGGTGCTCGTCGAACTGTCCGCACAGGTTGGCGAAACGGCGAGCCTCAAACGGCTCGAGGAGAAAATGATGGGGTTCTACGATGGGTGCGTTCAAGGTCGCTTTTAGCCGCCCTTTGGCTGTTGAGGTGAAATAGAGAATAACGCCAGTGGCCGGTGTGCGAAAGCACTTAAATGGGCTGGCTTCACTCTCCAGACCAATGAAGAACCCCTGTGGGAGCTGGCTCGCCTGCGATGAGGCCGGCACATCCAAAATAGAGACTGCCTGTTACACCGCTATCGCAGGCGAGCCAGCTCCCACATTTGCTCTTCATTTGTCTTCGGGTTTTTGCGCTCAGTTGATCAACGAGCCCCGCAACGAGTGCGGTTGCGCCGCGTCGATGTGCACGTCGGCAAACTGGCCGATCAGCGTGGGATTGTCGTAACGGAAGTTGACGATCCGGTTGTTCTCGGTGCGGCCTTGCAGCTCGCCCGGGTCCTTTTTCGAATAGTCGGTGACCAGGATGCGTTGGGTGGAACCGACCATTTGTCGGCTGATCTCGAACCCCTGCTGGTTCAGCCGGTGCTGCAACGCGTTCAGGCGCTCTTTTTTCAGTTCTTCCGGGGTTTCGTCCAGCAGGTCGGCGGCCGGTGTGCCGGGGCGCTGGCTGTAGACGAACGAGTAGGAAAAGTCGAAACCGACGTCTTCGATCAGCTTCATGGTCTGCTGGAAGTCTTTCTCGGTCTCGCCCGGGAAGCCGACGATAAAGTCCGAACTGATGCAGATGCCCGGCACGGCCGCGCGCAACTTGCGCAGCTTGGATTTGTATTCCAGGGCGGTGTGGTTGCGCTTCATCGCCGACAGGATACGGTCCGAGCCCGATTGCACCGGCAAGTGCAGGTGTTTGACCAGCTCCGGCACTTCGGCGTGGGCCTGGATCAGGCTGTCGGAGAATTCCAGCGGGTGCGAGGTGGTGTAGCGGATGCGCTCGATGCCATCGACGGCGGCGACCACGCGGATCAGTTCCGCCAGGTCGGCCAGGCGACCGTCATGGGTCAGGCCGCGATAGCCGTTGACGTTCTGGCCCAGCAGGGTCACTTCACGCACGCCGTTTTCGGCGAGGTGGATGATTTCCGACATGACATCGTCAAACGGCCGGCTGACTTCTTCGCCGCGGGTGTAGGGCACCACGCAGAAGGTGCAGTATTTGCTGCAGCCTTCCATCACCGACACGTAGGCGCTCGGCCCGTCGATGCGCGGTTCGGGCAAGTGGTCGAATTTTTCGATTTCGGGAAACGACACATCGACCTGCGGCAGCTTGGTGATGCGTGCGGCGTCGATCATTTCCGGCAAGCGGTGCAGGGTCTGCGGGCCGAAGACCACATCGACATAGGGCGCGCGGTCGCGGATCGCGGCGCCTTCCTGGCTGGCCACGCAACCGCCGACGGCGATCACCATCTCCGGGTTGGCCAGTTTCAGTTCGCGCCAGCGGCCCAGCTGCGAATACACACGGTCCTGGGCCCGCTCGCGGATCGAGCAGGTATTGAGCAGGATCACGTCGGCATCTTCGGCGCGGGCGGTGACTTCCAGGGCCTGATGTTCGCCCAGCAGATCGACCATGCGCGAGCTGTCGTACTCGTTCATCTGGCAACCGTGGGTTTCGATGTAAAGCTTCTTGGCCATGGGGATCGTCAACTGGTGGTAAAGAACCGCGCATTATAGGGGGCATGCCCATTGGTTCCTAGCGTTGTGCATCGGGTGCCATGCTATAGTTCGCGCCCTCTTTTATATCCCCGATGTGTTGCTCGCCCACCATGACCAAACGTGAAGCTCCAATCTACAAGGTGATTTTCCTCAACCAGGGCCAGGTGTTCGAAATGTACGCCAAGCAGATCTATCAGAGCGATCTGTGGGGTTTCCTGGAGGTGGAGGAGTTCGTCTTTGGCGAGCGCACCCAGTTGGTCGTCGACCCGGGCGAAGAGAAGCTCAAGGCGCAGTTCGAGGGCGTGGTGCGCAGTTTTGTGCCGATGCATTCGATTGTGCGCATCGATGAAGTCGAGCGTTTGGGCACGCCGAAGATCAGCGAGGCGCGGGGCATGGGCAATGTGATGCCGTTTCCGATGCCGATGCCTGAGAAGTAGGGCTTAAGACCGCGTCGCGGCCATCGCAGGCAAGCCAGCTCCCACATTTTGATTTGTGAACACGTTCAAGTGTGGGAGCTGGCTTGCCTGCGATAGCGATAGAAGGGTTTAGATGAATTCAGGGCAGGGGTGAGAAGGGCGAACGCCCATCCGCACTCTGCAATTCCTGCAAATAATTGCGAAAGATCTGCCCCAGCACCTGGGTCGCCACTTCCAACTCATCGCGCTGCATGTGCTCGGCCACTTCGTCAGCCGTATCCAGCGCATCCTCTGCACCGTTGACCGCCGCCATCTTCAGCACGATATACGCCTGGACGTTGTTGGCCGGCACGCCTTCGCCATGAAAGAACATGGTGCCCAGCTTGAATTGGGCTTCAGCATGGCCCTGCAACGAAGCTTTCTCGAAGTAGCTCAAGGCTTTGTTGAGGTCGCGGGCGGGGTTCTTGCTGTCGTGGAAGTACTCACCCAACTCGTATTGCGCTTGCGCATCCCCGCCGTCGGCCTGTTTCTGGCACGCGCTCAGGGCTTCGGCCTGGCTGTCTGGCTGGGTATTGAGGGTGCAACGACCCATCGCTGGGATTAACAACGAGTTGCCGCCTGCTTGTGCATGTGCCAGCAGCGGCTGAAGGAGCAACAGGCAGCCCAGAACCAGGGTGCGGCCGGTGCGTTTCATGGGAATCGACTTACCTCTGACGGGGCGCGCGGACCCTCAGGGGATCCAATAAGCGCGCATTATGAAATAAGCAGGCCTCTGCTTACAAAGTCTTTACTCGTTTTTCTGCTGGTTGGGCAAGTTATCTGCCGGATTGCAGGTGATTTCTCGAAAAAAGCAGGAAAAGTCTGTAAGCAAAGTGGCAAATCTGACGCTGCCGGGGCAACGTCAGAATCTGCATGGGCTTATTTCAAGGCAGCGAAGGCGCGCTCGGCGGCATCCAGGGTCAGTTTCAGCTCGGCCTCGCCATGGGCGATCGAGGTGAAGCCGGCTTCGAATGCGCTTGGCGCCAGGTACACGCCGCCTTCCAGCATCAGGTGGAAGAAGCGTTTGAACAGGTCGGCATCGCTGCCCATCACGTCATCAAAGGTGACGATATCGTCGGCACCGCTGAAGTACAGGCCGAACATGCCGCCCGCTTGCGTGGTGACAAACGGGATACCGGCGGCGTCGGCACGTTGTTGCAGGCCGTCGAGCAGGCGCGTGGTGTAGTCGGTCAGTTCGGCGTGGAAACCCGGGCGGCTGATCAGGCGCAGGGTGGTCAGGCCGGCGGCCATGGCCAGTGGGTTGCCGGACAAGGTGCCCGCCTGGTACACCGGGCCGAGCGGCGCGATGTGGTGCATGATCTCACGCTTGCCGCCGAAGCAGCCTACAGGCATGCCGCCACCGATGATCTTGCCGAAGGTGCTCAGGTCCGGCGTCACGCCGTAGTGCGCCTGCGCGCCGCCGAGGGCCACACGGAAACCGGTCATCACTTCGTCGAAAATCAGCACCACGCCATGCTTGTCGCACTGTTCGCGCAGGCCTTCGAGGAAACCCGGCGCCGGCGGTACGCAGTTCATGTTGCCGGCCACCGGCTCGACGATGATGCACGCCACGTCCTGGCCCACTTCATTGAGCATCTGTTCGACGGCGGCGATGTCGTTGAACGGCAGGGTCAAGGTGTGTTTGGCGAATGCGGCCGGTACGCCGGCCGAGCTTGGTACGCCTTGGGTCAGCAGGCCGGAACCGGCTTTCACCAGCAGGCTGTCGGAGTGGCCGTGGTAGCAGCCTTCGAACTTGATGATGCTGTCGCGGCCAGTGAAACCACGGGCCAGGCGGATCGCGCTCATGGTGGCTTCGGTGCCGGAGCTGACCATGCGCACCATTTCCATCGACGGCACGATCGAGCAGACCAGGTCGGCCATCTCCGTTTCCATGGCTGTCGGCGCGCCGTAGGACAAACCGTGTTGCAGCTGCTGGCGCACGGCGTCGAGCACGTCCGGGTGGCTGTGGCCGAGGATCATCGGGCCCCACGAGCCAACGTAATCCACATAACGCTTGTCATCTTCGTCGGTGACGTAGGCGCCTTCGGCATGCTTGAAGAACAGCGGCGTACCGCCCACGCTCTTGAACGCACGCACGGGGGAGTTCACACCGCCGGGGATGTGTTTCTGGGCATTGGCAAACAGCGTTTCGGAACGGGACATAAGGGGGCTCTCTGCAATCAGATCTTAAGAAGGGCGTTGAAGGCGCGGGCGCGGCGCGTGACTTCCTGGGTGCTGTCGGCACCGAACAGGCCGTGGACCACTGCCAGCAGGTCGGCGCCGTGGGCCACCAGCGGTGCGGCGTTCTCCAGGGTGATGCCGCCGATCACGCAGATCGGTACCTGCAGGCGCGCGCGGGCCTGGGCCAGCATCTCGACGGTGGCCGCCGGGGCGCCGGGCTTGGTGCTGGAATTGAAGAAGCGACCGAAGGCGACGTAACTCGCACCCTCGTTCGCGGCCTGCTCGGCCAGTTCGATCTGGCTGTGGCAGGTGCTGCCGATGATCGCCTTGGGGCCGAGCAATGCGCGGGCGGGCGTCAGCGGGCCGTCGGTCTGGCCCAGGTGCACGCCGACGCCCAGGCGCGCGGCCAGTTCGGCGTCGTCGTTGATAATCAGCTGGGTCTTGTAGCGCGAGCACAGCTCCCGCAGCTTTTCCGCTTCGCGCAGGCGCCGGGCTTCGTCGCTGCTTTTGTCGCGGTACTGCAACAGGGTCACGCCACCGTCCAGCGCCGCTTCGACGTAGGCGAGGAATTTGCCGGCCAACAGTTGGCTGTCGGTAATGGCGTAAAGGCCACGTAGTTTCATCGGGCAAGCCCCTTGGTCTTACGAGCAGAAATCCAGCGGCAGGCGGCGCGGTACGAACTGGCCCTGGCCGAGTTGTTCGGCGTCACGCAGGGTGCGCCAAGTGTAGTTGAGGGCCGATTGCACGGCGCTGACCAGGCCTTCGCCCTGGGCGATTCGCCCCGCCAGCGCACTGGCCAGCGTACAGCCCGAACCGTGATAACTGCCCGGCAGACGCTGGCAGGTAAAGGTCTGCTGCGTGCCGTCGCGGCTATATAGACGGTTGTGCACTTCATGCTCATCGCCATGCCCGCCGGTGATCAGCAGGTGCTTGATATACGGCAGCAGCTTCGCGGCGCATTCGTCTGCGGTGCCGTCAGGCAGCTCGGCGAGGATGCGCGCTTCGGGCAGGTTCGGCGTGGCAATCAGCGACAGCGGCAACAACCGCTCGCGCATGGCATAGCCAACTTCATCCTTGCCCAGGCTGCCACCGCCACCGGCGCGCAGCACCGGGTCGCACACCACCGGCAGGTGCGGATGCGCCTGCAGCAGCTCGACCACGGTGTCGACCATGGCGGTGGAGCCGAGCATGCCCAGCTTGACTGCCGCGACGTCGGAGTCGCCCAGCACGGCATTGGCCTGGGCCAGTACCCACTCGCGGTCGAGCACGCGGAAATCGCTGACATTGACGGTGTTCTGCACGGTCAGCGCGGTGACGGCCGGAGCCGCATGGCAACCCTGGGCAAGCAGGGCTTCGATATCTGCCTGCAGGCCGGCGCCACCACTGGGGTCATGGCCGGAGAGACAGAGGACAACGGGGCGAGAGCTGTAGATATTCATGGTGCGCGAGCTTACCACCAAACGCTTTTTGCGTGGCTGTCTGGCGATGGTTGAATTTTGCCCCGCGTGTGGCACTTTTCTGGCGCTTGCCGACTGCATGGAATCGCTCTGAAAGTGCCGTTCTAGAGCCTTCGTAAAATTTATTTACATGGCTTCTAGTGGCCTTTAGCAGCTATGCTAGAGTGGATCCAAATTACTAACAGTATTGCCGGTATACGTCTTCTCAAAAGGAATGGGGACTTTTTGACATAACCGGACAGGCCACGCTGGGGCTCTATGCGCTATTTTTTGATCTTACTGTTGTGCGGGCTGCCGCTGCTCGCCAACGCCATCGGGTTCAACCAGGACACGCGAAGCCTGCCCCTGGGCCGCGTGATGCAAGTGCTCGAAGACCCCACCGACGCCCTCACTATCGCCGAAGTCAGTTCCCCCGCGTACGCCGCCCAGTTCAAGCCCCACGACAAAGCCACCCTCAATGCCGGTTATTCGCGTTCGGTGTTCTGGCTCAAGATCGACCTGCATTACCAGGCCAAGGACCCTCGCGCGCCACGCACCTGGTTTCTGGAGTTGGCCTACCCGCCGCTCAATCACCTGGACCTCTACCAGAGCGACAGCACTGGCGCCTATCGCCTGAGCACCCGTACCGGCAGCGCGCTGCCGTTTTCCAGCCGGGAAGTGCGCCAGAGCAACTACCTGTTCAAGCTCAATTTCGTCCCCGACCAGCAGGAGACGATCTACCTGCGCCTGCAAAGTGAAGGTTCGATCCAGGCACCACTGACCCTGTGGGCCGGCACCGCCTACCTGGAGCAGCAACCGCTGCGCCTCTATGTATTGGGCGCGATCTACGGCGTCTTGCTGGGGGATGTTGATCTACAACCTCTTCATCTACCTGAGTGTGCGCGACACCAGCTACCTCTATTACATCCTCTATATCGCCTCGTTCGGTTTGTACCAACTGGCGGTCAACGGCGTGGCCGTGGAGTACTTCTGGCCGAACAGTCCATGGTGGACGAATGCCGCGGTGCCGTTCCTGATCGGCTCGGCGGCGCTGTTCGGCAGCCTGTTCGCGCGCAGCTTCCTGCATACCGCGCAGCACAGCCGTTGGATCGACCGCATCTTGCTCGGGCTGGCCGCCTGCGGTGCGCTGGTGATGGCGCTGGCGCTGCTGACCAGCTACGCCGTGGCCCTGCGCCTGGCGACCGGCCTGGCGCTGGTGTTCACCGTGACCATCTTTATTGCCGCGATCAAAGCCTGGCTGTGCGGCCAGCGCATGGCGCGGTATTTCATCATTGCCTGGTCGGCCTTCCTGCTCGGTGGGGTGGTGAAACACCATGATGGTATTGGGCTACCTGCCCAACGTCTTCCTCACCATGTACGCCAGCCAGATCGGCTCGGCCATCGAGGTGGCGCTGCTGTCCCTGGCCCTTGCGGATCGCATCAACGGCATGCGCGAGCAGCAGGCGCAGATCCTGTTCGACGCCAGCCAGAAACTCGAAGTGCTCAACCAGCAACTGGCCCGCAGCAACCGGCTCAAGGACGAATTTCTCGCCACCCTGACCCACGAACTGCGCACCCCGATGAACGGCGTGATCGGCTCCCTTGAACTGATGCAAACCGTTCACCTGGACGACGACCTCGCGCAATACCAGCAGACCGCCGCCGGTTCGGCACGGGACATGATGCGCATGGTCAACGGCATCCTCACCCTCACCGAGCTGCAAGCCGGGCGCCTCACCGCGCAGCCGCAGGTGTTCAGCCTGCGCGGTGTGCTCGACACCTTGCGCCAGCAATTCAGCGCCAGTGCGCAAAGCAAGGGCCTGGAATTTTCGATTGATGTGGCGGATGAACTGCCGGACCGGATGATCGGCGACGCAGACAAGCTGACCCAATGCCTGGATTGCCTGCTGGACAACGCCTTCAAGTTCACCCACCAAGGCGCGGTGCGCGTGCGCGTGGTCGGTGTGCCCGATGGCGCAGGTGTGCTGCGCCTGAGCTTTATCGTCACCGACAGCGGCATCGGCTTCGCCTTTCTCGACGAAGCCACGCTGTACCAGCGTTTCTTCCAGCTCGACGGTTCAACCACCCGTGAATACGGCGGCCTGGGCATTGGCCTGGCGATCTGCCGGCAGTTGATCGAGTTGTTGGGCGGGCGTCTGACCCATCATTCGGAACCGCGCAAGGGCAGTCGCTTTCAGTTGGAAGTGGAGGTCAAGCCGGTGCCGTCCGAACCGAAAGCCGCGGGGCCGAGCCGGCAGCGCGCGCCGCAGGACTGCGCGGTGCTGCTGGTGGATGACAACAGCGTCGGCCAGTTGGCGGTGCGCGGCATGTTGCTCAAGCTCGGTTACCGGGTCAGAACCGTGGACAGCGGCCCCGCGGCACTGGCGGCCTTGCAGGGGGAAACTTTCGAGGCGGTCTTGCTGGATGTGCCGGAGGGCGGTTTCTCGTTGTGTTGTCAGATCCGTGCCTTGCCGGGCTGCGGTGAGCTGCCGGTCATCGCGTTGAGTTCATCGCTGAACACGTCAGACCGTGAGCGCTGCCATGGCATCGGCATCACCGAGCGGCTGGCCAAGCCCGTGCGTTTCGAGGCGTTGCAGGCGGTGCTGGAGCGTTGTGTGCTGTGCCAGGTCGAGGGCGAAAGCGCCGGACATTAGGCGCCTATGCCACTTTTTTAAGCGCAGTGCCGGTGCTTAACTGAAATTCAGGCCGCCAATGACCGTGGCCTTTTTTCCAGGAGGCCCGTCATGAACCTGCATCAGTTCGCCGAAACCCACGACGTCACTAACCAGCCGCCGTCCCTGGACGGCACCAACCTGTATCGCATCGACGTGCCCTTGCAAGAGTGGTCGCGGCGCTTCGGCGCTGGCTGGGCCGAGGCGCGCCTGCATGCTTATGGAGCGCTGGCCGGTGGCCCGCTGATGGCGGCCGGGTTCCTGGCGAATCAAAACAAGCCGGTGTTTAGCAGCCACGACCGTTATGGCCATCGCATCGACCTGGTGGAATTCCACCCGGCCTACCACGAGCTGATGCGCACGGCGGTGGAACACGGCCTGCCGTCGCTGCCCTGGGCGCATCCGCAGGCGGGCGCCCACGTGGCCCGCGCCGGCTTGACCTACCTGCACAGCCAGGCCGAAGCCGGCACCGGTTGCCCGCTGACCATGACCTTCGCCTGTGTACCGGCCCTGCGCCTGCAACCGGATCTGGCTGACATCTGGCTGCCGAAAATCCTCAACACCGAATACGACCCGCGCAACGTCGGCATCGCCCATAAAGCCGGGGCCACCATCGGCATGGCCATGACCGAGAAGCAGGGCGGCACCGACGTGCGCGCCAACACCACCCGCGCCTATCCGGTGGGCGCCGGTGGCCCCGGCCAGGCGTATGAGCTGGTGGGGCACAAATGGTTCTGCTCGGCGCCGATGTGCGATGCGTTCCTGACCCTGGCCCAGACCGACAAGGGCCTCACCTGTTTCCTACTGCCCCGGCACCGCCCGGACGACACGCGCAACGAGTTCTATATCCAGCGCCTGAAAAACAAGCTCGGCAACTGCTCGAACGCCTCCAGCGAAGTGGAGTTCCGTGGCGCCCTGGCCTGGATGATCGGCGAAGAAGGCCGGGGCGTACCGACCATCATCGAAATGGTCGCCATGACCCGCTTCGATTGCATGGTCGGCTCCAGCGCCCTGATGCGCCAGGCACTGACCCAGGCCAGCCATCATTGCGCCCATCGTTTGGTGGGCGGCCGCGTACTCAGCGAGCAACCGTTGATGCAAAACGTCCTCGCCGACCTGGCGCTGGAAAGCGAAGCCGCGCTGGCGTTGAGCATGCGCATGGGCCGCGCGCTGGATCACCTGGGGGATGAACAGGAGGCCAAGTTCGCCCGGCTGGTGACGGCGGTGGGCAAGTACTGGATCTGCAAACGCGCGCCGGCAATGATCAACGAAGCCGCCGAGTGCATGGGCGGTGCGGGCTATGTCGAAGACAGCATCCTGCCGCGCCTGTACCGTGAGGCGCCGGTGAATTCGACGTGGGAAGGTTCCGGCAACGTGCAGTGTCTGGATGTGCTGCGTGCGTTGTCGAAAGAGCCGGGGGTGTTGGAGGCGTTGTTCGTCGAATTGGGGGATGGGCACGGCGACAGGTCGCTGGCGCGGCATATCGAACAGTTGAAATCCGTGTTTATGGACACCCAGGACATCCAGTACCGGGCGCGGCAACTCACCGAGGACATCGCCGTGGCGTTGCAGGCCAAGTTGTTGCTGGAAGCGGGGAATGGGGCGGTCAGTGATGGGTTTATTGCCAGTCGCCTCGGCGAATCGTCCGGCCGGGTGTATGGCACATTGCCCCGTGGCGTCGATGTGGAAGCTATCGTCGCCCGCTCAACACCAACCCTCTGACTACACTCGATCAAAATGTGGGAGCTGGCTTGCCTGCGATAGCGGTCCATCACTCACATTATTGCTGATTGACCCACCGCTATCGCAGGCAAGCCAGCTCCCACAGGGATTGCACCCATCTTGAGAGGGCACTCCAATTCAAAGTTTGCGTCTGACAGGGATACAGGCAAGATAAAGGCCTGCACGTCAGAACACAGGATGCTTACCGTGACCGAAGCTTTTGTTGTCGTTCAATCCGCCGAAGAAGCCGTGGACCGGCTGGCGGCTCTGCATGAGCGTGCTACCGGCGCACTCAACCAAGCCCTCAAGCAATACCTCAAAGACCGCGTCGAACCCGACGCCGAACAACGCGCGCTGTTTCGCTACCCGGAACTGCGCCTGACCTACCACTGCCACGGCGAAGTCCCACAGACCACCCGGGCATACGCCAAGGTCCAGTTGCCGGGGACCTACAGCGTCACCGTCACCCATCCCGCCGCGTTCCGTAAGTACCTGCTGGAGCAACTGGTGCCGCTGATGCACGACTTCACCGTGACGGTGGAAGTGGGCGTCAGCCAGCAGAACATCCCGTACCCCTACGTGGTGGAGCAGGGCGACGAACTGGCTGGCTCCGGCGTGACCGCCGCGACCCTCGCCCGTGTGTTCCCGAGCACCGACCTGTCGGCCGCCACCGATGGCATCGCCGACGGCCTCTACGACTGGGAAAACACCGACCCGCTGCCCCTGGCGCTGTTCGATGCAGCCCGCGTGGATTTTTCCCTGCGCCGCCTGGTGCACTACACCGGCAGCGACTGGCGCCATGTGCAGCCGTGGATCCTGCTGACCAACTACCACCGCTACGTGGACCAGTTCATCCTGCATGGCCTGGAGCAACTGCGCAGCGACCCGCGTTTTATCCGCATGGTGCTGCCGGGCAACGTGGTGATCGACAAGAGCATGGACCACGGCGAAGCGTCGGCGATTGCGGCGGGCGTGGTCTGGCACCGCTACCAGATGCCGGCCTATCACTTGCAGGCCAGCGACGGCCACGGCGTGACCCTGGTGAACATCGGTGTGGGCCCGTCCAACGCGAAGAACATCACCGATCACTTGGCGGTGCTGCGTCCGCATTGCTGGCTGATGATCGGCCACTGCGGCGGCCTGCGCCAATCCCAGACCATCGGTGACTACGTATTGGCACACGCCTATATGCGCCGCGACGGGATTCTCGACCGTGTAGTGCCGCCGAACATCCCGATCCCGGCCCTGGCCGAAGTGCAGATGGCCTTGCAGCAAGCGGCCGCCAACGTCACCGGCGAAAAAGGCGAAGAGCTGAAAAAACGCCTGCGCACCGGCACCGTGCTGACCTACGACGACCGGAACTGGGAACTGCGCTGGGCCCAGGAACGGCCGTTGATCAACCTGTCCCGCGCCGTGGCGGTGGACATGGAAAGTGGCACCATCGCTGCCCAGGGTTATCGCTTGCGGGTGCCGTATGGCACGTTGTTGTGTGTCTCGGACAAACCGCTGCACAGCGAGATCAAGCTGCCGGGTTCGGCCAACGCGTTCTATGAACGTGCGGTGAGCCAGCACTTGAAGATCGGCATCGAGGCGGTGGATCTGCTGCGCACCGAACTCAACTCGCTGCACTCGCGCAAACTGCGCAGCTTCGACGAGCCGCCGTTCCGCTAAGCGGTTGGGATGGTCATTTAACGGTCAGGCCACTAGCATTGTCGGTCCTGACCGTTAGATGTACCGAAGCCATGTCCCGTCCCACCCGTCCCGATTCGCGCCGCCCTGGCGTGAAGCCCCCGTATTCCGCCGCACGTCGCGTTGCCAAGGCGCCGCCGGCCGAGCCGAAGCTGATCCTGTTCAACAAGCCCTTCGACGTGCTGACCCAGTTCAGCGACGAAGGCGGGCGCGCGACCCTCAAGGATTTTATCGACATCCCCGGCATCTATCCGGCAGGCCGCCTGGACCGTGACAGCGAAGGTTTGCTGCTGCTGACCAACGATGGCCAGTTGCAGGCGCGGATTGCCGACCCCAAGCACAAGCTGGCGAAAACCTACTGGGTTCAGGTGGAAGGCGAACCAAGCGAAGAACAACTGCAACGCCTGCGTGCCGGTGTGGAACTCAACGACGGCATGACCCTGCCGGCCGAGGCCCGGCAGTTGGCCGAGCCCGAACTGTGGCCACGTAATCCGCCGGTGCGCTTTCGCAAAAGCGTGCCCACGTCGTGGCTGGAATTGGTGATTCGCGAAGGGCGCAACCGCCAGGTTCGGCGTATGACGGCGGCAGTAGGCTTGCCCACGTTGCGCCTGGTGCGTGTGCGCATTGGCGACTGGACGATCGACGGCCTGGATCAAGGCCAGTGGAAGGAAGTGCCGGCGCGCCTATAGGGCACCGGACTCGATCAGGCCGATCACCACGCTCTTGATGATGAACGCGGCCACACCCAGGCCCAGTACGAAGAACAGGATGAACGAGCCAAAGCGCCCGGCCTTGGACTTCTTCGCCAGGTCCCAGACGATAAAGCCCATGAAAATGATCAGGAGGGTGACCAGGCCGGTCATCATCCATTCTTCGAAAAGGGCGGGGTCGATGTTGTTCATGGGGGGCTTCCGACAGGGCAGGCGGGCAAGTATACGGCAGCGTTACAGACGCAACATTGACTTGAGTCGAAGCACTATCCAAATGTGGGAGCTGGCTTGCCTGCGATAGCATCACCTCGGTATCACTGATACACCGAGGTGCCTGCATCGCGGGCAAGCCCGGCTCCCACACTAGCCAGCTCCCACAGTTGATCGCTATTGATCTTAAGTGCGCAGGTGGGTCAGGGGGAGTTCGGTGCTGTTGAGTACTTGGTTGAGTACAAAGCTCGACCGCACGCTGGTCACGCCATCAATGCGCGTGAGATGCCCCAGCAGCAGCTTCTGATAGTGATCCATATCCGGCACCACCACCTTCAACTGATAGTCGGCATCCATCCCGGTGACCAAACTGCATTCCAGCACCTGGGGCAGCGTGCGGATCGCTGCTTCGAAGTTCTCGAAACGCTCCGGTGTGTGCCGGTCCATGCCGATCAGCACATAGGCGGTGAGGCTCAGGCCCAGCATCTTGCGGTCGAGCAGGGCGACCTGGCGGGCGATGTAGCCGTCGTCTTCCAACTGCTTGACCCGGCGCGAGCACGGCGATGGCGACAAGCCGATGCGTTCGGCCAACTCCTGGTTGGAGATCCGCGCGTCACGCTGCAATTCCGCCAAAATACTCAGGTCGTATCGGTCAAGCTTGCTCATTGGGTTGGCCTTTGTCGTAACTATTGCGGTGAATTATCTATGAAGGGTTAAAAATTGCGCAAGCACTGTTTATTGACGCAATCTTCGCAATCATCTGCCGGGCGCTGGCGGGTATCTTTATCAACAGAATCACCGCCTGGACAAACAGTCCACAGCAGCCCGCCCAATCAGGTGCGCTGCGGCCGCCGCCCCAGCAGGGTTGAGCCGGCCTCCAGGCTGCACACTGTCCACAAGACGGCGTGAGGTGAGCCAACGTCAAAAGCGTTGAGCACGGACGAAGTTCTCAAGGGGTGGCCGACGGGTCACCCCTTTTCTTTTGCCTGCGAAAATGTTTCTCGTGACTGATAACCTGTCCGAGAACCGGGCCGTGCTTTTCCAGTCTCATGGACAGGCCCTAATCCGCAGTGAGGAATAGCATGAAGCGCATCTGGCGTTTGACAGGTGTAGGTTTGCTGATGGTCACCGTTGGCGCGCAAGCGCTGGCCGACGAGCGTGATAACACACCACGCCCTGAAGGCGGGGGTCAGCATGAGCGCGGCCAGGGCGGCGGCCGCCAGCAGGGCAATGAACAGCCACGCCCGCAGAACAACACGCCACGGCCGGAAAATAATCAGCCACGGCCAGAGAACAATCAGCCTCGCCCGCAAAATCAGCATGTCGAACAGCGCAGTGGCCAGAACGACCATTGGCAAGGGCGTCAGCCGGGCAATGAGCCGAGTCGGCCCGTGCAACCGCAGCCGTCGAACAACCTGCCGATCCAGAGCCGCCCCGACACCGTGCGCCAGACCCAGGAACCGCGCCAGGGCTACTACCGCGACATCCCCCGCCGCAACGACGGCAACCAACATTGGGAAGCCGGCGGCCCCGGCTCGCGTCCAGGCAACAACGGCGGCGGCTACAACAATAACCGCCCTGGCGACAACCGCTGGCCAGGCCGTCCCGACGGCCACGGCAATGGCTGGGGGCCCGGCCCGCAGCATCGCCCTGGGTACGTGATCGACCGCTTCCCCGACCGCAACTACCGCGTGCCTTACCGTGGCCAGGATTACTTCTTCTCCGGAGGCTACTGGTATCGCCCGCAGGGCCCGCGTTATGTGGTGGTGACGCCACCGTACGGCATCCGCGTGCAATACCTGCCGGACTACGCGCGGGAAGTGTGGGTGGGCAGCGCGCTGTTCTTCCTCGCGGCCGGTGCCTATTACACCTACGAAAGCAGCTCCCAACAGTACGTGGTGGTGCAACCGCCCACGCAAGTGCCCGCGCCACAACCGGCGCCGCAGGGGAATGGCTACGACGTGGTGGCCTATCCCGCCAACGGCCAGTCACCAGCCCAGGTGCAGCAGGACGGTTATGACTGTTATCGCTGGGCCGTGCAGCAAAGTGGCTTCGACCCGCAACAAGTCACCTATGCCCCCGACCCGGCGGTGGTGCAAACCTACCGCCAGGCCCAGGGCAACTGCCTGAGCAGTCGCGGGTATCAGGTGCAGTACTAGGCTTTATTGCCTGTGACCACTTCCCGCGGGTCGGCGTGCACCAGCACTTCGGCACGCGGGTAGGCGTTATGGATCGCGTCGGCGGCCTGGTCGCTGATGGCGTGGGCCACCGACAGCGTCAACTCCCCCGGCAGCTCCAGGTGCAACTGCACAAACCAGTGGTTGCCCGAGATGCGCGTGCGCAAGTCATGGGCGCCGAGCACGCCCGGTACGCTGCGGGCCAGTTCCAGCATGTGCTGACTCACGTCCGCCGGCAGCTCTTCATCCATCAACACCGCAAAGCTTTCCCGGGCGATCTGGATCGCACTCCACAAAATGTAGGCGGCGATGCCCAGGCCGAACCACGCATCCACCTGATGAAAGCCCAGGCCGGCAATCACCAGCGCCACCAGGATGCTGCCGTTGAGCAGCAAGTCCGAGCGATAGTGCAGCGAGTCAGCCCGCACCGCATTCGAGCCGGTTTCGCGGACCACCCGGTGCTGCAGCATCAGCAAGGCCACGGTCAGCACCAGCGAAAAAATGATCACGCCAATGCTCAGCCACGGCGCGCCAACCGGTTCCGGGTGTTGCAAGCGCTCATAAGCTTGCAGCGCGATCAACACCGCACTGCCGCCGATAAACAGCGCCTGGGCCATGCCCGCCAGGGATTCCGCCTTGCCGTGGCCGTAACGGTGATCATCATCGGCCGGGCGCAGGGCGTAATGCACGGCGATCAGATTCAGCAGCGAGGTGACGCCGTCCAGCAGCGAGTCGGTCAACCCGGCGAGCATGCTCACCGAGCCGCTGAGCCACCAGGCGATGGCCTTGGTGATAATCAGCGCACAGGCCACGCCGACCGACGCGCGGGTGGCCAGGCGCAGGAGCCTGGCGTGTTCGGGGCTGCTGGTCATAGGCGGGTCGAATCCTTAGGCGGCGGGTTGCAGGCCGAGGGAGGCGAGTTGTTGCACGCTGCCCTTGAACTGGATCATGCGCGGGTCGTCCAGCGGCAAGGTGTGGCCGGTTTCTTTCTGGATGATGGTTTGCAGCTTGGCGGTATCGACCTTGCCGTCGGCGCCGATGGCTTCGTGGAGTTTCTCTGGAGACACTTGCGCGGTCTTGCCCGGTTCGAAGTAGATCGCACCGGTGGCGAAGTCCACGCCAAAGGCGATCAGGCCAGGGATCACGTAGAACAACAGGCCCACGGCGTCGAGCACGGCAATCGTCGGGTCGATCTTGCCATCAATCTGGCCACGGCGGTCCGGGTAGAAGATCGAACCGCAGGCCGTCAATTGGCTCAGCAGGGTGACGGCGAGGACACCGCCGATGACACGGGAAGCGATACGCATGGGGGAATCTCCTGAACATATATTGAAAGTGACTATAAGCCAGATCTGCTGAACGACGCCGATCCAATGTGGGAGCTGGCTTGCCTGCGATAGCGGTGTATCTGTGCCAGATTGGCTGGCTGACCCACCGCCATCGCAGGCAAGCCAGCTCCCACCTTTGATTGCATTCACAATTGAAGTGGGCGGCGTTTCTGAGACCGTCACCGGCACTCGGCCGTTCGCCGTTATACTCGCCGCTCTGCTTTGGAGCCAGTATGAATTCGTTGCCGATCGATGATGTTTTACCCGCCCTGCGTGACGCCTTGGCGAATCGCCATGAAGCCGTGCTGGAAGCACCGCCCGGTGCCGGTAAAACCACCCGCGTGCCGTTGGCCTTATTGAATGAGCCGTGGCTGGCCGGGCAAACCATCCTGATGCTCGAACCCCGTCGCCTCGCCGCCCGCGCCGCTGCCGAACGGCTGGCCAGCGAACTGGGGGAAAAGGTTGGCGAAACCGTCGGCTATCGCATCCGTCTCGACAGCAAGGTCGGCCCCAACACCCGCATCGAAGTGGTCACCGAAGGCATCCTCACCCGCCGCTTGCAGGACGACCCGGCGCTGGACGGCGTGGGCCTGCTGATCTTCGACGAGTTCCACGAACGCAGCCTCGACGCCGACCTCGCACTGGCCCTGAGCCTCAACGGCCGCGACCTGTTTCGCGACGAGCAGCCGCTGAAAATCCTGCTGATGTCCGCCACCCTTGAAGGCGAGCGCCTGTCCGGCTTGCTCGACGACGCGCCGATCCTGCGCAGCGAAGGGCGCATGTTCCCGGTGCAGATGCGCTGGGGGCGGCCGTACCAGGCCGGAGAATTTATCGAACCGCGCCTGGTGCAGACCATCCTTGAAGCACTGCATGACGAGACCGGCAGCGTGCTGGTTTTCCTACCGGGTCAGGCGGAGATTCGTCGGGTCAACCAACAACTGGCTGACGCCCTCGGTGAACGCACCGACGTGCTGTTATGCCCGCTGCACGGCGAGCTCGACCTCAACGCCCAGCGCGCCGCCATCGACCCGGCACCTGCCGGCAAACGCAAAGTGGTACTGGCTACCAACATCGCCGAGACCAGCCTGCCTGACCATCAACGGCGTGCGCGTGGTGATCGACGCCGGGTTGGCGCGGGTGCCGCGTTTCGACCCCGGCAGCGGCATGACCCGCCTCGACACCCAGCGCATCTCCCGCGCCAGTGCGACCCAGCGTGCCGGTCGGGCCGGGCGCCTGGAGCCCGGGGGTGTGTTACCGGTTGTGGTCCGAAGACCAGCATGAAGGCCTCGCTGCTTACGGCAGCGCGGAAATCCTCGCCGCCGACCTGGCCGGCCTGGCCTTGCAACTGGCGCGCTGGGGCGTCACGCCCACGCAACTGGTGTGGCTGGATGTGCCGCCCACCGCCGCGTACGCCCAGGCCCAGGATCTGCTGGTGCGCCTTGGCGCCTTGAATGATGACAAACTCACCGCCCACGGGCAGAAAATGGCCGAGCTGCCGGCCCATCCGCGCATCGCCCATCTGCTGCTACGCGGGCAGGATCTGGGGCTGGCGACCACAGCATGTGACGTCGCGGCGCTGCTGGGCGAGCGCGATATCTTGCGCGGCGGCGGCGCGGATTTGCACAGTCGTCTGGCGTTGCTGTCCGGCGAAGAGCGCGCCCGTGGCAGCCAAGGCGGCGTGCAGCGGGCCAAGCAATTGGCGCGGCAATACCGTGGCTATTTAAGGGGCAAGGCCACGCAACCGGTGGCCGACCCCGATCACCCGCGCTGGCTCGGCGCCTTGCTGGCGCTGGCCTACCCGGATCGCGTCGCTCAGCAGCGTCGTCCCGGTGGCGCCGAATACCGTCTGGCCAACGGCCGCGCGGCGCTGTTCGCCGAAGCCGACAGCCTGATGAAACAAGCGTGGCTGGTGATTGCCGACCTTGGCAGCCGACAGGGCCAGCGCGAAGAACGCATCTACCTCGCGGCGGACTTTGATCCGGCGCTGTTCGACACGGTGCTCGCCGAGCAGGTGCGCAACGTCGACCAGCTCGACTGGGACGAGCGCGAAGGCGTGCTGCGTGCCGAACGCCAGCGCAAAGTCGGCGAGCTGGTACTCAGCCGTGAACCCCTCACCGGCCTCGACGAAGCCGCCCGCAGCCAGGCGCTGGTCAACCTGGTGCGGCGCAAAGGCCTGGAATTGCTGCCATGGACGCCCGAGCTGCGCCAGTGGCAAGCCCGCGTCATGCTGCTGCGCCACCTCGATGCCGGCAAAACCAGCGAATGGCCTGACATCAGCGACAGCGCCTTGCTCGCCGGCCTCGAACACTGGTTGATGCCTTACCTGGGCAAAGTTTCGCGCCTGAGCCATTTCGCCAACCTGGATATTTCCAGCTTCCTGCACAACCTGTTGCCCTGGCCGCTGCCCCAGCGTCTCGACGAACTGGCGCCGCAGCATGTGAAAGTGCCGTCGGGCTCGTCGGTGCGCCTGGACTACAGCGAACAGCCGCCGATCCTGGCGGTGCGCCTGCAGGAATTGTTCGGCCTGGCGGACACACCGCGCATTGCCGGCGGGCGCCAGGTGGTCAAGTTGCACCTGCTGTCCCCGGCGCGCAGGCCGGTGCAGGTGACCCAGGATCTGGCGAACTTCTGGCGCAGTACCTACGCCGAGGTGAAGAAGGATCTGAAGGGGCGGTATCCGAAGCATTATTGGCCGGATGATCCGTTGGTGGCCGAAGCGACGGCGCGGATCAAACCCCGTAAGTAGCAACGACGGAGATCAACTGTGGGAGCTGGCTTGCCTGCGATAGCGGTGTATCAGTGACATGGTTTCAGCTGACCCACCGCTATCGCAGGCAAGCCAGCTCCCACACAAGCCAGCCCCCAATGGGCGCTATTGCGCGGCGGGCAACAGGAACCGCGCAATCACCGGCAAATGGTTGGAAATACGCAACGTATCGTCCTGCCGCACCCTGGCTTCCACCCGCTTGATGCGCGGGCTATAGAACAGATAATCAAGGGTACGATCCGGGCCATCGATGCTCGGATCATTCGGAAAATTCGTCAGCCATTTCTCCCGATCAATACCACTGGATTGGCTGTTGCTCGGGATCATCGGGTATTTGTCCCACAGCAGATGCAGCTCGCTGTCCGGCGAATACTGCCCGCGTTTAGCCGCGTCCAGGCGTAGGAATTGCCCCAGCGGCAGCAGGTTGAAATCCCCGCCGATCAACCAGGGTGTGCCCCGGCCTTCGAATTTATCCAGCAGCTTGAGGGTGGCTTGCACTTGCGCCTGCACCGCACTGCGCCCGGGTGCGTTGCCGTCCAGGCGGGTGTTGAGGACGGCCAGTTGGCCACCGTCGCTCAGCGGCAGGTAAGTCAACAGCAGCCCCGGCTTGGGTTGGAACTGGCGGCTGAGGATATTGGCCTCGGGCGCAGGCAATTGCAGGCGTTCGGCGTGTTCGATCTGGTAGCGGCTGAGGGTCGCCAGCTTGCGGCCGACGCTGCCGAAGATGTGCCGGTCGGGGACGAAGTCGGCTTTCCAGTCGAAGGCCTGGGCGCTGCAGGGGTAGAGGTCGACCAGGCGCTCCTGCAACAAGGCAAGCTGGTCCTGGTAGTGGGAGGGCTTGGCGTTTTCGTCGAGTTCCTGCAACAACAGGAGGTCGGGTTGTTCGTCGCGGATCACCCGAGCCACTTCGTCGAGGCTGAAGGCCATATCTTCGACGGTGGGGCGTTCGTCGGGGCCGCTGCCGTCGGCGGTGTCGTACCAGAAGACGTAGTTCTTGCCGGCCAGGTACTGCACGTTCCAGGTCATCACCTTGAGCGCCTGCCCCGGCAGCAGGGTCGGCGCACGCGGTGCCACGCAGCTGACGGGCAGGGTTTCCTTGGGTTCGGGGCGCCAGGTCAGGCTGTAGATCAGGGCGGTGAGCAGGCCTGCGCTGATCAGCAGGCCCAGCAGGGTGATGCGCAATAAACGGGTCATCGGCTCGGCTTATGGCGTTTCAGAGATGGCACGGAGCATATCACCGCGCGTCGGCGTCGCCACCGATCAGCATGAATAAACGGAACAGCACCACGCTGGTGAACAGCTGCAGGAAGCTGTGGGCGCTGTCCATCACCAACCCCAGCAGCGGAGCGGGCGTTGGGTAGGCCGCGACACTGGCGCCCTTGAGCAGCCACAGCGGCGCCATCACGCACAGCAGGCACACGAGGATGCGCCAGAAATGCCCACGGGTCAGGCGCAAGCTTTCCTTCATCGCCTCCAGCGCCGACATGCCGCGCAGCACCAGTAGGTACTCGGCAAACGCCAGCACCACCATCAGCCACAGCCCCGGCAGGAAATACAGCGATAACCCCAGCAGGATCAACAGCGTGCTCATGGCTGTCAGCAGGGCAAAGCGCGGCCACAGGGTCAGGGCCATGGCCCATACATCCTTGGTGCGCGGCGACTCGCCACGGGTGCGGGCGTCGAGAAACAGGATCAGGGCGCCGGTGTACAGCGGGTACACCAGCAACCCCACCACCACGCTGTAGCCGGGGAACGCATCCGCGCCCAGCGTGTGGTCGAGTACCTGTTGCAGCAGGGCTTCGAGGATCACCAGCGGCAGGCACAACTGGACGATGGCGCCGAGGTTGCCGAGGGTGAAACGAAAGGAGTCGCGCAGCACATCTAACGGATTCATCAAGTTCTTCGCAGGCCTGAAAGCAAGGGCAACACTTTAACCGATCGTGACCTTTGGCACGCAAACGTAAACCTTGCGTAAAGACCATTGAAACAACTCGTAACACCCCCATAACTAGATCGCACTCAGCCTGACGTCAGGCGAGGCCACGATTTTTACCGGCAATCTAACGAGGTCGCCATGAACAGCGAAGAGCAAACCCTGATCGATGGACTGTTTTCACGGTTGCAACAAGCCGAAACGGACTCAGCCCCCCGCGACGCCCTGGCCGAAGCGCGGATCAAGGAGCACATGACGCGCCAACCGGCGGCCGGGTACTACATGACCCAGTCGATCCTGGTGCAGGAACATGCGCTCAAGAGCCTCGACGCGCAGAACAAGCAGCAGGCGCAGCAGATCCAGCAATTGCAGGAAGAGTTGCAGCGCGCCAACGCCCAAACGGCACCCGCCGCAGCGCCGAGCAGCGGTGGCTTCCTGTCGAGCATCTTTGGCGGCGGCGGTTCCCGTGAACCGCAGCCGGCCCAGAGCGCGGCGCCAGCTTCGGGTGGCTGGCGCGAGCCGACGCGACCGTCGTTCAGCCCGCCGCCGGCGCCGCAACAAAGTTATCAACAGCCTCCTGCCGCCGCGCCGGTGGGCAGTGGTTTCCTCGGTGGCGCGATGAAAACCGCGGCCGGTGTGGCCGGTGGTGTGTTGCTGGCCGAAGGCATCAGCAGCCTGTTCCATCACAACCAGCAGCCGCAGGTGGTGGAAGAGATCATCGAACAGCCGGCACCGGCCAGCGATCAAGGCGGCTGGGGTAATGACGACCAGAAGTTTGCCGGCAACGACAACTGGGGCAGCAACAATTCGGACAGCTTTGCCGACAGCGATTATTCCGACGATTCCTCCTCCTTTGGCGACGACGATTCCTTCGTCTGACCCTGCCAAGCCCGGCGCGCTTCGTCGCGCCGGGCTGATTTTTCTCGGAAACGCCCCCATGGCTGGCATACTGGCGCCTTTGCGGGCGTGCGCGTCCGGCATCCAAGTGGCTGTCATGGGGAAGTGCGGTGAAGAAAATTGCAGTGTTCGCCGATGTACAAAACCTCTACTACACCGTGCGCCAAGCGTATGGCTGCCACTTCAACTACGCCGCCCTGTGGGCTGACATCAGTTCACGCGGGCAGATCGTCGAGGCGTATGCCTATGCCATCGACCGGGGCGACAGCAAGCAGCAGCAATTCCAGCAGATCCTGCGCAACCTGGGCTTCACGGTAAAACTCAAGCCGTATATCCAGCGCAGCGATGGCTCGGCCAAGGGCGATTGGGACGTAGGCATCACCCTCGACATCATGGACGCCGCCGACCACGTCGACGAAATCGTCCTGGCCTCCGGCGACGGTGATTTCGACATGCTGCTCGAGCGCATCATCCACAAGCATGGCGTTGAAGCCGTGGCCTACGGCGTACCGGGGCTGACGGCCAATTCGCTGATACGCGCTGCCAGCCGCTACGTGCCGATCGAAGGCGCGTTGCTGCTCAAATAAATGGTTAGACGGAGTTGGAACAGGTTTGGAACGTATAGCGGTCATCGACTTTGAAACCACCGGCATCAGCCCCAGCAGCCAGTGCCGCGCCACGGAAATCGCCGTGGTCATCCTCGAGCGCGGCCAGATCGTGGACCGCTACCAGAGCCTGATGAAGACCGGCGTGCACGTGCCCGCGTTCATCGAACAACTCACTGGCATCAGCAACGCCATGCTGCGCAGCGCGCCACCGGCGGAGCGGGTGATGAACGAGGTCAACGAGTTCGTCGGCACCACGCCGTTGCTGGCGCACAACGCCGCGTTCGACCAGAAGTTCTGGGATTTTGAACTGGGCTTGATCCGCCGCACCCGTTTGCAAAAGTTTGCCTGCTCGTTGCTGCTGGCGCGACGGTTGATGCCTGCGGCGCCGAACCATAAGCTCGGCACGTTGAACACCTTTGCCCAATTGCCCCATACCGGCAAGGCTCACCGGGCGATGGCGGATGCGGAGATGGCGGCGAACCTGACGGCGCATCTGGCGCAAGAGTTGCGGGGGACGCATGGCTTGCGCGAACTGTCCCATGACTTGCTGTGCAGCTTGCAGAAAGTCCCTGCGGCAAAAATCACCGAACACCTGAAGAAACATCGCGGGTTTTAACCCCACCACATTCCCCTGTGGGAGCGGGCTTGCCCGCGATGACGGTGTGTCAGGCAGTGCAAATGCTGGCTGACCCACCGCCATCGCAGGCAAGCCAGCTCCCACATGGGGTTATGTGTCGTTCATCGAGACTGTGTGCAGTCCAGCGCCTGATCCACGACCACTTTCGCCATCTCCACCAAATCTGGTATCTGTTTCGATATTGGAAGAGGGCAAGGAGATTGGCGAAATGAGGGCTCAGATCAGCGAAAGGGTCATTCAATTGTTCGTTGAAATAATTGGCTTCATCGACCATAGCCAAGTATCAGAGCAAACGAACTTCATCCATGACTTCAAGATCATCGATGACGACCTGACCTGTTTTATGATGCAGATCAAGTGGCAATTCAACCTGCGTGCGACTCAGGAAGATTGGGATCACATCACCACGATCAAGCAGGTTGTCGATCTGATTAAACAGCGCTCAAGTCCGCTGTGAGGCAACTGACGCCATCGCGGGCAAGCCCGGCTCCCACAGTGGAATGCATTCCAACTGTGGGAGCTGGCTTGCCTGCGATAGCGATCGTTCAGCCACCACTTTTCCCATTGCTCTCCAACTGCGCCAACGGCACCCGCCGCTCTATCGCACTCGACAAAATAATCGACGTCTTGCTGAAGCCAAACTTGGCGACCCGGTTGATCAAATTTTCAAGCTCCGGCATCGAGCCCACAGCCGCCTGCATGATCACGCACGGATCACCCGTCACCCGATGGCATTCGGTCAGCTCGGGGATTTCCGCCAGGGCGTCGTACACCTTCTGGCTGCCGTGGTTGGTCAAGCGCAGCTCAATGACACACTGGATCGGCAAACCGACCTTGGACATATCCACCTTGGCCTGATACCCCGTGATCACCCCGCTGGCCTCCAACTTGGCCACCCGTTCCGCCACGGCCGGTGCCGAGAGGTTCACTGTGCGCGCCAGTTGGGCGTAGGACGCACGGCCGTCTTCGAGCAGGGCGCTGAGGAGCATGCGGTCGTATTTGTCCATGATAAGGCTCCAGTTGCGTGTGGCTTTCGAAAGCATGGGTTATAGCCTTCATAACCATGCTTTGAAAAGTGTATGGGCGGTTTAAACAGGTTTTGTAACTTATGTTTAAGGGCCTGCCTTTTTAGAATAAGCATCCCATCTCCTGCCATAGAGCCACCCAATGCCTGGCCCAAGTCGCTTTCCCTTACCGTTGATCGCCGCCTTTTTTGCGTTGTATGTGATTTGGGGTTCCACCTACCTGGTGATCCGCATCGGCGTGGAGTACTGGCCGCCGTTGATGCTCGGCGGGATTCGCTTTTTGGCGGCGGGGGCGGTGATGTATGGCTATCTGCGCTGGCGCGGGGTGCCGGCGCCGACGTGGGAGCAGTGGAAGGCGTGCGCGAAGATCGGCATTTTGCTGCTGACCTTCGGCAACGGCGCGGTGACGTTGGCCGAGCATTCCGGGGTGTCGTCCGGGGTGGCCGCGCTGGCGGTGGCGACGGTGCCGTTGTTTACCTTGCTCTGTGGTTATTTCTGGGGCGCGCGTAATACCCGTCTGGAGTGGGCCGGGGTAATTCTGGGGATTGCCGGTATCGCCATGCTCAATATGGGCAGCACCTTGCAATCGAGCCCGATGGGCGCTGCTTTGTTGCTGTTTGCCGCCGCTTCGTGGGCGTTCGGCTCGGTGTGGAGCCGGCGTCTGCCGTTGCCCCAAGGCGCAATGGCCAGTGCGGCGGAGATGTTGGTGGCGGGCGTTACGCTGTTGATCGGCAGCGCGCTGACCGGTGAACGCCTGCAAGCCATGCCGCCGTTGGAGGGCTGGCTGGCCCTGGCGTACCTGGCCGTGTTCGGTTCGATCATCGCCTTCAACGCCTATATGTACCTGCTCAAACACGTGCGTCCGGCAGCGGCGACCAGTTACGCCTATGTGAACCCAGCGGTGGCGGTGTTGCTCGGGATCGTATTCGTCGGCGAAACCATCGGCATGGAAGAAGCCCTGGCGATGCTGGTGATCATCAGCGCGGTCCTGCTGATCAGCCTGCCCCAGTGGCGCAAGCCCAAGCCCGAAATAAGGTAAACTGCGGCGCATTGCGTGCTTGCGCTGAATTTTCCTACGGTAACTACATGACTTTCGCCTCCCTTGGCCTGATCGAACCCTTGCTGCGCGCCCTTGAGACGCTTGGCTACCAGACCCCGACGCCGGTGCAGGCGCAAGCCATTCCGGCGGTGTTGGCCGGTCGCGACCTGATGGCTGCGGCCCAGACCGGTACCGGCAAGACCGCCGGTTTCGCCTTGCCGTTGCTGCAACTGCTGACCATGGAAGGGCCGAAAGTCGCCGCCAACTCGGCGCGTGCACTGATCCTGTGCCCGACCCGCGAGCTGGCCGAGCAGGTCCACGCCAGCGTCGCCGAGTACGCGCAAAACCTGCCGCTGACCACTTACGCGGTATACGGCGGCGTGAGCATCAACCCGCAGATGATGAAGCTGCGCAAGGGCGTCGACATTCTGGTCGCCACCCCTGGCCGCCTGATCGACCTGTTCCGCCAGAACGCGCTGAAGCTCAACCAGCTGCAAACCCTGGTGCTGGACGAAGCCGACCGCATGCTTGACCTGGGCTTCTCCGAAGAGCTGGCGAACATCTACCGCATGCTGCCGAAAAAGCGTCAGACCCTGCTGTTCTCCGCGACGTTCTCCGATGACATCCGCCTGCTCGCCGGGCAGATGCTCAACGACCCGCTGAGCATCGAAGTCAGCCCGCGCAACGTTGCTGCCAACACCGTGAAACAGTGGGTGGTGCCGGTGGACAAGAAGCGCAAGCCTGAGCTGTTTGTGCACCTGATGCGCAAGGGCCGCTGGAAGCAGGTGCTGGTGTTCGCCAAGACCCGCAACGGCGTGGATGCGCTGGTGGACAAGTTGCAGGGCCTGGGCATCAACGCCGATGGCATCCATGGCGACAAACCCCAAGCCACGCGCCAACGCGCGCTGGACCGCTTCAAGTCGAGCGACGTGCAGATCCTGGTGGCCACCGACGTGGCGGCCCGTGGCCTGGATATCGAAGACCTGCCGCTGGTGGTCAACTTCGACCTGCCGATCGTGGCTGAGGACTACATCCACCGCATCGGCCGGACCGGTCGTGCGGGCAACACCGGTGAGGCGATTTCCCTGGTGTGTGCCGATGAAGTGAACATGCTGTCGGCCATCGAGATGCTCACGCGTCAGACGTTGACCCGCAAGATGGAGCCGGACTTCGAACCGGAGCACCGCGTGCCGGACACCGATGCCAGCGGGCAGGTGGTGAAGAAACCGAAAAAGCCGAAGAAGCCGAAAACTTCCGGTGGTGGCGGTAAGCGCAACCTGGGCAAGTGGGTGGACAGCGGGGAAGTGGCGCCGTCGGAGCCTTCGATCAAGCCGGTGCGCAAGGTGCCGGTGTTTAATACCGGGCCGCGTAAGAAGAAGTGATTTTGCGCTGTAGCTGATGGCCTCATCGCAGGCAAGCCAGCTCCCACATTTTGATGTGTGAACACCGTCAAATGTGGGAGCTGGCTTGCCAGCGATAGCGGCATCGAATCCACCACTAATCTCAGCGCTTAAGCCACTCCACCATCCCCCGCCCAGCCGCTCGCCCGCTGGCAAAACACCCCGTCAGCAAATACCCGCCCGTCGGCGCTTCCCAGTCCAGCATCTCCCCCGCACAAAACACCCCGGGCAATTGCTTGAGCATCAAGCGCTCATCCAGCGCTTCGAACGGCACGCCGCCAGCGGTGCTGATCGCTTCGTCCATTGGCCGGGTTTTCACCAGGGGCAGCGGCAGGGCCTTGATTGCGGCGGCTAGCAGCATTGGATCGTTGAAGTGTTCGGCAGGCGCCAGCTCGCGCAACAGCGCTGCCTTGACGCCATCCAGCCCCAACTGGCTGTGCAAATGCTTGCTCATCGAACGCGAACCACGGGGTTTGGCCAGCGCGGCTTGAATCTTGTCCACAGGCTTGCTCGGCAACAGGTCGATATGCACCGTGGCCGAGCCGGTTTGGTTGATCGCTTCACGAATCGGTGCCGACAGGGCGTAGATCAGGCTGCCCTCGATACCGGTGGCGGTGACCACGCACTCGCCGAGCCGGAGTTTGTCGTCACTCAGGCCGATCGCGACATTCTTCAACGGTGCGCCAGCGAATTTGCTGACCATCAATTCACTCCAGGCCGACACCTCGAACCCGCAGTTGCTGGGTTGCAGCGGCACATTGCATACACCTCGGTCTTCCAGCAACTTGAGCCAGGCGCCGTCAGAGCCCAGGCGCGACCAACTGCCGCCGCCGAGGGCCAGCAGCACCGCATCGCTGTGGACAGTTTTCTCGCCGTCGGGACTGTGGATAAGTAAATCACCGCTGGCATTCCAGCCCGTCCAGCGATGGCGGGTGTGGATAACCACGCCCTGGTCCCGCAGGCGCTTGAGCCAGGCGCGCAACAGCGGCGCGGCTTTCATGTCGGTAGGAAACACCCGGCCGGAGGTGCCGACAAAGGTTTCGATACCCAGGCCGTGTATCCATTCGCACAACGCCTCGGCGCCAAACCCACGCAGCAGCGGGGCCATGTGCGGTGCACGTTCGGCATAGCGCGACAGGAAAGCCGGGTAAGCCTCGGAATGGGTAATGTTCATGCCGCCCACGCCGGCCAGCAGGAATTTTCGCCCCACGGAAGGCATGCCGTCGTACACATCCACGCGTAGCCCCGCCTGGCTCAAGACTTCGGCGGCCATCAGCCCGGCAGGGCCGCCGCCGATGATGGCGACGTGTTGAGGTGGGGTCTGGGGCATGGCAAGGGCTACGGTCGACTAAACAGGGCGAGCATTCTACCCGACGAGAACACAAACGACTGATCAAAAAATGTACAGCTTCCTACAAGCTATACAGTTACTGGCTCACAGAGGCTTACGCTCAAGTTATCCACAGGCCGTTCCACAGGCATTGTGGGTAACGCCCACAACTTAATGACAGCCTGATGACGCCCACACCCGCTGTGCGCTGTGGTGCAGGATGCCGTGGCGACGGGCCAGGGCAGGGCGGTCCTTGCTGTAGCCGCCGCCGATCACGCCCATCACCGGGATATCGCGGCCCAGGCAGTGGCGCATCACGCTTTCATCGCGGGCGGCGACGCCTTGGTCTGTCAGTTTGAGGTAACCGAGGGCGTCGTCCTTGTGCACATCGACGCCGGCGTCGTACAGCACCAGGTCTGGCTGGTAGAGCGGCAGCAGGTAGTTGAGCGCGTCGTCCACCACCTTGAGGTAATCTCCGTCGCCCATGCCCATGGGCAGCGGGATATCCCAATCACTCTGGGCCTTGCGCGCGGGGAAGTTTTTTTCGCAGTGCAGCGACACGGTGATGGCGTCCGGCGTGTCGTGGAGGATGCGTGCGGTGCCATCACCCTGGTGCACGTCGCAGTCGAAGATCAGCACGCGGTTGACCCGGCCGCTGGCCAGCAGGTAATGGCTGATCACCGCGAGGTCATTGAAGATGCAGAAGCCGGCCGGGTAATCGTAGTGGGCGTGGTGGGTGCCACCGGCCAGGTGGCAGGCGAGGCCGTGCTCCAGCGCCTGTTCGGCGGCGAGGATGGAGCCGCCGACCGCACGCACGGTGCGCCGGGCGAGGGCTTCGTTCCACGGCAGGCCGAGGCGGCGCTGGTCTTCGCGGGACAATTCGCCGCCCATGTAGCGTGCGATGTAGCCAGGATCGTGGGCCAGGGCCAGGATCTCGGGTGGGCACAACTGCGGGCGCAGCAGTTGGCTGTCCTCGGTCAACCCGCTGGACACGAGGTGGTCACGCAACAGGCGGAACTTGTCCATGGGGAAGCGGTGGTCCGCCGGGAACTCGGGGCTGTAGTCGTCGTGGTAGATCAGTGGCAAAGGCATGGGATTTTCTGATGGGAACCTGCGACGGATCTTACCCGCGTTGTACACTCACGCACATCGCAAGGGAGGGGACCCATGGAGCCGATACTCGAACTGGAAAGCGCACGGCTGGTGCTGCGCCAATGGCGCGACAGCGACCTGCCGGAGTTTGCGCGCATGTGCGCCGACGACCAGGTGATGCGCTACTTCCCGGCCAAGTTGAGCCACCTGGAAAGCGCCGCGCTGATCGGGCGGATCCGTGGCCACTTCGCCGAATACGGCTTTGGCCTGTGGGCCTTGCAGCGCAAGGATACAGGCGAGTTCATCGGCCTCACCGGGCTGCTGAATGTCGGCTTTGACGCGGCGTTCACCCCGGCGGTCGAGATCGGCTGGCGCCTGGCCCGCGAGCACTGGGGCCTGGGTTACGCGAGCGAGGCGGCCTGGACTGCATTACGCGCGGGATTCGATCGCTTGCAACTGGATGAAATCGTCGCTTTCACCACCGAAGCCAACATGCCCTCACAAAAAGTCATGCAGGCCATCGGTATGCATTACGATCCCCAGGCAGATTTTGCACACCCCAAGGTCGCAGCCGATGACCCGCTGCGCCATCATGTGTTGTACCGCATCACCCGCGCCCAATGGTTGGACACGCTGCACGGATAAGCAGCCCGGAATGCCCCATAGATTGTAGGAGTTGCTCTATGAGCCAAGTATTGGAAGATCTGGTGGACCTGCTGACCCTGGAGCCGATCGAGGAAAACCTCTTTCGCGGCCGCAGCCAGGACCTGGGTTTTCGCCAACTGTTCGGCGGCCAGGTGCTCGGCCAGTCGCTGTCGGCTGCCAGCCAGACCGTAGAAGAAGCGCGGCACGTGCACTCCCTGCATGGTTATTTCCTGCGCCCCGGCGATGCAAAATTGCCGGTGGTGTATTCGGTGGACCGCGTACGTGATGGCGGCAGCTTCAGCACGCGCCGCGTCACCGCGATCCAGAAGGGCCACCCGATCTTCACCTGCAGCGCCTCGTTCCAGTACGACGAAGAGGGCTTTTCGCACCAGAGCACCATGCCCGTGGTGGTCGGCCCGGAAAACCTGCCGTCAGAGCTGGAGCTGACCCAGCAACGCGCGCACCTGATCCCCGAGCACATGCGCGACAAGCTGCTGTGCCCCAAGCCCATCGAAGTGCGCCCGGTCACCGAAAAAGACCCGTTCAACCCGCAGCCGTCCGACCCGGTCAAGTACGTATGGTTTCGTGCCGATGGCGCCCTGGCCGACACGCCTGCGCTGCATAAATACCTGCTGGCCTACGCCTCGGATTTCGGCTTGCTGACCACCTCGCTGCTGCCCCATGGCAAGACCGTGTGGCAGAAAGACATGCAGGTCGCCAGCCTCGACCACGCGCTGTGGTTCCACGCCGACCTGCGCGCGGACGACTGGTTGCTCTACGCCATGGACAGCCCGTGGGCCGGCAATTCCCGTGGCTTCTCCCGAGGCAGCGTGTACAACCGCGCCGGGCAACTGGTGGCGTCGGTGACCCAGGAAGGCTTGATCCGCCATCGCAAGGATTGGGCATGAGCCTGTCAGACGTTAAACATTGGGTGTTCGACATGGACGGCACCCTGACGGTGGCCGTGCATGATTTTGCGGCGATTCGCGAGGCGCTGGAGATTCCGCCTGAGGACGACATCCTCACCCACCTGGCGGCTTTGCCCCAGGAGGTTGCGGCGGCCAAGCATGCGTGGTTGCTGGAACATGAGCGCGAGCTGGCGCTGGGTTCGGTGGCTGCAGAGGGCGCCGTGGAACTGGTGCGTGAGCTGGCCGGGCGTGGTTATCGCTTGGGCATCCTGACGCGTAATGCGCGGGAACTGGCACACATCACTCTGGAGGCGATTGGCTTGGCGGACTGCTTTGCCATCGAAGATGTACTGGGGCGTGATGATGCCAAGCCGAAGCCGGATCCTGATGGATTGTTGAAACTGGCGGCGGCGTGGGATGTGGCGCCCGGCGAGATGGTGATGGTGGGGGATTACCGCTTTGACCTGGATTGCGGCCGGGCGGCGGGGACGCGCACGGTGTTGGTGAATTTGCCGGAGAACCCGTGGCCGGCGCTTGTCGACTGGCATGCTGAGGATTGCGCGGCCTTGCGCCGGATGATCTAGATAGGCCTCTGCAGATCAAATGTGGGAGCTGGCTTGCCTGCGATAGCTAACGGTCAGTTGAAATATGTTCAGCTGACCCACCGCAATCGCAGGCAAGCCAGCTCCCACATTTTTGATTGGGTTTCTTCAGTTGTTATTGGGCAAACAACACCTTCTGCCCCTGCGGCGACGTAAACATCCCATCCCCGTTATGCCCCACCCCCGGCACCTCAACCAACCGATGCCCCAACTGCGGATGCCGCTGCTTGAGGTAGTCAAAATAGTTGTGCCCACGAATCAACCGATACGCACCCTGGGTTTCGGCCTCGCAGCCTTTATCCAGCGCGTGATGATTCGGGTCGGTGTCCTGCTGGCCCAGCAGGTAAGTGACGTCGCGTGACACGTAAGCCTGCTCAAGCTGCGCCGGGCTCTGGCCCTTGGCATAGGTCGGCAAGTTCCGCATGCCGTATTTCCAGTCGTTGAAACCCGGGCAACTGGCCGCATCGAATTTCATTGGCCGCTGCGGGCTGAAGTAGGCGTAGGACGAAGGATTCGCCACCACATACCGCAGGCCGATGCCTTCGGTTTGCAGCTTCGGATGGTCGTGGCTGGTGAGGGCAAAGCGCTGCACCACCTGGCCGCCACCGGAATGTCCGGCCACCACGATTTCCTTCAGCGCCGGGAACAGCTTGCGGTTGCCCAAGTGCTTGATGATTTGGTCGAGTGCGCCGTAGGAACTGATGTGGCCCGGGCCGGTGGACGGCTCGCCGGCCATCCAGCCATTGTCGGTCCAGCGCAGGATCTGCTTGTCCAGATGCTCATGCTGCGCATCCGACTCGATCAGAAAACGCGGGGCGATGACCAGGGTGCTGGCGCCTTGTCCGGCATTTTCGGCGGCCTTTTCGCCACTTTCCAGGTAGGTCTGCGCATCGCGCAGGCGACCGTGCACGATGATCAGCGCACGGGTCACGTCGGGTAGCGGCTGGCGCCAATCCTGGCTCAGGCCGACGCTGAGGTCGCCGGCCTCCAGGGGGAATCGATCAAGACTGGCTTCCTTGGCGCCGTGTCCGGCCGCCCAGGTTGAACAACTGACTAACAGGCCCAGCAGCAATCCCAATCGTTTATTCATTTAAAGACTCTTGGCGGAAAAGGTATCGCATTGAGTGATCTGGCCCTGGGCGAAGCCGGTCTTGAACCAGCGTACGCGCTGCGCCGAGGTGCCGTGGGTAAACGAGTCCGGCACCACGCGGCCCTGACCCTGTTGCTGCAAACGGTCATCGCCGATGGCGTTGGCCGCGTTCAGGGCTTCTTCGATGTCGCCGGGTTCCAGCCAGTTCAGGCGTTTTTGCGCGCGGTTGGCCCACACCCCGGCGAAGCAGTCGGCTTGCAGTTCCTGGCGTACCAGCAGGCCGCCGTCGCCCTGCATCTGCCGGCCCTGCTGGCGTGCGGCCTGGATTTTCGACGAGATACCCAGCAACGTCTGCACATGGTGCCCGACTTCGTGGGCGATCACGTAGGCCTGGGCGAAGTCGCCCGCAGCCTGGAAGCGTTGGGACATTTCGCGGAAGAAATCCAGGTCCAGGTACACCTGCTGGTCTGCCGGGCAATAGAACGGGCCGCTGGCCGATGTGGCCCCACCGCAAGCGGAATTCACCCGGCCGCGGAACAGGATCAGTTTCGGGTTCTTGTAGGCCAGGCCGTTTTCCTGGAACACCTGGGCCCAGGTGTCTTCGGTATCGCCGAGCACCGCGCGGACAAAATCCGCCTGCTCATCGTTGGCCGGCGGCGCCTGGCGCGTCTGGGTGCTGACCGACGGCGCCTGCTCCATCTGGCCGGTGAGCTGGCCGAGGATCTGCAACGGGTCCTGGCCGGTCAGCCAGCCAATGCCGACGATCAGCACGATGGCGGTCAGGCTCAGGCCCTTGCCACCGCCAAAGCGCATGCCGCCACCGCCGCCGCCACTGTCATCGCGGGCATCCACCACGTTGTCGCTGCGTCGGCCTTTTTTCCATAGCATGGGGGCAATCCTCTCGGTGAACGGTCCTACAAGTAAGTGGGATGAGTATGGACGTTATTAGCGGCAGTAGCCTTCGCCGGTTGCCACGATCAGGCAGTCCTTTTTATCCGCCAGCCACTTCAGGCCGGTGGCTTCGCCGTCACCGGCGCGCAGCAGTTGCGGGCCGTCCGGGCGGGTGAAGGCGATGCCGTCTTCGGCGGCTTCACCTTTGAAGGTGCCCGAGTCGTCGGCGTCGAGGCCGTATTGCATGGTGAGGAGGTAGTGACCCCGGCCGATGCTGTCGTCCTTGGCGATGGTCAGGTGCAGGCCCTCGACGCCCACCCACTTGCCGACCCATTGGTCGGTGGGCGGGGTTGCTGGCACCAGCGTCGCTTGCACGGAGGCGGGCGCGGGTTTTGGTGCTTCCTTGGCTTCCTGGTTGCAAGCGGCAAGCAGGGCGACGGCAGACAGAACGAACAGGGTTTTTTTCATAGCGGCAGGCCTTGGTTAAAAAGTGCGCAACGTACGGGCGAACGTGGGACGTTGGACTCGAATCCGGTGATTTAGTGCGCTGTTCGCACAGTGTTTGGTTATGCTCTTGGGGCAGACGCAGGCCCGGCTGCTAGATTACCGGGTTGAGCAGCCCGCGTTCAGCCCGTCATGCAAGAGAACTCAATGACCGTCAGCACTCCTCTCTCCGGCGTCAACCACCCCTTCAAAGGCATTTTGCTGATTGTGGTGGCCACTTTCCTGTTCTCCAGCCACGACGCCTTGTCCAAATACCTCGCCGGGTTCTACCCGATCGTGATGGTGGTGTGGGCGCGCTACCTGGTGCACACCTTGCTGATGGCCGGGATTTTCCTGCCGCAATCGGGCCTTCGCGTGCTGCGCAGCAAACGGCCGGGCATGCAGGTGGTGCGGGCGTTGTGCCTGTTGGGCACCAGCCTGTTCTTTACGGCGGCGTTGCATTACATCCCCCTGGCAGAAGCCACGGCGGTGAACTTCCTCGCGCCGATCCTGGTGACAGCCCTCTCGGTGCCGCTGCTCGGCGAGCACGTCACGCGCGGCCAGTGGCTGGCGGTGATCTGCGGGTTTGTCGGCGTGTTGATCATCATCCACCCCGGCGGCGAGCTGTTCACCCCGGCGGTGCTGCTGCCGCTGTGTTCGGCGCTGTTCTTCTGCTTCTACCAGTTGCTCACGCGCATCCTCAGCCAATACGACACACCAACCACCAGCAACTTCTTCGCCGGCCTGTGCAATACCTTGGTGATGAGTGCGCTGGTGCCGTTCTTCTGGCAGATCCCGACGCTGTGGCACGGTGTGTTGATGCTGGCGCTGGGCACCTGCGGGATGACCGCGCATTTGCTGTTGACCCAGGCGTTCCGCTTCGCGGCGCCGGCCTTGCTGGCGCCGTTCGGCTATTGCCAGATCGTGTTTGCGGGGTTGTTGGGCTGGCTGGTGTTCAACCATACCCCCGATGTGACCACGGTGGTCGGCATCGGGGTGATCTGCATGAGCGGGCTGGCCGCTGCCTGGCAGCAGCGGCGTAGGTAGATTAAACGTCTACGGTAGGAATCTTGCGCGGGGCCATGAAGTACATCCAGGTCAGCGCAATGAAGTACATCGCCGGGATCAGGGTGAACAACACGGTGTAGTTGTTGTTGGTCACGGTGAGGATGTGGCCGACGATCTGGGTCATGAACATGCCGCCGATGGCCGCGCACATGCCGCCGAAGCCGAACACCGTGCTCATCATGTGCTTGGGCGTGTAGTCCATCACCAGGCTCCAGATGTTGGCGGTCCAGGCCTGGTGCGCACCGATGGCCAGGGAGATGGCAAACACCGCGACCCACAGTTGGCTGGAACCAGCGGCCATGATCACGCCGACGATGCAGCAGGCGAACAGCAGCATCGACAGCAAGCGCGCCTTGATCGAGTTCATGCCACGGCCGATCAGGAACGACGACAGAATCCCCCCACCCACACTGCCGAAGTCGGCTGTCAGATAGATGATGATCAGCGGGATGCCCATCTGGGTCACGTTGATGCCCAGGTTGTATTGCTGGTTCAGGAACGGCGGCAACCAATACAGGTAGAACCAGAACACCGGCGCGGTCAGCGCGTAGGCAATGGCGAAGGCCCAAGTGCCGCGCATGCGCAGGATACGGCTGAACGGCACGCCCGGTTGTTCCGGTTCGACTTCCCGTTGCACGTAGTCCAGTTCCGATTGCTTAACGCTCGGATGGTCTTCCGGGTTGTAGTACTTCAAACCCCAGAACACCAGCCAGATCGCGCCCAGCGAAGCCATGCACAGGAACGCGGCTTGCCAGCCCCACACGTGCAGGATCAGCGGCAGCAGCATCGGCGTCATCATCGCGCCGACGTTGGTGCCGGCGTTGAAGATACCAGTGGCCACCGCACGCTCGCCGGCGGGGAACCACAGGCGCGTGGTCTTGACGCAGGCCGGGTAGTTGGCGGCCTCGGTCAGCCCGAGGATAAAGCGGCAGACCATAAAGCCCACTGCCGACGTCGCCAGGCCGTGGGCGCCGGTGGCCAGGCTCCACAACAGCACGGCGCAGAAGAACACGCGTTTGACGCCGACCCGGTCGATCAAGCGGCCTTGCAGCACAAAGCCGATGGCGTAGCCGACCTGGAACCAGAAGTTGATATTGGCGTAGTCCATCGCCGTCCAGCTCATTTCCTTGGCGAGGATCGGTTGCATCACGCCCAGGGCGGCACGGTCGATGTAGTT
The DNA here is from genome assembly GCF_030687495.1 of Pseudomonas sp. FP453. Lineage (NCBI taxonomy): Bacteria > Pseudomonadati > Pseudomonadota > Gammaproteobacteria > Pseudomonadales > Pseudomonadaceae > Pseudomonas > Pseudomonas sp. FP453. Next base: position 5,414,780 of record NZ_CP117435.1, on the reverse strand, counting down.
GAGGGTGGTGGCGAAGAACACCAGGGCCAACATGCCCCAGCGAGTCTTGCCCACGGCCATGGCGCCGCGGATCTTGTCGCCGATGCCGGCGTGCGGGGTGCCGGGGCGCGCGGCCAGGGCGGAATTTTGCAGAGGCATGAGGTCGTACCCGTTTTTTGAAATTTTTATGGTGTGTTCTGGGTCAGGTTGCGGAGTCGATGGTGCGCAGCGGCTAAAAAATCGTCAATTCGCCAAAGCGGCTTAGTGTTCGATAATCGCACCAAAAACTAACCGGTTCGTACATTTTAATTGCTGTGGGTAGACTGGGGGCGAATAATTTGGCGCAAACAATAATTGCCGGGAGTCGCCCCATGCAACGTTCCATTGCCACCGTTTCCTTGAGCGGCACCCTGCCGGAAAAACTCGAAGCCATTGCCGCCGCCGGATTTGATGGCGTGGAGATCTTCGAGAACGACCTGTTGTATTACGACGGCAGCCCCCGCGAAGTTAGGCAAATGTGTGCCGACCTGGGGATTGCCATCACGTTGTTCCAGCCGTTTCGCGACTTTGAAGGCTGCCGCCGCGACCGCCTCGCACGCAACCTGGAGCGCGCCGAACGCAAGTTCGACCTGATGCAGGAGCTGGGCACCGACCTGGTGCTGGTGTGCAGCAACGCGTCCGCCGATTGCGTGGGCGATGAGCGCATTTTGCTCGACGATCTCAGCCTGTTGGCCGAACATGCCGGCCGCCGGGGCTTGCGCATCGGTTACGAGGCGCTGGCCTGGGGCAAGCATGTGAGCACCTGGCAGCAGGTGTGGAACCTGGTGCGCCAGGTCGATCACCCCGCCCTCGGCGTGCTGCTCGACAGCTTCCACACCTTGTCGCTCAAGGGCGACCCGAGTGGCATCGCGCAGATCCCCGGTGACAAGATTTTCTTTGTGCAGATGGCCGACGCGCCGATCCTGGCCATGGATGTGCTGGAGTGGAGCCGGCATTTCCGCTGCTTCCCGGGGCAGGGCGAATTCGACCTGGCGGGCTTTCTTGCACCGATCATCCAGAGTGGCTACACCGGGCCCTTGTCCCTGGAGATTTTCAACGACGGTTTCCGCGCCGCGCCAACGCGGGCGAATGCGGCGGACGGCCTGCGCTCCTTGCTGTACCTGGAAGAGAAGACCCGCGAGCGCCTGCAACAGCAAGCCCCGGCGCAACCCGTGGAAATTCTGTTCGACACGCCGGCCGCCAGTGAGTACGACGGCATCGAGTTCCTTGAATTCGCCGTAGACGAAAGCCTCGGCGCCAAGCTGACCCACTGGCTGGAACGCCTCGGTTTCGTCAAGGCTGGTCAGCATCGCTCAAAGAGCGTGAGCCTGTTGCGCCAGGGCGATATCAACCTGATCCTCAATTGCGAACCCTATTCCTTCGCCCACAACTTTTTCGAGGCGCACGGCCCGTCGTTGTGTGCCACGGCGCTGCGGGTCAAGGACAGCGCCAAGGCCCTGGAGCGGGCGGTGGCTTACAAGGGCCAGCCCTATCGCGGGTTGGTCGGCCCCAATGAGCTGGAACTGGCCGCCGTGCGTGCGCCGGATGGCAGCCTGATTTACCTGGTGGACCCGAGCGAAGGCACGTTGTACGACACCGACTTCAACCTGCAAACCGCGCCGGCGGCCGGTGGCGGCTTGCTGCGCATCGACCATATGGCCATGGCCCTGCCGGCCGACAGCCTCGACAGTTGGGTGCTGTTCTACAAGAGCCTGCTGGATTTCGAGGCCGACGACGAAGTGGTGTTGCCCGACCCGTACGGTTTGGTGAAAAGCCGCGCGCTGCGCAGCCGTTGCAGTTCGATCCGTCTGCCGCTGAATATTTCCGAGAACCGCAACACGGCGATTTCCCACGCGCTATCGAGCTATCGCGGTTCGGGTGTGCACCACATTGCCTTCGACTGCGCGGATATTTTCGCCGAGGTGCGCCGGGCCAAAGACGCGGGCGTGCCGCTGCTGGACATCCCGCTCAACTACTACGATGACCTCGCGGCGCGCTTTGATTTTGACGAGGAGTTCCTCAGCGAGCTGGCGTACTACAACGTGCTGTACGACCGTGATGCCAACGGCGGTGAGCTGTTTCACGTGTACACCGAGCCGTTCGAAGGGCGGTTCTTCTTCGAGATCATCCAGCGCAAGAACGGTTATGCCGGTTACGGCGCGGCCAACGTAGCGGTGCGCTTGGCGGCCATGGCCAAATCCCGCAGCGGTGCGGTGCGCCAAGCGCGGTTGTGAGCAATGGCGCGGTGCTTCCTTCGGGGAGCGCCGCAGCCCATAATCGGCGCCTGCACAATAAAAACGGCCGTGAGCGCACCATGACCCTGACTCCCGACCTCTCCGCTGCGTCCGAAACGCCGCGCAAGAGTCGTAAGAACAACCCGGAAAAGACCCGCGAAAATATCCTGCAGGAAGCGATCGTCGAGTTTGTCCAGCAAGGCCTGTCCGGCGCGCGCGTGGACGCCATCGCCGAGCGCATCCACACCTCCAAACGCATGATCTATTACTACTTCGGCAGCAAGGAGCAGCTGTACGTCGAGGTGCTGGAGAAGCTCTACGGCGACATCCGCAACACGGAAACCCGGATGAATCTCACCGCCCTGGAGCCGCGCGAAGCGATCCGTCGGCTGGTGGAATTCACCTTTGATCACCACGACCAGAACGTGGATTTTGTGCGCATCGTCAGCATCGAAAATATCCACAACGCCGAGTACGTGAAGCGTTCGGAGTCGATCAAGGCGATGAACAGCAACATCCTTGAAGCGCTCGGCACGACGTTACGGCGTGGGGCTGAGATGGGCGTATTTCGTGCGGGGCTGGAGCCGTTGGATGTGCACCTGCTGATCAACTCGTTCAGCTTTTACCGGGTGTCCAACCGCCATACCTTCAGTGAGATTTTCCAGATCGAGCTGTCGGATGATGCCATCAAGCAACGGCATCGGGACATGATTTGTGAGTCGGTGATGCGGTACCTGCAGGCCTGAAACTTCAGATTGGAACACAACCCCTGTGGGAGCGGGCTTGCCCGCGATAGCGGTCTGTCAGATATACATTTTTGGCTGACTCACCGCTATCGCAGGCAAGCCAGCTCCCACAGGTTGGATTGGGTTTGCATCCTTAGTTATTCATGCTCTGAAAGTGCGCCAGCATCCGTTGCGCATCTGGCGCTTCGCCACTGAACAGCTCAAACGCCTTCACCGCCTGAAACACCGCCATATTGCCGCCATCCAGCGTACGGCAACCCAGGGCCCGGGCATCCCGCAGCAGTGCTGTTTCCAGCGGGAAATACACAATTTCGGCCACCCACAGTTCTGCCCTCAGCAAGGCAGCTGGAACCGGTGTGCCCGGCAGCTTGGCCATGCCCATCGGCGTGGTGTTGACCACACCATCGGCCTCGGCCATGGCATTTTCCAAGTGGCCGCCGACCTGGGCGCGGCCCGGGCCGAAACGCTGGCTGAGGTTGTCTACCAGGTCCTGGGTGCGGCTGTTGTCCAGGTCGAAAATGCTCAAGTGCTCGACACCTTCGGCCAGTAGCGCGTGGGCCACCGCCGCACCGGCGCCGCCAGCGCCCATTTGCACCACACGCCGCCGCACGACATCACTCAGGTTACGCCGAAAACCCTCCGCGAATCCCAGGCAGTCGGTGTTGTGGCCGATGCGCTTGCCGTCCTTGAACACCACCGTATTCACCGCGCCGATGCCGCGGGCCTCGTCGGACAATTCATCGAGCAACGGCAGGATTGCCTGCTTGCATGGGTAGGTAATGTTCAGGCCGGTGAACTGCATCAACTCGGCGGCGTCCAGCAGGTCGGGCAGGGCATCCACGTTCAGGTGCAGCGGGTCCAGGTCGATCAGGCGATACAGGTAGCGCAAACCTTGGGCGTCACCTTCCTGTTCATGCAGGGCGGGGGTGCGCGAAGCCTGGATGCCGGCGCCGATCAGGCCGGCGAGAATGCGCGGCTTCATGGGTTCAACACCTGGCTGAAGTGTTCAAGGGCCAAGTGGTAGCCATGGCTGCCAAACCCGGCCAGCACGGCCTTGGCGATGGGCGACACAAAGGAGTGATGACGGAATGCTTCACGGGCATGCACGTTGGATAAATGCACTTCGATCACCGGCACTTCACTGGCCACCAGCGCGTCGCGGATGGCGACAGAGGTGTGCGTCCACGCGGCGGGGTTGATCACGATGCCGGCGCATCGGGTGCGGGCACCGTGGATCCAGTCGAGCAGTTCGCCTTCGTGGTTGGTCTGGCGAAATTCGATTTTCAGCCCGAGCTTCTCGGCGCTGCGCCCGCACAGCGCGGCGATGTCGGCCAGGGTTTCATGGCCATAGGTTGCAGGCTCACGGGTGCCGAGCAGGTTGAGGTTGGGGCCGTTGAGCACCAGCACGATAGGCGGCATGGGAGGGTCTCCACAGTTATTGTTAGTTGTGGAAGTAAAATGTACTGAATGGTTAATTTGGTCAATCGACGGCGGAGGATATGTTCGATTACCGAACCGTTATGCGCGGTAACAACACGGCGTTCGACGCTTGGTTCCCGGTTACTAGTCTGTGAAAAGCACCAGGATTTTGGAGCCGGTTGTCGGGTGACAAAGGCGAAATTGTTACCGGGCGGAAAATAACCTAACGGATGGGTTACGATGCGAATAGGCACTTACAAGGGATTTGTGATTTCAGTGTTGCTCAGGGATGAACATTGCCCGCCGCATGTTCATGTCAGGGGCGCGGGTTGGGATGCGCGCTTTCGTTTCAGCTTTTTTGGATGGCGAAGTGGAGCTATGGGATGTAGATCCTGAACGGCGGCGGCCGCCCGGTGCAGTTCTGCTGGGCATTCGTCAGGCGTTGATGCAGCGGCACTATCTGGCGCGAGCGCGAAGGATTTGGTGGGAGAAAATTCAGACGGTTTGCCTGGAGAACCATTCCTGGGATTGGGATGCTGCTGAGCTGGTGCCGGGGTTGGTCATCCGGCCAGGTGTCTATGTCATCGCAAGCGCGTGGCACGATGTTGTGGGGCCACGGACAATTTTGAATCTGGTGAGGGCACCAGATTCCGTGAGGATTGATTTATGAAAATTATAAAAGCCAAAGTTTCGCCCTACGTGCCGCTCACCGAGGCCGATATCGATAAAGCGATAGCAAGGGGACGCAAGACACGGCATTTGTACGCCCGCGCCAGCTCGGTGAGCTATGAGGACAAGAGCATTTCCATCGGCTTCAGCGACGGTAGCCGGGTCTCGCTGCCCGTGGCGGGCCTTCCCGAGTTCGAGGGGTTTTCCTTGGAGGACTTCCAGCAATTGGAGGTCGGTTTCGGCGGTAAAGCGCTGTGCTGTGAACCCCAGGACCTGGACGTGTCCATCACCGGCCTGATCGCTACGAGCCAGCCCCTGATGGACCTGGCCGTGAGCCTGGTGGCCGCGCGCAACGGCCGCAAGCGCAGCGCCGCCAAGGCTGCCGCTGCCCGTGCCAATGGCAAGAAGGGCGGGCGGCCGCGCAAGGATACGGTGAAACCCGAGGATTCGACTGATGTTTGAAGATCCAATGTGGGAGCTGGCTTGCCTGCGATAGCGGGCTGTCAGTTAGCCCAGCAGTGCCTGATACACCGCTATCGCAGGCAAGCCAGCTCCCACACAAGCCAGTTCCCACAGGGGGATCGTGGGTGGCTGTGAGATTTAGCGACGCGTCAGCAGCACACCTGATTCCATATGGTGCGTCCACGGGAACTGGTCAAACATCGCACACTGGGTAATACGGTGGGTGTCATGCAGTTGCGCGATGTTCGCCGCCAATGTCTCTGGGTTGCAGGAAATGTACAGGATGTTGTCGAAACGCCGGGTCAGCTCGCAGGTGTCCGGGTCCATGCCGGCGCGCGGCGGGTCGACGAATACGCTGCCGAATTCGTAGCGCTTGAGGTCGATGCCGTGCAAGCGACGGAACGGGCGCACTTCATTCAGGGCTTCGGTGAGTTCTTCGGCGGAAAGGCGCACCAGGGTGACGTTATCCACCGCGTTTTCATCGAGGTTGCTCAGGGCGGCATTGACCGAGGTCTTGCTGATCTCGGTGGCCAGCACTTTGCGCACGCGGGTTGCCAGCGGCAGGGTGAAGTTGCCGTTGCCGCAGTACAGCTCCAGCAGGTCATCCGGCCGGTCGCCCAGCGCTTCGTAAGCCCAGTTGAGCATCTTCTGGTTCACGGTGCCGTTGGGCTGGGTGAACGCGCCTTCGGGTTGGCGATAGCTGAAGGTACGACCGCCGACGTCGAGTTTCTCCACCACGTAGTCCTGGCCGATCACAGCGCGTTTGCCCTTGGAGCGGCCGATGATGCTCACGTTCAAGTCCGCCGCCAGCTGGTTCGCGGCGGTGTGCCAATGCTCGTCCAGCGGGCGGTGATAGCACAGGGTGATCATCGCGTCGCCGGCCAGGGTGGTGAGGAACTCCACCTGGAACAGCTTGTGGCTCAGGGCGGCGCTGGCTTGCCAGGCGGCCTTGAGTTGCGGCATCAACTGGTTGATACGCAGGCTGGCGATGGGGAACTCTTCGATCAGGATCGGCGTGCGTTTGTCGTCCTGGGCGAACATCGCGTAGTGGCGATCACCCCCTTCGCGCCACAGGCGGAACTCCGCCCGCAGGCGGAAGTTCTGCAGCGGCGAGTCGAATACCTGTGGCTCAGGCGCATCGAACGGGGCCAACAGGTCACGCAGGCGCGTGACCTTGTCTTGCAGTTGAGCGGTGTAGCTTGCGGCGTCAAAAGTCATGCGTTGAACCAGCCCAGCTTGATCACAAACAGAATCGACAGAATCACCAGCGCCGGGTTCAGCTCACGGTAGCGGCCCGAAAGCAGCTTGATAGCGGTCCAGGCGATGAAACCGAAGGCGATGCCGTTGGCGATGGAGTAAGTGAAGGGCATCGCCAGGGCGGTGATCACCACCGGCGCTGCAACAGTGATGTCATCCCAGTCGATTTCGGCCAGGCCCTGGGTCATCAGTACGGCGACGAACAGCAGCGCTGGCGCGGTGGCGAATGCCGGGACGCTGCCCGCCAGTGGCGAGAAGAACAACGCCAGCAGGAACAGGATCGCTACCACGATGGCGGTCAAGCCGGTGCGGCCGCCGGCGCTCACGCCCGCGGCGGATTCGATGTAGCTGGTGGTGGTCGACGTACCCAGCAACGAACCGGCCATGGCGGCGGTGCTGTCGGCGATCAGCGCACGGCCCATCTTTGGCATGTGGCCGTCCTTGCCCATCAGGCCGGCGCGCTTGGCGACGCCGATCAGGGTGCCGGAGTTGTCGAACAGGTCCACGAACAGGAAGGCGAAGATCACGCTGACCAGGCCGATGTCCAGCGCGCCCTTGATGTCCAGTTGCAGGAAGGTCGGGCCCAGGGACGGTGGCATCGACACGACGCCGCCGAACGGGGTCACGCCCAAGGCGATGGATGCAATGGTCACCGCGAGGATCCCGATCAGCACTGCGCCGCGTACGGCCAGGGCTTCCAGCGCGACGATCAGTACGAAGCCGAGGGTGGCCAGGATAGGCGCGGCTTTGGTCAGGTCACCGAGGCCAACCATGGTGGCCGGGTTGCTGACGACGATGTCGGCGTTGTGCAGGGCGATCAACGCCAGGAACAGGCCGATACCCGCGGCAATCGCCGAGCGCAGGGGCAGGGGGATGGCGTTGATGATCCACTCACGGATGCGGAAGATCGACAGCAGGAAGAACAACACCGCCGAAATAAATACCGCGCCCAGTGCCACCTGCCAGGTATGACCCATGTGCAGGACCACGGTGTAGGTAAAGAAGGCGTTGAGGCCCATGCCCGGCGCGAGCGCAATCGGGTAGTTGGCGATCAGGCCCATCACGGTCGAACCGATGGCCGCTGCCAGGCAGGTCGCGACAAACACCGCGCCCTTGTCCATGCCGGTCTGGCTGAGGATGCTCGGGTTGACGAACAGGATGTAGGCCATCGCCAGGAACGTGGTGATACCCGCGAGAATCTCGGTGCGCACATTGGTGTTGTGGGCTTTGAGTTGAAACAGCTTTTCCAGCATGCCGGCTCCCTGTGACGCTATTTTGCGTCGTGATTTGTTGACCTCTAAGTCAAAGCACAAACTGCGCCAAGCGCCTGTGGTTTCAGAGAGGATCGGAAAAAGCGGCGCATCATACCAGCAGCCGAGGCCCTGTGGTGGTTGGCCTCGCCCTTGTGAACAATCCCTCAGGATCATGGCCTTGAGGCATACTGCGCCGACGTTTAAATCAGGGTCATCGACAGCATGAAAAAAGCCAACGCGTGGAGTCTAGCTCTGATCCCTTGTCTCGGCCTGTGGCTCGGCGCAGCACCGGTGTGGGGCGCGACCGCACCGCCGTTGAGCGAGGTGCGGGTGTTCAAGGTCGAGTCGGCGCGCTGCACCGAAACCATCCCGGAACGTGCACAAGGCACGCAGATGTGCACCCACCGTGGGCCCACCAAGGTCTCGGTGATGGAAGTCGGTCTGGGCAACAACCCCGTAGGCCGATTCGACGGTGCCGTGCTCAACGGCCAGCGCACGCCGGTGTGCCAGGTTGGCAGCGTTAGCGAGGTGTGCAACGGCGCGGGCACGTTGATGGGCTACATCTATGTGTTCGACCTGAATGTCGAAGCCCAGGGCTGGTTCGAATACAGCAACTCGTCGATCAACGGCCCGCAGAACACCCTGAAAACCCTGCTCAATATCCGCTGATCAGACCTTCGCCGCTTCCTCGACCGGCACATGCATGCGGTCGCGATTGGCCAGGGTCGGGAACAGTTTGATCCACGTCCCGGTCACGATCAGCGTACCGACGCCGCCCATGACCACTGCTGGCACGGTGCCGAACCAGTGGGCGGTAATCCCCGATTCGAACTCACCCAACTGGTTGGACGCGCCAATAAACAGGCCGTTGACCGCGCTGACCCGTCCGCGCATTTCATCCGGCGTCTCCAACTGCACGAACGACGCACGGATGACCATGCTGATCATGTCCGCCGCGCCGAGCACCACCAGCACCGCCAACGAAAACCAGAACGAGGTGGACAGGCCGAATGCGATGGTTGCCACGCCGAACACGCCGACGGCGGTGAACATCACGCGGCCGACATGGCGGTCCACCGAGAAGCGCGCCAGCCACAACGACATCAACAACGCGCCCACCGCGGGCGCCGAACGCAACAGGCCCAGGCCCCAGGCGCCGGTCAGCAGGATGTCCTTGGCGAACACCGGCAGCAACGCGGTGGCGCCGCCCAGCAGCACGGCGAACAGGTCCAGGGAGATGGCGCCCAGGATGTCCGGGCGGCTGCGGATAAAGCGGATGCCGGCCAGCAGCGAATCCAGGGTGGCCTTGCCTTTGTTGAGCGGGGTCTGGCGGGCGGGCAGGTTGAGGGTCAACCCGCAGGCAATCAGGTACAGCACCACGGTGGGGCCGTACACCCACACACTGCCAAATGCGTAGAGCAAACCGCCCAGGGCTGGCGCGACGATGGTTGCCAGTTGCTGGGCCGACTGCGACGACGCCACCGCGCGCGGGAACAAGGCGCTGGGCACGATGCTTGGCAGCAGCGCCTGGGTAGTGGGCATTTCAAACGAGCGGGCGGCGCCGAGCAGGAAGGCGAGGATAAAGATCATCTCGCGGGTGACATTGCCGGTCAGGCCACCGATGGCCAGCGACAGCGCAATCAGCGCCTGCACGGTCTGGCAGATGGCCGCGACCTTGCGCCGTTCATAGCGGTCGGCCACATGCCCGGTGTGCAGCATGAACAGCACGCGCGGGACGAACTCCACCAAACCGACCAATCCCAGGTCGAGCACGTTGCCGGTTAGTTGGTAGAGGTTCCAGCCGATGGCCACGGTGAGCATCTGGAAACCGCTGGCGGTGAAGATGCGCGCCAACCAGAACGCGATGAAAGGGCGGTGGTGGCGCAACAGCAACACGGGTTCACTGGGCATCGGGAATTCAGGTCAGGGCCGGAGGAGAGGCCGAGATTAGCATTAAGTTGTAACAGATAGTTGCTGAAACTGAGCTGAGGCAGTCTGTCACGCGGCAAAAGACCACGCCGTCCTACATTGAAAATGGGACTACTCTTTCAGCAATGCTTGATCCAGATCAAAACCTGCCCAGGGATTGCTCTGGCGGCCTTAGGGCCAGATTCCCTACGTGGTTGGTTAAAAAAAGAACGAATTGAAATTCGCCAGACTCCATATCCGTGGGGGCAGTGGGTGCAGGCTCCCGCCAGCAGCCGGTATTACCTGACAGAGGAAGACTTATGTTCGGTTTGGAGGCGCTAGATCTCGCCCGAATTCAATTCGCGTTCACCATCTCATTCCACATCCTGTTCCCGGCGATCACCATCGGCCTGGCCAGTTACCTTGCGGTGCTGGAAGGCCTGTGGCTCAAGACCCACAACGACACCTACCGCGACCTCTACCATTTCTGGTCGAAAATCTTTGCCGTCAACTTCGGCATGGGCGTGGTGTCTGGCTTGGTCATGGCCTACCAGTTCGGCACCAATTGGAGCCGCTTCTCGGACTTCGCTGGCGCCGTTACCGGGCCGCTTCTGACGTACGAAGTGCTCACGGCCTTCTTCCTTGAGGCCGGTTTCCTTGGGGTAATGCTGTTCGGCTGGAACAAGGTGGGGCGCAAGCTGCACTTTTTCGCCACGGTGATGGTGGCCGTCGGTACGTTGATCTCCACCTTCTGGATCCTTGCGTCCAACAGCTGGATGCAGACGCCCCAGGGCTTCGAAATCATCGACGGCCGGGTCATTCCCACCGATTGGCTGGCGGTGATCTTCAACCCGTTCTTCCCGTACCGCCTGGCGCACATGGCCACGGCCGCGTTTGTGGCCACCGCGTTTTTCGTCGGCTCCTCGGCCGCCTGGCACCTGCTGCGCGGCAAGGACAACCCGGCAATCCGCAAGATGCTCTCGATGGCGATGTGGATGGCCCTGATCGTCGCGCCTATCCAGGCGGTGATCGGTGACTTCCACGGCCTCAATACCCTGAAGCACCAACCGGCGAAAATCGCCGCGATTGAGGGCCACTGGGAAAACAAAGGCAACGAGCCGACTCCGCTGATCCTGTTCGGCTGGCCGGACATGAAGGCGGAAAAGACCAAGTACGCCGTCGAAATCCCCTACCTGGGCAGCCTGATCCTGACCCACTCCCTGGATAAACAGGTGCCGGCCCTCAAGGAGTTCCCGCCTGAAGACCGTCCCAATTCGACCGTCGTGTTCTGGTCGTTCCGGGTCATGGTCGGCCTGGGCTTCCTGATGATCTTCACCGGTCTGTTCAGCCTGTGGCTGCGCCGGGGCGACAAGATGTACACGTCCAAGCCGTTCCTGTACCTGGCGTTGTGGATGGGCCCGTCCGGGTTGATCGCGATTCTCGCCGGCTGGTTCACCACGGAAATCGGCCGTCAGCCGTGGGTGGTCTACGGCCTGATGCGCACGGCGGATGCGTCCTCCGGGCATAGCCTGGTGCAGATGACGATTACGCTGGTGTTGTTCGTGGTGGTGTACTTCGCGCTGTTCGGTGCCGGTCTGGGCTACATGATGCGCCTGGTGCGCAAAGGTCCGCAGACCCACGAAGGCGATGAGCCGACCCACGGTGGTCCTGGCCAGAAACGCACGCCAGCCCGTCCGTTGTCTGCCGCCGATGATGGCAGCGATGACGACCACACCCACATCCAGCACAAGGGGCATTGAGATGGGTATTGATCTTCCGCTGATCTGGGCCGTGATCATCATCTTCGGCATCATGATGTACGTGGTCATGGACGGCTTCGACCTGGGTATCGGCATCCTCTTTCCGTTTATCCCGGGCAAGGTCGACCGTGACGTGATGATGAACACCGTCGCCCCGGTGTGGGACGGCAACGAAACCTGGCTGGTCCTCGGTGGTGCGGCGTTGTTCGGCGCGTTCCCGCTGGCGTATTCGGTGGTGTTGTCGGCGCTGTACCTGCCGCTGATCCTGATGCTGATCGGCCTGATCTTCCGTGGCGTGGCCTTCGAGTTCCGCTTCAAGGCCAAGGATGATAAACGTCACCTGTGGGACAAGGCGTTTATCGGCGGCTCGCTGGCGGCGACGTTCTTCCAGGGCGTGGCGCTGGGGGCGTTCATCGATGGCATCCCGGTGGTGGACCGCCAGTTCGCCGGCGGCTCGCTGGACTGGGCCACGCCCTTCACGATGTTCTGCGGTGTGGCGCTGATCGTGGCCTACGCGCTGCTGGGCTGTACCTGGCTGATCATGAAGACCGAAGGTTCGTTGCAGGAAAAGATGCACAACCTGGGGCGGCCGTTGGCCTTCGCACTGTTGGCGGTGATTGGCATTGTCAGTATCTGGACGCCGCTGGCGCACCCGGAAATCGCCGCACGCTGGTTCACCCTGCCGAATCTGTTCTGGTTCCTGCCGGTGCCGATCCTGGTGCTGGTGACCCTGTACGGCTTGATCCGCGCGGTGGCACGCAATGCGCACTACACGCCGTTCCTGCTGACGCTGGTGCTGATCTTCCTTGGCTACAGCGGCCTGGGGATCAGCCTGTGGCCAAACATCATCCCGCCGTCCGTGTCGATCTGGGATGCCGCCGCGCCGCCGCAAAGCCAGGGTTTCATGCTGGTGGGCACGTTGTTCATCATCCCGTTCATCCTGGGCTACACCTTCTGGAGCTACTACGTGTTCCGCGGCAAGGTCACCCACGAAGACGGTTATCACTAGGAGGGTCGTTCCATGTCCGGCAAACCTTCGTTGCATGAGATTGAACAGGCCGAGAAACAGCCACTGTGGCGGCGCCTGGGGTGGTTGGCGATGATCTGGACCGGCAGCGTGCTGGCCCTGTTTGTCGTGGCCAGCCTGATGCGCATGTTCATGAATGCGGCGGGTCTGAGCACACACTGACATCCCAACCGGGCTTGATGGCCCGGCCTTTCAACCCTGCCCCTCGCAAGAGCGGCAGGGTTTTTTTATTTGCGCGCTTTGAGGATCACGAATTTTGGCGTGGTGGCGACTTGTTCTACGCCGCGAAACAGGCGGGCCAGCTTGGTGTGATAACCCAAGTGACGGTTGCCGACGATATAAAGGGCGCCGCCCACCACCAACGTTTCCCGTGCCTGCTGGAACATGCGCCAGGCGAGGAAGTCGCCGACCACCTGCTGCTGGTGGAACGGTGGGTTGCACAGTACTACGTCCAGCGAGTCGGGTTCCTGGCCGGCCAGGCCATCGGCGGCACGTACGATCACGTCACGTTGGCCGAGGGCGGCTTGCCAGTTTTCCTGCGCCGATTGCACGGCCATATAGGACTCGTCCACCAAGGTGTACTGCGCGTCGGGGTTCTGCAATGCACTGGCAATCGCCAGCACGCCGTTGCCGCAGCCGAGGTCCGCTACGCGGGCAGTGCCGAGGTTTTTCGGCAGATGCGGCAGGAAGGCGCGGGTGCCGATGTCCAGGCCTTCGCGGCAAAACACGTTGGCATGGTTGAGCAGTTCAATGACGGGCGCGTCCAGCGTGTAGCGGGTCGGGTAGGGCGAAACTGCCAGGGGGCGATCTTCAACGGTGGCGATCAACAGCCGCGCTTTTTTTACGGCGAGCGAGGCGTGCATCGGCCCGATATAACGCTCCAGCAACTCCCCGGCGGCCCGTGGCAAGTGCTTGATCATCGCCCCGGCGATGACTTCCGCGCCCGGGGCCAGTTGGCCTTGCAGGCGAATCAGTTGCTCTTCCAGCAACGCCAGGGTCTTGGGGACGCGGATCAGTACGCGGTCAAAAGGCCCGCTCGGCACCTGGCTGGCGGGGATGAATGGCACCGCATCGAATGCCTTGCCGTTGCGCGTGAGGTTTTTCTCCAGCCCCTGGGCCGCGAGAAAGGAGTCGCCGCTGGAGGTCACCTGCACCCGGCCTGCAAGGCTGGCCGCCAGGGCGCCAAAGCTGTCGTTGAGCACCAACACGCGTGTCGCGGCACTCGGCTGCTGCTGCGCCAGATGGTTGAGCAGGTACTCGTCGGCGGCATCGAAGGCTTGCAGCGGATCGTTGTGTTGTTCTGGCTGGCGGATCAGATCGAGCTGGGCGAAGGGGCTTTCGAGCAGGGGCATGGCGGGGAGGCTCTGGGTAATCGATGGGTGTTCGGCAGTCTTCGGCCAAACCGTCTGAGTGAACTGCGAGGCGACACCCGGGGGCTGCTTCAACACTCAGAATTGGCCGTAAATGTTACGTTTTTTCCGGCGGGATTACATGGGGTGTTTCTGTACGTGCTAGAGAAGCCCCGCTCTGGAAGCACAGAGAACGGCAGCGATCTTGTTTGTCACGCCCAGTTTCTTGGTTGCGCAGCCGATATGAAAGCCGACTGTCCGCGGCGAAATCGAGATAATGCTGGCGATTTCTTCCGCTGTCTTGCCCATGCCCGACCATCTGAGAATTTCCGTTTCTCGTGCTGTCAGCGTGTGCTGCGCCTTGGTGCTGGGTTTGTGTGCGTATTGCTGCGCGACGACAGCGTGCATTGCGTGACACAACCACAACACGTTGCCGGCCTTTTCATACAGCTCCTGTGGGCTGACCTCACCGCAGCCGCGCCCCAGGGTCAGCATGCTGTAGACGCCCTGGAAGTCGTGCACAGGTTGCGTCCAGGCCTGGTGTACACCAAATGATTGGGCCAGCGACCACAAGCCAGGCGCCGTGCCGAAGGTTTTTTCCTCCCAGACGATGGGCAGTACGCAGCGTTTGCAGTGAGCGACAACAGGGTCTACTTCGAAGAAGTGCGCTTGTTGATAAAGATTGTTCCATCCATTCGGATAGTTGTTGATTTGGATCGGTTTGGTTTCGTTGTTGGGTACTTGAGAACTCATCGTAAAGGAACAATATTGGAAGTCGAGCTCACGGATATGGTGGGTGACCATGTCAAAGACAGTTTGAATCTCGTTTTTAGCTTCCAGTTTAGGGGGCTGAGTATTTCGCCAGTTCACCATTGGTAACTCTCCATGGGTTTCTACGTGGCGCGGGTACGTCCTCATTCCAGCGCTTCACGGAAATTAGTGTAGGACATGCCTTACATGGCAAAGTGAAAAAATCGTCAGTACGCTTAGCTGACACGGCGCTGATTTTTTGTACGAGAGATGGTTGTTTTGTATAGGAAGCGTAGAGGGAAGTTATTTTTTTATTGGATTTAAGGGGTTGTGAGCGGCATCAAAATGATGGCGTTTATATGAAGTGGTTAATCTGACTTTGGATTGGATGTGTGTTAATAGCCAAATATTTAGTCTGAGTAAAAGCTCCCGCTTTTCAGAAAACCGTCTTGACGGGTTGACACGTTTCAGCTGATTGCAAGCTGCCGCCGCTCTGCCCCGCAGCAATGCCAGTACAAATCAATGGTGTTTGCGCACGCGGCTTTGAGAGAAACTAGGCGCCTGTGTAAAACGGAGTTCCCCATGACGGCCAGTGCTGAGAAATTTACCCGGCAGACCCTGCTCGACGTGCAATCGTTGACACCTAGCCTCTTCACCCTGCGCACTACCCGCGACCCGGGCTTTCGTTTCACCGCTGGCCAGTTCGTGCGCCTGGGGGTGACCAAGGCGGATGGCAGCACCGTGTGGCGCGCTTATTCCATCGTGTCGTCGCCCTTTGACGAGCACCTCGACTTTTTTTCCATCGTTGTGCCCGGTGGCGAGTTCACCAGTGAGCTGAGTCGCCTGCAGGTGGGCGATACCTTGATGGTGGAGCGCCAAGCCACGGGCTTCCTGACCCTGAACCGTTTTGTCGACGGGCGTGACCTCTGGCTGCTGGGCACGGGTACCGGGGTGGCGCCGTTCCTGTCGATCCTGCAGGACTTCGAGGTCTGGGAGAAATTCGAGCGCATTGTCCTGGTGTATAGCGCCCGGGAAGCCAAGGAGCTGGCTTATCAATCGCTGATCAGGGAGTTGGGCGAGCGCGAATACCTGGCCGAGTACGCGCACAAGCTCATCTACATTCCCATCGTCACCCGCGAGCAGCACCCCGGCGCGTTGAATGGACGCATCACCACGCTGATCGAGAATGGCGAACTGGAGCAGGCGGCCGGCGTCGAGCTGACCCCGGAACACTCCCGCGTGCTGATTTGCGGCAATCCGCAGATGGTCGATGACACACGCCAGTTGCTCAAGCGACGCGATATGCAACTGAGCCTGAGCCGGCGTCCTGGCCAGGTGGCGGTGGAAAACTACTGGTAAAAAAAAGGCGCCTCGAAAGGCGCCTTTTTCATACCGGCTTCAGTTAAAGCGGTTTGTCGTTCTGTGCCTTGAGCAGATCGCGGATCTCACCCAGCAACACTTCTTCCTTGGTCGGCGTCGGCGGCAGGCTTGGCGCCACGGCCTCTTCACGCTTCAGGCGGTTGATGGCCTTCACGCCCATGAAGATCGCAAACGCGACGATCACAAAGTCGATCACGCTTTGGATGAACTTGCCGTACGCCAGCACCACCGCAGGCACGTCGCCTTGCGCGGCCTTGAGCGTTATCGCCAGGTCACCAAAGTCCACGCCACCGATCAACAGGCCGATGGGGGGCATCACCACGTCGCCTACAAACGAGGAAACAATTTTGCCGAAGGCTGCGCCGATGATGATACCGACGGCCATATCGACCACATTACCTTTGACCGCGAAGGCCTTGAACTCACTGATCACGCCCATAGGTTATTCCTTGTTACAGATGAGAAGGGTGGAGGTCAGTGTAAGTCAGTCGTAGAGGGCTTGCGCGATACAACTGTTAACACTGTTAGGTTTTATCGACACATTAAAACGCAAATAGTTTGCAAAGTGCCATCAATCGCGCGCGAATTACTCGTCATTTCAACGGCTTACCACATTATTTTCTCAATCGACCTGGTGGTGTTTTTCTATTTATCTTCCGGCTCCCGGGTCACTAGCCTCTGGCAAGCACAACTGAATGTGCACTAAAAAAACCAGAGGAAACCTCGATGAAGAACCCAATCAACCGCGGGCCTGTTTCAGCGCGATCCGTGCTGGTACTGGCAGCCGCCAGCCTGCTATCCCTGTCGGTGCAGGCCGCCAACCTGACCCGCGACAACGGCGCTGCCGTTGGCGACAACCAGAACTCGCAAACCGCTGGCGCCAATGGCCCGGTACTTCTCCAGGACGTGCAGCTTATTCAAAAGTTGCAACGCTTCGATCGTGAACGCATCCCCGAGCGCGTGGTGCATGCCCGTGGCACCGGCGCCCACGGCACGTTCACCGTCACCGATAACCTCAGCGACCTGACCAAGGCCAAGGTGTTCGCGGCAGGCGAGGCGACTCCGGTATTCGTGCGCTTCTCGGCCGTGGTCCACGGCAATCACTCTCCGGAAACCCTGCGTGACCCACGTGGTTTCGCCACCAAGTTCTACACCGCTGAAGGCAACTGGGACCTGGTGGGCAATAACTTCCCGACGTTCTTTATCCGTGACGCCATCAAGTTCCCGGATATGGTCCATGCCTTCAAGCCGGACCCGCGCACTAACCTCGACGACGATTCCCGCCGTTTCGACTTCTTCTCCCATGTACCCGAGGCCACCCGTACATTGACCGAGTTGTACTCCGACTCCGGTACTCCGGCGAGTTATCGGGAAATGGACGGCAATGGCGTACATGCCTACAAGTTGATCAATGCCAAGGGCGAAGTGCACTACGTCAAGTTCCACTGGAAGAGCCTGCAAGGCATCAAGAACCTTGATCCCAAGCAAGTTACCGAAGTGCAGGGGCGTGATTACAGCCACATGACCAACGACTTGGTCACCCATATCAACAAAGGCGACTTCCCCAAGTGGGACTTGTACGTGCAAGTGCTCAAGCCTGAGGACCTGGCCAAGTTTGACTTCGACCCGCTGGACGCCACCAAGATCTGGCCGAATGTTGCCGAGCGTAAAGTCGGGCAGATGGTGTTGAACCGCAACCCGGCGAACGTCTTCCAGGAAACCGAACAAGTTGCCATGGCCCCGGCCAACCTGGTGCCGGGCATCGAGCCTTCGGAAGACCGCCTGCTGCAAGGCCGGGTGTTTTCCTACGCCGACACCCAGATGTACCGCTTGGGCGCCAATGCCCTGCAACTGCCGATCAACGCACCTCGGGTGACCGTCAACAACGGCAACCAGGATGGCGCGATGAACTTCGGCAAGACCACCAGCGGCGTGAACTACCAGCCAAGCCGCCTGCTGCCACGGGAAGAACCGCAAGCCGCACGTTACAGCCAGTCGCCACTGGCGGGCAGCACCCAGCAAGCGAAGATCCAGCGTGAGCAGAACTTCAAGCAGGCTGGCGATTTGTACCGCTCCTTCAGTAAGAAAGAGCGTCAGGACTTGATCGAAAACTTCGGCGGCTCCCTGGCAACCACCGATGACAGCACATCATCCTGTCGTTCCTCTACAAGGCAGACCCTGAGTACGGCACCGGCGTGGCCAAGGTCGCCAAGGGTGACCTGGCGCGCGTGAAGGCGTTGGCAGACAAACTGACGGACTGATCCGTCGGTCACGGCCGGCGCCCTTGATCGGGCGCTGGCCTTTTGGCAGGAGAACACCCATGCGTATTTCCAATCGGACTGCTGCTGGCCATGCTGGCCTTTGTTGCCCAGGCCGGGCCCCCCGAACCGGCGGCGCTCAAGGCGCAGTTGCAGGACTACTATTTCGACGCGGCGCGCCGTGGCGATCTCGACATGCTCAACACCTTCATCGACGCCGGCTACAGCCTCAATACCCAGGACGATAAAGGCTACACCGCGCTGATCCTGGCGGCTTACCACGGCCAAGGCCCGTTCGTGGAGCGCTTGCTCACTGCCGGCGCCGATGCGTGTGTGCAAGACAACCGTGGCAACACGGCGCTGATGGGCGCGATCTTCAAGGGCGAGCTGAACATCGCCCAGCGCCTGCTGGGCACCGACTGCAATCCCGACCAACGCAATGGCGCCGGGCAGACGGCGGCGATGTACGCCGGGTTGTTCAACCGTCTTGAACTGCTGGACGAGCTCAAAGCCAAGGGCGCTGATCTCAACGCCGAAGACCCGGTCGGCAACAGTGCGTCACGCTTGGCCAGCGGTGAAATTCGGACCCCGGCAGCGCGCTGAGCTATCATCGCGGTTTTTCGGTTGGAGGTTCTCGAATGGCAAAGGCCAAGCGCATGTACGGCTGCACAGAGTGCGGCGCGACCTTTCCCAAGTGGGCCGGCCAATGCGGCGAGTGTGGTGCGTGGAACACCCTCACTGAGACCATGATCGAAAGCGGCGGTGCGGCAGCGCCTACCGGGCGTGCGGGCTGGACCGGGCAGCAGGCGCAGATCAAGACGCTGGCCGAAGTCAGCGTCGAAGAGATCCCGCGCTTTTCCACCGCTTCAGGCGAGTTGGACCGCGTCCTCGGCGGCGGCCTGGTGGACGGCTCGGTGGTGCTGATCGGCGGCGACCCCGGCATCGGCAAATCCACCATCCTCCTGCAAACCCTGTGCAGCATCGCCAGCCGCATGCCGGCGTTGTACGTCACGGGGGAAGAATCCCAGCAACAAGTGGCCATGCGCGCCCGTCGCCTGGGCTTGCCCCAGGACCAACTGCGGGTGATGACCGAAACCTGCATCGAAAGCATCATCGCCACGGCACGGATCGAAAAGCCCAAGGTCATGGTGATCGACTCGATCCAGACCATTTTCACCGAACAACTGCAATCGGCGCCGGGTGGCGTGTCCCAGGTGCGTGAGAGTGCGGCGCTGCTGGTGCGCTATGCCAAGCAGAGTGGCACGGCGATCTTCCTGGTCGGGCATGTGACCAAGGAGGGCGCGCTGGCCGGGCCTCGGGTGCTGGAACACATGGTGGATACCGTGTTGTATTTCGAGGGCGAGTCCGACGGCCGCCTGCGGTTGCTGCGGGCGGTGAAGAATCGCTTTGGGGCGGTCAACGAACTGGGGGTGTTCGCCATGACGGACCGGGGGCTGAAAGAAGTCTCCAACCCATCGGCGATTTTCCTCACGCGCGCCCAGGAAGAAGTCCCCGGCAGCGTGGTGATGGCAACGTGGGAAGGCACCCGGCCCATGCTGGTGGAAGTGCAGGCGCTGGTGGATGACAGTCATCTGGCCAATCCGCGCCGCGTCACCCTGGGCCTGGACCAGAACCGCCTGGCGATGCTGCTGGCGGTGTTGCATCGCCATGGTGGCATTCCGACCCATGACCAGGACGTGTTCCTCAACGTGGTGGGCGGGGTCAAGGTGCTGGAGACCGCGTCCGACCTGGCGTTGATGGCCGCGGTGATGTCCAGCTTGCGCAACCGGCCGTTGCCGCACGACCTGCTGGTGTTTGGTGAGGTTGGCCTGTCGGGCGAGGTGCGCCCGGTGCCGAGTGGCCAGGAGCGGTTGAAAGAGGCGGCCAAGCATGGCTTCAAGCGGGCCATCGTGCCCAAGGGCAACGCGCCGAAGGAGTCGCCGCCGGGGATTCAGATTATTGGCGTGACGCGGTTGGAGCAGGCGTTGGATGCGCTATTCGAGTGATCCCCAATCCTTCAGGCAATGCTGTTCCCTGTGGGGAGCTGGCTTGCCTGCGATTGCGGTGGGTCAGCTAAGCATGTGCAAGCTGGTGCGCCGCCATCGCAGGCAAGCCAGCTCCCACAGTTGATTTATGTTGCTTGTCAGGTCTCCAGCAGTGCCGCCAACTCCCGGTGCAGTTCTTCCTCATCGCCAAGGTTCAACTCGATCAACCTTCGCAAGTGACTGATCGAATCCAGGTCAATGTGCTGGCACACAAACCCCAATTGCCCATGATCCTCATGGGTCAGCCGTACCTGCATCTTGATAGGGGTCTTGGGGTCCAGGCGTATATCGACATCGAACGGTAATGCCTTATTGCCCTTCCAGTCCTCGGGTCGTTGCACCAACAACCCCCTTTAACGACAAATCCACCAATTGCACTGGCCATTCCCGGCCGTTTTGCCGAAGTTCGGTCTTGGCATCAAAGGCAATCCGCCGGAAACGACGGCGATCAGACGCTTGCTCGGTCATGGTGAAACCCTCTGGAGATAGGGGGATTGTAGCCCTGCGCCATCACTGGCCCGATATTTCTGCTTTTTTTGCCCGCAGAAGGCTCTAGACCAACGTAGGGGGGTGGTCTTTAAAGCCAACAGCGCTAAACTCGGAACGGCTGTCCTTTCTGTCCACCCTGGCTGGAATATAAAAATGAAAAATAATAATAGCCTGCTACGCCACCTACCCTGGCTGGTGCTGGCAATCGTAGGAGCGTGCGCCCTTGGCGTAGTGGCCTTGCGCCGCGGCGAGGCGATCAACGCCTTGTGGATTGTGGTCGCTGCTGTGGCCATCTACCTGGTTGCATACCGCTACTACAGCCTGTTCATCGCGAATAACGTGATGCAACTCGATCCACGGCGGGCGACCCCCGCAGTGATCAACAACGACGGTCTGGACTATGTGCCGACCAACAAACACATCCTTTTCGGTCACCACTTTGCGGCGATTGCCGGTGCAGGCCCCCTGGTCGGCCCGGTGCTGGCGGCGCAAATGGGCTACCTGCCCGGCACGCTCTGGCTGATTGCCGGCGTGGTGCTGGCCGGTGCGGTGCAGGACTTCATGGTCCTGTTCCTGTCCACCCGTCGCAACGGCCGTTCCCTGGGGGATATGGTGCGCGAAGAGATGGGCCGCATTCCGGGGACCATCGCGCTGTTCGGTTGCTTCCTGATCATGATCATCATCCTCGCGGTGCTGGCGCTGATCGTGGTCAAGGCCCTGGCCGAGAGCCCGTGGGGCATCTTCACGGTGATGGCGACCATCCCGATCGCGATGTTCATGGGCATCTACATGCGCTACATCCGCCCGGGCCGCATTGGCGAGATTTCGATCATCGGCGTGCTGTTGCTGCTGGGTTCGATCTGGCTGGGCGGGCAGATTGCGGCTGACCCGGTGTGGGCCAAGGCCTTCACCTTCACCGGCATTCAAATCACCTGGATGCTGATCGGCTACGGTTTCGTCGCCGCGGTATTGCCGGTGTGGCTGATCCTGGCGCCGCGTGACTACCTGTCTACCTTCCTGAAAATCGGCACGATCATCGCCCTGGCCATTGGCATCCTGGTCACCATGCCCGACCTGAAAATGCCGGCGCTGACCCAGTTCATCGACGGCACCGGCCCGGTGTGGAAGGGCGGCCTGTTCCCGTTCCTGTTCATCACCATCGCCTGTGGCGCGGTCTCGGGTTTCCATGCGCTGATCTCCTCGGGCACCACGCCCAAGTTGCTGGCCAATGAAAGCCATGCCCGCTACATCGGTTACGGCGGCATGTTGATGGAGTCGTTCGTGGCCATCATGGCGATGGTTGCCGCTTCGGTGATCGAGCCGGGCGTGTACTTCGCCATGAACAGCCCGGCCGCCGTGGTCGGTGCGGACGTGGTCACCGTGGCGCAAACCGTCAGCAGCTGGGGCTTTGCGATCACGCCAGAAGCGCTGCAAGCGGTGGCCCATGACATCGGCGAAACCACCATCCTGGCCCGTGCCGGCGGTGCGCCGACGTTGGCGGTGGGGATCGCGCAGATCCTGCACAGTGTGCTGCCGGGTGAAAACACCATGGCGTTCTGGTACCACTTCGCGATCCTGTTCGAAGCGCTGTTCATCCTTACCGCAGTTGACGCCGGTACCCGTGCCGGTCGCTTCATGCTGCAAGACCTGCTGGGTTCCTTCGTGCCGGCGCTGAAACGCACCGAATCGTGGACCGCCAACCTGATCGCGACCGCCGGTTGCGTGGCAATGTGGGGTTACCTGCTGTACCAAGGTGTGATCGACCCACTGGGCGGCATCAACACCTTGTGGCCGCTGTTCGGTATCTCCAACCAGATGCTGGCAGGCATCGCGCTGATGCTGGCGACGGTTGTGCTGATCAAAATGAAACGCCAACGCTACATCTGGGTGACCATGCTGCCAGCCGTCTGGCTGCTGATCTGCACCACCACCGCAGGCTTCATCAAGCTGTTCGACGCCAACCCGGCGATCGGCTTCCTGTCGCTGGCGAAGAAGTACAGTGATGCCCTGGCCAACGGCCAGATCCTCGCTCCGGCGAAGAGCATCGACCAGATGCAGCACGTGATCTACAACGCGTACACCAACGCAACGCTGACGGCGATGTTCCTGTTCGTGGTGTTCAGCATCCTGTTCTATGCGCTCAAGGTCGGCGTCGCCGCCTGGGGCAATAAAGAACGTACGGATAAAGAAGCCCCGTTCCAGGCCCAGCCGGACGCGTGATAGAGGATTGCAGCCATGTTCAATGACATCAGTCGCCTCGGTAAATACCTCGGTCAGGCCGCGCGCCTGATGGTCGGCATGCCCGACTACGACACGTACGTCGAGCATATGCAAACCAAGCACCCGGACAAGCCGATGATGGACTACAAGACGTTCTTCCGGGAACGTCAGGAAGCCCGTTACGGCGGCAAGGGTGGGCCCAAGTGCTGTTGAGTTAACGCAATATCCCCTGTGTGAGCAGGGCTTTATGTGGGAGCTGGCTTGCCTGCGATAGCATCACCTCGGTCTGACTGAAAAACCGAGTTGTCTGCATCGCAGGCAAGCCAGCTCCCACATTTGTTTTGTGTGCCTTCATTATTCCTTCATCAAAAGGAGCATTTTTTGTCCTCTCCCATCCCCGTCACCATCCTCAGCGGCTTCCTCGGCGCCGGCAAGACCACCTTGCTGCGCCACCTGCTCAAGGCCGAGCACGGCCTGAAAATCGCCGTGATCGAAAACGAATTCAGTGACGCCGGTATCGACACCCAGCTGTTGGGCGCAGAGCCGGTACAAGTCATGACCCTGTCCAACGGCTGCGTGTGCTGCACCATCCACACCGACCTGACCAAAGCCCTGTACCTGCTGCTCGAACGCCTGGACAGCGGCGAGATCGCCTTCGACCGCCTGGTGATCGAGACCACCGGCCTGGCCGACCCGGCACCGGTGGCGCAGACCTTTTTCATCGACGAGGAACTGCGTGAGCGCTACATCCTCGACGGCATCATCACCCTGGTGGACGCGGCCCACGCCGAGCATCACCTGACCCAGACCATCGCCCAGGCCCAGATCGGCTTTGCCGACCGCCTGCTGGTGAGCAAGCGCGACCTGGTGGATGACGCCACCTTCGACGCCCTCAGCGAGCGCCTGACGCGCATCAACCGGCGTGCGCCGATTCGTGTGGTGGACCACGGCAACATCGACCTTGCCGAATTGCTCGACGTGCGTGGCTTCAACCTCAACGCCGGCATGAGCCTGCGTCCGGTCAGCAAGGCGCCGTCTATCGACCGCATCTCCAGCCTGGTGCTGCGCACCGATCAGCCGCTGGATATTGATCGCCTCAGCGAGTTCATGAACGAGTTGCTGGAAGATCATGGCAAGCAACTGCTGCGCTACAAGGGCGTGCTGAACATTGCCGGGGAAGACCGCAGGATGGTGTTCCAGGGTGTGCTCAAGCTGTACGGGTTCGATTGGGATAGCGAATGGGCCGAGGGCGAGGCGCGGGAGAGTGTGATTGTGTTTATTGCCGATGAGTTGCCGGAAGACAAGATTCGCGAGGGTTTTTCCCGCGTCTACCAATCCTGACTTGAAATCCGATTCACTGTGGGAGCTGGCTTGCCTGCGATAGCGGACTGTCAGTTAGCCCATCAGCGGCTGATACACCGCTATCGCAGGCAAGCCAGCTCCCACAGGTGACCGTGTTTCACTTTTCGATTGGGTATAAAAAAGCCCGGCTCAAGAGCCGGGCTTTTCATTCAAGCAACTGCAATCAAGCGCCGTACACCGGCAGCTTCTTGCAGATGGCCTTGACCTTCTCACGGACCGCATCGATCACGGCTTCGTTGTTCAGGTCAGCCAGGATGTCGCAGATCCAGCCAGCCAGTTCCTTGCACTCTGCTTCCTTGAAGCCACGAGTGGTCACAGCCGGAGTGCCGAAGCGCAGGCCGGAGGTGACGAACGGCGAACGTGGGTCGTTCGGCACGGAGTTTTTGTTCACGGTGATGAAGGCTTTGCCCAGGGCAGCGTCAGCATCTTTACCGGAGATGTCCTGCTTGATCAGCGACAGCAGGAACAGGTGGTTTTCAGTACCGCCGGACACCACGTCAAAACCGCGCTCGATGAACACGCTGGCCATGGTCTGGGCGTTCTTCACTACTTGTTGCTGGTAGGTCTTGAACTCAGGCTGCAGCGCTTCCTTGAAGCAGATCGCCTTGGCGGCGATCACGTGCTCCAGCGGGCCACCCTGGGCGCCCGGGAATACGGCGGAGTTCAGCTTCTTCTCGATGTCGGCGTTGGCGCGCGCCAGGATCAGGCCGCCACGTGGACCGCGCAGGGTCTTGTGGGTAGTGGTGGTCACTACGTCAGCGTAAGGCACCGGGTTCGGGTAGACGCCAGCGGCGACCAGACCGGCCACGTGGGCCATGTCGACGAACAGGTAAGCGCCAACCTTGTCGGCGATAGCGCGGAAACGTGGGAAATCCAGGATCTGCGAGTAGGCAGAGAAACCGGCCACGATCATTTTCGGCTTGTGTTCAACCGCCAGGCGCTCGACTTCGTCGTAGTCGATCAGGCCGTTGGCATCGATACCGTATTGAACGGCGTTGTACAGCTTGCCGGAGGAGGAAACGCTGGCACCGTGGGTCAGGTGACCGCCGTGGGCCAGGCTCATGCCCAGGATGGTGTCGCCGCCTTGCAGCAGGGCCAGGTACACGGCGCTGTTGGCTTGGGAGCCGGCGTGTGGCTGGACGTTGGCGTAATCGGCGCCGAACAGTTCCTTGGCACGGTCGATGGCCAACTGCTCAACCACGTCGACGTACTCGCAACCGCCGTAGTAGCGTTTGCCTGGGTAGCCTTCGGCGTACTTGTTGGTCAGAACCGAACCCTGAGCCTCCATGACCGCTGGGCTGGTGTAGTTTTCCGAAGCGATCAGCTCAATGTGCTCTTCCTGGCGCACGGCTTCTTGCTCCATGGCGGCAAAGAGATCGGCGTCGTACTTGGCAATAGTCAAATCACGGCTGAACATGGCGGTCCTCAAGGATCGGGGGCAGAAAAGGAGGGCATTCTAACCCAATGGGTTTTAGATGGCATATGAAAGGACATCATGTCGCGGACAAGTGGGGCTCATCTGGGGATAAGTGGTGCTTGTGCCGGCCTCATCGCAGGCAAGCCAGCTCCCACACTTGATCGGGTTCACACAGTCCAAATGTGGGAGCGGGCTTGCCCGCGATGAGGCCAGCAGCCTCACCACAAAGTCTCAGTCGAACATGAACAGCGCATCATTACTGAACTGCGCCTCAAACCGACTCGCCGGCATCGGCCGCCCGAACAGATACCCCTGCACCTCATCGCAACCATGCTCACGCAGGAAGTCCAGCTGCTCATGGGTCTCCACGCCTTCGGCGATCACCGCCAGGTTCAGGCTGTGGGCCATGGCGATAATGGCGCGGGCGATCTGTGCGTCCTGTTCGCCAGACGGCAGGCCATCGACAAAGGTGCGGTCGATCTTCAACACGTCGATGGGGAATTGCTTGAGGTAGTTGAGCGACGAATAGCCGGTGCCGAAGTCATCCACGGCAATGCTCAAGCCCAGGTTTTTCAGGCTGTCGAGGATATGCATGGCTTCGTTGACTTCGCGCATCAGGATACTTTCGGTCAGCTCCAGCTCCAGGCACGCCGGCGGCAGGCCGGTGTCTTCCAGGATGCTGGCGATGCGCTCGCCCAGTTGACCGTCGGAGAACTGCCGCGCCGAGATGTTCACCGAGACTTTCGGCACGCGCACCTTGTTCTGGTGCCAGGTCTTGAGCTGGCGGCAGGCTTCGCTGATGACCCAGTCGCCGACGTCCACCACCAGGCCCAACTCTTCCAGCACCGGGATAAAGTCCCCCGGCGGCACCAGCCCGCGACGCGGGTGACGCCAGCGCAGCAGGGCTTCGGCGCCGGTCAAACGTTTGCCATCGCCGCTGAACTGCGGCTGGTAATAGAGCACGAATTCGTTCTGGTCCAGGGCGTGGCGCAGGTCGCTTTCCAGCTCCAGGCGTTCCAGGGCGCTGGCGTTCATGTCGGCCTGGTAGAACTGGAAGTTGTTCTTGCCGCGTTCCTTGGCGTGGTACATCGCGGTGTCGGCGTTTTTCATCAGCTGGCTCAGCTCATTGCCGTCCTGCGGGCTGAGGGCGATACCGATACTGGCCGTGACAAAGAACTCGCGACCTTCCAGCACAAACGGCTTCACCAGGCTGGCGAGGATCTGCTCGGCCACGTGGATCGCACGGTTCAGCGCCATCTCGCGGCTGATGCGCGGTTGCAGCAGCAAGGTGAACTCGTCGCCGCCCATGCGCGCCACGGTGTCGTCCTCGGCGACGCAACCGAGCAGGCGCGTGGCCATTTCCTTGAGCATGCGGTCGCCGGCGGCGTGGCCCAGGGAGTCGTTGATCGGTTTGAAGCGGTCGAGGTCGAGGAACATCAGCACCACCCACGACTTCTGCCGCTCGGCCGACTGCAACGCGGTGTGCAGGCGGTCCTGGAACAGCGTGCGGTTGGGCAGGTGGGTCAGGGCGTCGTAGTACGCCAGGCGGTGGATGCGCTGCTCGCTGGCCTTGCGCTCGCTGATGTCGCTGAAGAAGCACACGTAGCTGGCCAGGTCGCCTTCGTCGTCGAACACCGCGGTAATGCCGACCCACGCCGGGTAATGCTCGCCGTTGCGGCGCTTGAGCCACACTTCGCCTTCCCAGGTGCTGTGCTGGTGCAACTGTTTTAGCACGTAGCGCAGATGGGCTTCCTGTTGCTCGTCGACGGTGAGCATGTTTGGCAACTGGTCGAGCACATCCGCCACGCTGTAGCCACTGACGCGGCTGAACGCGTCGTTGGCCTGCACGATGTAGCCGGCGGGGTCGGTGATCAGGATCGCCGAAGTGGAGTGTTCGAATACCGTGGCCGCCATGCGCAGGTCTTTCTCGGCGCGGCGTTGCTGGCTGATATCGCGGCCGACGCCGAGGATGCCTTCGAACGTACCGTGTTCATCCCACACCAGCACCAGGCGCAGTTCGATCGGCACTTTGCGCCCGTCGGCGCGCAGGCAGTCAAACAGGAACAGCTGGGTTTGCGCTTCGTCGCGCAGCTTGGCCAGCGCCTCGCTGTCGCCGAGGGCGCGGCTGACCTGTTCCACCAGGCTATAGATGCCGCTCAGTTGCTGCGGGTTGGCGATGATCGACTGCCAGCCGTTCTTGAACACCCAATCCACGTCATAACCCAGCACGGCGTTGACCGAGGGGCTGATGTAGTTGAGGGCCAGTTGGCTGTCGGTGGAGCAGATCACGTCGCTGATGCTTTCGGCGAGCATGCGGTAGCGTTGTTCGCTGTCGCGCAGGGATTCGCTGGCTTCGATCTGGTCGGTGATGTCCTTGGCCACGCCGATGATGCGCGTGACTTGCGCCGCCTTGTCGCGGGCCAGGGCTTGCTCGCGGATATCGAAGCGGCGCCACTGGTTGTTGCGGTGACGGAAGCGCAGCTGGCATTGCAACTGCGTCGAATAGCCGGCCTGGCGCTGCTGCTGGCGCAGGTCGTGGTAATGCTCGGCGTCTTCGGGATGCAGCAGGATTTCCCAGAAGTACTCGCCCATTTGCTGCAATTCGGCCTTGTTGTAGCCGAGGGTGTGGCCCAGGTGGTGGTTGCTGAAAATCATGCGCTGGCTGATCACGTCCTGCACATACAGGTGGTCGGGCACGGTGCGCACCACGTCCGACCAGAAGCTTTCGCGTTCCACCAGCGACAGCTCGATCAGCTTGCGGCTGGTGATGTCGCTGATGCTCAGGATCACCGCCTTGAAGTCGTCCTGCTGCTCTGGCAGGCGCATCACCAGCCACAGGTATTGTTCGTTGCCGGCGACGTCGTTGAGCTGGATTTCCAGCTCCAGTTGCTTCTGTTCGGTCAGGACCGCTTCGAGCACCTGGTAGCCGATGGCCGTGGCGTTGCGCGGGCAATCATCGATCAGGCGTTCCCAGGCCTCTTCGCACGAGCCGACGTTGAGCAGGCGCACCGCGACCTGGTTGACCTCGGTGATGCGCAGTTCCCGCAGCAGTTGCTGGCGCTGCTCGCGGTTGCTTTGCAGCCAGTCGTGCAACTGCTCGCGGGTTTGCAGGCGGGCCTTGTCGAAGAACGCGTTGAGCCCCGACAGGTCGAGCACGCACAGGGCCACGCCGGTGCCTTCGAAAATATCCTGGTAACGCCGCCGGCCCTCGTGCACCTGGCGCTGGCGGCGGCGCATGTTGACCAGTACGAGCACCGGGATCAGCGAGAACGCCAGGCCCAGCAGGCATTTGCCGATAAAGGCCGGCAGCAGTTCTTCCAGCACGGCGGTGCGGTCGAACAGCCCGCGTAATTGCCAGTCGCTTTTGCTCAGGGGGGTGACGAGTACGCTTTTGTTCAGTTCGTCCGGGGTCAACGCAGAGGACCATTGCGCCGGCATGCCGCTGTCACGGCTGACCACGCGGTGGTTCAGGCGGTTTTCGATGGCCCACATCGGCCGCTGGCCCTGGCCGTCCTGGCGGGTCAGGTTGACCAGGTAGTTCGGCGCCAGGCGCAGCGCCCAGTAGACCCGCGAGCCGCCGCTGGGTTGGTGCAACAGCAGGTAGATGATCGTGCCGTCGCTGCTGTTGCTCAGGTAATAAGGCTGGGAATGGCTGCGCTGCACCAGCTCTTCGAGCCAGGCAGCGTCCTGGCTGTCGCTGGCGCTGTCACTGATCATGGCGCCGCTGGGGGCGAGCAGGGCGATGCTGCGCAGCTCCGGCAGGGAGCGCTGCAAGGTGTGCATCAAGGCTTGCTGCTGTTCGTTGTTGCGCGGCGGCTCGACCATCGGCAGCAGGTTCAGGGCGATTTTTGCGCTCAGGGCCATGTTCAGGCTGATCTGCTCAGCCAGGTCGGCGCTGTAGTCGATGGTGTATTGCTGCTGGTTTTTCTGGTTTTGCTGCAACTGGTCCAGCAACTGCCAGAACAATAAGGCGAGCAACATGAGGACAAGCGTCGCCAATGCGCCTTTCAAGGTGCCGTGCAGGGGTGCTCCCGGCGCTATGTGAGCGGCGCGCAGAGGAGTGGGCGGCGTGACTTTGGACAAGCTGTGATCCTGCGGGTTGGCTGGACTGGCGTGCGACACGCACTATAAGCCGGACGCCGAAGGGCGGCTAGCATGCCTTGAGTTGTGGCAAAGTGCCAGCCCCGCTTGGCTGGACTGACCAAGCGCATTCAGGTAGCTTTGCCGGTTACGCGAGGGCGTTCCAGCCCCAGACATTCAGGCTTTTTTCCGCACGCAGGCATTGATCATCGTCAACGGCCCGCGCGGCGCATGGCCTGACACGGGCTTCGCCCGCTTAATTCATCAGTCACTGACGCTAGGTTCACCATGGCTCAATACGTCTTCACCATGCATCGGCTGGGAAAAGTTGTTCCGCCGAAGCGGGAAATCCTGAAAAACATTTCGCTGTCCTTCTTCCCTGGCGCCAAGATCGGCGTGCTCGGCCTCAACGGTTCGGGTAAGTCCACGCTGCTGAAAATCATGGCCGGCGTCGATACCGAGTTCGAAGGCGAAGCCCGCCCGATGCCCGAGCTGAACATCGGTTACCTGCCGCAAGAGCCGATCCTGGACCCGACCAAGACCGTGCGCGAAGTGGTGGAAGAAGCCGTCGCCGTGATCAAGAACGCCCAGGCGCGCCTGGACGAGGTCTACGCGGCTTACGCTGACGAAGACGCCGACTTCGACAAGCTGGCCGCTGAACAGGCCAAGCTCGAAGCGATCCTGCAGGCGGGCGATGGCCACAACCTGGAGCGCCAGCTCGAAGTGGCCGCCGACGCCCTGCGCCTGCCGGCGTGGGACGCCAAGGTCGAATTCCTGTCCGGTGGCGAGAAGCGTCGTGTGGCCCTGTGCCGCCTGCTGCTGTCGGCCCCCGACATGCTGCTGCTCGACGAACCGACCAACCACTTGGACGCCGATTCCGTCGCCTGGCTGGAACATTTCCTCCACGACTTCCCGGGCACCGTGGTAGCGATCACGCACGACCGGTACTTCCTGGACAACGTTGCCGGCTGGATCCTCGAGCTCGACCGTGGCGCCGGTATCCCTTACGAGGGCAACTACTCCGGTTGGCTGGAAGCCAAGTCCGACCGTCTGGCCGCCGAATCCAAGCAGCAATCGGCCCACGAAAAAGCCATGAAGGAAGAACTGGAGTGGGTGCGCAAAGGCGCCAAGGCCCGCCAGTCGAAATCCAAGGCACGTCTGCAACGCTTCGAAGAAATGCAATCGCAGGAATTCCAGAAGCGTTCGGAAACCAACGAGATCTACATCCCGGCCGGTCCGCGCCTGGGTGACAAGGTCATCGAGTTCAAGAACGTGTCCAAAGGCTATGGCGACCGCGTGCTGATCGACAACCTGTCGTTCTCCATGCCAAAAGGCGCGATCGTCGGCGTTATTGGTGGTAACGGTGCGGGTAAATCCACACTGTTCCGCATGCTGATGGGCAAGGAAACCCCGGACTCCGGCAGCATCGAGATCGGCGAAACCGTGCAACTGGCCTGTGTGGACCAGAGCCGCGAAGACCTCGACGGCAGCAAGACCGTGTTCCAGCAGATTTCCGACGGTTCCGACCAGATCCGCATCGGCAACTATGAAATCCCGTCGCGTACCTATGTTGGTCGTTTCAACTTCAAGGGGGGCGACCAGCAGAAGTTCGTCAAGGACCTGTCCGGTGGTGAGCGCGGTCGCTTGCACCTGGCCCTGACCTTGAAAGAGGGCGGCAACGTCCTGCTGCTCGACGAACCGTCCAACGACCTCGACGTTGAAACCCTGCGTTCCCTGGAAGAGGCCCTGCTGGACTTCCCGGGCGCCGCCATTGTGATCTCTCACGATCGGTGGTTCCTTGACCGTGTCGCGACCCACATCCTGGCGTACGAAGACGACTCGCAAGCGGTGTTCTTCGAAGGTAACTACACCGAGTATGAAGCGGACCGTAAGAAGCGCTTGGGCGATGCTGCTGCCCAGCCGCACCGCGTGCGTCACAAAAAACTGGCCTGATTCGGGTTGGTGGTTTGAAAAAGCGGAGCCTTCGGGCTCCGTTTTTTTTGCGTGCGGTTTGGCGTTTCGAGGGGCGAGCCGTGTCGGCTTTTCCGACGGGCTCCAGCGAGCTCGATACCTGTGACACGCCAGTCCCAATCTCTAGCATGAGCAGCTATTACTTATGGAGGAGCAGGGGTATGCGTTACTTGACAGTGGTCGGCCAGGATCGAAGCGGAAACGACAAAATCGACACGGTGAACCTGTATTTTTACCAGAAGCAGGGTTCGGCCCCCGACCAGTTGATCCATCATGCCCTGGCGGTCGATCTGACCGGTGATGCAAAAGTCGATGTCCAGTGTGCCGGCGACATCGACTTCGATGGCAACCCGAGCGTGCAGGATAGGTTCATGCTCAAGCAGTTCGCTGACGACTTCCTCAAGCTCAAATGGCTTAATCAGCACGCCCTGATGCGGCGGATCCTGACCCTTTCGGTCGAGCAATTCGGTAGCGACGGCAAACCGAGTAGTGTGCGGCTGGAGTTCACCGAGCAACTGGGGCTCAACGGACGAACCGTCACCACCTATAAAGCCGCGGCCTATGACAGCGACGGCGACCATGTGCTGGACACATTCTCTGATATCGACGTGGATAAAAATGGCATTGCCGACGAAGTCGACAGATCCCTCATCGACGAGTTGAGTCGTGGCTTTCTCAAGTTCAATTGGTATCAGGCGCCTGCCGCGTGTGGCCATTGAGGCGGTGAGTCCGGCGTGGCTTGAGGTGGCGTCTATACGGGTGCAAAGACGGGGTCTTCGATCCCCGTTTGGGTGCATGAAAGCCCTGGATTTCCGGTTTATTTATATCAAATGCACCATTTAAATTCACAAAGGCGACATTTTGCCCTGTCGCAGTGCGACATGAATTGATAAAGTCCGGCCCAATCTCATTTAAAAACAATCAATTTGCCGAGACTTTTCCATGATCGAATCCGTCGAATCCTTCCTTGCCCGCCTGAAGAAACGCGACCCGGACCAGCCAGAATTCCACCAGGCCGTAGAAGAAGTCCTACGCAGCCTGTGGCCGTTTCTGGAGTCCAATCCGCATTACCTGACCTCGGGTATCCTGGAGCGCATCTGCGAGCCGGAACGTGCGATTACCTTCCGGGTGTCGTGGGTGGATGATCATGGCAAGGTCCAGGTCAATCGCGGTTTCCGTATCCAGATGAACAGCGCCATCGGCCCCTACAAAGGCGGCCTGCGCTTCCACCCGTCGGTGAACCTGGGCGTGCTGAAATTCCTCGCCTTCGAGCAGACTTTCAAGAACTCCCTGACCTCGCTGCCCATGGGCGGCGGCAAAGGCGGCTCGGACTTCGACCCCAAGGGCAAGAGCGACGCCGAAGTCATGCGCTTCTGCCAGTCCTTCATGAGCGAACTGTACCGCCACATTGGCGCCGACGTGGACGTACCGGCCGGCGATATCGGCGTGGGTGCCCGCGAGATCGGCTTCCTGTTCGGCCAGTACAAGCGCCTGAGCAACCAGTTCACCTCCGTGCTGACCGGCAAGGGCATGACCTACGGCGGCAGCCTGATCCGCCCGGAGGCCACCGGTTTCGGTTGCGTGTACTTCGCCGAAGAAATGCTCAAGCGCGACGGCCTGCGGGTTGAAGGCAAGCGCGTGGCGGTGTCCGGTTCCGGCAACGTGGCGCAATACGCGGCGCGCAAGGTCATGGACCTGGGCGGCAAAGTGATTTCCCTGTCCGACTCCGAAGGCACCCTGTACGCCGAAAGTGGTTTGACCGAAGAGCAGTGGTCGGCGCTGCTGGAGTTGAAGAACGTCCAGCGTGGTCGCATCAGCGAACTGGCCGAGCGTTTCGGCCTGGAGTTCCGCAAGGGCCAGACCCCGTGGGAGCTGGCCTGCGACATCGCGCTGCCTTGCGCGACCCAGAACGAACTCGACGCCGACGCCGCCCGCACCTTGCTGCGCAACGGCTGCCTCTGCGTGGCCGAAGGCGCCAACATGCCGACCACGCTGGCGGCTGTGGATATCTTTATCGAGGCCGGCATCCTGTTTGCCCCGGGCAAGGCATCCAACGCCGGCGGCGTGGCCGTGAGCGGCCTGGAAATGTCGCAGAACGCCATGCGCCTGCTGTGGACCGCCGGTGAAGTGGACAGCAAGCTGCACAACATCATGCAGTCGATCCACCACGCGTGCGTGCACTACGGCGAAGAAAACGGCCGGATCAACTACGTGAAGGGCGCGAACATCGCCGGCTTTGTGAAAGTGGCCGATGCGATGTTGGCGCAAGGCATCGTCTAAACCTCAGGGTCGATGCGCAACACTTCGATCAGCTGATCGCCAACGGGGCGTTTCCACAGCACCTCGTCACCCACCTGGGCCCCGAGCAATGCGCGGCCCAGGGGCGAACCCCAGTTGATCAGGCCCGCCGCAGCGTCAGCCTGGTCCTCACCGACCAACTGAATACGCTGCTGCGCGTCCTGCTCGTTGGCGAAAGTCACCCAGCTGCCGATCTGCACCTTCTCGCTGGAGGTGGCCGGCGGTACGACCAGGGCGCTCAGCACCCGCAGGTTGAAGTAGCGCAAGTCCCGCTCCAGGTCGGCCTGGCGTTGTTTATCGCCTTTGGCTGATTCGAGGCTGTAGGCGTGCTGCAACTGTGCAACCTTGGCTTGCAACTGCGCCAACCCTTGCGCAGTGACACGGTTGGGCTGACCACTGACCTGACGCTCCACCGGCTGATCAGCCTGGGCGGCGGCGTTGTCCTCATTCACAAAAGCTCGGCTCATGACAGTCTCCCTCAATGGAGTTTCGGCCATATTCGCTGCGCTTTAGTTTCAGTGGATGTCTGAAAGCGACCTATTGCGAACGATAGGCCCTGGCGGCATCGCGGTCTTTCTCATGCTGCCAGGCGCGCTCACGGTCGTCCCAGTGATTGTCCTTGTAGTCGCGCAGCTCTTCGTTCTCGCGCATGGCCTTGCACTGGCGAAAGCCGTCTTCCCAACCTTCGGCGTACTCGCGGTCTTTCAGATAACGCGGGACGTTCTTGCGAAACTCCCCGGTAATCACGCCAGCCGCCTGGCGACCGCTGCTGCAACCGTCGTCAAAGCCATCGGCGAATGCCGGTGGATAACCTTTGGCCAATAAGTCCTGATGGGTTGATTGGCAACCCGCCAGCCACATCACCGAACACAGCAATACCGCATACCGCCACATGACAGACTCCCTGGCCGGCTACCGGCTGATGGGGAGAAGTCTAGATAGAGGATTGTCGGGGCGTTGTGAAAGGGAGGTGAGAAAGATGTTATGTCGTCAAAGCCGCATGCTCAGCCAGCTCCTGCTGGATAAATGCCGCAATCATGGCGCGATAGACCTGTTCGGTGACGTCCGGGTTGGCGCCCACGGTATTGGACAGGTTGCGCACTTTGGCGATGACCTGTTCAACCCGCTGCGGGGCCTTGACGCTGTCGGTGTCTTTTTTGAAGCGAGCGGCTTGGGAGACGTATTGGCCGCGTTCGGCGAGCAGGGTGACGATTTGCTGGTCGAGGCGGTCGATGTTGCTGCGGACTTCGTCGAGGGTGGTGCAGGTAACGGCCATGTTGTTGGAACTCCCTGATAGCTATCTGAATAACCGTAGACCCATGTGGGAGCGGGCTTGCCCGCGATTGCAGTGTGTCAGTCACTGGAGACTTGGCTGATACACCGCCATCGCGGGCAAGCCCGCTCCCACATTTTGGATCTGTATTTAGGTTTGGGGCTTGGTTAGTAGTGATACCACTTCACTTCCAGCATCACTTCATTCACCGGCGTCGACAGGTGGCTGTACTCACGCTGCGCACTCAAGCGCACACCCAGGTTGCGCGACAGTTCCCACTGTTGGTTCAGGCTGAGGCTGCGGCGCACTTCACCATTGGTGAAAAAATCCCCTTTGGCCTCCAGGCTCAAGTTGCCCAGCGGATTCCTCCACAGCACACCGGTGTTAAACCCGGCCGCGGGTGAGATGGCTTCGTTGAAGTCATTGTTGTGTTCCACGCGCACGGTGCCGAGGGCGAAGCCGAGCATGTCGTCGCGCAGTTGCCAGGTGCCGCCGGCGCCGCCGTTGACGTGGGCGACCAGGGTTTCGTCGTCGTGTTTGCCGGGGACGCGCTCCAGGCCGCCAGTGACTTGCCATGACAGCGGTTGCAACAGGGCGTTGCGCGGGGTCAGGGAGCGGATGGTGGCCAGGTCCAGTTGCTGCAATTGCCAGTGGTTGCTTTCGTACTGGCGCAGTTTCATTTGCAGGATTTCGATCTGTGCGCCGAGGGGGAAGCCTTCGGCGTTGTCGTTGAGGTCGTGGTAGGCCATGCGCAGGCCGTATTCACCAAAGGCCTTGTCGCCCCGGGTGCCGATGCCGGCTTGCCAGGTGCGCGATTCATGGCCGTTTTCCGGCAGGCCGGGCGGGGTGATCTTGAGGTCGGGCGCGGGGTTCTGGTTGATCGCGCGCAGCAGTTCGAAGCTGCGTTGGGAGCGGGCAG
Organism: Pseudomonas sp. FP453; assembly: GCF_030687495.1. Taxonomy (NCBI): domain Bacteria; kingdom Pseudomonadati; phylum Pseudomonadota; class Gammaproteobacteria; order Pseudomonadales; family Pseudomonadaceae; genus Pseudomonas; species Pseudomonas sp. FP453. The sequence goes on along the minus strand of NZ_CP117435.1, from coordinate 5,378,216 downwards.
GGTCGCGTTCCAGGCCGTTGGCGCGATAACGGCCGAGGCGGTAGGCGGCGTCGATGATCAGGGCCTGGCGGTCTTTGGCGAGGGCCTTGAACGCCGGCTCTTGCAATTGCTTCTGGTCATCGCTGACTTTCAGTACCCATTGCTGTTCATCGCTGTCCAGCGGCTTGGCACGCTCCAGCAACTCGCGTTCGCGGGAAGGCCGATAGTCGATCTTTTCAACCAGGCCGGCATCCTTGACGGCTTTTACGGTGTCGGTGGGGATCGCGGTCAGCGGGAACTGTTCGGTCAGGCGCAGGCCGGGGCGCGCCACTTGCAGCAGTTCCAGCAGGCGATAGGAGCAGTTTTCGTCGAAGAAGAAATAGTCGAACTTGATCTGCTTGAGCTCCCACACGTGCTCGACCATGCGCTCGGTCTCGACCTGCGTGAGGTTGAGGCGGTATTCCCACAGGTCGCGGTTCTCCAGGCTGCGGTATTCGGAGAGTTTTTCCTGGTACGGCACCAGCGCGAACAGGCCGGGGTAGCCGCCCATCAGGCCTTTCCAGGCGTAGAGGATGCTGTTGTCCGAGCCTTCGATATAGGCACCGAAGTTGATCGCGTAGCTGAGCAGGGCGGTCTTGTCTCTCTGCACATCGGCCTGGTCGATGCGCAGCAAGGTATGGCCAAACATCGACGACGGGCTGTTGAGGTAGGCCGCCGGGAAGATCATCACCGCGCTATGGGGGGCGACGTCCTTGAACCATTGCTTGAATTCTTTGCAGTCCACGGCGGGCAGGTCGGTCAGGTGCAACTGATCCTTGAGCCAGCGGGTACGTGCGGGGTAGACGCATTGGGCGTGTTTTTCGCCGAGGCTGGCCGGCGCGTACAACGCGTCAACGGTGGCCTTGAGTTCGGCGTCGGGGTGGTGCGCGCCATCGGTGGCGAGAAAGAACTTCTGCTCGCTGACGTAACTGCGCCAGCCACTGATTTTGCCGGCTTCGTAATGGCCCAAAGATAGCCAGAACGGATCGTTGGCCAGTTGCTGCAAACGTTGATCATCAAGATGCGGGGCCGCGTACAGCGGGGCGCAGGCGAAGAGTGCCATCCAGGCAAAGCGTTTGAGCATAGGGGCAACTTAAAGTCGGAAAAGTGAGACCCAAAAGGGGGCGGGTCCAAAAATACAGCCCGCGCCTGGAGAGGCGCGGGCTGGTCGAGCTTAAGCTTGGGTCGCGTATTTCGCCAAGCGGGCATCGCTTTTCAGTACAGACAGGGTGTTGTTGTGCACGTCGTCAGCGGTCACGTCAGCCTTGCTGAAGATCTGCTGGAAGTGCTCGTGGGTCACGGCCGCGAAGTGCTCGCGATCTTCCGGCGCCACGCCCAGTACCACCGCGTAGGTGGTCAGCGCTTCGCCATTGCCCTTGGCCATGTCTTCGGACAGCTCGTTCATCATGCCATTCATGGCAATCCAGGACTTGCCGCCATAGGTCAGGGCGCTGTTGGTGCTGCAACCGTTGGTGCCCGAGGTCATGCCGAAGGTGGCGTTGCCGGACGTGCCGTTGGTGGTGGAAGCCAGGAAGTGGGCTGGCGTGCCGCGCTGGCCTTCGAACAGCATGTTGCCCCAACCGCAGTTCGGGCCGCCTGGCGATTCTGCCATTGCATTGAGGGAGACAACGGTGAAGAGAGTACCGAGAAGGATCCGTTTCATAGCTTTGTTCTCTTTGTGTGCAAACCAATGGACAAGGGTTCAGGCGCGTTGCAGCGCCCTAGGGGCCAGTTATTAGTCCAACCCGCGCAGTTTGGAGTTTAGGCAGGTTCAAGGGGTTCCGTGGTTTTTTATAAAACAATCAGAGATGTCGTGCTTTTTTTTGTAGGACCTGTTCCGTGTCCACGCTTTCCCAACGACGCGCCTTGCCAGAGCGCGCAAGCGAGAGCCAGAATGCCGACATCTGCCCCGCCTGATGTAAGGAAGCCCGATGCCTGATCCTGTTGCTGCCAGCTTGCGTCTAGCGCCCGAAGCGCTGACTCGCCCTTTCTCCGCTGAACAGTTCAGCTTCTCGACCACCAATGATTTGGAGCCCTTTCGCGGTGTGCTTGGCCAGGAACGTGCGGTTGAAGCGTTGCAGTTCGGTGTGGCCATGCCACGCCCCGGTTACAACGTGTTTGTCATGGGCGAGCCGGGCACTGGCCGCTTCTCGTTCGTCAAACGCTACCTGAAGGCTGAAGGCAAACGCCTGCAGACCCCGTCGGACTGGGTCTACGTGAACAATTTCGATGAGCCGCGCGAACCCCGCGCCCTGGAATTGCCCGGCGGCGCTGCGGCGGCGTTCATCAACGACATCAACGGGTTGGTCGACAACCTGACGGCCACCTTTCCGGCGGTCTTCGAACACCCCACTTACCAGCAACGCAAAAGTGCCATCGACCGCGCCTTCAACCAGCGTTACGACAAGGCCCTGGACGTGATCGAGCGCCTGGCCCTGGAAAAGGACGTGGCGCTCTACCGCGACAGCTCCAACATCGCGTTCACGCCGATGCTCGACGGCAAGGCCCTGGACGAGGCGGAGTTCTCCCAGCTGCCGGAAGCCGACCGCGAGCGTTTCCACACGGATATTTCCGAGCTGGAAGAGCGTCTCAACGAGGAGCTGGCCAGCCTGCCGCAGTGGAAGCGTGAGTCCAACAACCAACTGCGCCAGTTCAACGAAGAAACCATCACCCTGGCCCTACAGCCTTTGCTCGCGCCGCTGTCGGAAAAATACGCGGAAAACGCCGCCGTCTGCGGTTACCTGCAAGCCATGCAGGTGTACCTGCTCAAGACCGTGGTCGAGCAATTGGTGGACGACGCCAAGACCGACGCCCAGGCGCGCAAGTTGCTCGAAGAGCAATACTGCCCAAGCCTGGTGGTGGGCCATCCGGTCAACGGCGGCGCGCCCGTGGTGTTCGAACCGCACCCGACCTACGACAACCTGTTCGGCCGTATCGAATACAGCACCGACCAGGGCGCGCTCTACACCACCTATCGCCAGTTGCGCCCGGGCGCTTTGCACCGCGCCAACGGTGGTTTCCTGATCCTTGAAGCCGAGAAAATGCTCAGCGAGCCGTTTGTGTGGGACGCCCTCAAGCGCTCCCTGCAATCGCGCAAGCTGAAGATGGAATCGCCGCTGGGCGAGCTGGGCCGCCTGGCCACCGTGACCCTCAACCCGCAGATGATCCCGTTGCAGGTCAAGGTGATCATCATTGGCTCGCGCCAGTTGTACTACGCGTTGCAGGACGCCGACCCGGACTTCCAGGAGATGTTCCGCGTGCTGGTGGACTTCGACGAAGACATCCCGATGGTGGACGAAAGCCTGGAGCAGTTCGCGCAGTTGCTCAAGACCCGCACCTCGGAAGAAGGCATGGCGCCGCTGACCTCGGATGCGGTGGCGCGGTTGGCCACCTACAGCGCACGGTTGGCGGAGCATCAGGGCCGTTTGTCGGCGCGTATCGGTGATTTGTTCCAGCTGGTGAGCGAGGCGGATTTCATTCGCCACCTGGCCGGCGACGAGATGACCGATGCCGGGCACATCGAGCGTGCGCTCAAGGCCAAGGCCACCCGTACCGGGCGTGTGTCGGCGCGGATTCTCGACGACATGCTCGCCGGGGTGATCCTGATCGACACCGACGGTGCCGCGGTGGGCAAGTGCAACGGGCTGACGGTGCTGGAAGTCGGTGACTCGGCCTTTGGCGTGCCGGCGCGGATTTCCGCCACGGTGTACCCGGGCGGCAGCGGTATTGTCGACATCGAGCGTGAGGTCAACCTCGGCCAGCCGATTCACTCCAAGGGCGTGATGATCCTCACCGGTTACCTCGGTAGCCGTTATGCCCAGGAATTCCCGCTGGCGATCTCGGCGAGCATCGCGCTGGAACAGTCCTACGGTTACGTGGACGGTGACAGTGCGTCGCTGGGCGAGGCGTGCACCTTGATCTCGGCCCTGTCGAAAACGCCGCTAAAGCAGTGCTTTGCCATCACCGGTTCGATCAACCAGTTTGGTGAAGTGCAGGCGGTGGGCGGGGTCAACGAGAAGATCGAAGGTTTCTTCCGCCTGTGCGAAGCGCGCGGTTTGACCGGCGAGCAGGGGGCGATCATTCCCCAGGCCAACGTGGCCACGCTGATGCTTGATGAGAAGGTGTTGCAGGCGGTACGCGCCGGGCAATTCCATATCTATGCGGTGCGCCAGGCGGATGAAGCCTTGAGCCTGCTGGTGGGCGAGCCGGCCGGTGCGCCGGATGCGGAAGGGCAGTTCCCGGAAGGCTCGGTCAATGCGCGGGTGGTTGAGCGTTTGCGGGTGATTGCGGAGATGATCAGTGAGGAAGACCTGAAGGAAGCGGAGAAGGAGCTGGCGCAGCAGGCGCTGGCCGAAGCCAAGCCCACCTGAGGCTCGGTCCCCTGTGGGAGCTGGCTTCTGTGGGAGCTGGCTTGCCTGCGATAGCGGTGTATCAGTCAACAGAGAGGGTGGCTATGAGTCAGTCATCGCAGGCAAGCCAGCTCCCACATTGGGCCTGCGGTGATATGTCATGAAATTGACTCGGGTTTGGGACCAACGCCCGTTGGTCCCTACAACCTTGGTTTCTCGCGGTTTTCTTCTATTCTCTGCTCAAGGGATCTCCACAGGAGTCGCAGGATAGAAACAGCCTCGCCAAGCGTTGAGGCTGAACACCGATCTACCGAGGGTCGCCGCCATGCCGCGCAGCCTTTGCCTTACCCGCCAGTGCCTGGGCCTGGTTACCCGTATCGAATGTTCCATTCGCCCTCTTGCCGGGGATAACGGGCTGTGGACCTTGTTGTTTGCCGCCGGAATGACCGGTGAACAGCCGTCCACCATCAAGTCACAAGGCCCGTTTCATGGGCCGGTCGTGGCAGAAACCATGCTTGAATCAATCGTCGACAGCCTCACCCTGCATGGCTATGAGCAGGCCGGCGATCCGCAGATCTGGAGCCTGCACATGCAGGCCCATTTGCGACAGCTCAATGGCGACACCCATCACTGAGCGCTATTTGCTCTCGGGCTTGTCCAACTTGACCTCGAAACCGTATTGCACGGTGCTCAGGTCGGTGCGCTGGTAGCTTTCCAGGGTGGTTGGCTGGCCGTAGAAATAATGCACGTCAAACATCGCCGTGCCGTATTCCTCGGCGCGGTGGCTGACGCCGAGGATTTCCTTGAGGTAATGGCCGCTGGCGTCCTTGGCATAGAAGCGCCAGCTGTCGGCGGGGAATTCTTTCTGATCAACAATCAGCGCGTTGTCCTTGAGCGACAGGCCTTTGGGCAGCTTGCTGGTATCAATCGTGGCTTTCTCGATGGTGGCCAGAAACAGCGGGATCGAACCCACCACATACGCCGGGTTTTCCGGGAACAGGTTGAGGTCGTAGGTGAGGGTGCCGCGCACCGGATTGAGCTCGAAGGCTTCGCTCGGCAGCTCGATAGGCTCGCCGCGTTCGCCCTTGTCGTCGGCGGTGAAAAAGGTGATCGGTGATTCACTGCTGTTGCGTTCGGCACCGACCAGGTCGTCATTGAAGGTGAACGGGTGGTCGAACACGATATGCGCGGCGCTGGCGTCTTCGGTGGACTGGCTGATGGTGACGCTGTTTTTCAGCTGGTCTTCGGTCAGGGTCGCGTCTTTCAGCCAGCTCGCGGCACCGTCGTCATACACCGTGACGGGCATCGGCAAGGCTTGCACGGTTTTTTGCAGGCTGTTCTTGTCGAAGCGCAGTACCGGCAGGTCGAGGTCTTTGCGGGTGAGCGTGGCCTTGGAAAAATCCAGCACGCTGATCTGCAGGTTGTCGATCACGCCATTGAAGTAGACCTTGGCGTAATGGCTGCTCTGCTTGTGTTCGAAGTCTTTCTGTTGGTCGACGAGTTTTTTCTCGAAGGCCTCGGACCAGGCCGTCTGTTTTTGCATCTCGGCCAATTGTTTCTCGTAGAACGCCACCTGCGCGGCGCTTTCGTTGATCGAGCCCGAGCGTGTGAGAAATTGCCCGGTGCTGTCCCGCGCCTCGACCAGCAGCGGGTTGGGCGACTCGTCACCGACCTCCGGGGCCAGCGGTGCGCTGTTGCTCATCTCGATCTCGGCGTAGTTCTTTTCCAGCAACAGCAGCTTGAGGGTGACCGTGCCTTCGGTACGTGTGCGCCCGACGTCCTGTTTGCCCAGGTCAAAGCTCAGGACTTTGCCCGGCGCGATCACTTCCACCGTGCCTTTGAGGCTGACGGGCTGCGGCTGGCTCTTGTTTTCGGTCTCGATACCGTCGATGAACGGGTAGGTGACGGTCAAGTCATCGGGGTTGGTCAGGTTGGAACTGCTGGGGCTCAACTGGATGCCGGGGTCGGTTTCTGACCATTCCGGCTGGAAGGGAATGACTTTGTTGTTGCTCAACGTTACCGACTGCCACTCCAGCCCATGGGGGAACGGGAACTGGTCCGGGCTGTTGAAGCTGAAGGGGAAGACCGGCTGCAAGTCCGTCAGGTAGTCGGAATGGGAGGCTTTGCGCAGGACGAAAAGGCCGTTGATATAGGTGTCCACCAGCGCCTGGGGCGTAGGGTAATGCGTCAGCAGGGCGAGGGAGTTTTCACCGTATTCGGCTTCGATGGGTTTATCGGCGAGTTTGACCCGCGCCCGTTCCAGCAACAGCAGCGAACCGCCAAGGTCGGCGATGGCGTCGCGCAGCTTGGGGTCCTGGATGCTGTCCAGGGAGTGTTCGAACTTAGCGGTTTTCTCTTCGAGGGTGGCTTGCTTCTGCTCATCTTTGGGGGAGCAGCCGCTGGCCATCAGCAACACTGCACACAGGCCGAAGCTGGCCAAAGGCGTTCGCACATCCATCATCTGAGTTTTCCTGTCCGACGTCATCGAGCCGATTTAATGGCCTCGACACTAGCAGAAAAATTCTCTTACAGATGCGCCCAGGTCAGTTTTCTCGCGGTTACAGGTGTCTGGTAGCGGCTGGTATACTCGCCGCCATTTCTAGCCCCGCTGTGTGAGATCCCATGGAACGCTTTATCGAAAACACTATGTACGCCTCACGCTGGCTGCTGGCGCCGATCTACCTGGGGCTGTCCCTGGGCTTGCTGATCCTGGCGTTGAAGTTCTTTCAGGAAATCATCCACGTCCTGCCCAACGTGTTCACCATGTTGGAAGCCGACGTCATCCTGCTGCTGCTGTCGTTGATCGACATGGCGCTGGTGGGTGGTTTGCTGGTGATGGTGATGATTTCCGGCTACGAGAACTTTGTCTCGCAGCTGGATATCGATGACAACAAGGAAAAGCTCAACTGGCTGGGCACCATGGACTCTTCCTCGCTGAAGATGAAAGTGGCGGCGTCCATCGTGGCGATTTCCTCGATCCACCTGTTGCGCATCTTCATGGACGCCAAGAACGTCGATCCACAGCACCTGATGTGGTACGTGATCATTCACATGACCTTCGTCGTCTCGGCGTTTGCCATGGGTTACCTGGACAAACTGACCAAGCACTGATGCACCGCGCCGGCCTTATTGCTCGATGAAGTAGTAAGGCTGGCGGCCGATCGCCATCTCCTTGATCACCTTCACCGGCTCTTCCAGCCCTTTGGTGTGATCCGTCAACGCAACGTTGCCGGGTTTGGCCGTCAGGAAGGCGCGCAACTCGGCCTCGGTTTGCAGGAGCGGCACGTAGCCCTGCATATAGAACACCCCGGCCCCGGCAATCCGCTCGTTTGGCTGAAATATCGCCACTTCTCGACCTTCTGCTTGCAGCGCCTGGAGCTGGCTGATCACCGGCACGAAGGACTCGCGCTTGTCGGCTTTGGGCGCAAACCAGAAGGCCGTGGTCAGGTAACTGGCAAACAGTGCGGCAAATACGCCGCCAATGATCTGCCGGTGGTAGCGGTACACGCCGGGCTTGCGCTCCTTCAAGCGTTCCAGCAGTACGCGAGCATATTCCGCCGCCAGCACAGCGGCGGCCGGCGTGAGCGACATCAGGTACACAGTGCGCTTGCTGGACGCCAGCGTCAGCAAGGTGAACTGCGCCACCAGCCAGATGCAGAAAAACAGCTGATAGCGATTGCGCATCAGGCTCTTACGGAAATGCCACAGGCCCAGGTACACCAGGATATTCCACGGCAGGAACGCCTCGGGCAGCTTGGCGATGTAGTAGTAGTACGGTTCGTAATGCCCGGCTTCGACAAACGAACCGCTGAAGCGGCCGACGCTGTTGGTCCACAACACTTCACCGACGGCCTGCATGCCGCCGCGCTGGAACAGGAACGCCAGCCAGATCATCAGCGGCACCAAGGCCAGCAGGGTAAACAGCCCAGGCTTGAGCCAGTCGCCGATGCGCAGGCGCTTGTCCATCACACTGGTTACGGCCAGGTACACAAAAATCACAATGCCCGGCATCGCCAGGCCCAGCACGCCTTTACTCAAGGTAGCGATCACCATACCCGCGGTGAACAGCGCCCATGCGCCCACCTTGGAACCCGCGTTTTCGGGGCGCATCGCTTGGTAGAACGCCAGCAATGCGGTGGTCACGCCGAGGCTGAGCAGCGAGTCTTCACCCACGCCGCGCACGTTGCTCCAATAACTGGCCATGGTCGCCAGGATCAGCGCCGCGCTAAACGCCAAGGTCTGCGGCCGGCCGAACTTGCGCAACATCCCGTAGAACAGCATCACGCTGAACAACCCGGCGAACGCCGAAGCCAGGCGCACCGCCCAAGTGGTGCCGCCAAACAGGCGAATCGCCCCGGCGTCGAGCCACAGGCTCAGGGGCGGTTTTTCCAGGAACGGCTCGCGAAACAACTGCGGCACCAACCCAGTTGTTGTCCAGGTGCATGGCCATCGCAATCCCGGCGACGCGGGCTTCGGTGGAACCTTGCAGCTCATGGCTGCCAAGGGCGAAGAAAAACAACAGGGCAACAAGCAGGAGCAGCAGAGGAACAGGACGCGTCATGGATTCTGGCTACCAGGGCGGGGGAGCGCTCGGGGGGAGCGGTCATTGCAATGGGCTAGTATCGGTTGGCGATTCTGAATATTTCGTGAACGGATGGATAAATAGTGAAGGGGCGGCCCCTGCGCCGATCTGGCCGCAGGAGGGTCATATGGGCACAGCGCCTATCACCACAAACCCCAGAGGCCCGCTACGTTTCTCCACCCGCACCCAACCCTGATAAGCACCGCTGCCGGCGTCGCAGATTTTGATCTGTTTGTTCACTTCCGTATCGAACACGTGGATGCCTGTGCAACTACGGTGACCTCTACCCGCGTATTCGTACGCGGTGTCGTAGCTGCTGAACGTTCTGCTTGTAAGAAAAATGACTGCTGCTAGCAGTGAGACCATGACTACGGCACTCGCGACGAAGGCGCCGAGAAAAACTTTCAACCGCTCCAGCGCTTTTTTGCGCAGCCATTCGCCCTTCCTGGTGTGCCACAGGTGCAATAGCCATGCGATTGCCAGCACTGGCGATGAGATCAGACAGATTTTTTCGGCCATCGGTTTGAAGTGTACAGAGGGCCAGACTATGAGTACCCAGCCCAGCAGCAGCGCCGTGACCAGCACGAAGCCAATGACGACCGGTATCAGGTAGGTGTAGGAATTTCTATTCAATGCAACGTTCGTCCTTGTAGGCAAAGCTTGCTGCCGTTGTCTTTTGGCGGCTGGGGCAGTGGGTCCATTGCGGCGGCCTATTCTGCGGCTTGATCGCGGACAATTGCCATCCCCGGGCCTTTAAGCTAGATTGCGATTCATTCTCAAATGCGCGCAATTACCATGTCGGCCACCCTCCCTCCCCACGAAGCGCCCCAGTCGATTGCCCGTCTGTACAGTGACCACCACGGTTGGCTGGTGCGTTGGCTGCGGGCACGGCTGGGGTGTTCTCATCAGGCGGCAGACATGGCCCAGGACACCTTCGTACGCCTGCTGCTCAGCGAGCGCAAAGGGCCACCTGCAACGCGCCTGCAACAACCGCGTCCCTATCTGGCTACCGTTGCGCGACGGGTGATGATCGACAGTTTTCGTCGCCATGGGTTGGAGCAGGCTTACCTGCAAGCGCTGGCCCAGCAACCTGAAAGCTACGCGTTGTCGCCGGAAGACAAGCTGTTGATGCTCGAAGCGCTGCACGCGGTGGATGCGATGCTCGATGGCCTGGGGCGCAAGGTGAAGCAGGCGTTCCTGCTCTCGCAACTGCAAGGTCAGGGTTACAAGGAGATCGCCGCGACCCTGGGGGTTTCGGTCAGCTCCGTGACGCAATACGTGGCCAAGGCTTCGGAGCATTGCCTGCTGTTTGTGCTGGAGTCGGAGTTGTGACCCTCGACGACAAACGCCAGGCCCTGCGCGCCGCTGCACAATGGTTGGCCCGGCGAGCAGGGGCGCCGGACGACGTGGCGCTGGAGCAGGCGTTTCGCCAATGGCACCTGGACAGCCCGACCCATCGCTGGGCCTGGCAGCGTGTGGAAAACCTGCAAACCCAACTGGGCCAACTGCCCGGCGCCGTGGCGTATCAAACGCTCGATCACGGGCCAAGCGCCGGCCCGACGCTTAACCGCCGTACGCTGCTCAAAGGCCTGATAATGGTTGGCGGGGTTGGTGGCCTTGGCTGGTCCGGCTACCGGCAGGCCCCGTTGTGGTTGGCCGACCTGCGCACGAACGTGGGCGAGCGGCGCAGCGTGCAATTGGCCGACGGTACTCGCCTGGTCCTCAACACCGCGACGGCCGTGGATATCGAATTCACCGGCCAATTGCGCCTGATCACCCTGCGCATCGGCGAGATCCAGGTGCAAACCGGCCAAGATCCGCGACCCTTTGTGGTGCGCAGCGCCCAAGGCGATATGCAAGCACTGGGCACACGGTTCGATGTACGGCAGAACGACGGCAGCACCACCTTGAGCGTGTCGGAGCATGCGGTGCAGATCCGCCTGGGCGATGGCCGCACACAGTTGGTCAACAGTGGGCAGGCCATCACCTTCCATCATGGCGATTTTGGCCCGTTGCGCGCGGCGTCGCCGGGAAGCGAGGAGTGGGTGCAGGGCCGCCTGCTGGTCGACGCCTGGCCGTTGCGGCAGGTGTTGGCTGAACTGAGTCGGTATCGCGTCGGCTATCTGGGCTGTGCCGATGACGTGAGCCACCTGCTGCTGTCCGGTGCGTTCCCCCTGGACGATCTGGATGCCGCGCTGGCTGCCGTCTCGCGCGCGCTGCCGGTGGCCGTGGTACGCCGCACCCGCTACTGGACGCGAGTGGTCAAAAAAGCCTGAGCGCAAAAATAAATGCGCGACCTCTGTAGAAAACCGAATCCCCGCTCGACCTACTCCTGAACTTATAAAACTCTGCCCATTACGTCAGGAGCCCCCATGTACCTCCAGCAAACAGAGGACGTTTGTCTTCGCACCCATCGGCCACGCAAATCCACACTGGCCACGACGATTCTGTCGGCCGGCCTGGCCTTGCAGTGCATCGCCCTGGCGCCCCTGGCGAATGCTGCCGAGCAGGCTCAAGCCAGCGCCGAGCAGAAGGCTTTTCGCATCGCGGCCGGTCCTTTGGGCACAGCGCTGACGCGGTTTTCGGGGGATGCTGGCGTCGTGGTGTCGTTTGACGCGAACCTTACCGCCGGGCGCAATACGGCGGGGTTGAATGGGGTATACAGCGTCGAGCAGGGTTTCGCGCTGTTGCTGCAGGGCAGTGGTCTGCTGGCGCAGAAAGTCGATGAGCGCACCTACCTGGTGTCTGCGGCGCAACAGGGCGACGCCATCAGCCTCGGCCCGGTCAGCATTCGCGGCCAGGAGCTGGCGCAAACCACCGAGGGCAGCGGTTCCTATACGACCGGCTCGACGAATTCCGCGACCAAGATGAACCTGAGCCTGAAAGAGACGCCGCAGTCGGTGTCGGTGATTACCCGCCAGACCATGGATGACTTCAACCTGGCGTCCATCGACGACGTCATGCGCCACACGCCCGGCGTCACGGTCGCGACCTTCGACAGCGAGCGCACCAACTACTACGCCCGCGGTTTTGCCATCCAGAGCTTTCAATACGATGGCATTCCCACCACCCGCAACGACGGTTACTCCGCCGGGCAAACCCTGAGCGACATGGCGATTTACGACCGCGTCGAAGTCCTCAAGGGCGCCCCGGGCCTGATGACCGGCGCCGGAGGCCCAGGCGGCACGATCAACCTGATCCGCAAGAAACCCACTGCGCAATTCCAGGGGCATGTCGATCTGGGCGCGGGCTCGTGGGACAACTACCGCTCGGAACTCGACCTCAGCGGCCCGCTGACCGACAGCGGCAACGTGCGCGGACGGGCGGTGATGGTGTATCAGGACAAGCATTCGTTCATGGACCATTACGAACGTAAGACCAACGTTTACTACGGCACGCTGGAATTCGACCTGTCACCGGACACCTTGCTGACGGTCGGCGCCGACTACCAGAACAACGACCCCAAAGGCTCCAGCTGGACCGGCAGCCGCTCGTTGTTTGACACGGCGGGCAATGAAATCAGCTTCCCGCGCTCCTATAACAACGGCCCTAAATGGAGCGGCTGGCAACAATACAGTCGCTCCGTGTTCGCCACGCTGGAACACAACCTCGACAACGGCTGGGTCGCCAAGGCCAACTACACCAATCAGCTCAACGGCTACAACGCACCACTGGGTTACGCATCGCCCAACAGCACCACCACCGCATCGGTGTACGCCGCCAAATACACCGGCCGGACCATCAGCAACAACCTCGACATGTATCTCTCCGGACCCTTCAGCCTGGCGGGCCGCGAGCATCAGTTGGTGGTTGGCACCTCGACTTCTCGCTCGCACTGGAAAGACAAGGACTACTACAACGGTAGCCACGGCAACTACGACCTGTACGGCTGGGACGGCGACGATAACGAGCCGGACTGGGGTTCGCCGAGCATGACCAAGGATGACGTCACCCGGCAAAACGCCGTGTATTTCTCCACCCGCCTGAGCCTCACCGACGACCTGTCCCTGCTGCTCGGCTCGCGCCTGACCGACTACCGCCTCACCGGCACCAACGACTCAACGGAGACCGGCAAAGTCATCCCTTATGTTGGGGTGGTCTACGACATCAACGACAACGTTTCGGCCTACGCCAGCTACACCGAAATCTTCATGCCGCAAATGCTACGCCCCGACCGCAACAACAAAATGGTCGAGCCCGACGAAGGCAAAAACTACGAAGTGGGCCTCAAGGGCGAATTCTTCGGCGGCCGCCTGAACACCAGCCTTGCCTACTTTGAAGTGCACGAAGAAAACCGTGCCGAAGAAGACACCGAATACAACAACAACCCCACCAACCTGCCACTGGATTGGGCCTACGTCGGTATCAAGGCCAAGACCAAGGGCTACGAAGCCGAAATCTCCGGCGAGCTCGCCCCCGGCTGGCAACTGCAAGCGGGCTACACCCATAAGATCAGCCGTGACGACAGCGGCAAAAAGATCTCCACCTGGGAGCCTGAAGACCAACTCAACTTCTACACCAGCTACAAACTCACCGGCAGCCTCGACAAACTCACCCTCGGCGGCGGCGCCCGCTGGCAAGGTAAGGGCTGGCAGGATGCCTACAACTACGGGAAGGGGGTTAATCAAGTGTTCTCTCAGGATCCTTACTGGCTGGTTGACCTGATGGCGAGGTATCAGATCAGTAAAAGTCTTTCGGCGTCGGTGAATGTGAATAATGTGTTGGATAAGAAGTACTTCACCAATATTGGGTTTTATCGGTCGTCGTATTATGGGGATCCGCGGAATGTGATGGTGTCGGCGCGGTGGAGTTTTTGAGGGTGGGGGAGAGTAAGAGGGCGATACGCTGGGTCCAAGCCTCAAATGTGTAAACGATGTCCCCGGTTTCAGATGTAAACGATGTCTACGGTTCTACAACCACGTGTGTTTCGCGTGATGCGAGGCAGGTTGAGCGCTGAAGACTCTTAAGGCCGAGTTGCTGTATGGCGACTCGGCCTTTTGATTTTTGCTACCGCGGAGACGGTGACGTATCGGTTGTAGGGTGCAGTACGACCAACACCCGCTCGATCAGCAACTCACCCAGCACGATTAGTTGTTGGCTACCCAAAAGCTTCTGACGGTTTTCGCCTTCGAGTTCGAAGGCCAGATCGGTGGTGATAGCGTTAAGCGAGGCCAGAGTTTCGCTGGCTTGAATCAGTAGGATTTCGGGGTCAATGTTTTGAGCGACCTCGAAAAGACTTGTCGGGGGATTGGGGGTGATTTTTTTCATGATGAAGCTCCCACACTGTTTAAGGAACTGCCGCCCCCTGCTGTCAAACAGGGTTGGGTGGCAGCTGTACGCAGGTTGACAGACCGGAAGTGTAGGAACCCGGCGCACCCGAAGATGCCCCACGCACAGCCGCCATGAACGAGACGGAATGCGTGAAGCATGCCGTTAAATCATGGGGTGTGAAAGGTTACACTTTTCGGCCTGTCAAAGCCGGTCGCTGATGAGCAACGACGGGGAACGTTAGCGCTGTGGTTGGGGTTGCGCCAGTTCATCGGCGGCGTGACATCTTGAAGGAAAAATCCGAAGGTCCGTCGGCTGGGCTTTCCAGCCCTCAGAAACAACAAAACCCGCACTTGGCGGGTTTTGTCGATGCTTCGAATTGGTGGAGCCGGGGGGATCAGATTTTTATCGGTAACGTTATGTTTTTAAAAGGTATTTTTAAATTATTTCTGCGTGTGCCCCCATAAATGCCCCCTGTGACCAATTTCCGATGAGCGGTATTAAGGGAGTTGAACTGGCGTCCTGAATTAGCGTTCTGCGGCAGCGCAATGCGAGTCAATTTTGGCATTAGATGAAGCTTGTCGCGTGTAGCAAAGTAATCGGTTCTCTGGTGATCTGAGCGAAGGGTAGCTTTCTGATCTCGTTCTTGGGTTTCTTTCGCGGTGATGCACCTTGGGTTCATCTACGTTGATTTGATCTGAGGTGCGGCATGAGACACTCAATGGTTACCTGTTATAACTGTGGCAAAGCAATGGTTCCGAGATCCACATATAGCCGTGGTTTCTGGAGCTATTCACCCTCGTCGAATCATTGTCCTTTTTGCCTGAGTGAGAACTGGCACGGTGGAAAACCAAGGTTAGAGGCACGGACGTTTGCGCTGGCTGGCCTGGCTTTGGGGATTCTAGCCTGTGTTTTTGTGGGGGCGCTTTTGTTCAAGGTGCAGTGGTGGCTAGGTGTTGAGGGACAGTGGCCTCTATTGGCCCTTGGAACCTGTGCCGTGTCGGTGGCTGCGGGATATCGGTTTTACAATTGGTTTGTAGACTGCTGACAAGAGATTTCTGTCTAGGAATGCCAGTAGGCAACCAGCCCAGTGCAGTCATTGAGACAGTAGGTATGGAATTGCTGACATATGCTCTAGGTTTATCCCGAGCTATCAGAAAATGTCCTGAATATTGCCAAGTAATTGGCAAGTTCCTGTGGTTGGTCCAGCTTTCTATCTTCTCGCCAGGTCGGTTCGTCACTCTCGCTCAGGCTTCCTTGCGTCGGAGCTAACTGCCTCCATGATTGCGGTTAGTTCATCTAGAAGTTCGCTGTGGCAACGCTTTAAGTAGCCCGATATGGGTTCATTGCGCAGCAGACGAGCGAGATAACCCTTGGCAACGACTAAAAACAGCATGGTCTCCCCCAGCGTGTCCTCCACGACCTTGTAATCGTGAAAGAGCTTTTCCATCTCGCGTTCCATCCTCGCCAGCTCCTCGACGCTGACCTCTGCGGACAGCTTGGATTTTTTTTCGATCAACATATCCGGCCGTGAAGCTGCAAGTACCATTTCGGCGTAAGTTTGGGTAAAGCAATTGGCGGATACCATGAGCTCCACGGTTTCGATTTGGCGCATGGGTTTCATTTTTCTCAGTGTGCGAAATACTCCTTGGCTGACCATTTTGACTTTAAGCATTTCTACTACTTCGGGCGCGATGCCATCGAGCATGCGCTGTCGATCATGGATTCTCTCGACATTGATACCCAGAACCTTTGCTATCATGGCGGGGGAAATGCCTTTACGCACAGCGGTGAGAATCATCTTGTGCTCTTGCACAGGCGTTAGGCGGTTGATCTGCCGGTTGTATGTGAAACCTTCGTCATCGATTGAGAGTAAGCACAGTGCCTCAGTGGCGCCCAGCGCTTTAAGTGCTTGCAGGCGTAGATGGCCGTCTAGCAACACGAAAGCTGCGGTCCCCTCCACATTGGTCTGCTGTCGATGCACTGCCAGCGGCTCAATAACGCCTAACTCCCTAATCGAAGTTAGGATAGTTAAGTATTTTTTTGTCTGTTCTATATCTTTGTCCAAAGATCGGGTCGGAAGGATTCGGTCAACGGGGATTGGGATGATCTGCCGTTCAAAGCCTTGTTTCACTTGGCCCATATCACACCTCTCCTTGAATACGGTCAGCCAGCGACTTAGGCATGTCTGCGATATTTTCGCTGCGTAGTAAGGTGCAGAAATAGTCGTCGGCCAGCAGTCGGCGCATAGCAGTAACGATGATCAATACTCGCTGCTCATTGATATCGGCCTTTTTGAGCATGACTTGTTGGCGTCTGACTTCGCTCTGATAAGTACTCAAAAGTTTTTGAGGCGTCGTCGATTGCTCGGCGGCTGATCGCTTTTGACCGTAGTTTTTTCCTGAAAATCGACGCCTATCTATCAGGCGTCTCACCTTAATCAGCTGTTCTCCCTTCAAGAGGCCCGTTTCATAAGCTTCCACCATCGCGACCTGTACTTCCGTATCACTCGACCTAGCCACCATTGTCGCAAGTGTGATGGGTAACCAGCCTTTTTCGACTGCTGAAATGAGCCGCTCTTCTCCTTGACGTAAAAGTAGAAGGATTGCGTTGATGTAAGTGGGATCCAGACTGGTCTTCATGCTGATCTGTTTGGTGGTGTATCCGCGATCAGACAGAATTTGAATAGAGTAGAGCAGGTCCTTGTTCGTGTGCTTACGGCGGGCCAAGTTTTCGACCAGGCTGATTAGAAACCGGTCAGCTTCACTGGCACTGACGACGACACAGGGAATTTCGCGCTCGCCCAAGGCGCAAAAGGCTTCGTATCGACCTTGCCCGCACACTAGTTCGAAAACATCAGAGTTGTCTTGGTCGCTGCTTGGGGTAACCGTAATCGGTCGTTTCAGGCCTAGGTTCGAAATGTTTTCGACAAGTTTGGCAAACACTTGTTTATTACGCGCGCGAGGATTGAGGACGCGGATACGATCCAGGCTGACCATTAGGATAGTCGTTGCTTCCCCAACATGTAGTGGGCTACGAGGATGGTGCGGCATATTCATGCGGCTCTCCCCACGACCGTTCGACGAGAAAGTTGCGCGAGTGCTTCGAGGCTGTCGTAACGATAGATTTCCAGATTGGAGGCGTTTGACTCGCTCAGACGAATATTGGGTTGTTGAATATCAAGGGTAGGCAGGATGTAGTAATCGCGGGCGATTTCTTCCCCTGGCTCCATTCGAACGGCAACGGTGATATCAGGTGAAAGACCAAGATCGAAGCGTATTTTCCAGCGATTCGTGCCCGAGTCAGCGCGCCGGCAGCGACACAGGACGAGAGAAATCAAAAGCTCTTCGTTGACTAGAAGCAGGTCGCTGGTTGGGTCGATTGCAACTCTTCCTCCGACTTGCTGAATATGCTCTACGGTTCGAGCCAGCAGGAGAGGATGCATCAACCGAAGCTGATGATTGGCGGCGACATAGCCGTAGTCCCGCGAAGGGGTATAGCCTATGCGCGAGTAGGTACGCAGAAGACTGCCAAACCGGGATGTATAGGCTGTGGTGGAAGGGCAGTCGTCAGACTCGTTGATGATCATGCCGGATAAATAACCCGCTTTCTCGTATAACTTTTTAAGCCTCTCCAACATTTCGGCGTCGGACATGCGGTAGCTGCGCGACTGGATGATTTCTTGGGCTGCGGCGAATAGTATGTTGTCAACTAAAGGGGGAAATACACCGTTAGCGCGTATCCATTGTTCGGGATCATTCCTCACATGTTCTTGTTTAAGTTTGAAGGAGGACCGGTTCCAGACATTGTTGCCGATGTATTTCTCGTTGGTCAGGATTTGATGAACTCCCCCTTTGGTCCAAGGCCTGGCTAGGTCATTTTGAAGTCCTCGACTATTCAGTTGTTGGGCTATCTCGGCCTCTGAGTAACCCGCTTCAACAAAACGCTGATAGATCCAATGAACAGTTGCAACTTCCTCCAGTGGTCCGGGAATAAGTTTCACACGGTCGGTTTGGATGCTTTTGTGTTCGCCAAGCGCTAGTTCTGCTTTAGGGTTGCCAGCAGCGTCCACCAATTGACGCCTAAGCCCGTAGCCCGCTATTCCCCCTTGCCGAAAGCCTAACTGTATGAGGCGGGATTGGCCCGCAAAGACTTTGACAGACAATTCCCGGCTGTACTCGCCCGCCATCATGCGCTTCAGACTTTTGACGATATTAGATACGGGCGAGCCATCATTGGAAAATTGCTCCGCGCAGTAGTGAACCGACACACCTGCCTGTCTGCAACGGACCTCGAAGCTGGCGGCCAAGTCCGGATCTTGAAAGCGCCCCCAGCGGCTGACGTCGTAGACGAGAATGGTCGAAAAACCGAGAACATCGCTTTCAACATCGCTGAACAGTTGAATTAACGCGTCCCGCCCTTCGAGGCGAAGGCCGCTTTTTCCTGCGTCGGTATAAATTTTGACGATTTCGAGAGAGTGCGCTGCTGCGTAAACCTTGATGGTGTCAAGCTGGTTTTCAGTTGAGTACTGTTGATGCTCTGTGGACATCCGGACATACGCCGCTGCCAAACCTGGTTCTCGGCGTGAGTGTTCTGATTTAGCGCTTTTACCACTACGCATACGCAATAGCCCCTGCGTGCATCCACACTGGGAGTGCGCCATCGGGACGCATTCAATCTACTTGCTACTTAAGCAAGCGGTTTCTTTCAACCATAGAGGATTTGAGGGGGAAAAATGATTCCTAAAAAAGGCAAAATTTTTCCGGACAAACAAGACTATGCGTCGGGACTTGCGGCAGCATTACAAAGTGAGTTGGGCTCCACGCACCAGGCCGTGAAGACATTGATGAAGTGGACGAATGCAAACGAACGTACTGCTAAAAACTGGCTGAAAGGGACTTGTGGCCCTCGTGGTGAGCATCTAGCCCGTCTGGTTCAGCACTCCGACGCCGCATTGGCAACTTTCCTAAATATGTCCAAGCGAAACAGCTCAGTAATAAGCGCTACGCTTCCATCATTGAGGAATGATCTAATGCGGGCGGTGATTGCAATTGACTGTTGTTTGTCGGTGGCGGATGAGCTGCCCTAGCTCAATGATTTGCCCCGGGTTTCGTCGACACCCGACGGCCGCTTGCTGCCCCTCACGACAGGCAGCAATCGGCCAAAAGCAGTCATTCCGATGCGTCTACGAAATTAGTGGCGATTCATCAGGTTTCGCAACGATGCTGAAGTCCTGACGTGAGCTTGCTAGTTTTCCCTAACTCGGCAAGACGAACGGCCTGGATCATTTTTCTGTATGGATGTACAGTTGTATGGCGGTGTCGGGTGCGCGCGTGAATAGGCAAGGATTCCATTTGACGCTTCACGCGCAGCGATAAGCCCTGAAGTTTGTTGGGTAAGATGTTATTTTCAGTGATTCCATATTGATGTTATCGGAACGGAATTCGACCTATGATCACACTGAAAACCGCCATCATCCACAGCTTCAAAAAGCTGGCGAAGACGAGCTTTATCTCCGAAGTTGTGAAAAAGGATGTGGTGCTCAATACCGAAAACCCGGCGTTACAATTTCTTGTGAATGGGATCCACGGTCTCATTGGTAAGGAAGGCAATAGTGTGGTCTATGGTCAGTTCGCCAATGATGAGCGCCAAGGTCCATTTCCGAGACGTTTCACTGAGTTTGTAGCCGTCCAGGATGATGAGGCCCAATTCATCGATCTGACTCACTTGGCGATGGATCAATTGGTAGAACAGGCGGGCAATCAGGTGCTGTCGACCGGCGGACATATTCTGTGTGCGCAATACTCCTCAGGGGCTTCCAATTTTTTCCTCGTAGCCAGCATGAAGGAGCGTGATGGCATTCAGCTGGACGAAAATTATGTGCCTAAAGAGATTCAGGAAGTAGATCTGAGCAAAGTACAGCAAGCCGCTCGGATCAATCTGGGTAGTTTTGTCGCCATTCAGGCTATGGCAGCTGCTGCCGCCTCAGCGCCCGAAACGACCGAAGATGAAACGGCAGAAGAGGCCGACTCAACTTACCTGTGCTTCATTAGTCGTGGTCGCGATAGCCAGGCGTCCGACTACTTCATCTCTGCACTGGGGTGTGCAAAAGGAGTGGCTTCGGGGCGTGCTACGAAGAATGCTATCGATAACGTAGCAAAGTTTTTTCGCGATAAAAAATCGTTAAAAAGTTTCGGCTACAGGGCTAAAGAGGCAGTTATCAAATATTTAGAAGCACAATTGGCTGCAGGCAAGTCTGCACGATTGGACTCCATTGTTCACGCCGCAGTCGCTCATGTCCCTGCTGACCTGGTGGATGAAATTGCGGGCCTTAAAGATTATTTGAATAGTGAAAAAAACAAGGTGCCTGACGATTTCACGGTCAACGCGAAAACGCTCAGGGAGAAGACTCGAATCAAAGGTGATGCTTCCAATTGGTCGCTGCAGTTCGAACGTGGAGCGCTTGGGAAGGATCCGGCAGCAGACGTCTATTACGATGAGGGGCGCAAGAAATTGATCCTGTCCAACATGACGACCGAACTGATCGATGTGATCGAGAAGGAATTACAGGCAAGGATCAGCTGACAATGTTCTCTCATGTGGTAGCCCTCTACCGCGCCCTTGGGGCACCCGTCATTGAAGATGGAATCGTCAGTTATGAGGGGGCGCCAACGGACGACATCATTAGCACATTACGACAATGTGATGGGTTGCCCGCGGCCTACGGAAAGTTCGAGCATCTTTCTGTGGAGACCGACGCTGTTGAGATAGAGTTTCGCCTGCCTTCGAATGAGTCGGGACGCTTTTACAGCAGCCTAGGCGAGTTTGTCGCGCGAAACGGCTCTTTGGGAAAGGGCCATTTTCCAAGCAATGTTTACATCATTGAGCTCTGCTGGTCGGACAGCGATGAGATTGACCCCCCGGAGATCAAGTCTCTCAGACGGGTTTGCCGGCTAATCGAATTGCTTGCGTTACTAGCAATCGGCGTTGACAAAGACAGTAGCCCAGATGGTTATAACCTATTTTTTGCCTTACCTCCTGATGGAGCCAAGCCCCCGAGAACATTCCTGCTGCCCACTCAGGTTGATATCAAAATTCTTGATTATGAACTCAACCATTTGAGTTTGCTGGAAGAAATCCTAAATCGAAAAAACGAAAACAAGGCACATCTCTCCGAGCGTAAGTTAATGATTCGGATGGCTGTTGCCAGTGTTATTGAAAAGTTCGAGAGCGAGTCTAATTTGCTCCTTGTGATCGTGCGGGAGTGGCGTGAAGTTCTGGCTACTTATCGTGCCAATCTCCAAACCTACGTCTACAGCTTTTCGTTTGAGCGGGTTAGACGCGAGGTAGCCCAAGCCGAAATTGACTATGGCACCAAGCTAAGCGGAGTACTTGGTGACATTGCAGGTAAGATGCTGGCCTTGCCGATATCTTTTGCCGGTTTGGTAGTCCTGGAGAATACCACCTCAAAATTCGAAGCTTTCATCCTTGTCGTTGGTCTGGCGGTAGTCTCGATAGTCTTGCTTGCAATCTTACGCAACCAAATGCTACAAGCTGAGCGCCTGTTGCACAGTTTTAACGTTATTTTCGATGAGTTTAAAGACAAGATAAAAACGTATCCCCCAAAACTTCAGGGTCTACTCAGAATTACCATCGATCAAGTCGATAAGCAGGGCAAAACCCTTAGTAAGACGTTTCAGTTACTGAAGGGACTATCCATGTTGCCAATCGCTGGGGCTTTGCTGTTGGCCTTAGTCAAATACTGGGATGGTTTTTTGTGGCTATCGATGTCTGTTTTATCAATCATATTTTCTGCCCCGACGGCTGATCCGATTTTTCTTAGCCCATAAAACAGGATTTGGATTAGGAGTACTGACCGGCTCTAGATTCGTAGATACTTTAGAGTAACCGCTTCTGGCCGATTGCAGACTGTCGCACAGGGCTGCTTCCGGCCAGGAGCGGTCAGTCTGAACGGCTGCCGTCTGCCCATAGCGGCCTTGGACAATGGACAGATAACGTTCATAACCAGTTACCTAGAAATGGCTCCTTAGACACACATCGCATACCAAAACGGCCAGAAATAGCGTACTCTGACTGCTTATTTATGGCAGGGTGGTAGATTAACTTACCCGTCGGCCTACTCAAGGAATAGTAACAAGTGGACGGATTCACATGAATGATCTTTTGGCTGTTCTCCAGTTCCAGAATCTTTGTTTGATCAAGGACGCAATAAGCAGAACGATTGATGCCCAAGAGGAGGTATCCCCTGAGCAACTATCTAATTATCTATTTAGAAGAGATGTTGGGGACAGAGACAAAGCTGTTATATCTGCACATCTCACTACGATAGAAGGCCAGCTTGAAAAAATTCTGAACCCTGAAAATAAGTACTATAAACAACAAGGCTTGTTTTTAGAGTATTCAAAAGGGATCACGCGATTCAACGAGCTTACCAATAGCATCCCAGTTGAAGGCGGCACCCTAGCGGACAATATGATCATTGGTCAGCATTTTTATCAATCTGCTCGCTCGGCCTACATTAAAGCCCCCGTACTTTGTCAGGGGAATTTAGATATTTCCATAATCCCAATAAAGCTAAGGCTCGCAATTGAGGTTTACTTCAAAAACCTGATAGGTTTTTCAAGCGCAAAGTCCACTTACTTAAGTGGAAAAAGAAAAGGCAGAGAATTTAACTTTCCGCTTCAAATATCTGATCTGCTGTCATTTTTCTCTCATGCTGAATATAAAAAATATGCAGACCTTCCGGTTTCAATATCAATTCTAAAAGATATTAATTTCTGGTCTAATAAGTTGATTCATACTGGGCTCATAAGCTATCCGTGGCAGAGCATCGCAGCTGTCGAACTGCTTAAGCCACTTTTTAAGACTGAGCTTGATGATGGGCGATGGAATATTGAAGGGTTCAATTATCTTAACTTGAACTATACCCAGGAAGCACTAGCCGAAGACCTCGGTAAGTATTTATCAAATCAAAAGGCCGGCGTGGTAGTTAATCTTTTCAAAAGAGGCGGCAGACCGGTAGAAGGTTCTTATTATAAATCTTGAGATGAATTCATTGAGCTTAAGCACCTTGAAAACTGGTAGTGAAAAATTGGCGAGCACAGTCCGATACTTAGGGCCAAGGTCGATGACAATTTAGCGGTGGCGGCAAAAACCGAGGTCTTAAAACCAGTTCATCGCGGCTCTCGATGCTCATCTTGACTAAAACACGACCGCCAAGGCGATTTAGCAGTACATGTGGCCAGACGTGATGCCTGCATCAACCTCAATGCCATAGATGCTTCCCAGTGATTGCTAGTGGTCATTTCGGGATGTCACCACCGGCAGCTTTGGGTCGACGGCACCGGTCATGATTGACCGCTTCTGGCCGATTTCTGCCCGTAGTAACTGGTATAAATCGGCCAGTTGCAGCTAGGCAGGGATATACGTCCGCACACTATCATCTACTTCGAACATGTAGATATTGTCCCGCTCAGGTCAAGGCTGCCGTCGTCATCTATTGTGCATCCTTTGTACGTTATATTTTTCTGCGACTGATATGTCGTCATCCGTCGATCATCTGGCGCTAGGTAGGATGACAGCCTGAGCCAGACTACCCACTTTCGGTAGATTTCCGACGGTAGAACGGTCTGAAATCGAATTCCGCGTGCTCATCGATCGGTCACCATTTTGGCTCTTACAGCGAGGAGAGCCTTGGCCATGAGTAAAGAAGCACAAACGATAGTCACCCTGCTGGATCAGCAGTACGAGCAGCTGCTTGCGGACGCGAGATGCTTGGTAGCAAGCTATGTGGATGCGTCCATGAAGCTGTACAAAAAGACCGGGGTCAAATCTGTTGTGGCCGGCGTATCAATCAAGCAGGTGAGCCCGAATGCGTATTCGATCTACTGGTGCAAACTGGTGCCGCTGCAAGGACAAAAAAACAAATTCGCGCCCCTGACTATTGCCAAGGGGAATGGCAAGCATAAATACCCGGCTTCCTCGTTTGAGTTTGTTGAATACCCATACCGTCACCTCGTTCTGCAAGTTGAGGGGCGGCTTGCTGAGATTCGCAGAGTTGCGAGCGACAATCGTCAGCTACGTCGGACGTTGGTCGCTTATGAGAAGAAGCTGTCTAGATACCAAGCGCTTAATCATGGCGACCTCTATTCGGGAGGGTAGCGGCTGAGTACCTATAAGCAGTGCCGAACAGATTTGACCCGATTGTAAATCCCGAAAGCCCCGTGCAGCTTGGTCTGGCGGGGCTTTCTCTTACCAGCAGTGAACTACGGCGAGATATATTGCTGCGCTTGATCAGGGAAGGCGACGGGTTCGGGCTATAAGCAGTGAAGGGCGCTAAATCTACTCGCTGTCGGCCATCAGGCCCATGCAGGCGGGGGCTGAGGCTGTGTTTGCTATTAGCAGTGACGCTTACGGCCAAGTCAGCCGGTCAGCTTTGATCTGTATTAGTAGTGAAAGGCTTCACTTTCATAAAATAAACATTGGTACGTGCCGGTCCAACTGGTACCTGTGTCGCGCAGCGGGTGGTGACGGTAACGCGCTACCCCTTACTGCCTCGCTGCTGTTCGAATGCAATGCGGTTCATTACGCAGATGGGGATTGGGTAGCCCTGGATGTGGGTCGTAAGAGCCTCGTTGCCTGCGATCACCATGATGCAGGATAGGCCTCTGCGGAAGCGCATTCCTCGTCCCGAGTAATTGCGCGGGATGATCTCCCATGATTCGTCGTCGTAGTAAAAACCAACTATTTCTGACCAGTGCGATAGGATGCCCGCGCCCATGATGCCTAATGGGGTCAGGCAGAAAATTTCTACCTGGGTTTCCTGCCCAAGAGGTACAGCGTAAACACGACCGTTTGGTGCAATAGGTGGGAAGTACAGCCCGTTACCGAGGCGACGAAATTCCATGCGTGTGTTCCGGATAGATGAGGTCGCTAGACACTCTCCGGTAGCTTTCGAAAAACCCAAGACCAGATGTTGCCTGCGAGTCGGTGCACGGGTTTTAGCGTACTGGGCAAGCTAGCTCGCCACATGGAGGGCGTGCATGTTGCTAATCTATACGCTTCGGCGCTCCGGCAACTTCGTTAGGCTGCAGAAATTGACAGCCGTTCTGAAGTCATCCCATGACCTCATAGGCTTGGTAAAGTACTGCGTATCGTAGCGGTAGGGTGCCTTGCCGATGGATTTGGGAAGCGCCCGCTGCCAATGGCAGCGGACAGTTTGTTGCAGGTATCTGGTCGCTCCGCTGAAGGCTCAATCGTCGCCGTGCTTCTTGTCCAGATACGCTGCGATCATATAGCCGAATGCACCTGCGATAGTCAGCACACTGATGACGGCAAGCACGGCATATACAAGCAACTCAAAGCGATCCATACCCTGACTCCTTTGATTCGAGGTCTGCCAAGGTTAAGGGCGTCTGATCTAATCCCAAATCTGCTGTACGATGGCTTAGTGACTGATAGCAGCGGCTTCCTTCCGCAGGTCGGCTCGGGCACCGACGTACGCATCAGTTTCCCAGATACGCATATTTCCGAGCTCGTAGGCGACGTGATTCCGAGCCTCCAGATCCTCATCGTAGGGAGCTTTTCCCCCAAGAATCGGGGCGTGGTGACCAGACAATCGCCGGTAGAGCTCGCAGGCATATGCCGCGCGACAATCATCAATGTTTAGTCCGTGAGAAAGTAAAAGCTCTTGAGCTGCAGGTAGGTTCTTTAATTTCCATGTACGCCAAGCTGCTGGCGTCGCCTGACTGCTGCCCTGAAGCTTTTGAAATGCCGCGGCCTTCTCCAAAATTACAATTTGCTCAGGGGCAGAGATATTAATGATCCGATGCTCATGTTTATCTTTGCTGAACACATAAAAGATGTTTTCTTCTTCGGCGTCCTTGTGAGCATCTTCTGCGTCGAAGAAAAAAGCCTCAAGCAATGACATGCCGAGGTATCGAACTGACCTGATTAATGTTGCTAGCTGCTCTGAGTAGAGAGTCTGAATATCCACCATTGCGGCTTCAAAGTTAGTACGGTCAAGACTGCGCGGTACGGTAATCCGTGCATGGCTTGGAAAGCCAAGACGGCTACCGACGTTAGCCGCTGCGCCTTTCCAGCGCCCATTAGTTGCGAAGCCCATCACTGAATATACAGTCTCAAGCAGGCCAGACACGCTTTGCAGCGGGAGATTTCCTTGGTATGCCTGGATATAGAGCTCTTCCCCGTACTCCCTCACCAATTTTTTATTGATGAATTCCAGGATGTCTACCTCATGAGACTCGTTGGCATAAACACTAAACTGCGCCCATTGCTGGTCGTGGATCATGGCCTCGTGCTGACTGAGAAGCCCGCTTCGGACTGCCTCCCTGAGAATTGCCGAGCCGGCTCTGGTCAAGTCCCGATCAAAATGTGAGTGGAAACTCTGCTTCATGGTCATTTCTCCATTCAGCTCAGGTGCTGAGCTGCGAAAGGAAATGTTGAGCGAGAAAAAATATCCTGGGCTTCGTTTTCGGTCGCTTTCAGTGCCTGAAATTGACGAGCCCGTCCGTCCCTTAAACGGTCGTTTATGGCACACCTATTCCAAATGATCTTTTGGACTTGGGATTTACCGCTTTC
Organism: Pseudomonas sp. FP453; assembly: GCF_030687495.1. Lineage (NCBI taxonomy): Bacteria > Pseudomonadati > Pseudomonadota > Gammaproteobacteria > Pseudomonadales > Pseudomonadaceae > Pseudomonas > Pseudomonas sp. FP453. The sequence goes on along the minus strand of NZ_CP117435.1, from coordinate 5,351,378 downwards.
CTGTCACTTTTCCTGTACCGAAATCAGTGTGAGAAAAACGTATGGGAAAGCGGATTGGGTATGCCCGAGTGTCGACTGATGATCAGAACCTCGACCTGCAGCGAGATGCACTTGCTCTGGCTGGGTGCTCCGTGGTTTACGAAGAGTCCATAAGCGGCAAGTCAGCGGATAGGCCGGAGCTGGGGCATTGTCTCAAGGCTTTGCGCAGCGGGGATACTTTGGTCGTGTGGCGACTGGATCGTCTCGGGCGCTCGCTGCCTGACTTGGTTGGGATCGTTAGTCGCCTGGAGCAGGAAGGGGTGGGGTTCGAGTCGATCAATGAGCGAATCGAAACAACCAGCGCTGCCGGCAAGCTGATATTTCATGTATTCGCTTCGCTTGCAGAGTTTGAGCGCAACCTTATTCAAGAGCGAACCCGGGCTGGATTGGCGGCCGCTCGTGCCCGCGGAAGGAAAGGTGGGCGAAAGCCATCGCTTGATGATCGTCAGGTACGTGAGATAAAAGCTCTTCTCAGAGATCCTGAGATACAGGCTGGTGACGTGGCCCGCCGCTATGGCATTTCGCGGACTACCTTGTATCGTTATATCCGCTCATTCAACGCGCTGGAGGCGGGTTGCGGCCCTCTGCTTGAGCATCGGAAGAGGCAATAGTGGCAGCTTATGTGGCAGTCGTCTGAATTAATGTAACGTTACTTGAAATTGAGGCCGGGAAGACCTACTGTTCGCACCAGCTCATCTACCAGCCCTCGGGTGTAAGCGTAGAAGGAGTAACGGCCCCGTCCTCCTGCGGAGGGCGCGGCCAGCCTAATTCCCCTCGCGATATCTCTCCCAGCGCCCTTCCAGTTTCCTCTGCTGATGCTCCCGTTCAACCGGGTAGGCCGTCCACGGTAGGATATAGTCCTTGCGCTCGTCCAATACCACCAAGTATTCGGCCTCTGTAAACCAAATCAGCACGCGATGGCCTGAGCCGTTTGGCTCGCGCCAGACCTTGAGTGCGGTGTCGGCCGCATTTTCGATAATGGGCCTGGGCCAGCGAATACGCTCACAACGCCGCAAGTCGGGCAGGCGTTCCGCTTCGTCGTTGCCTTCGGAAATCATGTGCCAGAAGGTGGCCTCTTTGCCCTGTATAATCGGGTGACGCTTCAAGCCCAGACGCTTGCCAGCGAACACAGGTTTTGACTCAACGAAGTCGGCACAGAAGATCTGGTAGATGGCTTCCAAGTAACGAGAGAAATCGCCCCCGTAAGCTTTCAGTTCCTCCTGTAGCGGCAGCCATCCCGGCAGGCTCATACCCCGTTGCTCCCATTCCAGAGGAACAGGTTGAACTTGGACTCACGCAGCAACGTGTTCTGCTTCAGGTTGTAGCGGCTGCGCTCGCGTATACGTTCGATCAGGCGATGTTTGGCTTCGCTTCCGGCAAGCTCGCGATGCAGGTAGGACAGCGCGCCGATCAACAAGTCAGCCAGCTGCAGTTGCTCGGCTTCATGGGAGTGGATGCGTTGAACCCGGCGAATCACCCTGCGCGAGAAGTCATAGGCGTTGTGGGCCAGCACCTCATGGAGCTTGGCGACCTTCTCATGGCCCAGGGTGTCTTTGATGTCGATGTAAACGTGATAACCGGCATCCGGCTCGAAGATGGTCTTAAGCATCGAAAAGTACATTTTGTAGTACCAGTCATCATGGCTCTGCCGATACTGCTGATGATTGAGGCGGGCCTTGTCGGCCACGATCAACGCGCGGAAATGCAGGTCGTCGTCATCGAAAAAATAGTCGATGCAGTCTAAGTAGAACTGCAGCTTTGTCGCGCCTACCTTGGTCCACTTGATCTCGAAATCTGGCGGCAGCCGATGTCTGCCCTTGATTTCACGCAGGCGCTGAGCGATCTCCAGCCGCTTGGCCTCAGGGCACCAGACCGCACCCAGTACCATGGCCTTCTGGCCATCGTTCTCCAGATGGCAGGACTCGTCGCAGTAGATATTGAAGGTTTCGCTCATGAAGCAGCCCCTAGATTGCGCCCCTTAAATCCGGCCGGCGCTGCCTTCTTGTCTTTTTGGGGTTCAATTTTACGAGTGTTCTGGAATGCCAGTAGATCCACCTCAAAGATGCTGATAACTGCCTGGTTGTTGCCATGGACATGAGCGATCTGTCGCTCATAGTGGGCTTTCCAGGGGGCATGGGCACTGGAGCCTCCATATTGCCCTGTATTGGCCAGCATTACGGGCTGATACATATGGAACTGTAGGGCTGCAATCATGTTGTCAAAGGTGTTGATATCTGGATTCAAGGCAGCGATAACAAATCCATCACTGATGTCGCGCATATCTGCGCCGAGTTTGAGGTCTGTTGCGTCATAGCAGACGGCCCCAGTCAGCTTCGCTTCGGCACCTGACTGATCCTTGAGCTGAACAATCACTTGATAGGGGCGGTGCCCCTCAACACCAGAGGATAGTTCCCACGGGATGCCATGCTGTTTGCCCTGATACGCTCGGATGATCTGTCTACCAGCGGGGCTTTCCTGTCGTAACAGCCACACCGCGCGGTTGATAGGCTTTTTCAGGTAGGGGTGCTCAACAAATGTTTGCCCCGCGAAGATTAAGGCCCCCGTGCTGTCTGAAAGCCGATGAAGCAGCCACATGTCGTCTGGATGAATAGCAAGTTCTGGAAAGACGATGAGATCAAGCTGGTTCTTCTGTTGCGCTGAGGTCTTACGATTTGCGAAGCGGCTTGCTGCCAGTTGCTGTCCGAGCAAGCGGCACATGGCGGCTAGATGTGCTCTATGCCTAGCCCGGTGGGATGCAGTCCACATCAGCGGATCGCTGCTGGAGAAGTCGCTGTCTCGAGGCATTAACGTCTGCACCAACGCAACCTTGAATTCACGCAGTTTGGATTTTGGGGAGCACTCAACAGGCAGCAGATAGGCGGGAAGATTAGACTGTCTTCCGTATATACGGCCTTGCTCAGCCAGGCGAGCCTTGACTAGTTTGAGCAAGTCTGACGGCTGGCGAACCGCAGCAAAGCCCTGAATATCCGTCCTATTGATCTCTAGTCCAGGCCATTGCAAAAGACGCATGACCAGTTCATTGAGCCACGGCGAAATGGGAGTTGGCTCCTCACCTAAGCCGCGGCTCAGCGGCATCAGCCCCAAGCGGCGTTTGTACCAGCTGCTTTGCAGGCCACGATAACGATCAAACTGCTCTTCTCGTACAGGTAAGAAGCGAGTGGTGAAGTCACTTTCACCGATGATAGCTGAGCGTAATAGACGTCCTAAACGGTAGGCCCAGGCCATTTCTACGGAGCACCATGATGGTTTCTCGTTCCATGGATGCAGGATTGTATTAGGAGCCTTAACGGTCAAGGTCAGAGTCGTATCTGGGTGTTGAATCTTGCTCCAGTCCCCACAGTCGACTGATACCGAGTCCAAACCCAGTCCATCACAATTCAGCCAACCAGAGTGCTTATCCCCTAGAAGCTCGGCAGCCAGTTTGAGTAATGCGTTTTCTTGAACAAATGGGTTTTCTGGGTGAGACACGATAGTCAGTAACGAGCGCATACCCTTGGGCCAATCTTTTAATCGTGTAGATATGTCCTGCGCATGGCCTTTAGGCAAGTAACGTTCGAGGTACTTGATCAAACCTACCTTACCCTTACTCACACCATGCACCATGTAACTCTCCAAGAATTCGGGTATCTATCATTGCAATATCATCAATCAGCTTTTGGGCCTCCTTGGTCTTCAGCTTTTGCAGCCAATTACTCAACCAAATGATGAACTTATCCCGCTGACCGGTAATTCGCATCACAAGCAGCCCGGCGGTGAGTGCGTTGGAAGCTTCTGCGGTCGTTGGCGGCGTAAGGCGTAAAGCGTCATGCAGTGTTCTATAGGAAGCCAATTCTCTAGTGGGCGGCAAAGTAACTGGGTACTGCATGACAGCCAGAAAGAGTGCAGCCTGCTGATGCAGATACCACGGGAGTGTAGCGTTCTCAGTTGCCTCTAGTGCTGCCTGCAGCAACTCCTTGCGATAGCCAGTTATGTCCGCCGACTCTGGGTAGCTTTCGGGACGGTGCAGCCCTGTTTCTACTGCGCCGGCCCTGAGCAGATCAGCAAGCACAAACAACGCGACTTCCCGCTCGGATTGAGGTGCGGCGGGCTCTAGCTTCAGCATCAATGCCTGAAGAACCGGTCGCAGGAGCTTGGCAGAGGGAAATATGTCCAAGCCGCAGCGCAGAACGCTGGCCAGGGCAGGGTTGCGTGACCAGCAAGCGATCAGCTTACGGGCAATCGTTTCCATTTCATGATCAAGTGCCTGGCGCTCACTGACTTCAATATTGGTCAGCGCATCCTCGGCGGGTAGCTCTGGATCGGCCATGCTGCGGCGCATGCGTAGCACTTGGCGTAATCGATTGGCCGCAAAGCGTTTGACGGTATCGTCACGCACGTCCGCTCTCGGCAGGGATATACGGGCCAGCGATAAGGGGTTCTCATCGACATCGTTGGCATCATCCAGTGCGTCGGCAAGCCAAAGTAAGTGATCCAGGCTGCCGGTAGCTTGCAGCAAAGTCGCGGGATCGGGGGCTGTGCTGATTTGCCCATTCACGCCTCGCATAAAGCGGGAGGTACTGCCCTGAACGGCGAAGTCTTCCCAAGCGACTGCTTCAGACTTTTCTTGTTTGATTTCCAAACAATTGGCCGCGTCCGCGAAACACTCTTTGATACGCTTGTTAGCCCACTTGCTTATACTTTTCGCAAGTGTTTCAAGCGCTAAATCTTGTGCTGATTCATTCGAAATGGCCACGACTAAGCGCATGTCATCGACATAGCGACAGTAGTCAAGCAGCCTAATCCTAATACCTGTGGAACTCATACGAATGCGAGTCTTTCTGCGTATTCGCGCAACGACCATCTGGTCGAAATCATGCATATAAGCGTTGGCAAAGAAGCCGCTCGCCACCAAACCCTGAGGCAAGCCTAATTTGAGATCGCTGCGATTATCTGAGTCGCTGTGTTGCCATTGCCAGCTAAGAATCTTCTCAGCCGCTTGCCAGAACGGTGTAGCCTCATCCTCGGAATAAGGGATAGCAAAATCTTTGGTATAACGCTGATACAGCATCCTTAAGCGGTCGACCACCGAAGACTGATCAACACAATCATAAAACTGGGCCAGATCAAGCTTGACCACAAACAGACGCTCGTCATGCAGGCTGGGCAGTGCTTCGCGACAAACCTCTGCGGGGCGCTCTAAGAAGCGCTCATAGTCCACGAAAAACTGCGAATAAGTTGTGGCATTGCCCCACCGAAAGCGTGCGTGCTGTTTGCCATCAGACTCTTCAAGCCAGTCGCAGAACAGCCGATTGCCGTAGCTGCAAACGCGCTGCCTGGCTTGGGCCTTGCTGCCGTAGCTCGCGGGATCAGTATTACCTTGTAGTGTTTCTACTGCGTCCGCGAGACATAGCATGACGGCAGAAGCCAAAACCTGCTCACGAATGCTGATATGGGCTAACGGACGTAAATCTGGTTCATTTTGTACTGTGTCATCATCTTTAAGTACGGGTTTGAATTTCCAGTCGCCGCCTTCAGCCTTCGATGGAAAATACCACTTGCCATTCTTTGGGGCTGGCACCAGACGCAATGGGCTTGCTGTACTGTGGTCGCCAGTGGAAACCTGCCGCTGCCACTCTTTAAGTGTTTGCGGTAGCAGCAGAGAAACCTGCTCCAGTTCCAGAATGTCGGCATACCAGTTATGTCTGCGAATGTAGGTGTCGGTTTTTTTCCAGGCTTGAGCCAGAACTACTTCATCTGCCAGCAGGTCAAATGATGGCATTAACCGCTCGTAGCGGGCGTCAACAATGCTCATGCCACGGCCTGCTGGGCCTGGGCGTCGGTCAGTTGTTCATTCACCTGAGCGGGCTGGATTACCTGCTTGTGTATGCTCCAGACGGCTTGCTGAATAACGGGGGCGATGTACCTGCTGCAGATACCCCGTTCGGAAAGCGATTTTTTGTTCATAACCCCAATTCCCTTTCAAACCGGCCTGGTCGCTCCATTCCGGCACTGTCGGTCGTGCTCGATTGGTGTAAATGTACCGCGTTTGGTGTCGGCTCGGTGGTTGATCTAGTTTCAGTTGCTGAAGGCGGAGGCGAGTAACGGCATCGCAGTGTTCTCGCGCCGACTCGTCTAGCTGTTCTTTTATTTTTTAATTCTTTCTTTTTAGGGGCTCAGCCTGAACCCAATTTTGATTTGGATAGAGCTCTAGGAGAGCTCTATCCGGATCCATCACAGCTCAGAGTGATACGTATCACTCTGAGCTGTGTATAAGATCGGTACGGCGATTAAGATTTCTACGCAGCGTTTCTCGAATGCCGGCTGGCAGTCGATCTAGGTCAGTTTGCAATGAGCCTAAATTGATTTGTGAATTTCCGCCTGCCAGGTTGATTTGTATATTCAGATGCTCGATGCTCAGTATTCGCGTACTTGCGATATCGCCAGCGTTCATAGCTTTTTTGAGGTCCGTAACGGTCTGATGTGCGAGATTTGGCACGTAATCCCAGGTTACTACCTTATGTGGTAAGCCGGCCTGAGTGACTTGCACCTTTTCGCGTAAGGTGTAGTGATTGGATCGGCCGAACTTTTTCTTCGTGATGAAGCCGGCTTTTTCGAGAACAACTAGTGCCCGTTTGACCTGTGCCTGACTGACTCCAGACTGTTCGGAAATCCGTTGAATGCCCGGTTTCGATAAGCCATGGTCGAAGTTGGCGTGTGCCTTGATGACGGCATAAACCGTAAACGCATGGGGCCCAATTCGGGCGACGTCGCCCTGATCAATCATTGCCCTGAAAACATGGAACCACTGGGTCTGCGCGCGCAGTGGGGCTGATACGTTAGTCATTGTTATGCCCTCCGCGGAGCTGCACGCGCGGCCGACTCAGGATCCAGGCAGATATCTCCGTGCTGAGCCAGCCAACCGATCTGCTGCTGCCTAGGTCATATGGGGCAGGGAATTTACCTGCTGCTATGTCGCGATAAATCGTGGATCGCTTTTTACCGACCGCGAGCTCAACCTCGGGCAGGCGAAGGAAACGCGTTTCCTCTGGGCCTGGTGCAATAGTTCGTGCTGACATTTGATTGGTGCTCAGATGGTGGCGCTGCAGCAGTCCTCAAGTGCTGCAATACGCATATGTGTTGGGAGTGGCGCTCGGATTTTCCTACTGCAAAGCAGGGGCGTTTGTCGGGCCTCGTGTTATGGGCCTCCGAGATTTAGTGCCGGCGGCAGCTGTGCGTATGACAGCTGAAGCTATGTCTTTGGCGTGGGGGAGAGGAAAGATCCTGCTGGTACGGTATAGGTGCCCGTACGTTTCTTTAGCAGCCTTGCTGCTGACGAGCAGGCACAAAAGGCCTTGCGAGATGCTGGCAAAACCCCGATGAGGTAGCCAGAAAGTCCATTTGCTAACAACAGATGGACTTCGGATTTTTAACGCCGTAACCGGGGCAGCGTGACGATCCCACGGAGTCCTATGAACGTCCGAAGGATGCCATATTTTTACCAAGTGGGGATCGGTATTGCAAGCCCACGCTATGAGCTCAGGCCTTAATAGCATCTAGGTAATCTGACCAGCGCTGCATCATGTCGCGTCGCTCAGGCAAAAATGAGGTTCGGTCGTACGCACGTCCCAGCGGATTTTTTACCGTGTGAGCAAGCTGATGCTCCAGAAGATCGGGGCGAAACCCCAGCACCTCAGCGCCTATGGTTCTCGCTGTCGCACGAAAGCCGTGGCCTGTCATTTCGTCGCCGCTGATGTCCATGCGGCGTAACGCGCTGAGGACGGCGTTGTTGGACATCGGTCGGTCGCCTCCTCGGGCTGAGGGGAAGGCGTATCGATGTCTACCGGTGAGTGGTTTCAGCTCGCGCAGGACCGCGACCGCTTGTTGGCTGAGAGGAACCAAATGATCCGGGCGATCCTCTTTGGTAACAGTGAGCCCTTTCATCTTGTGGCCGGGAATCAACCACTCGCCAGCATCCAGGTTGACCTCCAACCACTCCATGTGTCGCAGGTCTCCGGGCCGGCAGAACAGCAACGGGGCCAGTTTGAGCGCACAACAAACAGGCAGTGTACCCGTGTAGCTATCCAGTGCTTTAAGCAGAGCGCCGAGCTTTTCAGGGTCGGTCACGGCAGCAAAGTGTTTCACCCGCTTGGCTGGGAGAGTTCGCGCGAGATTCCCGATCTGGTTGGGTGGGGTGATGCCGGCAGCTTCGGCGAACTCGAAAATCTGTTTGTAGATCTGGGCAACACGACGCGCCGTCTCGCGAGCGCCGCGCTTGATGATGCGCTGCAGGTTTTCGACCAGCATGGGCGTGCTGATGCTGCTGATCGGGAGTTTTCCCAGCCAGGGGTAGGCATTGAGCTCAAGACGCTGCCGCACCGTGCGGGTGTACTCGGGATCCCAGGATGACTCGCGAATACTCAGCCACTGCGTGGCAACCGACTCAAAGGTGTGCTGGTGATCAAGCTGGCTGACCACCTTGGCCATACGCCGTTGCAGCGAAGGGTCTTGGCCGCCGGCAAGCTGAACACGAGCGTCATCACGCTTGCGCCGGGCCTCCTGCAGGCCGACCTCAGGATAAACACCAAGCGCCAGGCGCTTTTCCTTTCCCAGAAAGCGGTACTTCAAGCGCCAGTAACGGCCTCCGTTGGGCTGCACTTCAAGGTACAAACCTTGTTCGTCGTACAGGCGGTATGGCTTGTCCTGGGGCTTGGCGTTACGGCAGTTGGTGTCTTTCAGGGGCATTGGGGGCACATCCTCTCCGAGCGAGCTGATGAGCGTTTTATGCCCCCATATGTGCCCCCGTCAACAGTGGGATGCCCTGGGATTAGGTGGGAAAACGCGGGCAAGAAAAAAGCCGTAAAGCTTTGATTTATCTAGGCTTTACGGCTTTTTTGGGTCTTCCCGGGAAGACAAATTGGTGGAGCCGGGGGGATTTGAACCCCCGTCCGCCAGTACTCCGCTGTCGGTACTACATGCGTAGCCGTTTCTATTAAGTTAACCCTCAGCGACCCGAAGGGCAGGGTGCTTTGGGCGAGTTGTGTAAGTTTTAGCCGCTTCGTCCACAACGTACTGCACGGCGATTCTGTTCTATATGACAATCACTTTGGGTTTACAGACATCCCCTGGTGATTGCTGGACCCGAAGGTACCAGAAGCTCAGGGCTAAGGCTGCTTACGCAGCGAGAGCGAATTCCTGGCCGTAGTTTTCGTCATTGGCAACTATAAGAAGTTGCAACAGTGGATTTACGAGTTCTGTTACCAACTCGGCATGCACCTAAAGTTTCGCAACCGGCGTCGAATCCTAAACGGCCCCGTGCTTGTAACTCGTTGTTTCATAGTGAGTGACAAGCCTGTGCAGTGTACGCCAAACCGTCACGGAAGGCCAACCCGAAGGTTGGCCTCGAGCGGGTGAGGCGCCTATTGGCCGCCTTTCTCGCTGTTCTGCAGATCCTGCAGGGCCTTGGAGGTGATCTCGATGCACTTTTTGTCATCACCTGCGGCATGGGCGGCCTTGGCCGACGCGACGGCTGTGTCGATCTCGCCACTTTTACCAGTGCTGTCGGTGGCGAGCGTCGCTTTACCGTCGTTGATTTTGTTGAGGTTGATCTCGCACAGGTCTTTGTCACCGGCAGCGAAAACGGGGGAGGCCAGCATCGCAGCGGTGATGAACAAGCCAGCAAGAGCGGAACGCTTCATAGGGTATCTCCTTGCGCAAAAGGGCTCGACGCTGCTGGCGTTCACGGGTTGCCAGCGACATCACTGAGGGGCCTCGTTCGCCGAGGCCTATGCAGATGACTGCGCTGGGGCGCAGGGGTTCGGTTTTTTTGCTGGGTCAGTGGGCGCGGGCCTGGGTGACGCGGTCCACGAGGTAGACCAGCCCGTGGTAATCAATGCCGCCATGCTGGCTCAGGCCGATTTCGCAGGTGCGGCTGGTGGAGATGCCTTCGCTGCAATATTGCACGGCGTCCTTGAGGGAGCGCAGTGAGTGGGCGTTGAGTTGCGGCGTGGTAAAGCCTTTGTCGCCGGCAAAGCCGCAGCAATGGATGCCTTCCGGGATGACCACGGTTTTTGCGCAGCGTCGGGCCAGGTCGATCAAGGCCTGGCTTTCGCCCAGGTGTTGGGTGCTGCAGGTCACGTGGACGGCGATGGGGGCTTCCTGCGGTGTGAAGTCGAGGCGGTCCATCAGGTGGGTGCGGATAAAACGGACGGGGTCGTACAGGTCCAGGCGTGTGTTGCCCAGGTCTTGCACCAGGCGCAGGGTGCAGGGGCTGGTGTCGCAATAGATCGGATCGAGGCCGCCACGGCTGGCGTGGAGCAGGGCGCCGATCAGTTCCTGGCGTTTGTGTTCGGCTTGTTCGGCATAGCCTTTGGAGGCGAAGGGCTGGCCGCAGCAGAGGTTGTCCTGGTTGTCGGGGGAGACGACTTGATAGCCGGCCTTTTCCAGCAGGCCACGAGTTTTATCGTACAGCGACATCTGCTCTTTATCCCCGGCTGCCGGCCCCATGGCGCGTGAGACGCAGGCAGCCAGGTAGACCACACGTGGCCGCTCGTCGGTCACGGGGGGGCTGAAACGGATGGTTTTTTCCGGTTGCGGCATGGCGTTGGACCACTGCGGGATCTGCCCCTTGGACAGTTTGGTGACCGTGGCTGACAGCTTCGCCAGGCGAGGCGCGCCCAACAGCATCCGTGCGCCATTGGCTACGTGCAATGTGAAGCGTGCGCCTTGCAGTGCGGTGGAGAAATGGGTGGCCAACCATTCGGCGGTTTTCGTACGGTTGGCGTCGCGGCTACGCAGTTTTTTCACAAGGTCGCCGGTGTTGATCCCTACAGGGCAGCGTTGGGCGCACAGGCCGGTGGCGGCGCACGTCTCGATGCCTTGGTAGTGGTAGGCCGCTTCAAGTTCGGTGGTGTCGATGCCGGCGCGTTGTTTTGCCTGGATGTCGCGCCAGATCACAATGCGCTGGCGCGGGCTCAGTGTCAGCCCTTTGGACGGGCACACCGGTTCGCAAAAGCCGCATTCGATGCACTTATCCACAAGCTCGTCGGCGGCGGGCAGCGGCTTGAGATGTTTGAGGTGGATTTGCGGGTCTTCGCTGAGGACCACGTCCGGGTTGAGGATGCCGTTGGGGTCCAGCAGACGCTTGAGTTGCCACATCAGCTGATAGGCATCGCTGCCCCATTCCAGCTCGACAAACGGCGCCATATTGCGGCCCGTACCGTGTTCGGCCTTCAGCGAGCCGCCAAACTCCACGGCCACCAACTGTGCCACGTCGTCCATGAACGCCTGGTAGCGTGTGACTTCTTGCGCGCTATTGAAGCCTTGGGTGAACACAAAGTGCAGATTGCCTTCCAGGGCGTGTCCGAAAAGGATGGCTTCGTCGTAGTGATGTTTGTCGAAGAGTTCGATCAAGCGGTTGACGCCGATGGCCAACTGTTCGACCGGAAAGGTCACGTCTTCGATAATCACCGTGGTGCCGGTTTTACGCACGGCGCCGACGGCCGGGAAGGTGTCTTTGCGGATGGCCCACAGGCGCGCGTTTTCCAGCGGGTCTTCAGTGAAGTCGACCTGTTTTTCAACTGGAAACCCCGCCAGTGACGCCATGATCAGTGCCAGTTGTTCCTGCAGTAGCGATGACGACGCGGCGCGGGATTCGATCAGCAGTGCGCAGGCGTTTTCCGACAGGTGCTGTACGAATGCGGGCATGCCGGGTTTGTTCTGCACCGAACGCATACTGCGCCGATCCAGCAGCTCGACGGCGGAGACTGGTTGGGTTTTCAGCACTGTCACTGCGTTGCAGCACGTCTCGACGTCCGGGAACACAATCAGTGCGGAGGCTTTGTTCGGGTGGTCGATCACCGTGTCGTAGGTCACGGCGCTGATAAATCCCAGGGTGCCCTCGGAGCCCACCAGCAGGTGGCTGAGAATGTCTAGCGGGTCATCGAAATCCACCAGGGCGTTGAGAGACAGGCCGGTGGTATTTTTCAGACGGTATTTGTGGCGGATCTTGGCCGCCAATTCAGCATTTGCCCGCGTCTCGCGACCGAGTGTCGCCAGGCGCTCCAGCAGCGGGCCTTGTTGTTCACGAAAGGCCGCAACGCTGGCCGCATCTTCGGTATCCAGGCGGCTGCCGTCAGCCAATACCAGGCGGATACCCGCGAGGGTGTGGTAGGTGTTTTGCGCCGTGCCGCAGCACATGCCGCTGGCGTTGTTGGCGACGATGCCGCCGATTTTGCAGGCATTGATCGACGCCGGGTCTGGCCCGATCTTGCGCCCGAATGGCGCCAGCCATGCGTTGGCCTGGGCGCCGATGACGCCGGGTTGCAGGCGGATCTGCGTGCCTTGCCCGCGAATTTCGCGGCCGTTCCAGTTATCACCCAGGACGATCAGCACGGAGTCGCTGATCGCTTGCCCTGACAGGCTGGTACCGGCTGCGCGGAAGGTCACGGGAACGCGGTCGCGCTGGGCCAGTTGCAGCAGGGCGACGACTTCGTCTTCTGACTCCACGCGGATTACCAACTGTGGGATCAATCGGTAAAAGCTGGCGTCGGTGCCGAATGCGAGGGTGGAAAGCGGGTCGTCGAAGCGCCGATCGTTCGGGATCAGCTGTGCGACGTCGTGCAGGAAAGCAGCAGGCAGGCTCATCGGTCCTCCAGAAATAGCTGACGCCGGAATGGTGGTCCGGCGTCGATTCTTACTCTATTGCGTGCAGGCCTTAGTGCACCAGCATACCGGTGAACCAGTAGGCCTGGGCCAGGGTGATCAGGCCGACGATGGTGGCAAAGAACAGGCTGTGCTTGAGCGTGAAGCGGAACAGGTCCGATTCCTTGCCGACCAGGCCAGTGGCTGCGCACGCCACGGCGATCGATTGCGGCGAGATCATCTTGCCGGTCACGCCGCCGCTGGTGTTTGCCGCGACCAGCAGGGTGTCATTGACGCCGATCTGGTGCGCAGTGGTGGCTTGCAGCGAGCTGAACAGGGCGTTGGACGAGGTGTCCGAGCCTGTCAGGAAAACCCCCAGCCAGCCGAGGAAAGGCGAGAAGAACGGGAAGGCTGCGCCCGTGCCGGCCAAGACCAGCGCCATGGTGGACGACATGCCGGAGTAGTTGGTGACGAAGGCAAAGGCCAGCACCATGCCGATGGACAGGATCGGCCAGCGCAGCTCGTAGAAGGTTTCTTTTAAAGTGGTAAGACCAGTTTTGATGTCGATTTTCAGCACCAGCATCGAGATCAGCGCGGAGAAGAAAATCGCCGTACCGGTCGCGGAGATCGGGTCCAGTTTGAATACCGCCGGAATCGCGGTCGGGTTGGTCACGATCGGGGCCACCTTGACCACCAGTTGGTCCAGGTGCGGGATGGCGAAGTTGAACACCCAGCTGTACATCGAGCCGCCAGCAGCGAACATGGCCTTGAACGGTTTGAGGGTCCAGATGGTGACCAGCACGGTCAGGATCAGGAACGGCGACCAGGCCTTGAAAATTTCCCCCAGGCTGTAAGGCGATGCCACGGTGCTGCGCGGCAGGCCGAAGCCGCCGGCACTGGCGGTCACGGCGGCGCTGGTGGTCGCGCCGGCAATCTGCGCGCCTGCGGTGCGCTTGGGTTGCCAGACTTTCAGGAACAGGGTCAGGGAGATCAGGCTGGCCAGGGCCGAGGTGATGTCCGGCAGTTCCGGGCCGATGAAGTTGGACGTGAAGTACTGCGTGATGGCGAAGCTCAGGCCTGCGACCAGTGCGGCCGGCCAGGTTTCACGAACGCCGCGCAGGCCGTCCATCATGAACACCAGCCAGAACGGTACGAACAGCGACAGCAGCGGCAGTTGGCGGCCGGTCATGGCGCCAATCTTGAACGCGTCGATGCCGGTCACTTGGCCAGCAACGATGATCGGGATGCCCAGGGCGCCGAATGCCACCGGTGCGGTGTTGGCGATCAGGCACAGGCCGGCGGCGTACAACGGGTTGAAACCCAGGCCCACCAGCAGCGCGGCGGTGATGGCCACGGGGGCGCCAAAGCCGGCAGCACCTTCGAGGAAGGCGCCGAAGCAGAAGCCAATCAACAATACTTGCAGGCGTTGGTCGTCAGTGATCGACAGGACCGAGCTGCGGATGACTTCGAACTGGCCGCTCTTGACGGTCAATTTGTAGAGGAATACGGCGGCGACGATGATCCACGCGATGGGCCACAGGCCGTAGGCAAAACCGTAGCCGGCGGCGGCGAGCGCCATGTCCACGGGCATCTGGAAGGCAAAGATCGCCACCAGGATCGAAAGGGCCAGGGTGATGCTGCCGGCCACGTGGCCTTTGAGGCGGAACACGGCCAGGGCCAGAAAGAAGAATACGATGGGAATGACGGCGGCCAGTGCGGACAGGCCAAGGCTGCCGAGAGGGCTATAGAGCTGTTGCCAGGTTTGCATATGGGGTGGCCCCTAATTGTTGTTGGTCATGCATTTTTTGTTAGCTTGGTTAATTGGTAATACCAATTTACAATCGCTGTTGGCTAGGTTAAGAGTCTTCGGGGTGGTGTGTCAATTTGCCGCCCGCGAAACTTTGGTCGTAGGTCGGTGCGCGAGGGGATCTGAGCGGGTAAATCCTGGGTGCTCTGATAGGTGCTGCAAGCGCTGCGATAGGCGAGAATAGAGGGCCCGGCGAGTGGTCGGGATGGTGGAGAGTGAGTTATGGGGTTTGATCAGGTGCGTCAGCGCCGTTTGTCCGACGATATTGTCGAGCAGCTTGAGGGCATGATCCTCGAGGGCACGCTGAAGTCGGGTGAGCGCTTGCCGGCCGAGCGCGCACTGGCGGAGCAGTTTGGTGTGTCGCGCCCGTCGTTGCGTGAGGCGATCCAGAAGCTGGCGGCCAAGGGCTTGCTGGTCAGTCGCCAGGGCGGGGGGAACTACGTTGTTGATTCGTTGGGGTCTACGTTCAGCGATCCGTTGCTGCACCTGTTGGAAAACAATCCCGAGGCGCAACGTGATCTGTTGGAGTTTCGCCAGACCCTTGAAGCGTCATGCGCCTATTACGCGGCGTTGCGTGCCACCGAGGTTGATCGTGAACGGCTGACTGCGGCGTTTGAGGCGCTGCAGGATTGCTATACGCGTGTCGATGAGGTCAGTCGCGCGGAAGAAGGCGCGGCAGATGCGAGCTTTCACCTGGCGATTGCCGAGGCCAGTCATAACGCCGTGTTGCTGCATACCATTCGTGGGCTGTTCGATTTGCTCAAGCGCAATGTGGTGACCAATATCGGTGGCATGTATCAACAGCGTACGGAAACCCGCGACATGCTGATCAATCAGCACCGGGATTTGTACCTGGCGATTATCGAAGGGCGGGCGGAGGAGGCGCGCGAAGTCTCCACACGTCATTTGCAGTATGTGCAGGAAGTCTTGGAGGAAGTGCGTCAGGAGGTTCAGCGTGTGGCGCGGGCAGAGCGGCGCAAAGGCATGTAGCCAAGGGTGACTCACCCAAGGCTACAGCGCGGCAAGGACTATTCTTCCTTGCCTTTGTTGCGCACGGCGCGGTGCAGCTCGCGATTGGAGTCGCGTTCGCGCTCGGTATCGCGTTTGTCGTATTCCTTCTTGCCCTTGCCCAGTGCGATTTCGCACTTGACCAGGTGCTTGCTCCAGTACCAGGACAGGCAGACGCAGGCATAGCCTTTCTGCTGTACGGCAGCGGCGAGCTTTTCCAGTTCGCGCGCATTGAGCAATAGCTTGCGTGTGCGCACCGGGTCGGCAATCACGTGGGTGCTCGCGGTGGTCAGCGGGGTGATATGACTGCCCAGCAGCCACGCCTCGCCATCCTTGAGCAGCACGTAGCTGTCAACCAGTTGCAGCTTGCTGGCACGCAGACTCTTTACTTCCCAGCCGGCCAGGACCAAGCCAGCCTCGAACCGATGTTCGATGAAGTAATCGTGTCGCGCCTTTTTGTTTTGCGCGATGGTCCCTGTGGGGTGTTTCTTTTGTTTAGCCATAGGGGCGGCATTATAGGGAGTTGCGAGCGTGTCGGCTACGGTCAACCTGCGTGCTTGAGCGTGTTGGATGAATCCCGGACAATACGGGCAGTTCTTTGGTTTTTTTCTCTCGCGGATCGGCCTGTTGTTTCGCGATGTTTGCCTCAGCAGTGGAAATAACGCTCACATGACGACGCACATTCAACGTTCGGCCCTGCTGCCCTATCCGGCGCAGGCGCTCTATGACCTGGTCAACGACGTGGCGCGTTACCCGGAATTCTTGCCGTGGTGTTCGGCCGCCGAGGTGCTGGAGAGCAGTGATGAACACATGGTGGCCAGTGTCGGCGTGGCGAAGGGCGGGATTGGCCAGCACTTTGTTACGCGCAATGTCCTGGTGCCTGGGAAGTCCATCGAAATGAATCTGCAGGAAGGGCCGTTTACCCAGCTTCACGGTGTGTGGGTATTCAAGGCGTTAACTGACAAGGCGTGCAAGATCAGCCTGGATCTTTCCTTTGATTACGCGGGGCCGCTTGTGCGCGCGACGTTGGGTCCTTTGTTCAATCAGGCGGCCAATACCCTGGTGGACGCGTTCTGCCAGCGTGCCAAGCAACTGCATGGTTGAGATTGAAGTGGTGTACGCCGCCGAGAATCGCCAAGTCTTGCGAGTACTGGTGGTACCGTCGGGCACCAGCCTGCGGGCGGCGGTGCAGGCATCGGGGATCGCGGCGCAGTTTCCTGAAGTGGTGCTGGCGGAATGCCCGTTGGGGATATTTGGCAAGGTGGTTGCGGACCCTGAGATTCGGGCTGTGCAAGCGGGAGATCGGATTGAGATCTATCGGCCCTTGCTGGCGGACCCAAAGGAGGTGCGTCGGTTGCGTGCTGCCAAGGCAGCGTTGGCCAGGCAGCAGAATTCCTAGGCTTGCCAAATGGCAGGCAACAAAAAGCCCGGCATGCCGGGCTTTTTGTTGAGCGCCGCAAACTTACTGCGGGCTGGTGTCCAGAGGCTGCGGCGTCGGAACTGGAACAGTTTCCACGCCGTCGACGTCTTTCTGGATCTTGTCGAGCAGTGAGCCCGGCTTGGCCGGTACTTCGGACTTCGGCTTCTCGCCTTCCTGCGCTGGCGCAGTCGGGGTGGTGCCGTTGTCCTTGCCGAGCAAGGCCTCATCGCGGCTTACACCGGGCATGAAGTCGCCGGACAGGCTCACAAGCTGGTCATTGCCATTAAAAATGACGCTGACGCGTTCCTGTTGGCGTTCACCGCCACCAGGCTGGATGCTGTAGAGATAATCCCAGCGATCAGCATGGAAAGTGTCGGTCAGCAGGGGGTTGCCCATGATAAACCGTACTTGCCGTCGGGTCATTCCCGGGCGTAACTGGTCTATCATGTCCTGCGTGACGACATTGCCCTGCTGGATGTCGATTTTGTAAACCCCGGGGAATGAACAACCGGCGAGTGCGAGCAGTCCCACAAAGGTGAAACTGGTTAGCAAGAGCTTGGTGTTTTGCATCGGTGGGCGACTTCCACTATCTTGGCTGGGACAACGTAAACGCCGATCATACCCGTATTAAGAGAAGCTGCGAAGCAGCATCCGCGAGAAAGCTAACCATGGTTGAAAATAGCGAACTACGCAAAGCCGGTCTTAAAGTGACTCTGCCACGAGTCAAGATTCTACAAATGCTCGATTCTGCTGAGCAGCGCCACATGAGTGCCGAAGATGTCTACAAGGCGCTGATGGACTCAAACGAAGACGTTGGCCTGGCCACGGTTTACCGTGTACTGACCCAGTTTGAGGCCGCAGGGCTGGTGGTTCGTCACAATTTCGACGGTGGCCATGCGGTGTTTGAATTGGCTGACGGTGGTCATCACGACCATATGGTTGACCTGGATACCAATGAGGTTATCGAGTTCACCAGCCCGGAAATCGAAAGGCTCCAGCACAAAATTGCTGAGGAGCATGGCTTCGATCTGGTTGACCACAATCTCGTGTTGTACATCCGTAAGAAAAAGTAAAAACAGCGCAGATTTGCCCTGTGAAACGATCGAAGGCGACCCTAGGGTCGCCTTCGTGCTTTCTATAAAAGGTGAAAATCGCAGATCAGGCTTTTGACGCCACCACCATTTTCTTCGCATGCGCCAAAGACTCTTTGGTCAGGTCGATGCCGCCGAGCATCCGCGCCACTTCTTCCACGCGTTCCGATTTATTCAGCTTGGACACGGCCGTGTGCGTCGCATCGCTGCCGCGCACTTTATGTACAAACAGGTGTTGATGCCCCTGGGCCGCTACTTGTGGCAAGTGAGTGACCGTCAGTACCTGGCCGCGATCCCCCAGGCGACGTAGCAGTTGGCCGACAATTTCCGCTGTCGGCCCGCCAATGCCCACGTCCACTTCGTCGAATACCAGCGTTGGTACGCGAGACGTTTGCGCCGTAATGACCTGGATCGCCAAGCTGATCCGCGACAACTCGCCGCCGGACGCCACTTTTGCCAGTGCCTTGAGCGGTTGCCCAGGGTTGGCGCTGACCAGCAGCTCTACCTGTTCGAGGCCGTGAGGTTGCAGTTCATTGTTGGTATTGGCCCGCAGCTCAATGGTGAAGCGTCCGCCAGGCATGCCCAGTCGCTGGATTTCCTGTTCCACGGCGCTGGCGAGGCTGCTGGCGGCCTGTTGTCGCAGATCGCTCAGCTCTCGTGCCTTCTCTTGGTAGTGTCGGGCAAAAGCAGCAAGCTCATCGGCAAGGCGTTCAATGGATTCGTCGTTGGCGTTCAGGGTTTCGATTTCATCCAGCAGCTTTTGCTGCATCGTCGCCACTTCGGTGGGTTGGATTCGATGTTTGCGCGCCAGGGTATAGATAGTGTCCAGGCGCTCTTCGATTTCCTGTAGTCGCGCTGGGTCGGCATCGAAGTGGTCCAGAAAGCGATTCAGTTCGCCAACGGCTTCCTCGACCTGGATCTGCGCGCTGGTCAGCAGGGTGGTCGCTTCGTTCAGCGAGCCGGACGCATTGTTCACGCTGGACAGGCGATTGAGGCTGGCGGTCAGCGCGTTGAGTACATTGCCCGAATCGCTCTCGCTGCATTGCTCGACCACCTGGCGGCAAATGCCCAGCAGGGTTTCGGCGTTGGTGAGGTTCTTGTGCTCCTGCTCAAGTTGCTCCAGTTCGGTTTCGCCCAGGCCCAGGCTTTCGAGTTCTTCGAGTTGATAGCTGAGCAATTGGTGGCGAGCGCGCTGCTCGTCACCGGAATTGGACAAGCGTTCCAGTTCCTGACGCGTCTGGCGCCAGCGCTGGGCTGCCAACTGCACTTGCCGTGCAAGGTCGGTGGCGCCGGCGTACTCGTCGAGCAGGCGGCGGTGAGTGTCGGTTTTCAGCAGGGACTGGTGTTCGTGCTGGCTGTGGATGTCGATCAGCAGCTCGCCCAGGGCTTTCAGGTCGCCAAGGGGGCAGGGCGTGCCGTTGATGTAGCCGCGTGAGCGGCCTTCGGCGGTGATGACCCGGCGCAGGATGCACGGGCCGTCGTTGTTCAGGTCGCGTTCGGCGAGCCAGGCTTCGGCTTCTGGGATATCCGCCAGGTCGAAGGTCGCCAGGATGTCGGCCTTGTCTGCGCCTGGGCGCACAACGCCGCTGTCGGCGCGGTCGCCGAGGGTAAGGCCCAGGGCGTCGAGCATGATCGACTTGCCGGCGCCGGTTTCGCCTGTGATTACGCTCATCCCGCGATCCAGTTCGAGATCCAGGTGTTCAACGATGGCGTAGTTATGTACAGACAGGTGCACGAGCATGACGGCCGCTCCCAGGCGTTAGGTCTGGTTATTTATACAGTGTTTTGTTCTGGGCTGACAATCCTGACGCTTAGCTCGATTTGCTTGAATGGCTTATTTTTTTAGCGCAATCAGGAATGACCGTGGCGGAATTGATCCGGGACACACGAAAGACTTTTGGTAATGCTCGCGCCCTTGAACCTGGAAATTGTGGCCCCATATACCGGAACAGAAGCGCGAGTTGAGTTCGCGCATGATTTTGAAAGGAGAAAACTATGGCTGACGAACAGACGCAGGATACGCAAACTCCAGACGCTAATGCGGCTGCCGGCGATGACATGGCAACTCGTGTGCAAGTGCTCGAAGAGCAATTGGCCGCTGCGAATGATCAGGCTTTGCGTGTTGCCGCCGATCTGCAGAACGTCCGCCGCCGTGCCGAGCAGGATGTAGAAAAGGCCCACAAGTTCGCACTGGAAAAATTCGCCGGTGACTTGCTGCCGATCATCGACAGCCTGGAACGTGGCCTGGAGTTGTCCAACGCGGACGACGAAAACATCCGCCCAATGCGCGAAGGGATCGAGCTGACCCTGAAAATGTTCCAGGACACCCTGAAGCGTTATCAGCTGGAAGCCATTGATCCACAAGGCGGCGAGCCGTTCAACGCTGAGCATCACCAGGCCATGGCCATGCAGGAAAGCCATGATCTTGAGCCGAACAGCGTGCTGAAAGTGTTCCAGAAGGGTTATCTGCTCAACGGTCGCTTGTTGCGCCCGGCAATGGTGGTGGTGAGCAAGGCTCCTGCACCTGTTGCACCTTCTATTGATGAGCAGGCTTGAAATCCGCCGCAAGGCCCCCATTTATAAGTCAAGCGTTTAAGTGCTACCGCAGTTAGCCACCACTGCTGCGGCAACCAAATTCAAGTTTCGGGAGAGTAAATCATGGGCAAAATTATCGGTATCGACCTGGGGACCACCAACTCGTGTGTCTCCGTTATGGAAAACGGTAAAGCTAAAGTTATCGAAAACGCCGAAGGCGCGCGTACTACGCCGTCGATCATTGCTTACGCCAATGACGGTGAGATCCTGGTGGGTCAGTCGGCCAAGCGCCAGGCTGTCACCAACCCGCACAACACCCTGTACGCAGTAAAGCGTCTGATCGGTCGTAAGTTCGACGAAGAAGTCGTACAGAAAGACATCAAGATGGTTCCGTACAAAATCGCCAAGGCTGACAACGGTGACGCCTGGGTTGAAGTGAACGGCAATAAAATGTCGGCTCCACAGATCTCGGCTGAAGTCTTGAAAAAGATGAAGAAGACTGCCGAAGACTACCTGGGTGAGCCAGTGACCGAGGCGGTGATCACCGTTCCGGCCTACTTCAACGACAGCCAGCGCCAGGCGACCAAAGACGCCGGCCGCATCGCGGGCCTGGAAGTAAAACGTATCATCAACGAACCAACCGCAGCTGCTCTGGCTTACGGTATGGACAAGGCCAAAGGCGACCACACCGTGATCGTTTATGACCTGGGTGGTGGTACTTTCGACGTCTCCGTAATCGAGATCGCTGAAGTTGACGGCGAGCACCAGTTCGAAGTGTTGGCCACCAACGGCGACACCTTCCTGGGTGGTGAAGACTTTGACATTCGTCTGATCGACTACCTCGTCGACGAATTCAAGAAAGAAAGCGGCATGAACCTCAAGGGTGACCCGCTGGCGATGCAGCGCCTGAAAGAAGCTGCTGAAAAGGCCAAGATCGAACTGTCGTCCAGCAATGCGACCGACGTGAACCTGCCGTACATCACTGCAGACGCCACCGGTCCTAAGCACTTGAACGTGAAGATTTCTCGCGCCAAGTTGGAATCGCTGGTTGAAGACCTGGTTCAGCGCACCATCGAGCCTTGCCGCATTGCTCTGAAAGACGCCGGTATCGACGTTGGCGCGATCAACGACGTGATCCTGGTGGGCGGTCAGACCCGTATGCCACTGGTTCAGCAGAAGGTCACCGAGTTCTTCGGCAAGGAAGCACGTAAAGACGTGAACCCGGACGAAGCGGTTGCCATGGGTGCTGCTATCCAGGGCGCGGTATTGGCCGGCGACGTGAAAGACGTGCTGCTGCTGGACGTCAGCCCGCTGACCCTGGGTATCGAAACCATGGGCGGCGTGATGACCGCGCTGATCGAGAAAAACACCACGATTCCTACCAAGAAATCGCAAGTGTTCTCGACTGCCGATGACAACCAGGGCGCTGTGACCATTCACGTGCTGCAAGGTGAGCGCAAACAGGCTGCCCAGAACAAGTCCCTGGGCAAGTTCGACCTGGCCGAGATTCCACCAGCACCACGTGGCGTGCCACAGATCGAAGTGACCTTCGACATCGATGCCAACGGCATCCTGCATGTCGGCGCGAAAGACAAGGCGACTGGCAAAGAGCAGAAGATCACGATCAAGGCCAGCTCCGGTCTGACTGATGAAGAAATTCAACAGATGGTTCGTGATGGTGAAGCCAACGCTGCCAAGGATGAGGAGTTTGTAGCGTTGGCCGCTGCTCGCAACCAAGGCGATGCCCTGGTTCACTCGACGCGCAAGATGGTTGCTGATGCAGGCGACAAAGTGACTGCCGAAGAGAAGACCGCAATCGAAGCTGCCGTGGTTGCCCTGGAAGCCGCTGTCAAAGGCGACGACAAGGCTGCCATCGATGCCAAGGTTGAGGAGCTGTCGAAAGTCTCCGCGCCGGTTGCTCAGAAAATGTACGCCGAACAACAGGCTCAGCCTGAGGGCGGCGCGCAACAGGCAGAGCCTGAAGCCAAGCACGACGACGTTGTCGATGCCGAGTTCGAAGAAGTCAAAGACCAGAAGTAAGTTGGTCGCCCGGTTGACCGCTATCAAGCGGTGACTGGTAGGATGTCGCCGCGCGGGAGCTTGCTCCCGCGTTGGCGTGTCTGGGGTATACGAATTTTTACAGCATGCGACAGCGTTCGGGTGCTGGCGGTGTGATCGGGAATGCTCCTGCTTTCCGAGCAGTAAATACCGCATTTTGGCCGGGTACCTGGCTAAAAGTAGTAATGACCAGGATCGTTGAATTGACGTGAGTTGGGTCCGGGCCTGTATTGGGGCTCAACGAGTTTGGCAGGGCTCAGGAGGGTCTGGCCGAACGTCCTTAAGAGTGCAAAGACTTATGGCAAAGCGTGACTATTACATTGTGTTGGGTGTGGAGCGCAGCTCCAGCGAGGCGGACCTGAAGAAGGCTTACCGTCGCCTGGCGATGAAGCATCACCCGGACCGTAACCCGGATAGCAAAGAATCCGAAGAGCTGTTCAAAGAGGCCAACGAGGCCTACGAATGCCTGTCTGATCCCAACAAGCGTGCGGCCTACGACCAGTACGGCCATGCCGGTGTCGACCCAAGTATGGGTGGCGGCGGCGCCGGTTTTGGTGGTCAGAACTTCTCCGATATCTTCGGCGATGTCTTCAGTGACTTCTTCGGCGGTGGCCGTGGTGGCCAGCGTGGTGGCGCCCAGCGTGGCAGCGACTTGCGCTACACCCTGGAGCTGAACCTGGAAGAAGCTGTGCGCGGCACCAGCGTCAATATTCGCGTGCCAACGCTGGTCAACTGCACGCCATGCGATGGCTCGGGCGCGAAGAAAGGCTCCTCGCCGATCACCTGCCCGACGTGTGGTGGTATTGGTCAGGTCCGTATGCAGCAAGGCTTCTTCTCGGTGCAGCAGACCTGCCCGCGTTGCCATGGCCAGGGCAAGATCATTTCCGATCCATGCGACGCTTGCCACGGCGAAGGCCGCGTCGAAGAGTACAAGACCCTTTCGGTGAAAGTGCCGGCGGGCGTCGATACTGGTGATCGCATCCGCCTGTCGGGCGAGGGCGAGGCGGGTACCCAGGGCGGACCAACGGGCGACCTGTACGTGGTGATCAATGTGCGTGAGCACTCGATCTTCCAGCGTGACGGCAAGCACCTGTTCTGCGAAGTGCCGATCAGCTTTGTCGATGCAGCCTTGGGCGGCGAGTTGGAGATTCCGACCCTTGACGGGCGGGTGAAGCTCAAGATTCCTGAGGGGACGCAGACCGGCAAGCAGTTCCGTATCCGTGGCAAAGGCGTTGCGCCGGTGCGCGGTGGCGGTGCTGGCGACCTGATGTGCCGTGTGGCGATCGAGACGCCGGTCAACCTGAATCGTCGTCAGCGCGAGCTGCTTGAAGAGTTCCGCGGTTCGCTGGCGGGTGATGACTCCCACTCGCCGAAGACCACGGGCTTTTTCGATGGTGTGAAGCGCTTCTTCGGCGACCTGTAAGGAATGAATATGCGACGTATAGCCGTGATGGGCGCTGCCGGGCGCATGGGCAAGACGCTGATCGAGGCGGTGCAGCAGCGCTCGCCAGTCTCCGGGCTGACGGCGGCGATCGTTCGCCCCGGCAGTACGTTGATCGGTGCGGACGCCGGTGAGTTGGCCTCGTTGGGGCGTATCGGTGTGCCGTTGTCGGGCGACCTGGCGCAGGTGGCCGATGAGTTTGACGTGCTGATCGACTTCACGCTGCCGGACGTGATGCTGAAAAACCTGGCGTTCTGCCGCAAGGCGGGCAAGGCCATGGTTATCGGTACTACAGGTTTGAGCGCTGAGCAGAAGCAGTTGCTGGTGGAGGCGGGCAAGGAGATTCCGGTCGTATTTGCCGCCAACTTCAGTGTCGGCGTGAATCTGTCGCTCAAGTTGCTGGACCTGGCCGCTCGTGTGCTGGGCGATGAAGCGGATATCGAGATTATCGAAACCCATCACCGTCACAAGATCGACGCGCCGTCGGGTACTGCGCTGCGCATGGGTGAGGCAATTGCCGACGCGCTGGGTCGTGATCTGTCGAAGGTGGCGGTGTACGGCCGTGAAGGCCATACCGGTGAGCGTGCGCGTGACACCATTGGTTTTGCGACCGTGCGCGGGGGTGATGTGGTCGGTGATCACACGGTGCTGTTCGCCACTGAGGGCGAGCGCCTGGAAATCACGCACAAGGCATCCAGTCGCATGACCTTTGCCAAGGGTGCGGTACGTGCTGCGCTGTGGTTGGAAGGTCGCGAACCGGGTCTGTATGACATGCGCGACGTGCTGGATCTGCACTAATCAGTAGCTAAAACGGGGCCTCAGGATTATCCTGAGGCCCCGTTTTTACCCGCTAAGCGACGTCCTGTCGCATTCCCCTGCCTTTTAGGCTCATTAGCGGTGGACCAAAAAAGCCTTTTTCTGTAAGCTACAGCTTTAGTGTGTCCACTAAAAGCGCGCAGAATAATTCAGTGAAGAAGCGGGGTGACGTGTCCATACGTCACTCCGCTTTTTTACAACCTGCGATCGCCCTTTCAGGCTTTATTTACGGGAGGTCTTCTTGACTAAGCCAGCCATACTCGCCCTTGCTGATGGCAGCATTTTTCGCGGCGAAGCCATTGGAGCCGACGGTCAGACCGTTGGAGAGGTGGTGTTTAACACCGCCATGACCGGCTATCAGGAAATCCTTACCGATCCTTCCTACGCCCAACAGATCGTTACCCTGACCTATCCGCACATCGGCAACACCGGTACTACACCGGAAGACGTCGAGTCTGATCGTGTCTGGTCGGCCGGCCTGGTGATTCGTGACCTGCCACTGGTTGCGAGCAACTGGCGTAACACGATGTCGCTGTCCGATTACCTGAAAGCCAACAACGTTGTGGCGATCGCCGGTATCGATACGCGCCGCCTGACACGCATCCTGCGTGAAAAAGGCTCGCAGAACGGCTGCATCATGGTCGGTGACAACATTTCCGAAGCCGCGGCGATTGCTGCAGCACAGGGTTTCCCTGGCCTGAAAGGCATGGACCTGGCGAAAGTCGTCAGCACCAAGGAATCCTATGAGTGGCGCTCCACTGTCTGGGACTTGAAGACCGACAGCCACGCGACCCTCGAAGCCGCTGACCTGTCATACCACGTTGTGGCCTACGACTACGGCGTCAAGTACAACATCCTGCGCATGCTGGTCGAGCGCGGCTGCCGCGTGACCGTGGTGCCGGCGCAAACCCCGGCCAGCGATGTCCTGGCCCTGCAGCCGGACGGCGTGTTCCTGTCCAACGGCCCGGGCGATCCTGAGCCGTGCGACTACGCCATCCAGGCGATCAAGGAAGTGCTGGAAACCGAGATTCCGGTATTCGGTATCTGCCTCGGTCACCAGCTGCTGGCCCTGGCCTCCGGCGCCAAGACCCTGAAAATGGGTCACGGCCATCACGGTGCCAACCACCCTGTGCAGGATCTGGACACTGGCGTTGTGATGATCACCAGCCAGAACCACGGTTTTGCGGTGGATGAAGCGACTTTGCCGGGCAACGTCCGCGCCATTCACAAGTCGCTGTTCGACGGTTCCCTGCAAGGCATCGAGCGCACTGACAAGAGCGCGTTCAGCTTCCAGGGCCACCCTGAAGCCAGTCCGGGCCCGAACGACGTAGCGCCGCTGTTCGACCGTTTCATCAATGAGATGGCCAAGCGACGCTGACTGAGCGACCTGCGGGCGGCCCCGAATTTCGGTGGCCCCCGCGGGCACTTCAAGGATTGTTCAAGACGGCTTGCCGACTGACCTGCGGATTTGAGTGACAAACCCATGCCAAAACGTACAGACATAAAAAGCATCCTGATTCTCGGCGCTGGCCCGATCGTGATCGGCCAGGCCTGCGAATTCGACTACTCCGGCGCCCAGGCCTGCAAGGCCCTGCGCGAAGAGGGTTACCGCGTCATCCTGGTGAACTCCAACCCGGCCACCATCATGACCGACCCGGACATGGCCGACGCCACCTACATCGAACCGATCAAATGGCAGACCGTTGCCAAGATCATCGAGAAGGAGCGCCCGGACGCGCTGCTGCCAACCATGGGCGGCCAGACCGCCCTGAACTGCGCCCTGGACCTGGAGCGCGAAGGCGTCCTGGAGAAGTTCGGCGTAGAGATGATCGGTGCCAATGCCGACACCATCGACAAGGCTGAAGACCGTTCGCGTTTCGACAAGGCGATGAAGTCCATCGGCCTGGCGTGCCCGCGTTCCGGTATCGCCCACAGCATGGAAGAGGCCAATGCGGTCCTCGAGACCCTGGGCTTCCCGTGCATCATCCGTCCGTCCTTCACCATGGGCGGCACCGGTGGTGGCATCGCGTACAACCGTGAAGAATTCGAAGAAATCTGCGCCCGTGGCCTGGACCTGTCGCCGACCAAAGAGCTGCTGATCGACGAATCGCTGATCGGCTGGAAAGAATATGAGATGGAGGTTGTCCGCGATAAGAAGGACAACTGCATCATCGTCTGCTCCATCGAAAACTTCGACCCGATGGGCGTGCACACCGGTGACTCGATCACTGTGGCTCCGGCACAGACCCTGACCGACAAGGAATACCAGATCCTGCGTAACGCCTCCCTGGCGGTATTGCGCGAGATCGGCGTGGAGACCGGTGGTTCCAACGTTCAGTTCGGCATCTGCCCGGACACCGGCCGCATGGTCGTGATCGAGATGAACCCGCGTGTATCCCGCTCGTCGGCCCTGGCTTCGAAAGCCACCGGCTTCCCGATCGCCAAGGTCGCGGCCAAGCTGGCGGTGGGTTACACCCTGGACGAGCTGTCGAACGACATCACCGGCGGCAAGACCCCGGCGTCCTTCGAGCCGTCCATCGACTACGTTGTGACCAAGCTGCCACGTTTCGCCTTCGAGAAGTTCGCCAAGGCTGACGCACGCCTGACCACGCAGATGAAGTCCGTGGGTGAAGTCATGGCCATCGGCCGGACTTTCCAGGAATCCCTGCAGAAAGCCCTGCGCGGCCTGGAAGTGGGCGTTTGCGGCCTGGACGAGAAGCTCGACCTGAGCAACCCGGAAAGCATGAGCGTGCTCAAGCGAGAGCTGACCGTGCCGGGCGCCGAGCGTATCTGGTACGTGGCTGACGCCTTCCGTGCCGGCATGACCGTCGAAGATATCTTCGGCATGAACATGATTGACCCGTGGTTCCTGGTACAGATCGAAGATCTGATCAAGGAAGAAGAGAAGGTCAAGACCCTGGGTCTGGCCAGCATCGACCGCGACATGATGTTCCGCCTCAAGCGCAAGGGTTTCTCCGACCAGCGTCTGGCCAAGCTGCTGGGTGTGACCGAGAAGAACCTGCGCACCCATCGCCACAAGCTGGAGATCTTCCCGGTCTACAAGCGCGTTGACACCTGCGCCGCCGAGTTCTCCACCGACACCGCATACCTGTACTCCACCTACGAGGAAGAGTGCGAAGCTGCGCCGTCGGGTCGCGACAAGATCATGATCCTGGGTGGCGGTCCGAACCGTATCGGCCAAGGCATCGAGTTCGACTACTGCTGTGTGCACGCCGCTCTGGCCCTGCGCGCAGACGGGTACGAGACCATCATGGTCAACTGCAACCCGGAAACTGTTTCCACCGACTACGACACCTCCGATCGCCTGTACTTCGAGCCAGTGACCCTGGAAGACGTGCTGGAAATCGTGCGCGTCGAGAAGCCGAAAGGCGTGATCGTCCAGTACGGCGGCCAGACCCCGTTGAAACTGGCCCGCGCCCTTGAGGCCGCTGGCGTACCGATCATCGGTACCAGCCCTGACGCCATCGACCGTGCCGAAGACCGTGAGCGCTTCCAGCAAATGGTTGAGCGCCTGAACCTGCGTCAGCCGCCAAACGCCACCGTGCGCAGCGAAGACGAGGCCATTCGTGCCGCCAGCAAGATCGGCTACCCGTTGGTGGTGCGTCCGTCCTACGTACTGGGCGGTCGTGCGATGGAAATCGTCTACGAAGAAGAAGAGCTCAAGCGTTACCTGCGTGATGCGGTGAAAGTGTCCAACGACAGCCCGGTGCTGCTGGACCACTTCCTCAACTGCGCCATTGAAATGGACGTGGATGCTGTCTGCGACGGTACTGATGTGGTGATCGGCGCGATCATGCAGCACATCGAACAAGCGGGCGTTCACTCCGGTGACTCCGCGTGCTCGCTGCCGCCGTACTCGCTGCCTCTGCACATCCAGGACGAGATGCGTGAACAGGTCAAGAAAATGGCCCTGGAGCTGGGCGTGGTCGGCCTGATGAACGTACAGTTGGCGCTGCAAGGCGAAGACATCTACGTCATCGAAGTCAACCCGCGTGCTTCGCGTACCGTGCCGTTTGTTTCCAAGTGCATCGGTGTGTCCCTGGCCATGATCGCTGCCCGCGTGATGGCCGGTAAGACCCTGAAGGAAATCGGCTTCACCAAGGAAATCATTCCGAACTTCTACAGTGTGAAAGAGGCGGTGTTCCCATTCGCCAAATTCCCTGGTGTGGACCCGATCCTGGGCCCAGAGATGAAGTCCACCGGTGAAGTGATGGGTGTGGGCGATACCTTCGGTGAAGCCTTCGCCAAGGCCCAGATGGGCGCCAGCGAAGTGCTGCCGACCGGCGGTACTGCGTTTATCAGCGTGCGTGATGACGACAAGCCACTGGTTGCAGGCGTGGCCCGTGATCTGATCAACTTGGGCTTCGAAGTCGTGGCCACTGCCGGGACCGCCAAGCTGATCGAAGCTGCCGGCCTGAAAGTGCGTCGCGTGAACAAGGTGACGGAAGGCCGTCCGCACGTGGTCGACATGATCAAGAATGACGAAGTCACCCTGATCATCAACACCACCGAAGGTCGCCAGTCGATCGCGGATTCCTACTCCATTCGCCGTAACGCCTTGCAGCACAAGATCTACTGCACCACCACCATTGCTGCTGGCGAAGCCATCTGCGAAGCGCTCAAGTTCGGTCCTGAAAAAACCGTGCGCCGCTTGCAGGATCTACACGCAGGATTGAAGGCATGACCAAATACCCAATGACCGTCCAGGGCTTCAAGGCCCTGGAAGAGGAGCACGCCCACCTGACCAAGGTCGTACGTCCAAAGCTGAGCCAGGACATCGGTACGGCCCGCGAGCTGGGTGACTTGAAGGAAAACGCCGAATACCACGCTGCCCGTGAGCAGCAGGGTATGGTCGAGGCGCGGATCCGTGACATCGAAGGTCGCCTGCAGAATTCGGTGGTCATCGATGTGACGACCATTCCGAAGACGGGCAAGGTGATTTTCGGCACCACCGTGGAAATCGCCAACGTCGAGACTGACGAGAGCGTGGTTTACCACATCGTTGGTGAAGATGAAGCTGACTTCAAACTCGGCAAAATCTCCGTCGGCTCGCCGCTCGCTCGCGCCTTGATTGCCAAGGAAGAGGGTGATGTGGTGGCCGTCAAGACGCCGGGTGGCGTGATCGAGTACGAGATTGTTGAAGTTCGTCACGTCTGAACGGCGGCGCCCGCTTCGTGCGGGCGCCATGCTTTGGCAGCTCTCCCAGATGCTCTGGGTGGGCGGCCTGTGGTTGTTGCACATTGGTGTTTTGCCGGCGCTGGGCCTGATTGGCCTGGCACCGTTGCTGATCGATGAGATCGGCGGATTACTGAGTGCACTGCTGGTGGGTTTTGCGGCGGCGTGCGTGATACTCCAGGCGCTGGTGCTGGTCAAGGCCGAAGGCTGGGGGAGTTTGTGGCGGGATATTCGCGGCCAACTGCTGTTGATGGCGCTGTATGCGTGTGCAATGTTCTGCATCGTGCATGTGTGGCTGCCGGAAGCGTTGCGCTGGCAGTTGTTCAGCTATCTTGTATTGGGGTTCTCTGGCTTGGTGCTGGTAGTACAGCCGGCGCCGGGATGGAGTGGCAGGGCGCGCGAAGCACGCCCGTGACCCTTTGAATCATTTGAAGCGATGAACGTTCGACAGTTGCTTGTTGACGCTGAAATTCTTGCGATACAGCAGCGCCATCTTGCCGATGACCTGAACCAGGTCCGCTTTGCCCACCTTGCACAGTTCTGCAATGGCGGCCAGGCGCGCTTCGCGGTCAAGGATGTTGACCTTGATCTTGATCAGTTCGTGATCGCCCAATGCGCGTTCAAGTTCGGCTAACACACCTTCAGTCAAACCGTTGTCTGCCACAATCAGAACTGGTTTCAGATGGTGGCCAATGGATTTGTACTGTTTCTTCTGCTCTTGAGTGAGCGGCATAATCTGACCCCTGCGTCTGATCTTGTAAAAAGCGGCGGCCAGTTTACCCGAGCGAGTCCGGGACCGCCCAGTTAATCACGACCCGTTTTATTTTCGAGGTGGCCCGTGGCCCGTTCCAAAACTAGCCTTAAGTGGCTGCAAGAGCATTTCAACGACCCTTACGTCAAAAAGGCGCAGAAGGACGGCTACCGTTCCCGCGCCAGCTACAAGCTGCTGGAGATCCAGGACAAGGACAAGTTGATTCGTCCAGGCATGAGCGTTATCGACCTTGGTGCCGCCCCTGGTGGCTGGTCCCAGGTGACCAGTCGTCTGATTGGTGGGCAGGGTCGCCTTATCGCTTCCGACATCCTTGAGATGGACAGCATCCCGGACGTGACCTTTGTCCATGGAGACTTCACCCAGGACACGGTGCTCGCCGAAATCCTCGAGGCGGTGGGAAATTCGCAGGTAGACCTTGTGATTTCCGACATGGCCCCCAATATGAGTGGATTACCGGCCGTCGATATGCCGCGTGCAATGTTCCTTTGCGAGCTGGCGCTGGATTTGGCGGGTCGGGTATTGCGCCCTGGTGGCGATTTCCTGGTGAAAGTCTTCCAGGGTGAAGGTTTCGACGAGTACCACAAGAACATACGCAAGTTGTTCGATAAGGTGCAGACGCGTAAGCCAGACTCTTCCCGAGACCGCTCCAGGGAACAATACCTGCTGTGCCGCGGCTTCCGTGGCGTCGAAGGTGCGACGAGCGAAGAGCGTTTTTAAGAAAGCCGAGGAAGGCGATAGGTTTTTTTATGTCGCTTTCGTCACGAAGCTTTACGAATATTGTGTAGTCAAAGTTTCACAAAGGGTTACAGACGGCGCCTGCCAGTGTTGTAGGTAATGTAGTAAGTTAGGCCGGTGAATATCATGCGAAGCGCGCGCCAGTAGCGGAGCTTGCTTCAGAGGGTAGTTAATTGAACGATATGGCAAAGAATCTGATCCTGTGGTTGATCATCGCAGCTGTCCTGGTGACGGTGATGAACAACTTCTCCAGCCCTAACGAGCCGCAGACCCTCAACTATTCCGACTTCATCCAGCAGGTCAAGGATGGCAAGGTCGAGCGTGTAGCGATTGATGGCTTTGTGATCAACGGCAAGCGCAGCGATGGCGATAGCTTCAAGACCATTCGCCCGAATATCCCGGACAACGGCCTGATTGGCGATCTGGTGGACAACCACGTGGTTGTCGAAGGCAAGCAGCCAGAGCAGCAGAGCATCTGGACGCAGCTCCTGGTAGCCAGCTTCCCGATCCTGGTGATTATCGCCGTGTTCATGTTCTTCATGCGCCAGATGCAAGGTGGTGCGGGAGGCAAGGGCGGGCCGATGAGCTTTGGCAAGAGCAAGGCGCGCCTGCTTTCCGAAGACCAGGTGAAGACCACCCTGGCTGACGTCGCAGGTTGCGATGAAGCCAAGGAAGAAGTGGGTGAGCTGGTCGAGTTCCTGCGCGATCCGGGCAAGTTCCAGCGCCTGGGTGGCCGTATTCCTCGCGGCGTGCTGATGGTGGGCCCGCCGGGTACCGGTAAAACCTTGCTGGCCAAGGCGATTGCCGGCGAAGCCAAGGTGCCTTTCTTTACCATTTCCGGTTCTGACTTCGTCGAGATGTTCGTCGGTGTGGGTGCCAGCCGTGTTCGCGACATGTTCGAACAGGCCAAGAAGCACGCGCCTTGCATCATCTTCATCGATGAGATCGACGCCGTTGGTCGCCATCGTGGCGCGGGCATGGGTGGCGGTCACGATGAACGTGAACAGACCCTCAACCAGTTGCTGGTCGAGATGGACGGTTTCGAGATGAATGACGGCATCATCGTCATCGCTGCGACCAACCGTCCAGACGTATTGGACCCTGCATTGCTGCGTCCAGGCCGTTTCGACCGCCAGGTGGTGGTTGGTTTGCCGGACATCCGTGGTCGCGAGCAGATCCTCAAAGTGCATATGCGCAAAGTGCCAATGGGCGACGACGTGGCTCCGGCCGTGATTGCCCGAGGTACTCCAGGCTTCTCCGGTGCCGACCTGGCCAACCTGGTGAACGAGGCCTCGCTGTTTGCCGCCCGTACTGGCAAGCGCATCGTGGAAATGAAGGAATTCGAACTGGCGAAAGACAAGATCATGATGGGCGCTGAGCGCAAATCCATGGTCATGTCCGAGAAAGAGAAGCAGAACACCGCTTACCACGAAGCCGGTCACGCCATTGTGGGGCGCGTTGTGCCTGAGCATGATCCGGTCTACAAGGTGTCGATCATTCCTCGCGGCCGGGCATTGGGTGTCACCATGTTCCTGCCGGAAGAGGATCGCTACAGCCTCTCCAAGCGTGCACTGATCAGTCAGATCTGTTCGCTGTACGGTGGCCGTATCGCTGAAGAAATGACCTTGGGCTTCGACGGTGTGACCACCGGTGCTTCCAACGACATCATGCGTGCCAGCCAGATTGCACGAAACATGGTGACCAAGTGGGGTCTGTCGGAAAAACTCGGTCCGTTGATGTATGCCGAGGAAGAAGGCGAAGTGTTCCTGGGTCGTGGCGGCGGTGGTCAAAGCGCAAGCTTCTCCGGCGAGACAGCCAAGCTGATCGACTCCGAGGTGCGCAGCATCATTGACCAATGCTACGGCACGGCCAAGCAGATCCTGACCGACAATCGCGACAAGCTGGATGCGATGGCTGACGCGCTGATGAAGTATGAAACCATCGATGCCGACCAGATCGACGACATCATGGCGGGTCGCGCCCCGCGTGAACCACGCGATTGGGAAGGTGGCTCGGGTACTTCGGGTACCCCGCCAGTGGCTCAGAATGAACGCCCGGAAACCCCGATCGGCGGCCCTGCGGCTGACCTTTAAGGTTTGAAATGACTTCTGTGTTGTCCTCCACCCGGTTGCCTTGCGGCAATCGGGTTCTTGATTTGGCCCATACGCACGTGATGGGTATTCTTAATGTAACCCCCGACTCCTTTTCCGACGGTGGCCGCTTCAGTCAGCTTGATGCTGCCTTGCGCCATGCCGAGGCGATGGTGGCGGCTGGGGCTACGTTGATTGATGTGGGTGGTGAGTCCACTCGTCCCGGTGCGCGTGTGGTTTCTCCTTTGGAGGAGCTGGAGCGGGTTGCGCCGATTGTTGAGCGCATCGCCCGTGAACTGGATGTGATTATCTCGGTTGATACGTCCACCCCGGCGGTGATGCGTGAAACTGCGCGCCTTGGGGCTGGGCTGATCAACGATGTACGCTCATTGCGGCGTGATGGTGCCCTGGATGCGGCGGCAGCCACCGGTTTGCCGGTGTGCCTGATGCATATGCTGGGGGAGCCTGGGGATATGCAGGACAACCCGCATTACGACGACCTGGTTGGCGAGGTGAGTGGTTTCCTGGCTGAAAGGATCGCCCAGTGCGCCAGTGCAGGGATCGCCGCCGAGAAGATCATCCTTGACCCCGGGTTTGGTTTTGCCAAGACCCTGCAACATAATCTGAGTCTGTTTAAGCACATCGAATCCCTCCATGCCCTTGGTCGCCCGCTGTTGGTAGGGGTTTCGCGCAAGAGCATGATAGGGCTGGCCTTGAATCGTCCAGTGGGTGAGCGGTTGTATGGTGGCCTGGCGCTTGCGGCGCTTGCCGTGACCAAGGGCGCGCGCATCTTGCGCGTACATGACGTCGCCGAGACGGTCGATGTGGTGCGCATGCTGGCCGCTGTAGAATCCGCCGAATAAGAATGATGGAGCACTTATGACTAAAAAATACTTTGGTACCGACGGTATCCGTGGTCGGGTCGGCGAGTTCCCGATTACCCCTGATTTCATGCTCAAACTGGGTTGGGCGGCAGGCATGGCGTTCCGCAGTATGGGCGCGTGCCGCATCCTGGTGGGCAAGGACACCCGGATTTCGGGTTATATGTTTGAGTCTGCGCTGGAGGCGGGTTTATCTGCCGCCGGTGCTGATGTGATGTTGCTGGGGCCGATGCCGACGCCTGCGATCGCCTACCTGACGCGTACCTTTCACGCTGAAGCCGGTATCGTGATCAGTGCTTCGCACAATCCCCATGATGACAACGGCATCAAGTTCTTCTCCGGTCAGGGCACCAAGTTGCCTGATGAAATCGAACTGATGATCGAAGAGTTGCTGGATGCGCCGATGACCGTGGTCGAGTCCAGCAAATTGGGCAAGGTGTCGCGCATCAACGACGCCTCGGGCCGCTACATTGAGTTCTGCAAGAGCAGCGTGCCGACCAGCACCAATTTTGCCGGGCTGAAAATCGTCGTCGATTGCGCGCATGGTGCGACCTACAAGGTAGCCCCGAGTGTCTTCAAGGAGTTGGGCGCGGATGTCACCGTGTTGTCGGCTCAGCCGGATGGTTTGAACATCAACGAAAACTGCGGCTCCACTCATATGGAGCAGTTGCAGGCCGCCGTACTCGCCAAACATGCCGACCTCGGTATTGCCTTTGATGGTGATGGCGATCGCGTGCTGATGGTCGATCACACGGGGGCCGTGGTCGATGGCGATGATCTGTTGTTCATCATTGCGCGTGATTTGCATGAGCGTGACAAGCTGCAAGGCGGTGTAGTCGGCACGTTAATGAGTAATCTGGGGCTGGAGCTGGCCTTGGCTGATCTCGGCATACCTTTCGTTCGCGCCAACGTGGGTGACCGTTATGTGATTGCCGAGTTGCTGGAGCGTAACTGGCAGGTCGGCGGCGAGAACTCCGGGCATGTGGTCTGCTTCCAGCACACCACCACAGGCGACGCGATTATTGCTGCGCTGCAGGTGTTGCTGTCGTTGCGCCGCCGTGAAGAGAGTCTTGCCCAGGCGCGTCAGGCGCTGCGCAAGTGTCCGCAGGTGCTCCTCAATGTGCGCTTCGCGGGTGGCGAAAACCCGATCGAGCACCCGGCTGTCAAAGAGGCGTGCGAGCGCGTAACGCTAGCAATGGCGGGGCGTGGGCGCGTGTTGTTGCGCAAGTCCGGCACAGAGCCTCTGGTGCGTGTCATGGTCGAAGGTGACGATGAAACACAGGTTCGCGAGCACGCTGAAAGCCTGGCAAAACTGGTAAGTGAAGTTTGCGCCTGAATTCGGCTTGCCAGTGATGATGTGGTTGGGTAACATCTGCGCCCACTTTGACCGACGAGGTACAGCATGCGTCGCACTATGGTAGCTGGTAACTGGAAGATGCACGGTACCCGCGCCAGTGTCGCTGAGCTGGTAAATGGCCTTCGTCACTTGGCCTTGCCTAGCGGTGTTGATATCGCTGTATTTCCGCCTTGCTTGCATATCGCCCAAGTGGTTGATGGCTTGAAAGGCAAGTCGATTCAGGTCGGCGCGCAGAACTCTGCAGTGGAAGCGATGCAAGGTGCGTTGACGGGTGAGATTTCGCCGAGTCAGCTGGTTGATGTGGGTTGTTCCTATGTGCTCGTTGGGCACTCCGAGCGTCGTCAGATGATGGGCGAGCGTGATGGAACACTCAACCGCAAGTTCGCAGCGGCACAGGCTTGTGGCTTGATTCCAGTGTTGTGCGTAGGGGAAACCTTGGCGGAGCGCGAATCGGGCAAGACTCTTGAAGTTGTCTCGCGTCAGCTGGGCAGCATCATCGAGGAGCTGGGTGTTGGTGCGTTTGCAAAGGCAGTAATTGCTTACGAGCCGGTCTGGGCCATTGGTACCGGGCTGACTGCTACACCGCAACAGGCGCAGGATGTGCACGCAGCCATCCGCGCGCAGTTGGCGGCAGAGAATTCTGAGGTCGCACAAGGTGTGCGGCTTCTATACGGCGGCAGCGTGAAGGCGGCCAATGCGGTCGAACTGTTCGGCATGCCGGATATCGATGGGGGGCTCATTGGTGGAGCTTCCCTGAATGCAGATGAGTTCGGTGCGATCTGTCGCGCCGCGGGAAACTGAAAAAATGCTGGAAACAGTCGTAGTCGTTTTTCATCTGTTGGCTGCCCTGGGCGTAGTTGCCCTGGTTTTGTTGCAACAGGGTAAAGGTGCGGATGCTGGTGCGTCTTTCGGTGCAGGTGCTTCAAATACTGTGTTCGGAAGCCAAGGTTCCTCTACCTTTCTTAGTAAGTTTACTGCTATACTTGCCGCAGGTTTTTTCATAACCAGCTTAGGGTTAGGTTACTTTGCTAAAGAGAAAGCTCATGTGCTGACTCAAGTAGGCTTGCCAAACCCAGCGGTGCTGGAAGTACCAAAAGCAAAACCGGCTTCTGACGATGTCCCGGTGCTTCAAGAGCAAAAGTCGGCTACTCCAGCGACTGACGTACCTCAAGCTCAAGAGCAGAAGTAAGAAGGGTTGTAAACGCTGTATTGCCGAGGTGGTGGAATTGGTAGACACGCAACCTTGAGGTGGTTGTGCCCATAGGGTGTAGGGGTTCGAGTCCCCTTCTCGGTACCAATTATCAGGAGAGCCCGCTGTTGCGGGCTTTCTTGTAGGTGGAAGGTTACATTGACCCTGCAAGGGATCGGTCGTATACTTCCGCCCCAGCTTTGTCGCGGGGTGGAGCAGTCTGGTAGCTCGTCGGGCTCATAACCCGAAGGTCGTCGGTTCAAATCCGGCCCCCGCAACCAGTTTTAGCGGAGCCCCTTTTAAGGGGCTTTTTGTTAGCTGGACACTTTCAACGCCGCTGTTCGACGGCGTTTCAAGGATGGGCGTTTCGCCCATTTTTTTATTTTGCACAGCATGCACATACATGCACGAGGGGGTTCAGGTGTCGAGCAAGCTAGAAGAGTTGCAGGCCTTGCTGGCCCCGGTGGTCGTGGCCCTAGGCTATGAATGCTGGGGTATTGAGTTTTCGGCTCAAGGTCGCCACTCAATGTTGCGCGTTTATATCGATAAAGAGGGCGGTGTGCTGGTGGACGATTGCGCCATTGTCAGCCGTCAGATCAGCGGTGTCCTGGATGTTGAAGATCCAATCTCCGTTGAATACACCCTCGAAGTTTCCTCGCCAGGCATGGAACGCCCACTGTTCACTATCGAGCAGTTTGCCAAATATGCCGGTGACCAAGTGAAGATCAAGCTGCGCTCCCCTTTTGAAGGGCGACGCAATTTTCAGGGCCTTCTACGCGGTGTAGAAGAACAGGATGTCGTGGTGCAGGTAGACGACCATGAGTTCCTGTTGCCGATCGATATGATCGACAAGGCCAACATTATTCCCAGTTTTGACTGAGACGCGGATCCCGCGGATCCAATGGCTTGCGAAAGGCGAGGCGTACGATGAGCAAAGAAGTACTGCTGGTTGTTGAGTCGGTATCCAACGAAAAGGGTGTACCGGCAAGCGTGATTTTTGAAGCGTTGGAGCTGGCCCTGGCCACTGCTACCAAAAAGCGTTTTGAAGACGAAGTTGATCTGCGTGTGGAAATCAACCGCCACACCGGTGCCTACGAGACTTTCCGTCGCTGGACGGTTGTCGAAGAGGACGATCTTGATGATCCGGCCATCGAAACCTGGCCAAGCAAGGTTGCGCAAACGCACCCTGGCGCCAAGGTCGGTGATGTTGTCGAAGAAAAGATCGAGTCCATCGAGTTCGGCCGCATTGCTGCACAGACTGCCAAGCAAGTCATCGTGCAAAAAGTCCGCGAAGCTGAGCGCGCGCAAGTCGTTGACGCTTATCGCGAGCGCCTGGGTGAAATCATCTCCGGCACCGTGAAAAAAGTGACCCGCGACAACGTGATCGTCGACCTGGGCAACAACGCCGAAGCGTTGCTGGCCCGTGAAGACATCATCTCTCGCGAAACCTTCCGTGTTGGCGTGCGTCTGCGTGCGCTGCTCAAGGAAATCCGCACCGAGAACCGCGGCCCTCAGTTGATCCTGTCGCGTACCGCGCCGGAAATGCTGATCGAGCTGTTCCGTATCGAAGTGCCGGAAATCGCCGAAGGCCTGATCGAAGTCATGGCTGCGTCCCGCGACCCGGGTTCGCGTGCCAAGATCGCGGTCCGTTCCAAGGACAAACGCATCGACCCGCAAGGCGCTTGCATTGGTATGCGCGGTTCGCGCGTCCAGGCAGTGTCGGGCGAATTGGGCGGTGAGCGTGTGGACATCGTCCTGTGGGACGACAACCCGGCGCAGTTCGTGATCAACGCCATGTCGCCGGCTGAAGTGGCGGCAATTATCGTTGACGAAGATGCCCATGCAATGGACATCGCCGTTGGCGCAGACAATCTGGCTCAGGCCATTGGTCGTGGTGGTCAGAACGTGCGTCTGGCCAGCCAACTGACTGGCTGGACCCTGAACGTGATGACCGAATCGGACATCCAGGCTAAGCAGCAAGCTGAAACCGGTGACATCCTGCGCAACTTCATCGACGAGCTGGAAGTCGACGAAGACCTGGCGCAGGTGCTGGTAGATGAAGGCTTCACCAGTCTGGAAGAGATTGCCTACGTACCGTTGGAAGAAATGCTCAACATCGACGGCTTTGACGAAGACACCGTCAACGAGCTTCGCGCTCGGGCCAAGGATCGTTTGTTGACTAAAGCCATCGCTACTGAGGAAAAGCTGGCAGACGCCCATCCGGCCGAAGACCTGCTCTCGCTTGAGGGTATGGACAAGGATTTGGCGATGGAACTGGCGGTGCGCGGCGTAATTACCCGCGAAGACCTGGCCGAGCAGTCTATTGACGATCTGCTCGACATCGACGGCATTGACGATGATCGTGCCGGCAAGTTGATCATGGCCGCCCGAGCCCATTGGTTCGAGTAACTAGGCGCGGCCTGAGGAGAGAAGTGCATGACGCAAGTCACGGTGAAACAACTGGCCGATGAGGTCAAAACACCGGTAGAGCGCCTGTTGCAGCAGATGCGTGAGGCAGGTCTGCCGCACACCGCCGCCGATGAAGGTGTGAGCGATAGTGAGAAGCAGTCTTTGCTGACTCACTTGAAGAGCAGCCACAAGGCGAAAGTGGAAGAACCGCGCAAGATTACATTGCAGCGCAAAACCACCAGCACCCTGCGTGTTGCTGGTAGCAAGAGCATCAGCGTTGAAGTACGCAAGAAGAAAGTCTTCGTACAACGCAGCCCGGAAGAAATCGAAGCCGAGCGCAAGCGCGAACTGGAAGAACGTCGCGCAGTAGAAAATGCTGCTCGTCAGAAGGCTGAAGAAGAGTCCAAGCGTCGCGCCGAAGAAGAAGCGCGTCGCCAGCCTGCTGCTGCGCAAACTGCTGGTACTGAAGCGGTCGCTGCGCCTGTTGAAGCTGTGCGTGAGGCCGCTCCGGTTGCCGCTGCACCTGCTCCTGCAGCCGACGCTCGCAAGCGTGACGAACCTCGTCGCCCGGACAAACCACGTGCCGACGATAACAATCGTCGTAGCGGCGGTGGCGATGGCGAGCGCAAAAACGCTCCG
The DNA here is from genome assembly GCF_030687495.1 of Pseudomonas sp. FP453. NCBI lineage: Bacteria > Pseudomonadati > Pseudomonadota > Gammaproteobacteria > Pseudomonadales > Pseudomonadaceae > Pseudomonas > Pseudomonas sp. FP453. The sequence continues at coordinate 5,311,256 of NZ_CP117435.1, read as the reverse complement.
CATCGTGCTTCGGTCAAAGAGAAAGCGCCTGCTCCACGCGTTGCCCCACGTACTACCGACGAAGAAAGCGATGGCTTCCGTCGTGGTGGTCGCGGCAAGGCCAAGCTGAAAAAACGCAACGCCCACGGTTTCCAGAGCCCAACCGGCCCTGTCGTGCGTGAAGTGAAGATCGGCGAGACCATCACTGTTGGCGATCTTGCCCAGCAGATGTCGGTCAAGGCAGCTGAAATCATCAAGTTCATGTTCAAGCTGGGCACTCCGGCCACCATCAACCAGGTACTGGATCAGGAAACTGCCCAACTGGTTGCTGAAGAGCTGGGCCACAAAGTGACCCTGGTCAGCGACACCGCCCTGGAAGATTCCCTGGCCGAGTCCCTGAAGTTTGAAGGTGAGGCAGTTTCCCGTGCGCCGGTCGTGACCGTAATGGGCCACGTTGACCACGGTAAGACTTCCCTGCTCGACTACATCCGTCGTGCCAAGGTTGCTGCTGGCGAAGCCGGCGGTATCACCCAGCACATCGGTGCGTACCACGTAGAAACCGAGCGCGGCATGGTCACCTTCCTCGACACCCCTGGTCACGCTGCGTTTACCGCAATGCGTGCCCGTGGTGCCAAGGCGACCGACATCGTGATCCTGGTCGTTGCAGCGGACGACGGCGTAATGCCGCAGACCATTGAAGCTGTCCAGCACGCCAAGGCTGCCGGTGTTCCACTGGTCGTTGCCGTGAACAAAATCGACAAGCCGGGCGCTGATCTCGATCGCATCCGTAGCGAACTGTCGGTTCACGGCGTGACGTCCGAAGAGTGGGGCGGCGAGACGCCATTCGTATCGGTCTCCGCGAAGATGGGTACCGGCGTTGACGAACTGCTCGAAGCCGTTCTGCTGCAAGCCGAAGTCCTGGAACTGACCGCTACCCCATCGGCCCCTGGTCGTGGTGTCGTGGTTGAGTCCCGTCTCGACAAGGGCCGTGGCCCGGTTGCGACCGTACTGGTTCAAGACGGTACCCTGCGCCAAGGCGACATGGTCCTGGTCGGTTCGAACTACGGCCGTGTACGTGCCATGCTCGACGAGAACGGCAAGCCAATCAAGGAAGCAGGTCCTGCTATCCCGGTCGAGATCCTCGGCCTGGACGGTACGCCGGACGCTGGCGACGAGATGAGCGTAGTGGCCGACGAGAAGAAAGCCCGTGAAGTGGCTCTGTTCCGTCAAGGCAAGTTCCGCGAAGTCAAGCTGGCCCGTGCTCACGCCGGCAAGCTGGAAAACATCTTCGAGAACATGGGCCAGGAAGAGAAGAAGACGCTTAATATCGTCCTCAAATCTGACGTACGTGGTTCCCTCGAAGCGTTGAACGGCGCCTTGAACGGCCTGGGTAACGACGAAGTGCAAGTGCGCGTTGTCGGTGGCGGTGTCGGTGGTATCACCGAGTCCGACGCCAACCTGGCACTGGCTTCCAACGCTGTACTGTTCGGCTTCAACGTGCGTGCCGATGCTGGCGCTCGCAAGATCGTCGAGCAGGAAGGCCTGGACATGCGTTACTACAACGTCATCTACGACATTATCGAAGACGTCAAGAAAGCCCTTACCGGCATGCTTGGCAGCGACGTCCGGGAGAACATCCTGGGTATCGCCGAAGTGCGTGATGTGTTCCGCTCGCCGAAATTCGGCGCGATCGCCGGTTGCATGGTTGTCGAAGGCACCGTGTACCGTAACCGTCCAATCCGTGTACTGCGTGAAGACATCGTTATCTTCGAAGGCGAGCTGGAATCCCTGCGCCGCTTCAAGGATGACGCTTCCGAAGTACGTGCCGGCATGGAATGCGGTATCGGCGTCAAGAGCTACAACGACGTCAAGGTTGGCGACAAGATCGAAGTCTTCGAGAAGGTTCAGGTTGCTCGCAGCCTCTAACTCGCGCACTTCCGGAGCCACGCAGCGTGTGGGCATGCAAATGCCCCGTGCAGCGTACGGACTCTAAACGCAACGCCCGGTCTGGCTTTTGTCAGGCCGGGCGTTTGCCGCTTTCAGACCCCACGGGTTTCACCGTGTGGCAGTAACAGGTAACAAGACATGGCAAAAGAATACAGCCGTACCCAGCGTATCGGAGATCAGATGCAGCGCGAGCTGGCCCAACTGATCCGTCGTGAAGTCAAAGACCCGCGCGTTGGCCTGGTGACCATCACCGCCGTTGAAGTGAGCCGTGACGTTGGTCACGCCAAGATCTTCATCACCGTGATGGGGCAGGACAACAGCGAAGAAATCGCGCAAAGCATCAAGGTGCTCAACTCGGCCGCAGGCTTCCTGCGCATGCAGTTGGCCCGTGAAATGAAGCTGCGCAGTGTTCCCCAGTTGCACTTCCACTACGACGAAAGTGTCGTGCGTGGTGCGCACCTGTCGGCACTGATCGAGCGCGCCGTGGCTGAAGACAGCCAGCACCCGTCCACACCTGAAGACGCCAAGGAGTAAGTGGTGGCTCAGGTCAAACGTATCCGTCGCAACGTCAGCGGCATCATTCTGCTCGACAAGCCCATTGGCTTTACCTCCAATGCCGCCTTGCAGAAGGTTCGCTGGCTGCTCAATGCCGAGAAGGCCGGGCACACCGGCAGCCTCGATCCCCTGGCCACCGGTGTGTTGCCGTTGTGCTTTGGCGAGGCCACCAAGTTCTCGCAATACCTGCTCGATTCCGACAAGGGTTACGAAACCCTGATGCAACTGGGCAAGACCACCACCACGGCCGATGCCGAAGGTGATGTTTTGCAGGTTCGCGACGTGACCGTTGGTCGTGCGGATATTGAAGCGGCTTTACCCGGTTTTCGTGGGCAAATCAGTCAGATACCGCCCATGTACTCGGCGCTCAAGCGTGATGGGCAGCCTCTTTACAAGCTGGCACGTGCGGGCGAAGTAGTGGAGCGCGAACCGCGTTCTGTTACTATTGCGCGCTTGGAATTGCTCGCCTGTGAAGGTGACACTGCGCGCCTGGCCGTGGACTGCAGCAAAGGCACCTATATCCGTACCCTGGTGGAAGATATTGGTGAAAAGCTCGGTTGCGGCGCGTACGTTGCAGAACTGCGACGCACCCAGGCCGGCCCTTTCACCCTGGCCCAGACGGTCACGCTGGAAGAGTTGGAAGCGGTGCATGCCGAAGGCGGCAATGAAGCAGTTGATCGCTTCCTGATGCCATCGGACAGCGGTTTGCTGGATTGGCCATTGCTGCACTTCTCGGAGCACAGCGCGTTCTACTGGCTCAACGGCCAGCCGGTACGTGCCCCGGACGCGCCGAAGTTCGGCATGGTGCGGGTACAAGATCATAACGGTCGCTTTATCGGTATCGGTGAAGTGAGCGAAGACGGGCGCATCGCGCCGCGTCGACTGATTCGGTCAGAATGACCGAACGAGTGTGGCTGTTAACAGGCACGGTCAACACTCATTTTTAGATACAGGGATTTGTCCCTGGCCTGTTGAGACTGCCCTTTGGGCGGTTTCCTGAAAAAAGGATTGCCTCATGGCTCTCGACGTTCAAGAAAAAGCACAAATCGTTGCTGACTATCAGCAAGCTGTTGGTGACACTGGTTCGCCAGAAGTGCAAGTTGCACTGCTGACCCACAACATCAACAAGCTGCAAGGTCACTTCAAGGCCAACGGTAAAGACCACCACTCCCGTCGTGGTCTGATCCGCATGGTAAACCAGCGTCGTAAGCTGCTGGACTACCTGAAAGGCAAGGATCTGGGTCGTTATCAGGCTCTGATCGGTCGCCTGGGTCTGCGTCGCTAATAAGCGATTGCGCTAGAGGTTGGTTGTCTGCCGTGTGTCAGTGGGATTCCCGCTGGCCCATGGCAGGCTCCCAGCCTCAAGTTTTATCTGGATACACGTTTTACCCTGGACGAGGCTCGGGCCGATTCCCGAGATTGCCCAAGAATTTCGCAAGAAGACAAGTTCCCCAAGAGCCACAAAGAAGGTAGGACACCGTGAACCCGGTTATCAAAAAGTTCCAGTTCGGTCAGTCGACCGTTACCCTTGAGACAGGCCGTATCGCCCGTCAAGCCTCCGGCGCAGTGCTGGTTACCGTTGACGACGACGTTACCGTATTGGTGACCGTTGTTGGCGCCAAGACCGCTGACCCAAGCAAAGGCTTCTTCCCTCTTTCCGTTCACTACCAGGAAAAGACTTACGCTGCCGGTAAGATCCCTGGTGGTTTCTTCAAGCGCGAAGGCCGTCCTTCCGAGAAAGAAACCCTGACTTCCCGACTGATCGACCGTCCGATCCGTCCGCTGTTCCCAGAAGGCTTCATGAACGAAGTGCAGGTTGTCTGCACCGTCGTTTCCACCAGCAAGAAAACCGATCCGGACATCGCTGCGATGATCGGTACCTCGGCTGCCCTGGCTATCTCGGGCATTCCGTTCGACGGCCCGATCGGCGCCGCCCGTGTTGCTTTCCACGAAAGCACCGGCTACCTGCTGAACCCGACTTACGAGCAACAGAAAGCATCGAGCCTGGACATGGTCGTTGCCGGTACCTCGGAAGCCGTATTGATGGTTGAATCGGAAGCCAAAGAGCTGACCGAAGACCAGATGCTGGGTGCAGTACTGTTCGCCCACGACGAGTTCCAGTCTGTTATCAAGGCTGTCACCGAGCTGGCTGCCGAAGCTGCCAAGCCAACCTGGACCTGGGCTCCACAGGCCGAAGCGACCGAACTGCTGGGCGCTATCCGCTCCGAGTTCGGCGCTGCGATCTCCGACGCCTACACCATCACCGTCAAGGCCGATCGCTACGCTCGCCTGGGCGAGTTGAAGGATCAGGTTGTTGCCAAGCTGTCCGGTGAAGAAGGCCAGCCTTCGTCCAGCGAAGTCAAAGCCGCTTTCGGCGAAATCGAATACCGCACCGTTCGCGAAAACATCGTTAACGGCAAGCCACGTATCGACGGTCGCGACACCCGCACCGTACGCCCGCTGAACATCGAAGTCGGCGTTCTGCCGAAGACTCACGGTTCGGCGCTGTTCACCCGTGGTGAAACCCAGGCCCTGGTAGTCGCGACTCTGGGCACCGCCCGTGACGCACAGCTGCTGGACACCCTGGAAGGCGAGAAAAAAGACCCGTTCATGCTGCACTACAACTTCCCGCCGTTCTCGGTGGGCGAGTGTGGTCGCATGGGTGGCGCTGGTCGTCGTGAAATCGGTCACGGCCGTCTGGCCCGTCGTTCGATCGCCGCCATGCTGCCGGCTGCCGACGTGTTCCCGTACACCATCCGTGTTGTATCGGAAATCACCGAGTCCAACGGTTCCAGCTCCATGGCTTCCGTTTGCGGTGCTTCACTGGCCCTGATGGACGCCGGTGTGCCGATGAAGGCGCCGGTTGCCGGTATCGCCATGGGCCTGGTTAAAGAAGGCGAGAAGTTCGCCATCCTGACCGACATCCTGGGTGACGAAGACCACCTGGGCGACATGGACTTCAAAGTAGCCGGTACCTCCAAAGGTGTGACCGCGCTGCAGATGGACATCAAGATCAAAGGCATCACCGAAGAGATCATGGAGATCGCCCTGGGCCAAGCCCTGGAAGCGCGCCTGAACATCCTCGGCCAGATGAACCAGATCATTGGTCAGTCCCGCACCGAACTGTCGGAAAACGCTCCGACCATGATCGCGATGAAAATCGACACCGACAAAATCCGTGATGTCATCGGTAAAGGCGGCGCGACTATCCGTGCGATCTGTGAAGAGACCAAGGCTTCGATCGACATCGAAGACGACGGCTCGATCAAGATCTTCGGCGAAACCAAGGAAGCGGCTGAGGCTGCACGCCAGCGCGTCCTGGGCATCACTGCTGAAGCCGAGATCGGCAAGATCTACGTCGGTAAGGTTGAGCGCATCGTCGACTTCGGCGCGTTCGTCAACATCCTGCCGGGCAAAGACGGTCTGGTGCACATCTCCATGCTGAGCGACGCTCGTGTCGAGAAAGTGACCGACATTCTGAAAGAAGGCCAGGAAGTGGAAGTGCTGGTACTGGACGTGGACAACCGCGGCCGTATCAAGCTGTCCATCAAGGACGTAGCAGCAGCCAAGGCTTCGGGCGTTTAATCACCCCCAGGCTTCACGCTGAAAAAAAGGACTCTTCGGAGTCCTTTTTTTATGGGCGCGCAAAAAGTGCAGGAAAATCAACACCGCCCACGCTGTGGAAAAAGCCGCAACTTGCACGCAGGCACGATGGGCTTCATGCAAGTTGCACGATTCCGAAAATTGAGAGATTTTCTAACTTGTTGTTTTAAAAGGATTTTATAGGTCTGCAAAACTTGGCACAGCGCCTGCAATATCTCTGTTAACGCTGCAGCATCAAGGTACACACACTGCAGACTTTTAATAAAACAGGAGTTACTCGTATGAAGAAGTTCGCTCTCGCTACTGCTACCGCTCTGACCATGGCCATGGCTGCTAACGTAGCCTTTGCTCAGACTTCCCAAGCGCCTATGACTCTGGCAGCCGGCGAAGTGACCAAAGCCAAGGAGTCCACCTCGGACACTTGGATCACCACCAAGGTAAAAGCTGATCTGCTGACCGAAAAAGGTATTCCAGGTTCGGACATCAAGGTTGAAACCAACAAAGGTGTGGTTACCCTGTCGTCTGACGTAGAAATCTCCGAATCGCAGAAAGCGACCGCTGTCGCTATCACCAAGAAAATCAAAGGCGTGAAAGCGGTCTCTGCCGACAGCCTGCATGCAGGCGGCGCCTACAAAGCCGACAATGTCGACAAGACCAAGAGCGCTGCCGCCGGCGCCAAAGAGTCTACTTCCGATACCTGGATCACCACCAAAGTGAAAGCTGACCTGGTGACCGAGAAAGGCATTCCTGGCACCGACATCAAAGTCGAAACCAACAAAGGTGTTGTTTCCCTGTCTTCGACCGCCGCAGTGACCGAAGCACAGAAAACCACCGCGGTGAACATCACCAAGCAAATCAAAGGCGTTAAAGCTGTATCGGCCGATGGCCTGAAAGCAGAGTAATGCCCAACGTATCGTCTTGAACAAAACGTCGGCGGCAACGAGTGAGCCAGATATCCACTCAATGCACCTCACGTGTTCATGCGACCGACCACAGGGATGTGGTCATTACAGGCCCCGGCACTTGTGTCGGGGCCTGTTCTATTGTGGGTTGGAATACCGACGATAAGTCGATGAAGATCAAATGTGGGAGCGGGCTTGCCCGCGATTGCAGTGGATCAGTCAAAGCTGTTCAAGCTGACCCACCGCTATCGCGGGCAAGCCCGCTCCCACACAAGCCCACCCACATGTTTGTGGCTTACTCGGCATCCAGATGCATCGGTGTCACCACCCGCCCATCTTTCTCCGCCTGACCCAGGTTGGCATCAATGAAGTACACCCGGTCATCTTCCAGCTGGCCCTTGTCCACCAGGTAGTCCTTGATCGTGCTCGCACGGTCCTGGCCAAGTTGGCGCAGCAGTACGTCACTGGCGCTCCAGAACTTGATCACGCCGTCACGCAGCTTCGCAGTGCGGTCACTGTCGCTCAGGTCCTTCCATTCCGCCGGAGGTTGCTGTTTCAGGCGGGTGCGGTAGATGCCTTCCAGCAATGGCGCCTTTTCCTTCTCCGGTACAACCAGCAGCGAAGCCTGGGCGGGAACCTTGTCGCCACGGCGCTGAAGGATCTTGTAGTAGTTGTATTGGTATTCACGCTCCAGACGCTCTGCGGCCAGGAACGGCCCGTCGCTGCTGGCAGCGGCCGTGCCTTCGATTTCCAGGCGCAGGGCCGGGCGTTCTTTCAGCGCCTTGGCCAGCGTGTTCAAGGCGCCTTCGGCATCCTTGTTCAGCTCGCTGGAACCGGCGGCGAAGGACACATTGCCCAAGTCCTCCGCGCCACCGCCGGTAACCAACCCACCGATAAACTTGAACGGTGCCGTTGCGGCGCGTACCACCAGGTTGCGCAGGGTCTGCCACACGATCGGCATCACGCTGAACTGTGGGTTGTTGAGGTCGCCCGTCACTGGCAGCTCGATGGAGATTTTGCCATCGGAGTCCTTGAGTAACGCGATGGCCAGGCGGATCGGCAAGTCCACGGCGTCGGCGCTGTCGACTTTCTCACCCAGTTGCAGTTGCTCGACCACCACTTTGTTTTCGGCTTTCAGCTGGCCTTTGGTGATCACGTAATGCAGGTCGAGATTGAGCCGGCCCTTGCGGATACGGAAACCGGCGAACTTGCCGGAGTAGGGGGTCAGGGTCGTCAACTCGACCCGTTTGAAGCTGGTGGCGATATCCAGCGCCGCCATAGGATCAAACGGGTTCACGCTGCCCTTGATTGTCACCGGCGCGTAGCGATCCACCTTGCCCTTGATGTCGACGCTGGCCGGTTTGGCCTGGCGGCTGTCGATCGTACCGATCTGCCCGTTGAGCTGTTGAATGGCGGTGGCAAAGTTGGGGGTCAGGCTGAAGTCGGCAAAGTTGGCCGAACCGTCGTTGATCGCAATCTGCCCGATACGAATGCCCAGCGGCTTGTCTTTGCTGGCCGGTTTCGGACTCTTATCGGGCGCCTGTGGAATCAGCAAGTCATCGACGTTGGTGGTGCGGTCGTCGTTGATCATGAAACGCGCATAGGGTTGCAGCAGGTTGACCTTGTCGATCGACAGGCTCTCGCCGTGCTGGTAGTTGACGCCTTCGACCACCAGGCGCTGCCATTTGAGGAAGTCGCGGGTCTTGAGGGTGTCGAGGGTATGCAGCTGGTCGACCTGGGCGCGTCCGGTGATTTGCAGCTTGAGTGGATCGGCGCTTTTGAGGTTCACGTCCAGGTTGCTGCCGAGCATGCCGCTACGCAGTTCCAGGCGAATGAACGGGCTGATGTAGGCCTGGGCAACCCGCAGGTCGATGTCCTGGGTATTGACCTTGAGCTTGGCGCTGATCGGGTTCAGGTTGACCTCGCCCGTCGCGAGGATCTTGCCCTGCTTGCCCAGGCCGGTATCGACCTTCAGGGTAAACGGGCTTTGGTTGAGGCTGTCGAAGTTCTGCACGTCGACGTTCAGCGGGCCCAGCTCCAACGCGACGGCAGGTTTGACCTGGCGGTCGGCCAGATGCACCTGATAGTTACGCAGTTGCACGTCCTTGAGCAGCACTTGCCACGGTTTGCTGGGCGCTGCCGGTGCCGGTTTGGGGGAGTCGGCGGTAGCCGGCGCTGTGGCGGCTTCCGGCTTCTGGGCCGACTTGCTCGGTTGGCTGGCAAACAGTTTCTGCCAGTCCAGTTGACCGTCGGCTTCGCGGGCGGCCCAGGTTTCCAATTTGTTGCTACGGATCTTGCCCACCACCACTTGTTGCTTGGCCAGGTCCACGGTGGTTTCGCTGACGTCCAGGCGCTCCAGGCGTACCAGCGGCCGGCCATCCGGAGCCTTGAGGGCAAACGGTGCGATGCTGGCGGCGGTGTTGGTCAGGTTCAGCTCGGTCTCTTTGGCCAGGCTGAATTTGTAGTCGGTGCTGAAGTTCAGCACGCCGTCCTCAAGCACCAGCGGCAGCGCATCACGGACATACGGCCACCAGGCCTTCATCTTGCCGTCGGTGACTTTCAGCGTACCTTCGGACGTGATCGGCACCAGGCTGAAGTTGCCTTTCCAGTCGATCTGCCCGCCTTCCGGGCCGGCGGCGACCAGGGTCATGTCGGCATTGTCTTCGGGCAGTGTGCTGAGGTTTTTCAGCTCGAAGTCGAGTTTGTCGTAGAGGAATTCGATGGGCTCGCTGGGACGCAAGTCTTCGAAGTGCACATAGCCGCCGGCCAGCTTGATGGCGTCGATCCGCAAGGGAAAGGGCTTGGCATTCGGGTCGGCCGGGGTGGGCTCGCTGGGCGGAATCTTGAACAGTTGCGCCAGGTTCAACTGGCCGGACTTGTCGAACAGCAGCTGCGTCTTCGGCTGGTCCAATTGCACATCGGCCAGGTGCAGCGCGCGGGTCCACAGGCTGTCGATCTGCAGGTTGGCGTAGAGGCGTTCGAAACCGATCTGTTCTTTGCCCGGCTCGCCGATCTTCAGGCCCCAGACCGTCAGTTCCAGGCTGAACGGGTTGAGCTCGATGCGCTCGATCCGTGCCGGCACCGTGGCGTAATTGGCCAGTTGCTGGTTGGCAATGCGCAGGGCAATGCCGGGCAAAATCAGAAAGCCCAGCAAGCTGTACAGGGCAACGGCGGTCAACAAGGCGCCAGTGGCGCGAATCAATCCTTTGGGCATGGGGCGGCGCCATCTATGTCAAACAGGAGTGCCTTGGAGTATGGCACGGGTTTTCGGTTCCGAAGAGCAGGGCTATTGGGAAACGTCCTACAGCTGCAGTATCAGAGTTTTCAGCGGTGGCTGCTGGTCTTGTGAAGGGAAATCCACCCCCGGCGTCATGATTTTCCAGTCGCGTACCGGGCGCCCGGCCTTCTCCGCGCAGCGCAGCACCTGTTCGCGCCAGTCATCCATGCTGACCTTCGCCAGGTTGTTGCAGCAGATCAGCACGCCATTGTCGGCCGTGGCGAGCAGTGCGGGCTTGAGCAGGCTTTGGTAGTCACGCAACAGGTCGACGGTGCCAAAGGCGCTCTTGGCCCAGGCCGGAGGGTCGAGCAATACGAGGTCGTACTGACGCTGTTCCAGGCGTGGGTAGCTCGGCAGTTTCTGGCCGCGACGCTGGGTAATGGGCAGGCCGGCCAGTTGGCGGATCGCCGGGAAGTAGTCGGACTGCACGAATTCCATGGCTGGCAATTGCGGGTTCAGCTCGCCGTTTTCGCGACCAACCGCCAGGTTGCCCTCGGCAAAGTCCAGGTTGCACACCTCGCGGGCACCACCCGCCGCCGCGCTGAGGCCGACGCCGCAGGTGTAGGCGAACAGGTTCAACACGCTTTTGCCGGCGCTGTGGGCCTTGACCCAGCCGCGGGTGTTGCGCAGGTCGAGGAACAGCAGCGGGTCCTGCCCGGCATGGCGCCCGCGCACGCGGTAATTGAGGCCCCACTCGTGGCCGACCAGATCTTCCAGCGCTGCCGGTTCGGCGCGGTACACCGTGTCTTCGCGATCGATCCGCGAGTTGCCACGGGAACGGTCGTTGTACACCAGCAGCAATTCCAGGCCGATGTACTGGTTGATCAGTTGGTGCAGGTCCAGCAACTCGTCGGTTTGCAGCGACTGGTGGAAGCTCTGCACCAGCAATTGCGGGCCGTAGCGGTCGATGGTCAGGCCGCCGGCGCCTTCCTGGCTGCCATGGAACAAGCGGTAGCAGTCGGTGCCTTGGGCGTGCAGCTCGTTGATCAGGTCTTGGCGATGATCGAGGGCGGCGCGCAGCGCCTGATTCAAGGGAGACATGGAGCGCGCCTTGCTTAAGTAATGGGGGTAAATGTGGGCGCGGAGTTTAACAGCTATAGGGCCTGGCCTACATCAGCCCCATCCGCCGATGCGCCCGTTGTACCGAACCATTGCGCATCGCCCAGCGCAGCAGCGGTGCACTGCGCTTGACCCCGGCGCGGATCATCTGGCGTTGCAGCGGGCTCTGGTGCTGGTCAAGCATGGCGCTGGCCCAGTCCGGCAACAGGTCGATCCCGGCCTGCATCATCAGCGCGCCAAACGGCTTGGCCAAGGTGCTTGGCGCCGGGGCATCGAGCAGCAGGCGCAACACTTCGCGGCTGCGCTCGTCGCACAAGAGTTGTGGGCGGATACGCGCCAGGTAATCCGACACTTCCTGCCGCGAACGCGGCACATGCCGCGCGCCCAGTTGTTCGGCGACCAGGGCGATTTCGGCGTAGTAGCGGTCCTGGTCACGCCCCGACAGGTGCGGGTTGCGGTAGCGCAGGTGGGCGGCGAGAAAGTTGCTCACTTCCGCCACATGCACCCAGGTCAGCAACTCCGGGTCGCTGGCCGCATACGCGCGGCCGTCCGGTGCATGGCCGACCACTTGCAGGTGAATGGTGCGCACTTTTTCGATCAGCCATTCGGCGTCCTTGCGCGAGCCAAAGGTGGTGCCGGAAATGAACTGCGACGTGCGCCGCAAGCGCCCGAGCATGTCCTGGCGAAAGTTCGAGTGATCCCACACGCCGGCCAGGGCCAGCGGGTGCAAGGCTTGCAGCATCAAGGCGCTGATGCCGCCGATCAACATGCTGCTGAAGTCGCCATGGACTTGCCAGCTGACCGAGTCCGGCCCGAACAGGCCGGGGTCGCCCTTGGGGTTTTCCAGGTCCAGTTGGCCCAGTGACAAGCCCGTGAGGCTCATCAACTGGGTTTCGATACGGCTGCGGATAAATTCCATGGCGATTCAGGTTTTCCTATCGGTTCAGGCGTTTGTCGATCAGGCCATCGACCACGCTGGGATCGGCCAGGGTGGACGTGTCACCGAGGCTGTCCAGTTCGTTGCAGGCGATCTTGCGCAAAATCCTGCGCATGATTTTGCCGGATCGGGTCTTCGGCAAGGCCGGCGCCCATTGGATCAGTTCCGGCTTGGCAAAGCTGCCGATTTCCTTGCTGACCAGCTCCAGCAGGTGTTTTTTTAGCCCATCGTCGGGCGTGACGCCATTCATCGGGGTGACAAAGGCGTAGATGCCCTGGCCTTTGACATCATGGGGGTAGCCCACCACGGCGGCCTCGGCCACCAGGTCGTGGAGGACCAGGGCGCTTTCCACTTCAGCAGTGCCGATGCGGTGCCCGGAGACGTTGATCACGTCGTCAATACGCCCGGTGATCCAATAGTCGCCATCTTCATCACGCCGCGCGCCGTCGCCGGTGAAGTAGTAGCCGGGGTAGGGTTTGAAATAGGTGTCGATCATGCGCTGCGGGTCACCGTAGACGCTGCGGATCTGCCCGGGCCAACTGGCCTTGATCGCAAGTACGCCACTGCCGGCGCCGTCACAAGCTTTACCGTGCTCATCCAGCAACACCGGTTGTACGCCGAACATCGGCTGGGTCGCGCAGCCCGGCTTGATCCGCTGCGCGCTGACCAGCGGGCTGAGCATGATGCCGCCGGTCTCGGTCTGCCACCAGGTATCGACAATCGGGCAGCGCTGCTCGCCGACGGCATTGAAATACCAGTCCCAGGCTTCGGGGTTGATGGGCTCGCCCACGCTGCCGAGCAACCGCAGGCTGGCGCGGGATGTATTCTCCAGCGGGCCGTGGCCTTCACGCATCAGCGCGCGCAGGGCCGTCGGCGCGGTGTAGAAGATGTTGACCTGATGCTTGTCGATCACCTGCCAGAAGCGCGAGCTGTCCGGGTAGCTCGGCACGCCTTCGAACATCAGCGACGTCGCGCCATTGGCCAGCGGGCCGTACACGATGTAGCTGTGGCCGGTGACCCAGCCCACGTCGGCGGTGCACCAGAACACTTCGCCGTCGCGGTAGTCGAGCACGTACTTGAAGGTCATCGCCGCTTGCAGCAGATAGCCGCCGGTGGTGTGCAGCACGCCTTTGGGTTTGCCGGTGCTGCCGGAGGTGTAGAGGATGAACAGCGGGTCTTCGGCGTCCATCGGCTCGGGTGGGCAGTCGGCGCTGGCGGCGTCGAGGGCGTGTTGATACTTGAGGTCGCGACCTTCGCTCCAGTTCACCTTTGCCCCGGTGCGTTCCACCACCAACACGGTGCTGACATTCGGGCAACTGGCCAGGGCTTTATCGACATTCTGCTTCAATGCCACCGGCTTGCCGCCGCGCACGCCTTCGTCGGCGGTGATCACCGTGCGGCAGTCGGCGTCGAGGATGCGGTCACGCAGGGCATCCGGCGAGAACCCACCAAACACCACCGAGTGCACCGCGCCAATGCGGGTGCAGGCCAGCATGGCGTAGGCCGCTTCCGGGATCATCGGCATGTAGATGCACACCCGGTCGCCTTTCTTCACGCCACGGCCTTTCAGCACGTTGGCCAGGCGGCTGACGTTTTGGTGCAGTTGGTTGTAGGTGATTTTGGAGGATTGTGTCGGATCGTCGCCTTCCCAGATGAAGGCCGTTTGCTCAGCGCGGTGCGCGAGGTGACGGTCGATGCAGTTGTAGCTGACGTTCAGTTGGCCGCCGGCGAACCATTGCGCAGCGCCGGTGTGGATGTCCGATTGCTGAACGGTGTGCCAGGGGCTGATCCAGTCGAGAAAAGCCTTGGCCTGTTCGGCCCAGAAGGTATCGGGTTGCTCGATGGATTGGCGGTAGAGGCGCCTGTAGTCCTCTTGACTGAGTTGCGCAGCGCGGCGCACGGCATCGGCAGTGGGGAAAGTGCTGATATCGAACATGAGCGGTCCTTATTCTTGTTTTAGGCACAAGACATAAAGATGCACGCTGTGGGGGGAGGGTTCAAGGCCAACCTCCAAACGGACGTTGGCCTTGAAGGGGCAGGATCAGCCGCGGTGACGACCGCGGAAATAGTTGATCAAGCCTTGGGTCGAGGCGTCATCTGCCACGGCTTCTTCGGCGCCGGTCAGGCGGTTGTACACGCCCTTGCCCAGCTCTTTGCCCAACTCCACGCCCCATTGGTCGAAGGCGTTGATGCCCCAGATCACGCTCTGCACGAACACCTTGTGCTCGTACATGGCCACCAGTGCGCCGAGGCGACGCGGGCTGATGCGTTCCACCACCAGGGTGTTGCTCGGGCGGTTGCCCGGGATCACCTTGTGCGGTGCCAGCTTCTGCACTTCTTCTTCGGCGATGCCCTTGTCGCGCAGCTCGGCTTCGGCTTCGCTGCGGGTCTTGCCGAGCATCAGCGCCTGGCTTTGCGACAGGCAGTTGGCGTACAGCCACTGATGGTGGTCGGACACCGGGTTGAAGCTGACAATCGGCACGATAAAGTCGGCCGGGATCAGTTGGGTCCCCTGGTGCAGCAACTGGTGGTAAGCGTGCTGGCCGTTACAGCCGACGCCGCCCCAGATCACCGGGCCGGTATCGGTGGACACCGGCGTGCCGTCCTGGCGCACGCTCTTGCCGTTGGATTCCATGTCCAGCTGTTGCAAGTGCTTGGTGATGTTGCGCAGGTAGTGGTCGTACGGCAGGATCGCGTGGCTCTGCGCGCCCCAGAAGTTGCCGTACCACACGCCCAGCAGGCCCAGCAGCACCGGCATGTTCTGTTCGAACGGGGCGTTCTGGAAGTGCTGGTCCATGGTGTAGGCACCGGACAGCAGTTCCTTGAAGTTGGACATACCGATGGCCAGGGCAATCGGCAAACCGATGGCCGACCACAGCGAGTAACGGCCGCCGACCCAGTCCCACATCGGGAAGATGTTTTCTTCGCGGATACCGAACGCCACGGCCGCCGCGTTGTTGCTCGATACGGCGATGAAGTGGCGGTACAACTCGGCTTCCGAGCCACCCTGGGCCAGGTACCAGGCGCGGGCGGCCTGGGCATTTTTCAGGGTTTCGAGGGTGTTGAAGGATTTCGACGAGACGATAAACAGCGTGGTCTCGGCGCGCAGCTTCATGGTCAGTTCGTGGAACTCACTGCCGTCGATATTCGCCAGGTAGTGGCAGCGCACGCCTTTGTGGGCGTAGGACAGCAGCGCTTCGGAGACCAGCTCCGGGCCGAGGAACGAGCCACCGATGCCGATGTTCACCACGTCGGTGATCGGCTTCTCGGTGTAGCCACGCCACAGGCCGTCGTGGATGCGGCCGACCAGGTCAGTGATCTGGTTCAGCACCTTGTGCACGTCCGGCATGATGTTCACGCCGTTGACCGACAGCTTGTCACCCACCGGGCGGCGCAGCGCGGTGTGCAGGGCAGGGCGGCCCTCGGACGAGTTGACCGGCTCGCCCGCGTACAGCGAGTTGATCGCGGCCTTGAGGTCGACTTCCTTGGCCAGGGCCACCAGCAAATCACGGGTTTCGCTGGTGATCAGGTTTTTCGAGTAATCGAGGAAAAGTCCGCAGCTGCTCAAGGTGAATTGGGAAAAACGCTGGGGATCGGCATTGAACGCGTCGCGCATGCTGAAATCCTGCATGGCTTGGCGGTGTTGATTGAGCGCTTGCCAGGCGGGCAGAGCGGTAACGTCATGAGGAGTGCGGTAGTACGCCATCGCTGCGGGTTTCCTTTTATTACGGGGACTGCCTTTAGGACACTTCAAAGCCCGGAACGTCCTGCCTCTCATCAAGCGGCGGGTTCCAGACAGCGCTAACCAAGAGCGCAGGGCGATTACATTAAACCTAGCGTGTGAACTTGTCTTGGCTTTGTCTGCGCTGTGGCCGGTACTTTTTTATACCGGCACGGCAGGGAGGGCAACAGGCGAGGGTCAGTTGAGGTTCAGATGCAGGTTATCGATGAGGCGAGTTGTGCCCAGGTAGGCTGCGACGAGGATCACCACATCGCGGTCTTCAGGGGTTGCCGGGCGCAGGTTTACGCCTTGACGCACTTCGAGGTAGTCCATGCGCAGGCCGGCGGCTTCGATCTGCTGGATCTGTTCGGCGCGCAGCTTGGCGAAGTCGTGGTCACCGGCTTGGATGGCTGCGGCAATCTGGCTGAGGCTGCGGTACAGCACCGGCGCGATGGCGCGCTGTTCTGCGCTGAGGTAACCGTTGCGCGACGACAGCGCCAGGCCGTCCTCGGCGCGCACGGTGGGCTCGCCGATGATCTGGATCGGCATGTTCAGGTCCTGCACCATGGCGCGGATCACGGCCAGTTGCTGGTAGTCCTTCTGGCCAAATACCGCGATGTCCGGCTGGACCATGTTGAACAGCTTGCTCACCACGGTCGCCACGCCTTCGAAGTGCCCCGGACGGCTGGCGCCGCACAGGCCTTCCGACAGGTGTGGCACGCTGACGCGAGTCTGCCCGGTGGTGCCGCCGGGGTACATTTCCTCGACGGTGGGCGCGAACAGCAGGTTGCAGCCGGCTTGCAGGAGCTTTTCCTGGTCAGCGGCCAGGGTGCGCGGGTAGGTATCCAGGTCTTCGCCGGCGCCGAACTGCAGCGGATTGACGAAAATACTGGCGACCACGAAGTCCGCTTGCTGCGCGGCCTTGGTCACCAGGGTGGCGTGGCCGCTGTGCAGGTTGCCCATGGTCGGCACAAAGCCGATGCGTTTGCCGGCGTTGCGGGCGTGGGTCACAGCGGCCCGCAGTTCGCGTAGGGTTTTGACCGTGTTCATGCAGAGAATCCGTGTTCGGCGCCGGGGAAGGTCACGCCTTTGACTTCGCTGACGTAGGCGCTGAGGGCGGCGTGGATGCTGTCCTGGCCGGTCATGAAGTTCTTCACGAACTTCGGCACGCGGCCGGAAATCGACAGGCCGAGCATGTCGTGAACCACGAGCACTTGGCCATCGGTGGCCGAGCCCGCGCCAATGCCGATCACCGGCACCTTGACGGCCTGGGTGATCTCGGCGGCCAACTCACTCGGCACGCACTCCAGCAAGATCATCGCCGCGCCCGCTTGTTCCAGGGCGATGGCATCGGCACGCATCTGCCGCGCCTGCGCTTCGTTGCGGCCTTGCACCTTATAGCCACCGAGGACATTCACCGACTGCGGCGTCAGGCCCATGTGTACGCACACCGGTACGCCGCGCTCAGCGAGCAGGCGCACCGACTCGGCGAGCCACAGGGCGCCTTCGACCTTGATCATGTGCGCGCCGGCCTGCATCAGCTTGCCCGCGTTCTGGAAGGTCTGTTCGAGGGTGGCGTACGCCATGAACGGCAGGTCGGCGATGATGAAGGCACCATCGTTGCCGCGCTTGACGCTGGCGGTGTGGTAGGCAAGTTCATCGGTGGTAACAGGCAAGGTGCTGTCATTCCCTTGAAGAACCATGCCCAGGGAGTCGCCCACCAGTAACACTTCAACCCCGGCCTGGCAGCTGGCGTGGGCGAAGGTGGCGTCATAGCAGGTCAGCATGGTGATTTTTTCACCTTTGAGCTTGAGGCTCTGCAAGGTGGTCAGGGTAATGTCTGGCATGAAAAGGGTCCTCGTTCAGGCGCTTGGAAACAGCGAGTAACGCGCGTGAGTCTTCGTTTATACAGGCGCACTGTCTTGAGAGCAGTGCTTATAAGGCCTGGATTGCGCCCTTTAGCGCCGGGTTGGCGGCAGCGGGACGCCTATAGTCGTGAGGAGGGCACGGGAAGTCAATTGGATGTGTTACCGCATTGTTACGAGGGGGGTGTTACCCGTGTTACTGATGCGATTCAGCCTGTGGATAGGGTTTTTAGAACACGGGAGGTCAAAGGTGGGAGCTGGCTTGCCTGCGATAGCGGTGGGTCAGCCAAGTCTGTGTAGCTGACCCACCGCTATCGCAGGCAAGCCAGCTCCCACAGTGACCGAGTCAGTCTTGAGTCAGACGTTCCAGGCCGACAAACGGGCAAGCTGCCAGCAAGTCGCTGAGGCGTTGGCCGTCAGGTAATTGCAGCGTGTCGGTTGCCAGCTCGGCCAGCGGATACAGCACGAACGCCCGCAGGTGCATCTGGTAGTGCGGCACCTTCAGGCGTGGCTCGTCGATCAGGCGATCGCCAAACAGCAGGATATCCAGGTCCAGCGTACGCGGGCCCCAACGCTCAAGGCGTTCGCGGCCCTGGTCGTTCTCGATGGCTTGCAGCGCGTCCAGCAGTTGCAGCGGCGCAAGGTCGCTGTCGAGGGCGGCCACCGCATTGGTGTAGCGCGGTTGGCCCGGGAGCAGGGAATCACTCTGATAAAACGCGGACACGCCGGCCACCGTGGTACCTGGCAACAGCGCCAGCGCCTCGACGGCGCTGCGCAATTGTTGATCGGGGGCGGCGAGGTTGCTGCCCATGCCGATGTAGATGCGTTCCACGCTTACTCGCCTGAGGTGTCGGCGGCGCTGCGTTTACGCTTGGTGCCGCTGCGCCGGCGTTTTTTCGGGCCTTCGCCGTCGCCTTTGCTGCCGAGGTCGCGAATCATGTCGCGGCGTTCGCTGTCATTGGCGTCCTGGTAATCGGTCCACCATTCGCCGAGGCCGTCGGTCTGCTCGCCGGCGCTTTCGCGCAGCAGCAGGAAGTCGTAGCCGGCGCGGAAGCGCGGGTTGTCCAGCAGCAGGTCGGCGCGTTTGCCGCTGCGGCGTGGCAGGCGCTCCTGCATGTCCCAGATCTCGCGGATCGGCATGGTGAAGCGTTTCGGAATGGCAATGCGCTGGCACTGTTCGGCGATCAGCTCGTGCGCGGCTTCCTGCATCGCCGGGATGGGCGGCATGCCGCGCTCTTGCAGGCGCAGGACGCGTTTGGGCAGGGCTGGCCACAACAGGGCGGCAAACAGGAACGCCGGGGTCACCGGTTTGTTCTGCTTGATGCGCAAGTCGGTGTTGATCAGGGCTTCGCTGATCAGGGTGTGGGTATAGGTCGGGTTCTGTTCCAGTGCTTCGGCGCTGGCCGGGAACAACGGGTCGAACAGTTGCAGGTCCACCAGCATCTCGAAGGTGTCTGCGGCGTAGCCCGAGAGGAACAGCTTGAGCACTTCTTCGAACAGGCGCGCCGAGGGGATTTCCCGCAGCATGGGGGCCAGTTCGCGGATCGGCGCAGCGGTGTGCTTCTCGATGCCAAAGTTCAGCTTGGCGGCGAACCGCACCGCACGCAGCATGCGTACCGGGTCTTCCTGGTAGCGCTGCGTCGGGTCGCCGATCAGGCGGATCAGGTTGTTGCGAATGTCGTGTACGCCGTTGGCGTAATCGAGGATGCGCTCGCTGACCGGGTCGTAATAAAGGGCGTTGATGGTGAAGTCGCGGCGTTGCGCGTCTTCTTCCAGGCTGCCGTAGACGTTGTCGCGCAAGATGCGCCCGCTCTCGTTGCGGGAGGACTGGTTGGTGTCTTCCTCTTCATCGTTCTGCGGGTGATTGGCGCGGAAGGTCGCGACTTCGATGATCTCGCGACCGAAGTGGATATGCACGAGCTTGAAGCGACGACCGATGATGCGCGCATTGCGGAACTCGGCGCGCACTTGTTCAGGCGTGGCGCTGGTGGCGACGTCGAAATCCTTGGGCGTGATGTTGAGCAGCATGTCGCGCACGCAACCACCCACCAGGTAAGCCTGGTAGCCGGCGTTCTGCAAACGCTCGACGATGTTCACCGCATAACGGCTGAACTGGGCGCGCTGCAACGAATGCTGGTTGCTGTTAAGCACCTCAGGCGTGCTGCGAATGTGTTGCGTACGACGCAAGGGAGAACGGAATGACTGGAACAACTTCTTCAGCATGGGATGCACTGTTTGAAGGAATGTTCGGCCATAACGAAGAATGACCGCATGATGGGCGAGGATTCTAGCATTTAGTCAGGGGATGGTGTAGGAACAAGCTACAGGCATTGCGCCATAAGCCTTTAAACGTCGAATGCCGGAAACTACAAGGGGAGCCGAAGCTCCCCCAGAAGTAGTTGCGTGCTCTATTTTTATTATGGATTTCGGGCTTTTTGTTTTTGTTGATCGCCCTCGCCATGAAGCTTCACCTTCATGACACTCCCAATCGGGAGTCAAGAGCAAACGGATTGCTTTGGTCGCTGTGTTGCTGATCTAGGATCCAACCAGTTCAGGCTCTGCCTTAGGGCAGTTTTTGTTGTTCTCGGCCTGGTTGCGGGGCAAGCCCCAAATGCAACGCCTCTCCAAAAGAATCAGTTAGCTGCGCCTCCGCCGTGTTGTTTTTGTTATGCGTGAGTCGATTCGTCTTATTTTTATTGTCTTGTACAAAGCTTGTTATTGTTTTTGTACTAAGCATATAGCAGGGTGCGTGCCAACTTTTGCGCCGACCAGCAAAATCAGGGGGTTGAGCTGGTTTTGAGGTTTCTGAGGGCGAAAAAAAGCCGGGGCTTCGTTACCGTAAGCCCCGGCTTTTGTTACGTGAAAAATCAGCGGTAACAGTTTTTTCACATCTGAGGGTGTTACCTGTGGGGGCACGCCCTCAACTTTCGCTGGCGACCCCGGTCTTGCGCCGTGGGATGCCCAGGCGCTGGCGGCGTTCCCACAGGCATTTACGGCTCACGCCCAGTTTGCGCGCCAGTTCGGTCTCGGTCATGTGGTCCTGATGCTCAAGGACGAAGTGCTGGAAGTAATCTTCCAGTGACAAATCTTCCGTCGGCTCATGGCTGGTATTGCTACCACCGCCCTGTTGCGGGGCCAGGCCGATGAAATCATCGTCGTCCAGGTCGCTGAGTTCGATGTCGATACCCAGCAGCTCGGCAGAAATTTCCGGGCTCTCCGACAGGATCACCGCACGCTCGACCGCGTTCTCCAGTTCCCGCACGTTACCTGGCCACGAGTAATGCCTGATCGCCTGCTCGGCGTCCGGGGCAAACTTGAGGTCGGTCCGGTTGATACGCGCACTCTGGCGCAGCAGGAACGCGTTGGCGATCTCGTTGACGTCGGCGCCACGCTCGCGCAGGGCCGGCAGCTTGAGGGCAATCACGTGCAGGCGGTAATACAAGTCTTCACGGAACTGGCCGATCTTGGCCAGGCTCTTGAGGTCTCGGTGAGTCGCCGCGATCAGGCGCACATCGACCTTTTGCGATTGCACCGAGCCCACGCGGCGGATCTCGCCTTCTTGCAGTACCCGCAGCAAGCGCGCCTGGGCTTCCAGTGGCAGTTCGCCGATTTCATCGAGGAACAAGGTGCCGCCGTCCGCCGCTTCCACCAGGCCCGCCCGCCCGGCGCTGGCGCCGGTAAACGCGCCTTTCTCGTGGCCGAACAGTTCGGACTCGATCAGGGATTCAGGAATGGCCGCGCAGTTCACCGAGATCATCGGCGCCTTGGCACGCTTGGACAGGTTGTGCAGGGCGCGGGCCACCAGTTCTTTACCGGTGCCCGACTCGCCCTGGATCAATACATTGGAGTCGGTGGGCGCGACTTTGCGGATCTTGCTGTACAGGTCCTGCATCGGTGGGCAGGAGCCGATGATGCCGATCTCGCCGTTGCTGTTATCCACACCCGGCTTGTCGGCGGCCTTGCCAGCCGGACGCTGCTCGGCCGGCGCACTGCTGGCCGACTGCCGGTCACGCAGGATGCGGGCCACGGCCTGGAGCATTTCGTCATGATCGAACGGCTTGGCGATGTAGTCCACCGCGCCCATCTTCATGGAGTCCACCGCCGACCGCAGGCTGGCGTAGCTGGTCATGATCAGCACCGGCGTGCCCTGGCCAAGCTTGATCAGCTCGGTACCCGGTGCACCGGGCAGGCGCAGGTCGCTGACAATCAGGTCGAACGTGGGAATGCTGAAACGCTCCTGGGCTTCCTGCACCGAGCCAGCTTCGCTGACCTGGTACTGATTACGTTCAAGCAGGCGACGCAAGGCAGAGCGGATAATGGTTTCGTCTTCGACGATCAAAATGTGCGGCATTGATTCAATTCTCTCGACGGTCTCAGTTCACAGCGGACGTCGCTTCGACATGACGCGGCAAGGTCACCCGGATACGGGTGCCGCGTTGGCTTTCGGTGTCAGCCGGGCTGTCGATGGTGATTTGTCCATAATGCTCTTCAACGATGGAATAGACCAGTGCAAGGCCCAGACCGGTACCTTCACCGGGGTCCTTGGTGGTGAAGAAGGGTTCGAACAATCGGTCCATGATGTTCTGTGGAATGCCGCTGCCTTCGTCCTCGACGATCAGGTCCACCGTATGCTCGAAAGCCTCGGTCTTGACGCGTACCGCACCGCCCGGCGGGGTTGCGTCGCGCGAGTTGGACAGCAGGTTGATCAGCACCTGGGCCAGGCGTTGTGAGTCGCCGTCGACCCAGTGGTCGGGATCGCACAAATTGAAAAACTGTACTTCGAAATTGCGCCGGTTCAGGGCCAGCAGCCCAATCGCATCCTGCGCCACTTCGGCCAGGCACACGGCTTCGTCCTGGTTCTGATGGGCGCCTGCGTGGGCAAAGCTCATCAGCGACTGCACGATGCGCGAAACCCGTTTGGTCTGCTCAAGGATCTGCCCGCTGATTTCGGTGATCTCGCCGTCTTCTTCGCGCTCTTCCCGCAGGTTTTGCGCCAGGCAGGCGATACCGGTGATCGGATTGCCAATCTCATGGGCCACACCGGCGGCCAGGCGACCAATGCTGGCCAGGCGCTCGGAGTGCACCAGTTTGTCTTCGAGCATCTGGGTTTCAGTCAGGTCTTCCACCAGCAGCACAAGGCCGCTGTTACCTGGTGCCAAGGGCTCGTCGATGGCGGCTTTGTGCAGGTTCAGCCAACGGGTCTGGCCGTCGAGGGCCAGGTGCTGTTTGTGCAAGTGTTCGTCGGGCAGGTTGATAAACCCTTGCAGCAGTTCCTTCCAGGGCTCGCCCAGGGTGTTCAGGCGCGAGCCGACCACGCGCTGCGCGGCGATGCCGGTGAGTTCTTCCATGGCCTTGTTCCACATCAGGATCTCTTGATCCTTGGCCAGGGAGCAGACGCCCATCGGCAGTTCCTGCAGGGTCTGACGGTGATAGCGGCGCAGGGCATCGAGTTCGGCGGCAAGGCCGGTGAGGCGCGAGTGGTAATCCTCCAGCCGGCTCTCGATGAAATGGATGTCTTCGGTGACGTAGTTTTCGCCGCCGGCCTTGTAGGGCAGGAACGTTTCCACCATGTCCTGGGACACACTCGGTCCCATCAAACCGGAGAGGTTGGCCTCGATCCGATCACGCAGGCGGCGCAGGGCGTACGGGCGGCGTTCGTCGAACGGCAGGTAGAGATCGCGCAGCGCCTGCTCGACCTCTTTTTGCGCCGCCTTGGCGCCCAAGGGTTTGGCCAGCTGCGTGGCGAACTCCTGGGGTGACGCCGCATGCAGCTCACGGCGTTGCGGGCGGCGTACGTTGTCCACGGCGCAGGCTTCGGCGGCGCTGGTTTCTTCCGGGCTGGCGTTGGTGAACAGCGAGATCAGGGTGAACATCAGGACGTTGGCGGCCAGGGAGGCAATCGCAGCCATGTGCCAGCTGGTGTCGTCGAGCACGTAGATCATGTTCAGCAACGGGATGTAGAAGCCCTGCAAGTTGCCGACCAGCGGCAGCAGCATGGTCACAACCCACACGAGAATGCCCGCCAGCAACCCGGCGATAAACCCACGGCGATTGGCGGTCGGCCAGTACAGCACCGACAACACCCCAGGGAGGAACTGCAAGGTGGCAACAAACGCGACGATGCCCAGGTTGGCCAGGTCCTGCCCGGCGCCCAGCAGCAGGTAGAAACCATAGCCCGCCATGATGATCGCGACGATCAGCGCGCGGCGTGTCCACTTCAGCCAGCGGTAGATATTGCCTTCAGCCGGCGGCTGATACAGCGGCAGTACAAGGTGATTGAGGGCCATGCCCGACAGCGCCAGCGTGGTGACGATGATCAGCCCGCTGGCCGCCGACAAACCGCCGACATAGGCCAGCATCGCCAAGGCCGGGCTGTTGGCCGCAATGCCGATGCCGAGGGTGAAGTATTCAGGGTTGGTGGTGGCGCCCAGTTTCAGGCCCGCCCACAGGATCAGCGGCACCGCCAGGCTCATCAGCAACAGGAACAGCGGCAAGCCCCAACTGGCGCTGACCAGTGAGCGCGGGTTGAGGTTCTCGGTGAAGGTCATGTGGTACATGTGCGGCATCACGATTGCCGAGGCGAAGAACACCAGCAGCAATGTGCGCCACGGGCCTTCCTGCAACGGCGTGTGCAAGGCGGCGAGGGCAGTCTGGTTTTGCAGCAGCCACAGCTCAAGCTGTTGCGGGCCGTCGAACACGCCGTAGAGCGCGTAGAGGCCGACACCGCCGATGGCGATCAGCTTGATCACCGACTCGAAGGCAATCGCAAACACCAGGCCTTCGTGCTTCTCGCGGGTGGCGATATGGCGCGAGCCGAAGAAGATCGTGAACAGGGTGATCAGCGCGCAAAAGGCCAGGGCGACGCGGTGTTGCACCGGCTCACGGGTGAGGATGCTGATGGAGTCGGCCACGGCCTGGATTTGCAGGGCCAGCAGCGGCAACACGCCGATCAACATGAAAATGGTGGTCAGCGCGCCAGCCCAGGTGCTGCGAAAGCGGAAGGCAAACAGGTCGGCCAGGGACGATAGCTGATAGGTGCGGGTGATTTTCAGGATCGGGTACAGCAACACCGGCGCCAGCAGGAACGCGCCGGACACGCCGAGGTAGCTGGACAAAAAGCCATAGCCGTACTGATAGGCCAGGCCTACGGTGCCGTAAAACGCCCAGGCACTGGCGTAGACGCCGAGGGACAAGGTGTAGGTCAGCGGATGGCGAATGATCGCCCGCGGAATCATTCCGCGCTCACTGATCCAGGCCACCCCGAACAGCGCGGCCAGGTAGGCGGCGCTGACCAGCAGCATCTGGGTGAGGCTAAAGCTCATCGGCATCTTTTTGGCTCTGCAGGATGAAAGTCACGACGATCAGGATCAGCCACAGCAGATACGGGCGATACCAGGCGCCCGTGGCGTCGATCCACCAATCCATGATGGCGGGGGAAAACAGGTAGATCCCGACGACCAGCAGCAGGACCAATCGATAGATGTACATGTTGGCCTCTGTGTAAAAACGTGGGGCGATGGTAACGGATGCTTGGCAAGCTGCAAGCGCCTTCAGTTCAATTGCGCTTCGGCCAGCGTGAGTGTGCGCGGGATGAGTGTGGCATCCCAGTGCTGGATGCCCCAATCCAGCAGCTCCCGTGGGCTGGCGTGCAGCAACTCGGCGCCGGGTTGCTGGCCGAGGGCGCGCAAGGCCCTTAGCAGCAACGGCGTGGCCTGGTCGGGCGTCAACGGCGGCGAGCGGTAGGACTTGCCGAGCTTGTTGCCGTCCGGCTGGATGATCAGCGGGACGTGCAGGTAGCGCGGCTGGCGCAGGCCCAGCAGTTCCTGCAGGTACAGCTGGCGCGGTGTGGAGTCCAGCAGGTCGGCACCGCGCACGATATCGGTGACACCTTGCCAGGCATCGTCGAGGACCACGGCCAGTTGATAGGCGTAGAGGCCATCGCGGCGCCGGATGATGAAGTCGCCGACATCGCGGCCCAGGTGCTGTCGGAATTCGCCTTGCACGCGGTCGGTAAAGTGGTATTCCAGCTCGGGAACCCGCAAACGGATAGCCGCATCCTGCTGCTCGTGGCCGGCGTTGCGGCACAGGCCCGGGTAGATGCCATTGTAGGGTTCCAACTGCTTGCGCGAACAGGTGCAGGCGTAGGCCAGGCCGTGGTTGAACATGTCGTTCAGCACTTTGGCGTAGGCATCGTGCCGCTCGCTTTGTCGGACCAGTTCACCGTCCCACTCAAAGCCGTAGCTTTCCAAGGCGTGCAGAATCGCCGCCTGGGCGCCGGGTTCTTCACGGGGTGGGTCGAGGTCTTCCATGCGCATCAGCCAGCGGCCGTTGTTGGCGCGGGCATCGAGGTAGGAGGCGAGGGCGGCGACCAGGGAGCCAAAGTGCAAATGGCCGCTGGGCGTGGGGGCGAAGCGCCCGATATAGGTAGAGGCTGTCATGGGCCGGATACTACTGGAAATTCGCTAAACGCCAGAAACAAAAATGGGGCGTTTGCACGCCCCATTCGTTCAGTTCGGAAGGATTACTTGCCGACCTGTTTTTCCTTGATTTCAGCCAAGGTCTTGCAGTCTACGCAGAGGTCCGCGGTTGGGCGGGCTTCCAGGCGACGGATACCGATTTCGACGCCGCAGGATTCGCACCAGCCGTATTCTTCGTCTTCGATCAGTTGCAGGGTCTTGTCGATTTTCTTGATCAGCTTGCGCTCGCGATCACGGGCACGCAGTTCAAGGGCGAATTCCTCTTCCTGGCTGGCACGGTCTGCCGGGTCCGGGAAGTTGGCGGCTTCGTCCTTCATGTGGTCAACCGTACGGTCGACTTCCTGCATCAAGTCCTGCTTCCACTGCTTCAGGATTTTGGAGAAGTGTTCGCGCATGGGCTTGCCCATGTATTCCTCACCCTTCGATTCTACGTAGGGCTGGAAACCGCTGATGTTCTGTTGCTTTGCTTGGGTGGGCATGAATGGACCGCCTCTCACTCTTCTAATCCATTGCGCAGGATTGCAACATCACCGACACCTGCCGGCCCTGCGGCTGCAAGCGGGCGAACTTACCAGATAGATTCGGGGTGCGCCACTCCCGGTTGTCGAGGCCCCGCCCTGTACGGGTTGCGAACGGCTGCAAGAGGGGAGGCAGCAGCCTCGAATGTTGATTTTAGTCGTTCTGGCGGCGCTTGCCCGAACCGCTCGGCGCGCGGCGTATGGCAATAGAACGGGCGTTACGCGTGGGGTTGGGTAGAATCGACGCTTTGTACTTACCCGTTAAGGAAGGCTAATGGCTCAGCCCTACAGTGCGCGCAGTCGCGCCATCGAACCTTTTCATGTCATGGCGTTGCTGGCGCGGGCCAATGAGCTTCAGGCCGCCGGGCACGATGTGATCCACCTGGAAATCGGCGAGCCGGATTTCACCACCGCCGAACCGATTATCCAGGCCGGCCAGGCCGCACTGGCCAACGGCAAGACCCGCTATACCGCCGCCCGTGGGCTGCCGGAGCTGCGCGAAGCCATCAGCGGTTTCTACCAGCAACGCTACGGCTTGAACGTGGACCCGGAACGTATCCTGATTACTCCCGGCGGTTCCGGCGCGTTGCTGTTGGCCAGCAGCTTGTTGGTGGACCCAGGCAAGCACTGGCTGCTGGCGGACCCCGGTTACCCGTGCAACCGGCACTTCCTGCGCCTGGTGGAAGGCGCGGCGCAACTGGTACCGGTGGGGCCGGAAGTGCGCTATCAATTGACGGCCGATCTGGTGGCGAAGCATTGGGATCAAGACAGCGTGGGCGCGCTGGTCGCTTCCCCGGCCAACCCGACCGGCACCATCCTCACGCGTGATGAACTGGCTGGTTTGTCGAGCGCGATCAAGGCCCGTAACGGCCACTTGGTGGTGGACGAGATCTACCACGGCCTCACCTACGGCACCGATGCCGCCAGCGTGTTGGAAGTGGACGACGACGCCTTCGTCCTGAATAGTTTTTCGAAGTATTTCGGCATGACCGGCTGGCGCCTGGGTTGGCTGGTGGCACCGCCAGAAGCGGTCGGTGAATTGGAGAAGTTGGCGCAGAACCTCTACATCAGCGCACCGAGCATGGCCCAGCACGCCGCGCTCGCCTGTTTCACCGAGCAGACCCTGAGCATCCTGGAAGAGCGCCGCGCCGAATTCCGCCGCCGTCGCGACTTCCTGCTGCCAGCCTTGCGTGAGCTGGGGTTCGGCATTGCCGTCGAGCCGGAGGGGGCGTTCTATTTGTATGCCGACATCCGCGCGTTCGGCGGCGATGCCTTCGCGTTCTGCCGGCACTTCCTCGAAACCGAACATGTAGCGTTCACGCCCGGGCTGGATTTCGGCCGCTATCAAGCCGGCCACCATGTGCGCTTTGCCTACACGCAAAACCTTGATCGCCTACAGGAAGCGGTGGACCGCATCGCCCGTGGCTTGCGGAGCTGGCAAGGCTGATGCGCTTTAATCCTCCCCTCGAAGAAGGGTCGTCTGATTCGCCGTTACAAGCGTTTTCTCACCGATATCGAAACCGTTAGCGGCGAGTTGCTCACCATTCACTGTCCCAACACCGGCTCGATGCTCAATTGCATGGTGGAAGGTGGGCAGGTGTGGTTCAGTCGCTCCAATGACCCCAAGCGCAAGCTGCCGGGCACCTGGGAAATCGCCGAGACACCCCAGGGGCGCCTAGCCTGCGTGAACACCGCGCGCGCCAATCCGCTGATCGAGGAGGCGTTGCGCGCCGGGGGTGATCAGCGAGCTCAATGGCTTTACCGACTTGAAGCGTGAATTGCCTTACGGCCAGGAGAACAGTCGCATCGACTTTCGCCTGGACTATGCCGACGGTGCGGCGTACGTCGAAGTCAAAAGTGTCACCCTGGGCTTCGATGGCAGCGCAGTTGCGGCTTTCCCCGATGCGGTGACGCAGCGCGGCGCCAAGCATTTGCGCGAGTTGGCGCACCTGGCACGCGACGGTGTGCGGGCGGTGCAGTTGTATTGCGTCAACCTGTCGGGGATCGAGGCGGTGCGCCCGGCTGTGGAGATCGATCCCGCTTACGCCGCGGCATTGCGTGAAGCCAAGGCCGCTGGCGTAGAGGTGTTGGCGTACGGCGTGCGAGTCACGCCCGAGGAAGTGCGCGTGGATCGGCGTCTTGAGGTGCTGTTCGACTAGAGTTCCACCCACAGGCCCTGCGCGTCCTCACGGCCGGGCAGGGCGGTGAGGCTTTGGCCGGCGCACGGGCCGGAGATGCACTCGCCGCTTTCGATCAGAAACAAGGCGCCGTGGGTGGCGCACTGGATCAGGCTGGCGCTGCTGTCGAGGAACTGGTCGGCTTGCCATTCCAGCGGGATGCCGCGATGGGGGCAGCGGTTGATATAGAAGTAGGCAACGCCGTCACGGCGCACCGCCAACAATTTGCAACCATCGATTTCAAAACCGCGGCTGCTGTCGGGCGCAAGGGTGTCGGAGGGGCAGAGAAACTTCATTTCAATCCTTAAGTGCCTTGACGTTCAAATGCAAACAATTATCAAATGCCGGCTTCGCCCGTTAGCTGACTGGGCGCTCAGTACGATGCCCGGAAGGGATTATCTGTCACATCGTTGAGTGCTCGTAAGGCCCCGCCTCTGGAAGGAAACCCTGTTATGCGCCTGAGTACCAGCGCTATTGCGCTTGTTGTCGGACTGCTGGTCAACCACGGGGCGCAAGCCTCTGAACTGCCGCAACGCTGGGTCAGTGCCGGTGGGGCGCTTTCGGAGTGGGTGACGGCCCTGGGCGGGGAGTCGAAGCTGGTGGGGGTGGATACCACCAGCCAGCATCCGGCGTCACTCAAGGCCTTGCCGAGCATTGGTTATCAGCGACAACTGTCGGCGGAGGGCATCCTGAGCCTGCGCCCGCAGATCCTCGTGGGCACCGAGGAAATGGGCCCGCCGCCGGTACTGGCGCAGATCCGCAGCGCGGGTGTGCAGGTGGAAATGTTTTCGGCGCAGCCGGATTTGCCGACGCTGCAAGGCAATCTCCAGCACTTGGGCAAGCTGTTGGGGGATGAGGCCAAGGCCCATGAATTGTTTGCAGGCTATGAGAAGGCGCTGGACCAGCAGAAAAGCTGGGTGACCAAGGCCCAAGCCATGCAAAAAGCCCCGGGTGTATTGCTGTTGCTCGGCCATGCAGGCGGCAAGCCGCTGATCGCCGGTAAAGACACGGCGGCAGACTGGGTGCTGCAACAGGCGGGCGGGCGCAATCTGGCGACCCACAGTGGCTACAAGCCATTTTCCGTGGAGTCGCTGGCGGGCTTGAGCCCTGATGTGCTGGTGTTTTCTGATCGCGCCCTGAGCGGTGATGCGGCGCGGACGGCCTTGTTCAAGGAAAATCCGATCCTGGCGGCAACCCCTGCGGCCAAGAGTGGGCGGGTGTTTGAGTTGGACCCGACGCTGTTGGTCGGTGGGCTCGGGCCGCGCTTGCCCCACAGCCTGGTGCAATTGTCCGCCGGGTTTTACCCGTCCCAGGCCAAGCCTGCTCCATGACCACTCCTGTTAAACCCAAGACGCTGTTTATCGGGCTGGCGCTGTTGTGTGTGCTGGCGATCTGGCTGTCGTTGGCCCTGGGCCCGGTCAGTCTGCCGTTGCTGGATACGCTCAAGGCAGCATTGCGCCTGATGGGCGTGCCCATCAACGGCCAAGGGCTGGAGCAGGCGGAGCTGATCCTGGGGCAGATTCGTTTGCCGCGCACGTTGCTCGGGCTTGGCGGTCGGCGGCGTGCTGGCGTTGTCGGGTGTGGCGATGCAGGGCTTGTTTCGTAACCCGCTGGCGGATCCGGGGTTGGTCGGTGTGTCCAGCGGTGCGGCGCTGGGGGCGGCCATTGCGATTGTCGGTGGAACGTTTTTTGGTGGTTTGCCGGATGTGTTCGGCCCGTACCTGTTGTCGTTGTGTGCGTTTCTCGGTGGGTTGGGTGTCACGGCGCTGGTTTATCGGCTGGGGCGACGCAACGGCCAAACCAATGTCGCCACGATGCTGCTGGCCGGTATCGCCCTGACGGCGCTCGCCAGTTCGGCCGTGGGTTTGTTTACCTATCTGGCGGATGACGCCACGTTGCGCACCCTGACCTTCTGGAACCTGGGCAGCCTCAACGGCGCCAGCTATTCGCGGTTGTGGCCGTTGTTGCTGGTGGCCGCCGCTGTCTCGCTGTGGCTGCCGCGCCGGGCCAAGGCCCTGAATGCGCTGCTGCTGGGCGAGTCGGAGGCCAGCCATCTCGGGATTGACGTTGAGCGGCTCAAGCGCGAACTGGTGTTCTGTACGGCCCTGGGTGTGGGCGCGGCGGTGGCGGCGGCGGGGATGATCGGGTTTGTCGGCCTGGTAGTGCCGCATCTGGTGCGCTTGCTGGCGGGGCCGGATCATCGGGTGTTGCTGCCGGCTTCGGTGCTGGCGGGGGCGAGTTTGCTGCTGTTCGCTGACCTGGTAGCACGGCTGGCCCTGGCGCCGGCGGAATTGCCCATCGGGATTGTGACCGCGTTTATCGGTGCGCCATTTTTTCTCTACCTGTTGTTGCGGGGGCGAGCCTGATGTTGCGCGTGGAAGATTTGCAGATCCGGCGCGGGCGCAAAACCGTGCTGGCGGATGTCACCCTGCAATTGTTGCCGGGGGAAGTGCTCGGTGTGCTGGGCCCCAACGGTGCGGGCAAAAGCACGTTGCTTGGGGCGTTGTGTGGTGAGTTGCAGCCGGACCAGGGCGGCGTGTGGTTGGATCAGCGGCCCTTGGCAGATTGGAGCGGATCGCAACGTGCGCAGCGTTTGGCAGTGTTGCCGCAAACCTCGACCCTGGATTTTGCTTTTCGCGTCGAAGAAGTCGTCGGCATGGGCCGCTTGCCCCATCAGAGCGGGCGGGTGCGCGATGACGAAATCATCGCCGCAGCCTTGCAGGCGGCAGATGTCGGGCATTTGAGCGGGCGCAGCTATCTCGCCCTGTCTGGCGGCGAGCGTCAGCGTGTGCATCTGGCACGGGTGCTGGCGCAGTTATGGCCCGGTGAGGCGGGGCAGACATTGTTGCTGGATGAGCCCACGTCGATGCTGGACCCCTTGCATCAACACACGACCTTGCAGGCCATTCGCACCTTTGCGGATCGCGGTGCAGCCGTGTTGGTGATCCTGCATGACCTGAATCTGGCGGCGCGGTATTGCGATCGGATTCTGTTGCTGGAGGACGGCCGTCCCCATGCCCTGGATACGCCATCGCAGGTCATGCAGCCTGGGCCACTCAAGGCAGTGTTTGGTTTGGATGTGTTGGTGCAGCCGCATCCGGAGCGTGGGCATCCGCTGATCATTGCGCGCTGAGGCGGGCAGTTTTCTCCAGGCAAAAAAAGACCCGGCAAGAGCCGGGTCAAATAACCGTGATTAGCCTGATGAGGAGATAATCTGAGAGTCCGAACCAATGGTCTTTCAGTTATCGGCTGATCTCGCGACCAGTTGTGATAATCATAACGATTCTCATTTGAGAGTCAACAATTGTTTTTGCGCTCTCCTCTGCTTTTCTCAAACGGCCGTTCGGAATGCCCGTAAATGCTGGGTTTTGCCGCAGATCTAATTCTTCTGGCGCGCCGAAATAGCCTCCAATTGACGGTTCAACGCCTCCTTGCGTTCGGCTGGAATATCGTTCCAGTGAACATCCATCAATGCCCCTTCGATTGCATACAGCAGTACTTTCGATGCGCGGAACCCGCGAGTCCGCACGGCTCGATAAGCATCGACCGCGCCCAGGCGGCGCAAGTCGGACGCACTGTGGATGCCCACCGCATGCAGCCACTGTGCTGACGTCTTGCCGAGGTTTTTCAGGTGTTGCAGCTCATCGTTCATCAAGCCTCCTTGCGACGGCCGAATGGTTCGGTGGGTATCGTGACCAGGCAAGCCTGAAAAGGAGTGTAGCGCTCAGTAGGAAAAGCGTGGTTCTTTGGCCGGAAGCGGCCTAAAAGCTTATAAGAATGGTGCGAGAATTTTTGGGATGGGCAGACGCAAACCCCGGCGCACGGGTGCGCTCCGGGCTTTTTTATGCAAGAGGTTACTTGGTGCGGTAGCGCAGGCGCGTACCGAAATTGACCGACATGAGGATCTCATCGGCGGTCAGTTCAGGCGGGAAGTAGGTGCCCGAGATTTGTGCATGCGCCAGGCTGGCGCCCTCCAGTGAGCAGTCGCGCAAGTCCAGGCCGCGCAAGTCGGCGGAGCGGAAGTAGGCGTCAGTGAAGTCCACGCCTTCAGCGTTCAAGTCACGTAGATCCAGCCCGCGGAAATCGCCGCCGCGCATGTCGATGGTGCCGCCTTTCGGGCGTTCCTGGTTGAAGCCGCGGATATCGTCTTTATGCAGGAGCGAATAGAGCGGGGTATCAAGAAGCTTGGGCTGACTCATGACAACGACTCCTGTTGGATTTATGACGCCATTATAGTGCCACTATCGCTTGGCCGTGCGCCCAAAGTAGGTGACACGGCCAAGAAATATTTCTTACAGACCTGGCAGGCGCTGGCGGATGTGCGCCACCAAGGCGTCCAACGTCCCGCTTTCATTGGTCTCGACGCGCTTGCTCAGGAGCAGTTCCTCGTCTGTCAGTGGGTCGCGATTGGCCTGCTGTTCGTCGATAACTGCCAGTGTGGCGTCGGAAGGGTCGTTTTTATCCGCCTGACGCTGTGCCAGCCAGCTCTCGATAACGGCGCGTGGTGCGTTGCAATCCAGGATCAGGAAGGGCGCGCCGGTGGCTTCGGCAACCTTGGCGGCGGCATCGCGTTGTGCGCGCTTCAGGAAAGTGGCGTCCAGCACGACTGGGAAGCCGGCGCGCAACACGGTCGCGGCGAGCTCATTCAAGCGTGCGTAAGTCGCGGCGCTGGCATCGGCCGCATAGATGCCGGCCTGTGGCATGTTTTCGACCTGTTGCTCGCCGAACAGGCGCTTGCGCTCCACATCCGAACGCAGGCGTACGGCACCGAGCGCTTCAACCAGGCGCATGGACACCTGGCTTTTACCGACGGCAGAAACACCGTGGGTGATCGCCAGGAAGCGCGACGGGATGGTGCTGTAGCTTTCGGCCAGGTTGGCGTAGTTGCGGTACTGGCGCAGGCTGGTGGCACGCTGCACGGGGGTCGCGTCGCCCGGCATGCTGAACAGCGCGATCTTCGCGCGTACCAGGGCGCGGTAGGCTTTATAGAAGTTCAGCACTTCCAGGCCTTGATAGTCGCCGGTCAGTTCCAGGTATTGGCTGATGAAACGACGCGCCAGGGATTTGAGGCCACGGTCTTCCAGGTCCATCGCCAGGAAGCCGGTGTCGGCGTAGACGTCGGTGAAGCGGAAGGGTTCGTTGAACTCGATGCAATCGAAGATCACGACTTGGCCGTCGATCAGGGTGGCGTTGCCCAGGTGGATGTCACCGTGACATTCACGGGTGAAACCCTCCAGCTTGCGCTGGGCAAACAGCGGCTTGAGGCGCTCGAAGCTGCTTTCGGCCCAGGCTTGCAGGGCGTCCAGTTGAGTCAGGTCTGCCTTGTCGCTGAGGAACGGGCGGATCTGGTCGAAGTTCTGGCGCACCGGTGCCATGAGTTCATCCGGGGTACCGGCCGGGTGGTCCTGCGGAACTTTCGGCGCCGTGAGGTGGAAATGCGCGATCTGCTTGGCCATCTCATCGATGTGCGCGGCGGTCAGTTCGCCGTTGGCTTGCAGGGTGCTGAGCAACTGGCTCTGCGGGAACTGGCGCATCTTCAGCGCGTACTCGATGACCGGGCCTTCACCACCCAGTTGCGGGGCGTCGGCAGTGCCGGTGATCGGCAATACTTCAAGATACAAATCTTCGGTCAGGCGTGCGTTGAGACGCAGCTCTTCGCGGCAGAAGTGACCGCGATCTTCCAGCGATGTGAAGTCCAGGAAGCCGAAGTTCATCGGCTTCTTCAATTTATAAGCGTAAGGACCGGTGAGCACGACCCAGGAAATATGGGTCTCGATAACTTGGAACGCTTCAACCGGATGAGGGTACAAAGCCGGGTTTTGCAGGGCTGCGATCAGGGACTGGCTCACGGGCGATCCTTCAAAGACTGGGGGAAATCATGGCGGGCATTATGGCTGCTGACGCCTGCCATGCAAACCGCTGTCCGGCTCATGTTGATCATCAATAAAGTGCGTATAATCCGCCGCCATGACTCGAACCCGATCTCCCCGTTCCCGTAAAAAACCTCCTTCCCGCGGCCTGCGCCCGTGGCTGGGCTGGGCGCTCAAGCTCAGCCTGGTGGGCCTTGTGGTACTTGCCGGCTTTGCGGTGTACCTCGACGCCGTGGTGCAGGAGAAGTTCTCCGGCAAGCGCTGGACCATTCCGGCCAAGGTGTATGCACGCCCGCTGGAATTGTTCACCGGCCAGAAGCTGAGCAAGGATGACTTCCTCACCGAGCTCGACGCGCTGGGCTATCGCCGTGAGCCTGTGAGCAATGGCCCGGGCGCGGCGGCGGTCAGCGGCAATACCGTCGATCTGAACACCCGTGGCTTCCAGTTCTATGAAGGCCTGGAAAAAGCCCAGCCGGTGCGTGTGCGGTTCTCCGGCGACTACGTGGCCGAACTGGCGTCCCTCAACGGCTCGAAGTTGCCGGTGGTGCGCCTGGAGCCGCTGATGATCGGCGGTATTTACCCGAAGAACCTTGAAGATCGCATCCTGATCAAGCTCGATCAGGTGCCGCCGTACCTGCTCGAAACCCTGGTCGCCGTGGAAGACCGCGATTTCTACAGCCACTGGGGCGTCTCGCCGAAGTCGATTGCCCGCGCCGTCTGGGTGAACACCTCCGGCGGCAAGATGACCCAGGGTGGCAGTACGCTGACGCAACAATTGGTCAAGAACTTCTACCTGACCAACGAGCGCAGCCTGACCCGCAAGCTCACCGAAGCCATGATGGCGATGCTGCTGGAGTTGCACTACAGCAAGCAGGAGATCCTCGAGGCGTACCTCAATGAGGTCTTCGTCGGTCAGGACGGCCAGCGCGCGGTGCACGGTTTCGGCCTAGCCAGCCAGTTCTTCTTTGGCCAGCCGCTGTCCGAGCTCAAGTTGCACCAGGTCGCGTTGCTGGTCGGCATGGTCAAGGGGCCGTCCTACTACAACCCGCGGCGCAACCCGGAGCGTGCGCTGGAGCGCCGCAACCTGGTGTTGGATGTACTGGAACAGCAGGGCGTTGCCACTGCTGAACAAGTGGCTGCGGCGAAGAAGATGCCGCTGGGCGTCACCACGCGCGGCAAGCTGGCCGACAGTTCGTTCCCGGGCTTTATCGACCTGGTCAAGCGCCAACTGCGTGAAGACTACCGCGACGAAGACTTGACCGAAGAAGGTCTGCGGATCTTCACCAGTTTCGACCCGATCCTGCAGATGAAAGCCGAAGCGTCGGTTAACGATACCTTCAAGCGCATGACGGGCCGTAAAGGCGCCGATGAAGTCGAAGCAGCCATGGTCGTGACCAACCCGGAGACCGGTGAAGTCCAGGCGATGGTGGGCAGCCGCCAGGCCAGTTTTGCCGGTTTCAACCGTGCACTGGATGCGGTGCGGCCGATTGGCTCGCTGGTCAAGCCGGCGGTCTACCTGACGGCGCTGGAAAAACCGAGCAAATACACGCTGACCAGTTGGCTGTCGGATGACCCGCTGTCGGTCAAAGGTGGCGATGGGCAGGTGTGGACGCCGCAGAACTTCGATCGTCGTTCCCACGGTACGGTGTTCCTGTACCAGGGGCTGGCGCATTCCTACAACATCTCCACTTCGCGCCTGGGGCTTGAAGTGGGCGTGCCGAATGTGTTGAAAACCCTCGCTCGCCTGGGCATCACCCGTGAATTCCCGGCTTTCCCGTCGATCCTGCTGGGGGCCGGCGCGATGACGCCGATGGAAGTCGCGACCATATACCAGACCCTGGCCAACGGTGGTTTCAATACCCCGATGCGTGGGATTCGTAGCGTACTGACCGCCGAAGGTGAGCCGCTCAAGCGTTATCCGTTCCAGATTCAGCAGCGTTTCGATGCAGGTTCCATCTACCTGATCCAGAACGCCATGCAGCGCGTGATGCGTGAAGGCACCGGTGCCTCGGTCTATAAGGTGCTGCCGTCGAACCTGACGCTGGCGGGCAAGACCGGTACCAGTAACGACTCGCGCGACAGCTGGTTCGCCGGTTTCGGCCAGGATGTGCTGGCGGTGGTGTGGATGGGTCGTGATGACAACGGCAAGACCCCGTTCACCGGCGCGACCGGTGCGCTGCAGGTCTGGACCAGTTTCATGCGCAAGGCCGACCCGCTGCCGCTGAACATGCCGCAGCCGGACAATATCGTGCAGGCCTGGATTGATCCGCACACGGGGCAGGGCTCCGATGCCAACTGTCCGGGCGCGGTACAGATGCCGTATATTCGCGGCAGCGAGCCACCACCCGGCGCCGCGTGCGGTGGCAGTGCCCCTGCTGACGCGGATTCGGTGATGGATTGGGTCAAAGGCTGGATGAATTAAGCAAAGAGGGTTTCACGTGAACAAGTGGTTGTTTCCAGCTATTACAACTCTGGCTTTGCTCGGTGGTTGCTCCAGCGTGCAGCGCGGCTCCATCCCTGTGGTGGATTCGAGCACTGCGGTGTCCAACAGCGACCGTATCTCGGCCACTGGCGGCTTCCGCCAGACCGTGACGAATCGTCCTGCTCAGGCCCGTCCGCAGGCTGTGCCGCAGGATTCGGGCGTCGTGGTGATGGTGCCGGGTAGCGGTGCTGCTACCGCCGCGCCGATCAGCGCCGAGCCGTGGACGCCGGGGCCAAGTACGTCCGGTCCGATCGATGCCACGCCGATTCAAACGGCGCCGATCAACCAGGGCACCTACAACATGCCATCGACGCCAAGCGGCATTCCGTCGTCGTCCAATTCCGGCGGCCTGTCGGCTGACGAGCAACTGGACGGCCCGGTCCTGGCCCTGCTGACCACTGCCCAGCAACAGCAGGCCGGTGGCGATCTCAATGGCGCGTCGTCCAGCCTGGAGCGTGCCCAGCGCGTTGCACCGCGCGAGCCGCAAGTGCTGTATCGCCTGGCCCAGGTGCGCATGGCCCAGGGTGATGCGCCGCAAGCCGAACAGTTCGCCCGTCGTGGCCTGACGCTGGCCAACGGTCGTCCCGACCTGCAAGCCAACCTGTGGGCACTGATCGGTGATGCGCGTGCCGCCCAAGGCGATGCCGCCGGTGCCGCTCAGGCACGGCAAAAAGGCAAGGTTACCTACTGATGGATGTGCGTTTTCCTGCGATTGCCGAGCAGTTGCTGCTGATTGAACGTGAATTGCGCGTGCAGGGCTGGTGGGACGAGGTGTCCCCCAGCGTCGAGGCGCTCAGCAGTGTCGAACCCTTTTCGGTCGATACCCTGGACTTTCACCAGTGGCTGCAATGGATCTTCCTGGCGCGCATGAAGCAGATCCTCGAACAGGACCTGCCGTTGCCGAATGCCTCGGGCATCCTCGAAATGGCCGAGATGGTGTATGCCGACCGCCCGCGAGAGAGCCTTGGCTTGCGTAACGCGCTGAAAAAGTTCGACCAATTGATCGTCGACGCTCGTTAATTGCCTGACTGCCGGGTTTTCCGGCAGTCTTGCGCACATTTCTACCGCTTGACGACATTCAGGCGAGTTTTATCCCTCCTCAAAGCCCTTTCTTCTACGTTCTCATGCGCTTAGTTGGAAAAAAGCGCAATTATTGCTTGACTTGAACGGCCTGAAACAGAAGAATCCAAAGTCCGCTGTATCGGGACTGCCAGAAGCAGGCCCGCTCAGCAGATCATGAGGCGCACATCCGCGCCGACCTGTTACACCCGCAACGCGTTACCTCGCGCTGGGTGGGAAAAGCCCGCAACACTTGGGACGATCCCAATACTTGCTCAGTCAGTGCTGACGTAGTCGGCGACCACCGTCGCTCATGCTCTGTTGAGAAGTAAACCTATTAAGACCCGTCGGTTTTCAACGGACGGTATTCTGGCGTTTTAGAGGTGAACAACGTGGAGCTTTTATCTGGTGGTGAGATGCTCGTCCGCTTTTTGCGTGACGAAGGCGTCGACTATATCTACGGGTACCCAGGTGGTGCTCTGCTGCATGTCTACGACGCGCTGTTCAAGGAACCGGCTGTTAATCACATCCTGGTTCGCCACGAACAGGCCGCGACCCATATGGCTGACGGTTATGCCCGTGCCACCGGTAAAGCCGGTGTGGTACTGGTAACGTCCGGCCCAGGCGCAACCAATGCCATTACTGGCATCGCGACTGCGTATATGGACTCCATCCCGATGGTGATCATTTCCGGCCAGGTGCCAAGCACCATGGTGGGTACCGACGCATTCCAGGAAACCGACATGATCGGTATCTCCCGGCCGATCGTGAAACACAGCTTCATGATCAAGCATGCGTCGGAAATCCCGGAAGTCATGAAAAAGGCGTTCTACCTTGCACAGTCCGGTCGCCCGGGCCCGGTGGTGGTCGATATCCCTAAGGACATGACCAATCCGGCGGAAAAATTCGAATACGTCTTCCCCAAGAAAGCCAAGCTGCGTTCCTACAGCCCGGCCGTTCGTGGGCACTCGGGGCAAATCCGCAAGGCGGCAGAAATGCTCCTGGCGGCCAAGCGTCCTGTGCTGTACTCGGGTGGTGGCGTGATTCTGGGCGGCGGTTCCGCACCGTTGACCGAACTGGCCAAGATGCTCAACCTGCCGGTGACCAACACCCTGATGGGCCTTGGCGCATTCCCGGGCACCGACCGACAGTTCGTCGGCATGCTGGGTATGCACGGCAGCTACACCGCCAACCTGGCCATGCACCATGCCGACGTGATCCTGGCAGTCGGTGCACGTTTCGATGACCGCGTGATCAACGGCCCGAGCAAGTTCTGCCCGAATGCCAAGATCATCCACATCGACATCGACCCGGCGTCCATCTCCAAGACCATCAAGGCCGACGTGCCGATCGTAGGTCCGGTGGAAAGTGTGCTGACCGAAATGGTCGCAGCACTGAAGGACATCGGCGAAACGCCAAACAAGGAATCCGTTGCCAGCTGGTGGAAACAGATCGACGAATGGCGCGGTGACCGCGGCCTGTTCCCTTATGACAAGGGCGACGGCAGCGTCATCAAGCCACAAACCGTGATCGAAACCCTGTGCGAAGTGACCAAGGGCGACGCCTTTGTGACCTCCGACGTGGGCCAGCACCAGATGTTCGCCGCGCAGTACTACAAGTTCGACAAGCCAAACCGCTGGATCAACTCTGGTGGCCTGGGCACGATGGGCTTTGGTTTCCCGGCGGCCATGGGTGTGAAGTTGAGCTTCCCGGACACCGACGTTGCATGCGTGACCGGTGAAGGCAGCATCCAGATGAACATCCAGGAATTGTCGACCTGCTTGCAGTACGGCCTTCCGGTGAAGATCGTCTGCCTGAACAACGGCGTACTGGGCATGGTTCGCCAGTGGCAGGACATGAGCTACAACAGCCGTCACTCCCATTCCTACATGGAGTCGCTGCCAGATTTCGTCAAATTGGTTGAAGCCTATGGCCACGTCGGCATTCGCATCACCGATCTGAAAGATCTGAAGCCGAAGATGGAAGAGGCGTTCGCCATGAAGGACCGCCTGGTGTTCATCGATATCAAGGTGGACACCAGCGAGCACGTCTACCCGATGCAGATCAAAGACGGCTCTATGCGCGACATGTGGCTGAACAAGACGGAGCGTACTTAATCATGCGGCATATTATCTCCCTGCTTCTGGAGAACGAACCCGGCGCTCTGTCTCGTGTTGTCGGTCTGTTTTCGCAACGCAACTACAACATCGAAAGCCTGACCGTGGCCCCGACCGAAGACCCGACCCTGTCGCGCCTGACGTTGACCACCGTGGGCCACGATGAGGTGATCGAGCAGATCACCAAGAACCTCAACAAGCTGATCGAAGTGGTCAAGCTGGTCGACCTGTCGGAAAGTGCCCACATCGAGCGCGAGCTGATGCTGGTTAAAGTCAAGGCCACGGGTGCTCAACGTGCCGAGATCAAGCGTACTACCGATATTTATCGCGGGCAGATCGTCGATGTGAGCGCCAGCGTTTATACCGTTCAACTGACCGGTACGAGCGACAAGCTGGACAGCTTCATCCAGTCGATCGGGACGGCCTCGATTCTGGAAACGGTACGCAGTGGTGTCACCGGGATTGCCCGTGGCGACAAAGTACTCAGCATCTAACCCAAATTAGTGAATGGCCTTACGGCCTGGATATATAGAGGAACCTCATGAAAGTTTATTACGAAAAAGATTGTGACCTGTCGATCATCCAGGGCAAGAAAGTCGCCATCATCGGCTACGGCTCCCAGGGCCACGCTCAAGCGTGCAACCTGAAAGACTCCGGCGTGGACGTGACCGTTGGCCTGCGCAAAGGCTCGGCCACCGTTGCCAAGGCTGAAGCCCACGGCCTGAAAGTGACTGACGTTGCTTCCGCTGTTGCTGCTGCCGACCTGGTCATGATCCTGACCCCGGACGAGTTCCAGTCCGCGCTGTACAAGAACGAAATCGAGCCGAACATCAAGAAAGGCGCCACCCTGGCCTTCTCCCACGGCTTCGCGATCCACTACAACCAGGTTGTGCCGCGCGCTGACCTCGACGTGATCATGATCGCGCCGAAAGCACCGGGCCACACCGTGCGTTCCGAGTTCGTCAAAGGCGGCGGTATCCCTGACCTGATCGCGATCTACCAGGACGCTTCGGGCAACGCCAAGAACGTTGCGCTGTCCTACGCTGCTGGCGTGGGTGGCGGTCGTACCGGCATCATCGAAACCACCTTCAAGGACGAGACTGAAACCGACCTGTTCTGCGAACAAGCCGTTCTGTGCGGCGGTACCGTTGAGCTGGTGAAAGCTGGCTTCGAAACCCTGGTTGAAGCTGGCTACGCGCCAGAAATGGCCTACTTCGAATGCCTGCACGAACTGAAGCTGATCGTTGACCTCATGTACGAAGGCGGTATCGCCAACATGAACTACTCGATCTCCAACAACGCCGAATACGGCGAGTACGTGACTGGCCCGGAAGTGATCAACGCCGAGTCCCGTCAGGCTATGCGCAACGCCCTGAAACGTATTCAGGACGGCGAATACGCCAAAATGTTCATCACCGAAGGCGCTACCGGCTACCCTTCGATGACCGCCAAGCGTCGTAACAACGCCGCTCACGGTATCGAAGTCATCGGCGAGCAACTGCGCTCCATGATGCCGTGGATCGGTGCCAACAAGATCGTCGACAAAGCCAAGAACTAAGTCGTACGCATCAAGGGAAAACGCGGCTTAGGCCGCGTTTTTTCGTTTGGGGGGCCGGTTCTGGTATAAAGCTGCATCGTTTGCGGGCAAACACTCGCCGCAAGTATCAGTCGAATTTTTTTCACACCGTTGCAAGGTAAAGTCCATGAGCGAACGTCCCGAAGAGCCAAACCAGGCTCCTGACGCCGAAAGCCTGCTACCGATCGATGAGCATGTCGAAGAAGGGCATGACGCGGAAGGCCGCAAGGTCCGGCATCGTGGTATCTATCTGCTGCCCAACCTGTTCACCACGGCGAACCTGTTTGCCGGCTTCTATTCCATCATCAACTCCATGAGCGCCCAAAGTGCGCTGGCGGCGGGGGATGCGGTCAGTGCCAGCAAATACTTCGGTTTTGCGGCCATCGCAATCTTTGTTGCCATGGTGCTCGACGGCCTCGATGGGCGTGTGGCTCGCATGACCAATACCCAAAGTGCCTTCGGTGCCGAGTACGACTCGCTGTCGGACATGGTCGCCTTTTGGTGTCGCGCCCGCGTTGCTGGCATTTGCCTGGGCGCTGGGTGATATGGGCAAGGTCGGCTGGATGGTCGCCTTTATCTATGTCGCGGGGGCTGCGTTGCGCCTGGCACGCTTCAATACCCAGGTGGGCACTGCCGACAAGCGTTACTTCATCGGCCTGGCCAGCCCTGCTGCTGCAGGTGTGGTGGCGGGTATCGTCTGGGCGTTCAGCGACTACGGCATCCAGGGTTCGAAGATGTCGTTCCTGGTGGCCTTGATGGTTGCGGCGGCCGGCATGCTGATGGTCAGCAATATCAAGTACAACAGCTTCAAGGAGCTGGATCTCAAGGGGCGCGTGCCTTTTGTGGCAATCCTGGCCGTTGTGCTGGTGTTTGCGGTGGTCTTCAGTGATCCGCCGCGAATCCTGCTGCTGGCGTTCCTGGTCTATGCCGCGTCCGGCCCGGTGCAGTACTTGCTGCACCTGCGTCGGGACAAAACATTGCCTTAATGTAAATTTCCCCCATACTCCGCAGTCTATTGGTGCATCAGT
The DNA here is from genome assembly GCF_030687495.1 of Pseudomonas sp. FP453. Classification (NCBI taxonomy): domain Bacteria; kingdom Pseudomonadati; phylum Pseudomonadota; class Gammaproteobacteria; order Pseudomonadales; family Pseudomonadaceae; genus Pseudomonas; species Pseudomonas sp. FP453. Next base: position 5,268,107 of record NZ_CP117435.1, on the reverse strand, counting down.
TCTCCAATGCTGCGGAGTTGCCATGTTAATCAAATTGCCAAAAGCGTCCGATTGCCACGAATCGGATGTCACGCCTGAATCCCTTTATTTCTCTCGCCGCAGCTTGCTCGGCGGTGCGCTCGCCGGTATCGCTGCCAGCAGCCTGCCGCGTTGGGCCAGTGCGGATGATGCCTCGCGTTATGCCGATGTTGAGCCGGGCAAGGCACCGAATTGGTTTGCCGAGAAACTGCCTGGCACCCAATGGCAGGCGGTGACGGTAAAAGACGAAGCGATAACGCCATTCAAGGATGCAACCCACTACAACAACTTCTATGAGTTCGGCACCGGCAAAGGTGACCCGGCAACGAACGCCGGTTCGCTCAAGACCGAGCCCTGGAGTGTTGTGATTGATGGTGAGGTTGCAAAGCCAGGGCGTTATGCCCTGGAAGACTTCATGAAACCTTATCAGTTGGAGGAGCGGATCTACCGTTTGCGGTGTGTTGAGGCGTGGTCGATGGTCATCCCCTGGATTGGCTTCCCGATCTCGGCTTTGCTCAAGCAAGTCGAACCGACCTCCAAGGCCAAGTACATCCGGTTTGAAACGCTCCAGGATCCGAAGAGCATGCCGGGCCAGCGCTCAAGCTTTGGTCTGATCGACTGGCCTTATATAGAAGGGTTGCGCTTGGATGAGGCGATGAACCCTTTGGCGATTCTCGCCGTTGGCATGTACGGGCGTGAGTTGCCTAACCAGAATGGTGCTCCGTTGCGTTTGGTGGTGCCGTGGAAGTACGGCTTCAAAAGCGTGAAGTCCATTGTGCGCATCAGCCTGGTCAGTGAGCAGCCGAAAACCACCTGGCAGAGTATTGCGGCGGATGAGTATGGGTTCTACGCGAATGTGAACCCTACGGTTGATCATCCGCGTTGGACTCAGGCGCGTGAGCGGCGCCTGCCGAGTGGGCTGTTCAGTCCCAATGTGCGTGAGACGCAGATGTTCAACGGCTACTCGGATGAAGTTGCCTCTCTTTATAGTGGCCTGGATTTGCGGAAGAACTACTGATGCGCTATCCGATCTGGCGCCTCGGCGTGTTTATCGCGGCGGCAGTGTGGCCGCTGTTCTGGCTATACGAAGCGTGGAGCTCCGTTCTCGGGCCTGATCCGGGCAAAGTGCTGGTGGATCGGCTGGGTCTGGGGACGTTGATCCTTTTACTGATCACCCTTGGAATGACGCCGTTGCAGAAGTTGAGCGGTTGGGCGGGGTGGATAGCTGTGCGGCGGCAGTTGGGGCTGTGGTGCTTTGCTTATGTAGTGCTGCATTTGGCGGCTTATTGCGTGTTTGTCCTTGGGCTCGATTGGTCGCAGTTGGGGGTGGAGCTGCGCAAGCGGCCTTACATTATTGTGGGGGCGCTGGGCTTCTTGTCGCTTCTGGTGTTGGCGGTGACTTCAAATCGCTATAGCCAGCGACGTTTGGGGAGTCGGTGGAAGAAGCTGCACCGTCTGGTTTACGTGATTCTCGGGCTGGGCTTGCTGCATATGTTGTGGATCGTGCGGGCCGATCTGAAGGAGTGGGCTATCTATGCTTCTATAGGTGCGCTGCTTTTGGTCTTGCGGTTACCGCCAGTGATGCGCCGAATTCCACGTCTTATTGCTAAAAAAGCATCTTCTGCAACAAAAGCGTAATTAAAGGTTGACGGCGAATTGTAACTGTCTATAATTCGCCCCACTTCCGGTGCAGTCGAAACGGAAAACTCCTTGGTAAACAATGAGTTATGTGAGTTTCGGCAGCAGGTTGCTTCAGTTCATCGAAGCCAGAAAGAAGTTGAAAAAGAGGTGTTGACAGCAGCGTGTAACGCTGTAGAATTCGCCTCCCGCTGATGAGAGATCTGAAGCGCAAGTGGTTGAAGTTGTTGAAGAATTCTTCGAAAGCTTCTGAAAATAATCACTTGACAGCAAATGAGGCTGCTGTAGAATGCGCGCCTCGGTTGAGACGAAAGATCTTAACCAGCCGCTCTTTAACAACTGAATCAAGCAATTCGTGTGGGTGCTTGTGGAGTCAGACTGATAGTCAACAAGATTATCAGCATCACAAGTTACTCCGCGAGAAATCAAAGATGTGACCAACGATTGCTGAGCCAAGTTTAGGGTTTCTTAAAAACCCAAAGATGTTGAACTGAAGAGTTTGATCATGGCTCAGATTGAACGCTGGCGGCAGGCCTAACACATGCAAGTCGAGCGGTAGAGAGAAGCTTGCTTCTCTTGAGAGCGGCGGACGGGTGAGTAATGCCTAGGAATCTGCCTGGTAGTGGGGGATAACGTTCGGAAACGGACGCTAATACCGCACGTCCTACGGGAGAAAGCAGGGGACCTTCGGGCCTTGCGCTATCAGATGAGCCTAGGTCGGATTAGCTAGTTTGGTGAGGTAATGGCTCACCAAGGCGACGATCCGTAACTGGTCTGAGAGGATGATCATCACACTGGAACTGAGACACGGTTCCAAGACTCCTACGGGAGGCAGCAGTGGGGAATATTGGACAATGGGCGAAAGCCTGATCCAGCCATGCCATGCCGCGTGTGTGAAGAAGGTCTTCGGATTGTAAAGCACTTTAAGTTGGGAGGAAGGGCAGTTACCTAATACGTGATTGTTTTGACGTTACCGACAGAATAAGCACCGGCTAACTCTGTGCCAGCAGCCGCGGTAATACAGAGGGTGCAAGCGTTAATCGGAATTACTGGGCGTAAAGCGCGCGTAGGTGGTTTGTTAAGTTGGATGTGAAACCCCGGGCTCAACCTGGGAACTGCATTCAAAACTGACTGACTAGAGTATGGTAGAGGGTGGTGGAATTTCCTGTGTAGCGGTGAAATGCGTAGATATAGGAAGGAACACCAGTGGCGAAGGCGACCACCTGGACTAATACTGACACTGAGGTGCGAAAGCGTGGGGAGCAAACAGGATTAGATACCCTGGTAGTCCACGCCGTAAACGATGTCAACTAGCCGTTGGAAGCCTTGAGCTTTTAGTGGCGCAGCTAACGCATTAAGTTGACCGCCTGGGGAGTACGGCCGCAAGGTTAAAACTCAAATGAATTGACGGGGGCCCGCACAAGCGGTGGAGCATGTGGTTTAATTCGAAGCAACGCGAAGAACCTTACCAGGCCTTGACATCCAATGAACTTTCTAGAGATAGATTGGTGCCTTCGGGAACATTGAGACAGGTGCTGCATGGCTGTCGTCAGCTCGTGTCGTGAGATGTTGGGTTAAGTCCCGTAACGAGCGCAACCCTTGTCCTTAGTTACCAGCACGTTATGGTGGGCACTCTAAGGAGACTGCCGGTGACAAACCGGAGGAAGGTGGGGATGACGTCAAGTCATCATGGCCCTTACGGCCTGGGCTACACACGTGCTACAATGGTCGGTACAGAGGGTTGCCAAGCCGCGAGGTGGAGCTAATCCCATAAAACCGATCGTAGTCCGGATCGCAGTCTGCAACTCGACTGCGTGAAGTCGGAATCGCTAGTAATCGCGAATCAGAATGTCGCGGTGAATACGTTCCCGGGCCTTGTACACACCGCCCGTCACACCATGGGAGTGGGTTGCACCAGAAGTAGCTAGTCTAACCTTGGGAGGACGGTTACCACGGTGTGATTCATGACTGGGGTGAAGTCGTAACAAGGTAGCCGTAGGGGAACCTGCGGCTGGATCACCTCCTTAATCGACGACATCAGCTGCTCCATAAGTTCCCACACGAATTGCTTGATTCATTGAAGAAGACGATAAAGAAGCAGCCCGAAATTGGGTCTGTAGCTCAGTTGGTTAGAGCGCACCCCTGATAAGGGTGAGGTCGGCAGTTCGAATCTGCCCAGACCCACCAATTTTGTGTGGGAAACGCCTGTAGAAATACGGGGCCATAGCTCAGCTGGGAGAGCGCCTGCCTTGCACGCAGGAGGTCAACGGTTCGATCCCGTTTGGCTCCACCACTACTGCTTCTGTTTGTTGAAAGCTTAGAAATGAGCATTCCATCGTGATGATGGTGAATGTTGATTTCTAGTCTTTGATTAGATCGTTCTTTAAAAATTTGGGTATGTGATAGAAAGATAGACTGAACGTTACTTTCACTGGTAACGGATCAGGCTAAGGTAAAATTTGTGAGTTACTCAGTTTTGAGTATTATCGAATTTTCGGCGAATGTTGTCTTCACAGTATAACCAGATTGCTTGGGGTTATATGGTCAAGTGAAGAAGCGCATACGGTGGATGCCTTGGCAGTCAGAGGCGATGAAAGACGTGGTAGCCTGCGAAAAGCTTCGGGGAGTCGGCAAACAGACTTTGATCCGGAGATGTCTGAATGGGGGAACCCAGCCATCATAAGATGGTTATCTTACGCTGAATACATAGGCGTAAGAGGCGAACCAGGGGAACTGAAACATCTAAGTACCCTGAGGAAAAGAAATCAACCGAGATTCCCTTAGTAGTGGCGAGCGAACGGGGACTAGCCCTTAAGTGGCTTTGAGATTAGCGGAACGTTCTGGAAAGTACGGCCATAGTGGGTGATAGCCCTGTACGCGAAAATCTCTTAGTCATGAAATCGAGTAGGACGGAGCACGAGAAACTTTGTCTGAATATGGGGGGACCATCCTCCAAGGCTAAATACTACTGACTGACCGATAGTGAACTAGTACCGTGAGGGAAAGGCGAAAAGAACCCCGGAGAGGGGAGTGAAATAGATCCTGAAACCGTATGCGTACAAGCAGTGGGAGCCCACTTTGTTGGGTGACTGCGTACCTTTTGTATAATGGGTCAGCGACTTATTTTCAGTGGCGAGCTTAACCGAATAGGGGAGGCGTAGCGAAAGCGAGTCTTAATAGGGCGTCTAGTCGCTGGGAATAGACCCGAAACCGGGCGATCTATCCATGGGCAGGTTGAAGGTTGGGTAACACTAACTGGAGGACCGAACCGACTACCGTTGAAAAGTTAGCGGATGACCTGTGGATCGGAGTGAAAGGCTAATCAAGCTCGGAGATAGCTGGTTCTCCTCGAAAGCTATTTAGGTAGCGCCTCATGTATCACTGTAGGGGGTAGAGCACTGTTTCGGCTAGGGGGTCATCCCGACTTACCAAACCGATGCAAACTCCGAATACCTACAAGTGCCGAGCATGGGAGACACACGGCGGGTGCTAACGTCCGTCGTGAAAAGGGAAACAACCCAGACCGTCAGCTAAGGTCCCAAAGTTATGGTTAAGTGGGAAACGATGTGGGAAGGCTTAGACAGCTAGGAGGTTGGCTTAGAAGCAGCCACCCTTTAAAGAAAGCGTAATAGCTCACTAGTCGAGTCGGCCTGCGCGGAAGATGTAACGGGGCTCAAACCATACACCGAAGCTACGGGTATCACGTAAGTGATGCGGTAGAGGAGCGTTCTGTAAGCCTGTGAAGGTGAGTTGAGAAGCTTGCTGGAGGTATCAGAAGTGCGAATGCTGACATGAGTAACGACAATGGGTGTGAAAAACACCCACGCCGAAAGACCAAGGTTTCCTGCGCAACGTTAATCGACGCAGGGTTAGTCGGTCCCTAAGGCGAGGCTGAAAAGCGTAGTCGATGGAAAACAGGTTAATATTCCTGTACTTCTGGTTATTGCGATGGAGGGACGGAGAAGGCTAGGCCAGCTTGGCGTTGGTTGTCCAAGTTTAAGGTGGTAGGCTGGAATCTTAGGTAAATCCGGGATTCTAAGGCCGAGAGCTGATGACGAGTTAACTTTTAGTTAACGAAGTGGTTGATGCCATGCTTCCAAGAAAAGCTTCTAAGCTTCAGGTAACCAGGAACCGTACCCCAAACCGACACAGGTGGTTGGGTAGAGAATACCAAGGCGCTTGAGAGAACTCGGGTGAAGGAACTAGGCAAAATGGCACCGTAACTTCGGGAGAAGGTGCGCCGGTGAGGGTGAAGGACTTGCTCCGTAAGCTCATGCCGGTCGAAGATACCAGGCCGCTGCGACTGTTTATTAAAAACACAGCACTCTGCAAACACGAAAGTGGACGTATAGGGTGTGACGCCTGCCCGGTGCCGGAAGGTTAATTGATGGGGTTAGCTAACGCGAAGCTCTTGATCGAAGCCCCGGTAAACGGCGGCCGTAACTATAACGGTCCTAAGGTAGCGAAATTCCTTGTCGGGTAAGTTCCGACCTGCACGAATGGCGTAACGATGGCGGCGCTGTCTCCACCCGAGACTCAGTGAAATTGAAATCGCTGTGAAGATGCAGTGTATCCGCGGCTAGACGGAAAGACCCCGTGAACCTTTACTATAGCTTTGCACTGGACTTTGAATTTGCTTGTGTAGGATAGGTGGGAGGCTTTGAAGCGTGGACGCCAGTCTGCGTGGAGCCAACCTTGAAATACCACCCTGGCAACTTTGAGGTTCTAACTCAGGTCCGTTATCCGGATCGAGGACAGTGTATGGTGGGTAGTTTGACTGGGGCGGTCTCCTCCTAAAGAGTAACGGAGGAGTACGAAGGTGCGCTCAGACCGGTCGGAAATCGGTCGTAGAGTATAAAGGCAAAAGCGCGCTTGACTGCGAGACAGACACGTCGAGCAGGTACGAAAGTAGGTCTTAGTGATCCGGTGGTTCTGTATGGAAGGGCCATCGCTCAACGGATAAAAGGTACTCCGGGGATAACAGGCTGATACCGCCCAAGAGTTCATATCGACGGCGGTGTTTGGCACCTCGATGTCGGCTCATCACATCCTGGGGCTGAAGCCGGTCCCAAGGGTATGGCTGTTCGCCATTTAAAGTGGTACGCGAGCTGGGTTTAGAACGTCGTGAGACAGTTCGGTCCCTATCTGCCGTGGACGTTTGAGATTTGAGAGGGGCTGCTCCTAGTACGAGAGGACCGGAGTGGACGAACCTCTGGTGTTCCGGTTGTCACGCCAGTGGCATTGCCGGGTAGCTATGTTCGGAATAGATAACCGCTGAAAGCATCTAAGCGGGAAACTAGCCTCAAGATGAGATCTCACTGGAACCTTGAGTTCCCTGAAGGGCCGTCGAAGACTACGACGTTGATAGGTTGGGTGTGTAAGCGCTGTGAGGCGTTGAGCTAACCAATACTAATTGCCCGTGAGGCTTGACCATATAACACCCAAGCAATTTGACTACTCGAAAGAGCATCAGATTGCGGTGTGTGAAGACGATAGAACCGAAAGTTCGATTCTCACAAAACACCGAAAGCTGTCACATACCCAATTTGCTGAAGCGAGGCCACTTGGTCACGACTCAGTACCCGAATTTCTTGACGACCATAGAGCATTGGAACCACCTGATCCCATCCCGAACTCAGCAGTGAAACGATGCATCGCCGATGGTAGTGTGGGGTTTCCCCATGTGAGAGTAGGTCATCGTCAAGATTAAATTCCGAAACCCCATTTGCGAAAGCAGATGGGGTTTTGTTTTGGGCGCGGGAAAAGTACGCGAAGGGCCATTACGGTGACCTTCGATGCTAAAGTCCATGCCTCGATTTTGTTTTCCCAAGGAAGCCGTTATGCCGGATGCGACGTCCCTCAGCGCTGGATTCATGGTGGTTCATGGCAACCGCCTGGACGAACTGCGCAGCCTGGTCGTCAGTTGGATGCGCCGCTATCCCCTGGCCCCCCTGGAAAATGAAATCGCCTTGGTACAAAGCAACGGCATCGCCCAATGGCTCAAACTAGCCCTGGCCGAAGACCCGGAAGATGACGACATGGGCGGCTGTGGCATCGCCGCCGCAATCGATGTGCAACTGCCCGGCAGCTTCATGTGGCAGCTCTACCGCATGGTCCTTGGCCGTGACGAAATCCCGCTCAAGTCCCTGCTCGACAAAGCCCCGCTGACCTGGCGCCTGATGCGCCTGCTCCCGGAGCTCATCGATCAACCTCACTTCGAGCCGCTGCAACGCTTCCTCACCCACGACACCGACCTGCGCAAGCGCTACCAACTCGCCGAACGCCTCGCTGACCTGTTCGACCAATACCAGGTCTACCGCGCCGATTGGCTGGAAGACTGGGCCGCAGGCAGCCACCAATTGCGTAACGGTCGAGGCGAGTCAAAACCCCTGGACCCCGGCCAACTGCTGGCAAGCCGAGTTATGGCGCGCGCTGTTGCTGGATGTGGGTGAAGCAGGCATGGCCGAAAGCCGCGCCGGCGTGCATCAGCGCTTCATCGAACGGATCAATACCCTGGAAAAAGCGCCACCGGGCCTACCTTCCCGAGTGATCGTCTTCGGCATTTCATCGTTGCCCGCCCAAGCGCTGGAAGCCCTCGCCGGGCTGGCTCGTTTTAGCCAAGTCCTGCTCTGCGTACACAACCCTTGCCGTCACCACTGGTCCGACATCGTCGCCGACAAAGACCTGCTGCGTAACGAATACAAACGCCAGGCGCGCAAGACCGGCATGCCGGTCACCATCGACCCACAAACCCTGCACCAGCACGCCCACCCGCTGCTGGCCGCCTGGGGCAAACAAGGCCGTGACTACATCAGCCTGCTGGACAGCTACGACGATCCCAACAGCTACCGCGCCGCGTTCCGCGATGGTCGCATCGACCTGTTCAGCGACAGCGAACCCACCACGCTGCTCAACCAGCTCCAGGACGACATCCTCGAACTGCGTCCGCTCAATGAAACCCGCGAGCTCTGGCCAGCTGTCGATCTACAGCGCGATGCGTCCATCCGTTTCCACATCGCCCACAGCGCCCAACGCGAAGTAGAGATCCTCCACGACCAGTTGCTCCAACGCTTCAGCGCCGACCCCACGCTGCGCCCCCGCGACATCATCGTCATGGTCCCCGACGTCGACAGCTACGCACCGCACATCCGCGCCGTGTTCGGTCAGCTTGAGCGCAACGACCCGCGCTTCATCCCCTTCACCCTCACCGACCAAGGCCAACGCGGCCGCGACCCCTTGCTGATCGCCGTCGAACACTTGCTTAAGCTCCCCGACAGCCGCTTCCCGGTCAGTGAAATCCTCGACCTGCTCGACGTCCCCGCCCTGCGCGAACGGTTCGCCATAAAAGAGCGCGACCTACCCACGTTGCACCGCTGGATCGAAGGCGCCGGTATTCGCTGGGGACTTAACGCGGAACAACGCGCGGGGCTTGGACTGCCACAAGAGCTGGAACAAAACAGCTGGCGATTCGGCCTGCGCAGGATGTTGCTCGGTTACGCCGTAGGCACCGGCGCAGCCTGCGACGGCATCGAACCCTATGACGAAATCGGCGGCCTCGACGCTGCGCTGATCGGCCCGTTGGTTGCGTTGCTCGATGCACTGCATGACGCCCACCAGACCCTGTCCCAGCCGGCCGCTCCGCAAGCGTGGGGCGAGCGCCTGCAACGCCTGATGCAACTGTTCTTCCTGCCCAGCAGTGAACACGACGACTACCTGCTCGGCCAACTCGAACAACTGCGCGAAACCTGGCTGGAAACCTGCGAGTCCGTCGGCCTGCAAGACGAGTTACCGCTCACCGTCGTCCGTGAAGCCTGGCTCGCCGGCCTGGACCAAGGCCGCCTGTCCCAGCGCTTCCTCGCCGGAGCTGTCAATTTTTGCACCCTGATGCCCATGCGCGCGATCCCGTTCAAGCTCGTCTGCCTGCTCGGCATGAACGACGGCGACTACCCACGCGCCCAGCCACCGCTGGACTTCGACCTGATGGGCAGCGACTACCGCCCCGGCGACCGTTCACGCCGTGAAGACGACCGCTACCTGCTGCTCGAAGCCTTGCTCTCAGCCCGCGATCAGCTCTATATCAGCTGGGTTGGCCGCAGCATCCGCGACAACAGCGAGCGCCCGGCCTCGGTCCTGATCGGCCAATTACGCGATCATCTCGCCAGCGGCTGGCACCACGCCCAAAGCGAGGAGCCGCTCCTCGAAGCGATGACCCAAGAGCATCCACTGCAACCCTTCAGTGCCCGCTACTTCCACGAAGGCGACCCGCTGTTCAGTTACGCCCGCGAATGGCAGTTGCTGCACGAAGCATCCGATGCCGAACCCACAGCAGACGAGCTGCCAGAGCACCAACAAGAAGAGCCCCTGAGCCTTGGCCAGCTCCAAGATTTCCTACGCAACCCGGTCAAACACTTCTTCAGCCAGCGCCTGAAAGTGTTCTTTGAAGCGGCCGAAGTGCCCCTGGCCGATGAAGAACCCTTCGTCCTCGACGCGCTGCAACGCTACGGCCTCAGCGACAGCCTGTTGAACGCGGCGCTGGCCCAACCCGAACATCTCGACCAGGCCCTCAACGCCCAGGCCTTGCGCCTGCAAGGCAGCGGCCTGCTGCCGATGGTCGGTTTCGGCGAATGCCTGCGCAACGAATTGATCGAACCCTTGCCGGACCTGCTGCAACGCTACCAACAGTTGCTGGCCCTTTGGCCGACGCCACACACCGGTGCCGAACCGATCAGTTTTGAGCATCAAGGTATTCAGCTGGAAGGCTGGATCAGCGGCCTGCACCGGCGCAGTGATGGCGGTTTGCTTAGCGTGACCACCATCCCCAACAGCATCGGTTCGATCAAGACACGTAAATGGCATCGCCTGATCCGGCCTTGGGTCAATCATGTGGTCGCGTGTGCCTGCGGGCTTTCGTTGAGCACCGGCTTGGTGGCCAGCGATGACACCTTGCTACTGCCGCCTCTGGAAACAAGCACCGCTCAGGAAATCCTCGGTAATCTGCTGCTGGCTTGGCACTCAGGTATGAAAAAGCCACTCCCCGTGGCAGTCAAAACCGCGTTCGCTTGGTTGAGCCAGATCGATCCCGACAAGGCCAACGCCGCCGCCAGCAAAGCCTACGAAGGCGACGGCGTAAACACCGACGGCGAGCGCCGCGAAACTCCCGCGCTCACCCGCCAATTCCCCGACTACGCCACGCTCGTCGCCAGCGAAGAGTTCGACGGCTGGTGCGAAACCCTGTATCGCCCGCTGATCAACGCCCCGTGGCGCTCACTCACCAGCGAGGAGGCCCGCGCATGAGCAGCAAACCCTTGGCCCTGGCCTTCCCGCTAAAAGGCAGCCAGCTGATTGAAGCCAGCGCCGGCACGGGCAAAACCTTCACCATCTCGGCGCTCTACTTGCGCCTGGTACTGGGTAACGGTGGCGATGAATCCGGTTTTGGCCGCGAACTGCTACCGCCACAAATCCTCGTGGTGACGTTTACCGACGCCGCGACCAAGGAACTGCGTGAGCGCATTCGCATCCGGCTGGCCGAAGCGGCGCGTTTCTTCCGCAGTGAAATCGACAAACTTGACCCACTGATCACCGAACTGCGCGACCAATACGCAGCGGAGCAATGGCCCGCCTGCGCCAACCGCCTGGACATCGCCGCGCAGTGGATGGACGAGGCGGCCGTCTCGACCATCCACAGTTGGTGCCAGCGCATGCTGCGCGAACACGCCTTCGATAGCGGCAGCCTGTTCACCCAGACCCTGGAAACCGACCACAGCGACCTGCTTGGCGAAGTCCTGCGCGATTACTGGCGGCTGTTCTGCTACCCGATGCACGACGACGCGCTCACCTGGGTGCGCAACAACTGGGGTGGCCCCGCCGCGTTGATGCCACGGGTGCGCGCCCTGTTCGGCAGCGAACGCCCCAGCGGGGAAACCCGCGACCCTGCCGAACTGATCAACACCTGCCTGCAAGAGCGCCGCGAAGCGCTGAGGGAGCTCAAGGCACCCTGGCAGCAATGGGCCGTCGAGTTACGCGACATCTGCCTACAAGCCGTGGCCGCCAAAACCGTCGACGGCCGTAAGATGCAGGCGCGTTACTTCGAGCCCTGGTTCGAAAAGATCAGCGCCTGGGCCGCTGACGAAACCCTTGAACAACTCGACATCGGCACCGGCTTTACCCGCCTGACCCCCGATGGCATGGCCGAAGCCTGGAAGGGCGACCCGCCGCATCACCCCGGTATCGATGCCATGGCCGGCCTCAAGGCCGCGCTAGACGCACTGCCCACTCCCGACGCCGCCGTGCTGCAACACGCCGCCGGCTGGGTCGGCAAACGCTTCGAAGAAGAAAAGCGTCGCCGCGCTGAAATGGGCTTCGACGACATGCTCACCCGCCTCAACACCGCCCTCCAGGCCGACGGCGGCGAGCGCTTGGCGAGTGTGATCCGTGAGCAGTTCCCCGTCGCGCTGATCGACGAATTCCAAGACACGGACCCGGTGCAATACAGCATCTTCGACCGCATCTACCGCATCGAAGAAAACCACCCCGACAGTGGCCTGTTCCTGATCGGCGACCCCAAGCAGGCGATCTATGCCTTCCGTGGCGCCGACATCTACACCTACCTGCGCGCACGCGCGGCTACCACCGGGCGCCATCACACCCTGGGCACCAACTTCCGCTCCAGCCATGCGATGGTCGAGGCGGTCAACCATGTGTTCCAACGTGCCGAAACCGGGCGTGGCGCGTTCCTGTTCCGCAAGCCGGACGGTGACAACCCGGTGCCGTTCCAGCCGGTATTGTCCCAGGGCCGCAAAGAGCAATTGCAAGTCGATGGCCAAACGCTGCCGGCGATGAACCTGTGGCACCTGCCCACCGACCAGCCGATTTCCAATCTGGTGTACCGCCAACAACTGGCCGCCGCCTGTGCCACGCAGATTGTTGATTTGCTCAACGGCGGGCAGCAGGGCACTGCGGGTTTCCTGCAAGCGGATGACAGTTTCATCGGCGTGCTGCCGTCAGACATTGCCATCCTCGTACGCGACGGCAAGGAAGCCCAAGCCGTACGCGCCGAACTGGCCGCCCGTGGCGTGCGCAGCGTGTACCTGTCGGACAAGGATTCGGTGTTCGCCGCCCAGGAAGCCCACGACCTGCTGGCCTGGCTCAAGGCCTGCGCCGAGCCGGACGTCGAACGCCCACTGCGCGCCGCCTTGGCCTGCGTGACCCTGAACCTGTCACTGCCGGAACTGGAGCGTCTGAACCAGGACGAACTGGCGTGGGAAACCCGCGTGATGCAGTTCCGTGGCTACCGCGCGATCTGGCGCAACCAAGGCGTGCTGCCGATGCTGCGCCGCCTGCTCCATGACTTCAAACTGCCGCAAACCCTGATCGCCCGCAGCGATGGCGAGCGTGTGTTGACCAACCTGCTGCACCTCAGCGAGTTGCTGCAACAGGCCGCCTCGGAGCTGGAAGGCGAGCAAGCGCTGATCCGTCACCTGGCCGAACACCTGGCACTGTCAGGGCAGGCCGGTGAAGAACAGATCCTGCGCCTGGAAAGTGATGAGCAACTGGTCAAGGTCGTAACGATCCACAAGTCCAAGGGCCTGGAATACGACCTGGTCTTCCTGCCCTTCATCTGCTCGGCCAAACCGGTGGATGGCAGCCGCTTGCCGCTGCACTACCACGATGAAATCGGCAAACCCCAAGTCAGCCTGCGCCCCACCGCCGAGCTGATCGCCCAGGCCGACGACGAGCGTTTGGCCGAAGACCTGCGCCTGTTCTATGTCGCCCTGACCCGCGCCAAGCACGCCTGCTGGCTGGGCATTGCCGACCTCAAGCGCGGCAATAGCAGCAGTTCCGTGCTGCACTTGTCTGCACTGGGCTACCTGCTCGGCGCCGGCGCTTCGTTGGGCGAGTCCGCCGCCCAGGCGCGCTGGCTACTGGACTTGCAGGACGGCTGCCCCGCCATGCATTACAGCCACGTGCCCGGGGCGCAAGACATCCTCTTCCACCCGCCGCGCAACGAAGCCACGCTGCTCGCGCCGCTGCTGCCCAAGCGCAAGGCTGCGGAGAACTGGTGGATCGCCTCCTACAGCGCCTTGCGCATTGGCGACAGCATGAGCGTGGCCACGCCGGAAGCGCCGGAAAGCCCACAAGCGCAAAAGCTGTTCGATGACGAGCGTCTCGATCCCGACGCACCGCGCGAAGTGGCGGCGTCCGGCGGTGATATTCACCGTTTCCCACGCGGCCCGAATCCGGGGACCTTCCTCCATGGCCTGTTGGAGTGGGCCGGCGAAGACGGCTTCAACGTCACGGCTGAAGCCATCGAAAAAGCTGTCGGCGCGCGCTGCAACCGCCGTAACTGGGAAGGCTGGATCACCACCCTCAGCGGTTGGCTCGGCCAGTTGCTGCAAACGCCGCTGCCGGTGGATAACGGCCAGGTCACCCTCAGCAGCTTGCAGCAGTACCAGATCGAGATGGAGTTCTGGTTCGCCAGCCACAAGGTCGACGTGCTCGCCCTCGATAAACTGGTGTGCCAGCACACCCACAACGGCGTGTCGCGGGTTGCCGCCGAACCGGTGTTGCTCAACGGTATGTTCAAGGGCTTTATCGACCTGACGTTTGAACACGACGGCCGCTATTACGTGGCGGACTACAAATCCAACTGGCTTGGCCCCGACGATTCTGCTTACACACTGGAAGCCATGGAACAGTCGATCCTCGATCATCGGTACGACCTGCAATACGTCCTTTACCTGCTGGCCCTGCACCGCCAACTGAAGGCGCGCCTGCCGGACTATGACTACGACCGCCACGTCGGCGGCGCGCTGTACGTGTTCCTGCGCGGCGTGCAATCCGCCAGCCGGGGCGCGTACTTCACACGCCCGCCCCGTGAACTGATCGAAAGCCTGGACCTGCTGTTCCAGGGCAAGCCCATCCCGCCCAAGGTTGAGCCCGCCTGGGAACAAGGAGTCCTGTTATGAGCCTGTCGCCCCCGCCGCTTGAGGCGTTGGAACCCCTCAGCCATGCCGCCGACCTCGTGCAACTGCTGGAGCGCTGGGTCGACCGTGGCTGGCTGCGCGCCCTGGACAAGGCTTTCGTCGGCTTCCTCCACGAACTCGACCCCCAGGCCGACCCCGTGGTGCTGCTGGCCGCCGCCTTGACCAGTCACCAACTGGGTCACGGTCACGTGTGCCTAGACCTGGTCGAAACCCTCAAGGCGCCGGACTTCGCCCTGTCCTTGCCGCCCGAAGGCGACCTGCAAACCGGCGCGATGTTGCTGCCGTCGCAACTGCTCAACGGCCTCGACGGCGCCCGCTGGTGCGCGGCCCTGGCCGCCAGTCGCCTGGTTGCGCTGGGCGGCGATGACAGCGAGTCGGCCCACAGCCGTTCGCTGGTGTTGTCCGGCACGCGCCTGTACCTGCGCCGCTACTGGACCTACGAGCGGCGCATCGACAGCGCCTTGCGCCGCCGCCTCGCTACCGAGGAAAGCGTCGCCGCCGACTTGCCCCAGCGCCTCAACGGCCTGTTCGACCAGCCGCCGCCCGATGGCGTGATCGACTGGCAAAAACTTGCCTGCGCCCTGGCCACACGCAGCGCATTCAGCATCGTCACCGGCGGCCCCGGCACCGGCAAGACCACCACCGTGGTGCGCTTGCTCGCACTGTTGCAGGCCCCAGCGGTGGAAGCCGGCAGCCCGTTGCGCATCCGCCTCGCCGCACCCACCGGCAAAGCCGCCGCACGCCTCACCGAGTCCATCAGCCAGCAAGTGCAGTCGCTGACGGTGCCCGACACTGTGCGCGAAAAAATCCCGACCCAGGTCACCACCGTTCACCGCCTGCTGGGCAGCCGTCCGGGCACGCGCCACTTCCGCCATCACCTGGGCAACCCCTTGCCCCTGGATGTGCTGGTGGTGGATGAAGCCTCGATGATCGACCTGGAAATGATGGCCAACCTGCTGGACGCCTTGCCGCCGCACGCGCGCCTGGTGCTGCTGGGCGACAAGGACCAACTCGCCTCGGTCGAGGCCGGCGCCGTACTCGGCGACCTGTGCCGCGACGCCGAAGCCGGCTGGTACAGCGCCGAGACCCGGCAATGGCTGCAAGCGGTCAGCGGCGAAGACCTCAGCACCAGTGGCTTGCAAGAAGACCTCGATGGCAGCCACCCGCTGGCCCAGCAAGTGGTGATGCTGCGCTACTCGCGGCGGTTTGGCGAAGGCAGCGGCATCGGCCAACTGGCGCGTCTGGTCAACCAGCAAAACGCCGAGCAAGCCCGGCAACTGTTGAACGCCGGCAGTCACAAAGACCTGGCCTGCGTCCGGCTCAAGGGTGAACACGACCACGCCCTGGAGCGCCTGGTGCTGGACGGGCAGGGCAGCGACGGTGCCCAGGGTTATCGCTACTACCTCGACCTGCTGCGCAGCGCGCGTCCGGCCCTCGACACCCCGCGCGAAGACGCGGCCTGGACCCACTGGGCGCAACAACTGCTGCAAGCCTTCGACGCGTTCCAACTGCTCTGCGCGGTGCGCAAAGGCCCGTGGGGCGTGGAAGGGCTGAACCTGCGCATCACTGCCGCCTTGCGCAAAGTGCGGCTGATCGACGGCGATGAGCAATGGTACGAAGGCCGCCCGGTGCTGATGACCCGCAACGACTACGGCCTGGGCTTGATGAACGGCGATATCGGCATCGCCCTCAAATTGCCGGAAAGCGACGGCGGGCCCCACGTGCTGCGGGTAGCTTTCCCACGTAACGATGGCCAGGGCGGTGTGCGCTTTGTACTGCCTAGCCGTCTGAATGATGTGGAAACCGTGTACGCCATGACCGTGCACAAATCCCAGGGCTCGGAATTCACCCACACCGCGTTGATCCTGCCGGACGCGCTGAACCCCGTGCTGACCAAAGAACTGATCTACACCGGCATCACCCGGGCCAAGCAATGGTTCAGCCTGATCGAGCCCCGTGGCGGGGTGTTTGAAGAGGCCGTGGCGCGCAAGGTCAAGCGCTTGAGCGGGCTGATGCTGGAGTTGGAGCATGACGCGGAAAAATCTGACTGATAGGTCATTTTTGGCGCCATATCGCGGGGGTTTCCGTCGCTGTGCTATCGTTGCGGCATCATCTTGAAAAGACCTGAGAGAATCGCTGCATGAAGGTGGCTGGCTCGTCCACAGAGCGTAGTTTGAGCTGGAGACGCATGTTACTGGTGGCGGTTCTTGGCCTGCTCGCGCCCCGCGTTTTTGCCCAGGCGCCGAGCCCGGCAGATCACCGTGCCCAGGCGGTGACCCAGGTGGTCCTCGGCATCCTCAGTTATGCCCGTTGGCCGGTGGAACCGGCGCAATTGCGCCTGTGCATCGTCGGGCCGACCCAGTACACCGACGACCTGATCAAAGGCACCACCCAGGCCACCGGTCGGCCGGTGCTGGTGCAGCGGTTGCTGGCGGACCACCCGGATATCGTCAATGCCTGCAACGCCGTGTATATCGGCAAGCTCAGCGGCGATGAGCGCAGCAAACTGTTTGCCTCGCTGATCGGTCACCCGGTGCTCAGCATCAGTGAAGGCGGCGACCAATGCACGGTGGGCAGCCTGTTCTGCCTGCGCGTGGGGGATGAGCAAGTGTCGTTCGAGGTCAATCTCGACTCCGTGGCGCGCAGCGGCGTGCGCATTCATCCGAGCGTGCTGCAACTGTCGCGCCGCCGAGCGCCTGAGCCATGAGCGCGCTGAACGTGCGCCCGACCCTGCGCTCGGTGATCGGGCGTGGGCACATGATCCTGGCGCTGGTGGCGGTGAGCCTGGCCAGCGTGTCCCTGACCCTGCTCGGCGTGCTGGCGCTGCGGGTCTACGCCGAGCACAACCTGCACCTGATCGCGCGCTCGATCAACTACACCGTGGAAGCGGCGGTGGTGTTCAACGACAGCGCCGCCGCCACCGAAGCCCTGAGCCTGATCGCCTCCACCGAAGAAGTGGCCCGGGCCGAAGTCTTCGACGCCAACGGCAAGCTGCTGGCGCAGTGGGTACGCCCGGACACCGGCATGCTCTCGCGGGTTGAACTGGAACTGGCGCATACCCTGCTCGAACAGCCCATCAGCCAGCCGATCCTCCATCAAGGGCGCACCGTGGGCAGCATCCACCTGACCGGTCACGGCGCCAGCCTGCTGCGCTTTTTGCTCAGCGGCCTGGCCGGCATCCTGATTTGTACCGCCCTCAGCGCCTGGGTCGCCCTGCACCTGGCGCAGCGCCTGCTGCGCGGCATCACCGGCCCGCTGCAAAGCCTCGCCGCCGTGGCCCACGCCGCACGCAGCGAGCGTGATTTCGACCGGCGCGTGCCACCGGCGCGAATCGCCGAACTCGACAGCCTGGGCAGCGACTTCAATGCCTTGCTCGGCGAGATGGAAGCCTGGCAAAGCCACCTGCAAAGCGAAAACGAAACCCTCGCGCACCAGGCCAACCACGACAGCCTCACCGGCCTGCCCAACCGTGCCTTTTTCGAAGGCCGCCTGATCCGTGCCCTGCGCAGCGCCGCCAAACTCAACGAGCGGGTCGCCGTGTTGTTCCTCGACAGCGACCGCTTCAAGGACATCAACGACAACTTCGGCCACGCTGCCGGCGATGCCGTCCTGGTCGCCGTGGCCGAGCGCGTGCGTGCGCAATTGCGCGAAGATGACTTGGTCGCGCGTTTGGGGGGCGATGAGTTCGCCATCCTGCTGGCGCCCCTGCACAAGCTGGAAGATGCCCAGCGCATCGCCGACAAAATCATCGCCAGCATGGACCAGCCGATCCCGGTGCCGGGCAACACCCAGGTGTTGACTTCACTCAGTATCGGCATCGCCATCTACCCCGATCATGGCGCCACCCCTGGCACCTTGCTCAACGCCGCCGACGCAGCGATGTACCAGGCCAAGCGCCTGTCGCTCGGCGGCCAGCAAACGGCGGAGCCGGAGAGCCCCGTCGTCAATGTTCAACACAGGAGTTGACCCCTTGTTCTCGACCGCACGTTTCATGTTTATCACCCTGCTGGTGGCACTGCTCGCCCTCGGCGGCTGCCAGACGGCCCCACCCAAAGGCCTGACCCCGGCGCAAGTCGCCGTGCTCAAGCAACAGGGTTTTGAACTCACCGACGAAGGCTGGGCGTTTGGCTTGTCCGGCAAAGTGCTGTTTGGCAGTGACGTCGAAGCGCTCAACCAACCCAGCACCGATATCGTCGAACGCATCGGCAAGGCCTTGCTGGGTGTCGGCATCGAACGCGTGCGCGTGGACGGCCACACCGATGCCTCGGGTAAAGAAGCCTACAACCAGCAACTGTCCCTGCGCCGCGCCAAGAGCGTGGCCAAAGTGTTGACAGGCGTAGGAATGAAGGAAGAAAACATCCTGCTGCGTGGCCTGGGCAGCAGCGAACCGGTGGCGCCGAACACCACGGTGGCAGGGCGTACGGAGAATCGGCGGGTGTCGATTGTAGTGATCGCGGACTGAGTCAGTCCCCCCTTTCAATTTGAAACCCAATCAACTGTGGGAGCAGGCAAGCCAGCTCCCACACTTTACTTGGGGTGAGCTTTAAATCGCATCTCCCGCGTCTGCCCCATCAACAACCCCTGGTTCTGCTCCGTCACCTCGCGGATGTAATCCCACAACAACGTAATCCGCTTCAACTTGCGCAAATCCTCCCGGCAATACATCCAGAACTGCCGCGTAATCGTTATCTCCTCCCCCAGCACCGGCAACAGCCGTGGGTCCTGCGCCGCCAAAAAGCACGGCAATATCGCCATCGACCGGCCTTGCTGCGCCGCCACGTACTGCGCAATCACGCTGGTGCTGCGCAAACTGGCGCTGGCGCCGGGCACCACATTCGCCAGGTACAGCAGCTCCGAGCTGAAGGCCAGATCATCCACATAACTGATAAACGGATGCTCGGCCAAATCCGCGGGCTTGCGGATCGGCGGGTGTTGGTCGAGGTAGTCCTGGGTCGCGTACAGCTGCAGTTTGTAGTCGCACAGTTTGCAGCACACGTAGGGCCCGTGTTCCGGGCGTTCCAGGGCGATGACGATGTCGGCTTCGCGCTTGGACAGGCTGATGAAGTGGGGCAGGGGCAGGATGTCCACCGAGATCGCCGGGTAGGTGTCGACAAAATGGCTCAACTGCGGGGTGACGAAGAAACTGCCGAAGCCTTCGGTGCAGCCCATGCGTACATGGCCGGACAGCGCCACACCGGAGCCGGAGACTTGCTCGCAGGCCATATGCAAGGTGCTTTCGATGGACTCCGCGTAACCCAGCAAACGCTGGCCCTCGGGGGTGAGGACGAAACCGCTGGTGCGGGATTTTTCGAACAACAGCGTGCCGAGGGAGACCTCCAGCGAACTGATGCGCCGCGACACCGTGGTGTAGTCCACCGCCAGGCGCTTGGCGGCGACGCTGGCCTTGCGGGTGCGGGCCACTTCGAGGAAAAACTTCAGGTCATCCCAGTTCAGGGAGCCCAGTGACGTGATGTTTTTTTGCATATTGGACCGGCTTTTATGTGCGTTCTTATTAGAAGTTTGCACATCTATACTCCAAAAACAGTCCGAACGCCTCATTCTTCAAGGCGGTTCAACGCCTTGGTTCTCTGCATATCAATAAGAATTGGAGACCCTATGAACGCATCTGCCGATATTTCCGCACAACAGGTCAAGTTGCTGATCAACGGTGAATGGGTCGAGTCCAAGACCACCGAATGGCACGACATCGTCAACCCGGCCACCCAAGAGGTGCTGGCCAAAGTCCCGTTCGCCACGGCCGATGAAGTCAATGCCGCCATCGACGCCGCCCACCGCGCCTTCCAGACCTGGAAGCTGACCCCGATCGGCGCGCGCATGCGCATCATGCTCAAGCTGCAAGCGCTGATCCGCGAACATTCCAAACGCATCGCCGTCGTCCTCAGCGCCGAGCAGGGCAAGACCATTGCCGATGCCGAAGGCGATATTTTCCGTGGCCTGGAAGTGGTCGAGCACGCGTGCTCCATCGGCACCTTGCAGATGGGCGAATTCGCCGAAAACGTCGCCGGTGGCGTAGATACCTACACCCTGCGCCAACCCATCGGCGTGTGCGCCGGGATTACGCCGTTCAACTTCCCGGCGATGATTCCGCTGTGGATGTTCCCGATGGCGATTGCCTGCGGTAACACCTTCGTGCTCAAACCGTCCGAACAGGACCCGCTGTCCACCGTGCTGCTGGTGGAGCTGGCGCTCGAAGCGGGTGTTCCGCCTGGCGTGCTCAACGTGGTCCACGGCGGCAAGGATGTGGTGGATGCGCTGTGCACCCATAAAGACATCAAGGCCGTGTCCTTCGTCGGTTCGACCGCCGTCGGTACCCACGTCTACGACCTGGCCGGCAAACACGGCAAGCGCGTGCAATCGATGATGGGCGCGAAAAACCACGCCGTGGTGCTGCCCGATGCCAACCGCGAACACACCCTCAACGCCCTGGTCGGTGCCGGTTTTGGCGCGGCAGGCCAGCGCTGCATGGCCACCTCGGTGGTGGTGCTGGTGGGCGCGGCCAAGCAATGGCTGCCGGACCTCAAGGCGCTGGCGCAGAAACTCAAGGTCAATGCCGGCAGCGAAGCCGGCACGGATGTCGGCCCAGTGATCTCCAAGCGCGCCAAGGCACGCATCCTGGACTTGATCGAAAGCGGCGTGAAAGAAGGCGCCAAGCTGGAGCTGGACGGTCGCGATATCAAGGTGCCGGGCTACGAGCACGGCAACTTCGTCGGCCCGACCCTGTTCTCGGGCGTGACCACCGATATGCAGATCTACACCCAGGAAATCTTCGGCCCGGTGCTGGTGGTGCTCGAAGTTGCGACCCTCGATGAAGCCATCGCGCTGGTCAACGCCAACCCGTTCGGCAACGGCACCGGCCTGTTCACCCAAAGCGGTGCGGCGGCGCGTAAGTTCCAGAGTGAAATCGATGTAGGCCAAGTCGGCATCAACATCCCGATCCCGGTGCCGGTGCCGTTCTTCAGCTTCACCGGTTCCCGGGGTTCAAAGCTCGGCGACCTCGGCCCGTACGGCAAGCAAGTGGTGCAGTTCTACACCCAGACCAAGACCGTCACCAGCCGCTGGTTCGATGACGACACGGTCAACGATGGCGTCAACACCACCATCAACCTGCGCTGATTCCGGGAGACGACCATGAAGATTGCATTTATCGGCCTGGGCAACATGGGCGCGCCCATGGCCCGCAACCTGATCAAGGCCGGGCACGCGCTGAGCCTGTTCGACCTGAACCAGACGGTCCTCAAGGAACTGGCCGAACTGGGCGGCAGCATCAGCGCTTCACCGCGTGATGCCGCAAGCGGCGCGGAACTGGTGATCACCATGCTGCCGGCGGCGGCCCATGTGCGCAGCGTCTGGCTCGGTGAAGACGGCGTATTGGCCGGCATCGGCCAAGGTGTGCCGGCTGTGGATTGCAGCACCATCGATCCGCAGACCATCCGCGATGTCGCCGCTGCGGCGGCCAAGCATAGCGTTGCAGTCGCCGACGCACCGGTCTCCGGCGGCACTGGCGGCGCCGCAGCAGGGACGCTGACCTTCATGGTCGGCGCCAACCCGGAACTGTTCGCCACCCTGCAACCGGTGCTGGCGCAGATGGGCCGCAACATCGTGCACTGCGGCGACGTCGGCACCGGCCAGATCGCCAAGATCTGCAACAACCTGCTGCTGGGCATCAGCATGGTCGGCGTCAGCGAAGCCATGGCTTTGGGCGATGCACTGGGCATCGACACCCAGGTGCTGGCGGGGATCATCAACAGCTCCACCGGGCGTTGCTGGAGTTCTGATACCTACAACCCATGGCCGGGCGTGATTGAAACCGCGCCGTCGTCCCGTGGTTATACCGGTGGGTTTGGTGCTGATCTGATGCTCAAGGATCTGGGGCTGGCGACTGAAGCGGCACGCCAGGCTAAGCAACCTGTGATTCTGGGCGCGGTGGCGCAGCAGTTGTATCAAGCGATGAGCCAGCGTGGGGAAGGGGGCAAGGACTTCTCGGCGATTATCAACAGCTATCGCAAACCTGAAAAACCTTGAATTCATACTGAACTCAAGGCAACGCTCGATCTTGGTATCGTTTCCGCCGTTTCCAAGAATCTGATCGTTATGGCACGCCGATACTCGAACGCCCTCAAGTATTTGATCTTCCAATCGCAGTCGAAAAAATCGGCGCTGGCCGCATTCGCTGACCAATGGACTGAGTTGGGAGATCAATCACTCGATGCTTCAAAAGTCCGCCTTGATGTCATTGATGCTTGTGCCATTGAGGCCTTCAACCGTTGGGGAGGAGATGCTCAGTTTCCCTGGGAGGATGTACCTGACTGGAAGGCCCTGGATGTCAAAGGATTTGATTTGTCCATCTGGCATGATGAGCAGCTATGTGGCCTTTGTTACGCCACACCTCGCGACAGCAAAGTCACCATTAAAATTGTGCTTCTGGAAGGGAGCCCGGATAGCCAACATCCTTTGAAGGGCCTGATTGCCGCGCTTGCCCTGGCTGCCATCGACGCATATGCGCGTGTCATTGGTTGCTCGTGTATCGAGATTCAGGAACCGCTGCCAGATGCCATGGCTACTTATGCGCGGCTTGGCTTCGAATATGACGATAAGCAGCGCCTTGTGATTTCAGTCGAGCGCTCCTAGTATTGGGCACACATACAAGGCTTGCAGAGGCTTGGTTTGATGAAAACGACTACCCGGAAAACAAATGCGCAATTGGTCGCAGATTTTTCTGCCGAGGCAAAAAAGCTCGGTGGATTGATGTCAGCCAATCAAAAGAGATTTTTCAGCATTGCGATTGAACATGGCAAAGACATGGAGCCAGCAGGCCCCTTGGCTGGCAAGAGTCGCTGAGCCTTATGAAAGAAAACCGCCATTCACGGCGGTTTTTTTGTTTGTGAACTCGACTGACGATTCAATCAAGCAAACACAAAATACTTACGCACCGTCTCAACCACTTCCCACGTCCCCTTCATCCCCGGCTCCACCACAAAGATATCCCCAGCCCGCAGGTGAATCGGCTCCATCCCTTCTGGGGTGATGATGCAGTAGCCTTCCTGGAAGTGGCAGTATTCCCACTTCACATAGTCCACGTACCACTTGCCCGGTGTGCAGATCCAGGTGCCCATGATCTTGCTGCCGTCTTCGCTGGTGTAGGCGTTGAGGTTGACGGTGTGCGGGTCGCCTTCGAGCTTTTCCCATTTGCAGGCATCCAGGACCGGCAAGGGATGGGTGTCACGCAGTACGGTGATGGGCTTGGACATGATGTCTCCGAGGCAGGGAATGGAAAGGTCCACCCTAAGGCCTTGGGCGCAGGGCCAGTGGTCTGAACTCGACATCGGGATGTCCAGAAGCGCAGCCCGATGGTGATCCCACCAACACCACAGATCTCTGTGGGAGCCGGGCTTGCCCGCGATGGCGGCGGCCCATCTTGCATCTTTATTGCCTGATACACCGCTATTGAGGGCAAGCCCGGCTCCCACAGGGGATTGGGGTGTGCCCGAGCGATAGGTTTGTGCGTAAATCAGCCATTTCCTCGCAGTAAGTGCGAAAGATTTCCCACTCCACGCCAGAATTCGCAAGAAAATTCGCAGCAGGCCCTCGTATCATTCACTCCAGTAACCGCCGAGAGCCTTGAAATGAACCCAATAAAAACGTGGTGGGATATCAGCCCGCCCTTGAGTACGGCGACCCCGACCTGGCCGGGTGACACGCCGTTCCAGGAAGAGCGCGTGTGGCAGTTTGGCCCGGAGTGCCCGGTGAATGTCGGGCGCATTACCCTGTCGCCGCATACTGGCGCCCATGTGGATGCGCCGCTGCATTACAGCGCGGACGGTGCGCCGATCGGCGAGGTGTCGCTGGACGTGTACATGGGCCCGTGCCGCGTGTTGCATTGCCTGGACAGCGGCGCGCTGGTGCAGCCGCATCAGCTCGAAGGCCGTGTGGATAACGTGCCCGAGCGTGTGCTGCTGCGCACTTATCCACAAGCGCCGCTCACCGAATGGGATGTGAACTTCACCGCCATCGCCCCGCAAACCATCGAGTTGCTGGCCAGCCTGGGTGTGCGTTTGATCGGCATCGACACACCCTCCCTGGACCCGCAACAGTCGAAGACCATGGATTCCCACAACGCCGTGGCGCGTCATGGCATGGCGATTCTCGAAGGCATCGTGCTCGACGACGTGCCGGAGGGCGACTATGAACTGATCGCCCTGCCGCTGCGCTTTGCCAACCTCGACGCGAGCCCGGTCCGCGCCATTCTCCGCCCGCTCAAGGAGCCCACGCGATGAGCCAATGTCCCTTCTCTGCCGATTACCAACCGCCCGAAGAATGGCACAACGCCGAACTGAATTTTTCCGAGTCCATGAGCTACGGCGACTACCTGGACCTGGGCAAAGTCCTCAGCGCCCAGCACCCGCTGTCGCCGGACCACAACGAAATGCTCTTCATCATCCAGCACCAGACCTCTGAGCTGTGGATGAAACTGATGCTCCACGAACTCAAGGCCGCCCGCGAACACGTGCGCCTGGGGGAATTGCCGCCGGCGTTCAAGATGCTCGCGCGGGTGTCGCGCATCTTTGATCAACTGGTGCATGCCTGGGCGGTGCTGGCGACGATGACCCCGTCGGAATACAAGGCGATCCGCCCGTTCCTCGGGCAGTCGTCGGGGTTCCAGTCGTTCCAGTACCGGGAGATCGAATTTATCCTCGGCAATAAAAGCGCGGCGCTGCTTCGGCCCCACGCGCATCGGCCAGAACTGCTGAACGAGTTGAAAGTGGCGATTGCCACGCCGTCGCTGTATGACGAGGCGATCAATCTGATGCTCAAGGCCGGCCTGGCGATTGATCCAAAACGCGCCGAGCGCGACCCGACGGCCGCGACGGTGCACGATGAATCGGTGGAAGCGGCATGGCGCGAGGTGTATCGCGATCCGAGCCGGTATTGGGATTTGTATCAGTTGGCCGAGAAGTTTATCGACCTGGAGGATTCGTTCCGCCAGTGGCGTTTCCGCCATGTGACCACGGTGGAGCGGATCATTGGCTTCCAGCCGGGGACCGGCGGCACTGAAGGTGTGGGGTATTTGCGCAAGATGCTCGACACGGTGCTGTTCCCCGAGTTGTGGCGAGTACGCTCAACCCTCTAAACAAAAAAGCCCCGGATTACCGGGGCTTCTTCATTTTGGAATGCGATCAACACTGTGGGAGCTGGCTTGCCTGCGATAGCGGTACATCAGCCAGCACATCGGGTGACTGACACACCGCTATCGCGGGCAAGCCCGCTCCCACAGGGGTTACTGGGTCACTGCTACTTTCGTGTTGCGCACCCGCAACCGATAGGCAATGAAGATAATCCCCACCCACACCGGCATCGCAAACACCGAATTGCGAATCCCCGGAATCGCCAGCATCACGCTGATGATCACCACCATGAACGCCAGGCACAGGTAGTTGCTGAACGGGAACCAGAAGGTCTTGAACGACGGCGTCACGCCTTGCTCGCCCATGGCCTTGCGGAACTTGATGTGGGTGAGGCTGATCAGTGCCCAGTTGATCATCAGCGAGGCAACCACCAGCGCAAACAACAACTCCAGCGCACTGTGGGGTGCCACGTAGTTGACCACCACGCACAGCATCGTCACCAGGGCCGAAATCGCCAGGGCGCGCAGCGGTACGCCTTGTTTGTTCAGCTTCATCAGCGCTTTCGGCGCATCGCCTTGCTCGGCCAGGCCGAACAGCATGCGGCTGTTGCAGTACACGCCGCTGTTGTACACCGACAACGCCGCGGTCAGCACCACGAAGTTGAGGATGTGCGCTGCGGTGTCATTGCCGATCAGCGAGAAGATCTGCACAAACGGGCTGCCGCTGTAGGCATCGCCCGACGCGCCGAGGGTTTGCAGCAGTTGGTCCCATGGGTACAGCGACAGCAGCACGGTGAGGGCGCCGACGTAGAAAATCAGGATCCGGTACACCACCTGGTTGATCGCTTTCGGGATCACCTTGCGTGGCTCGCTGGCCTCGGCGGCAGTGATGCCCACCAGTTCCAGGCCACCAAACGAGAACATGATGAACGCCATCGACATCAACAGCCCCATGCCGCCGTTCGGGAAGAACCCGCCGTGGCTCCACAGGTTGCTGATGGACGCCTGCGGGCCGCCGGTGCCGCTGAACAGCAGGTAGCAGCCGAGCACGATCATGCCGACAATCGCCACCACCTTGATGATCGCGAACCAGAACTCGGCTTCACCAAAGAACTTCACGTTCAGGGTGTTTATCAGGTTCACCGCGACAAAAAACACCAGCGCACTGACCCAGGTCGGAATCTCCGGCCACCAGAACTGGATGTACTTGCCCACCGCCGTCAGTTCGGCCATGCCCACCAGGACGTAGAGCACCCAGTAGTTCCAGCCCGCGAGGAAGCCTGCGTAACCGCCCCAGTATTTGTGGGCGAAGTGGCTGAAGGAGCCGGCGACCGGTTCTTCGACAATCATCTCGCCGAGCTGGCGCATGATCAAAAACGCGATGAATCCCGCGATTGCGTAGCCGAGGATCATCGACGGGCCCGCCGACTTGAGCACCCCGGCCGAGCCGAGGAACAACCCCGTGCCAATCGCCCCTCCCAAGGCGATCAGCTGAATGTGCCGGTTCTTCAGGCCTCGCTTGAGGCCTACCGGGTTAACCATGTCATCCGCCATTAACATTCCCTTCTACTTGTTTTTCTCAGGGTTGAGTGCACGCCGCATCAGCCCCTCAGAAGTGCTGAGGGTCAGATATTACTCTGCGTAAACTTTTCGTAATACAACTGAACGCCAACAAGTGCCTGATCCGCCAGCCATTGTTGGATGGATTCGACCATTGGCGGGGGGCCGCACAGGTACATATCGGCCGAACTGTCCCGCAATTCGGCCAGGTCGAAATGGTCGGTGAGGTAGCCGCGTTTGCCGAGCCATTGCGGCGCGGGCGCGCTGAGGACCTCGGTGTAGCGAAACCCCGGGATTTTTTCGGCATAGGCCTGGATGCGCGGCCCTTCGCACAAGTCCTCGGCACCGCGTACGCCGTAATACAGATGCACCGGTTGGTCGCAACCGTTGGCGGCCAGCTCATCCAGCATGCCGAGCAAGGCCGACAACCCGGTGCCGCCGGCCACCAGCACCAGCGGCTTGGTCACGTGGCGCAGGTAAAAGGCCCCCAGCGGCGCTTCCATCACCAGTTCATCGCCCACTTGGCAACGCTCGCGCAAATAGTTGCTCATCACCCCGTCGGGCAGCAGGCGCACTAGAAATTGCAGCTGGGTGCCCGGCCGGTTGGCAAACGAGTACGAGCGCCAACTGTCCGTGCCCGGCACCGCAATACGCGCATATTGGCCGGGCAGGAAATCCAGCGCCTGGTCCAGCTGCACGTGCAGGATCGCCGTGCTGGCCGAGACCTGCTCCACCGCGCTCACCGTCCCGCGTACCTGCACCGGCCCCGGCGCGTTGCACAGGCTCGAATCGAAGTCGAAGTAGAAGGTCGCGTCGGACTGCACCCGCGTCTGGCAACTGAGCATCTTGCGCTGTTGCAGGTCGAGGCTGGACAAGGCTTCTTCGTCCACATAGTCCTGGCTGTAATCGCCGGATTCGCAGCGGCCCTGGCAGGTGCCGCACACGCCTTCGCGGCAATCCAGGGGGATCTTGATGCCATTGCGCAATGCCGCATCCAGCAGGATTTCATGGCTGCCCACGGGAAAGAACAGGGTCTTGCCGTCGGCAAAACTGAACGCCACTTTGTGATTCATCAACAACACTCCCGGTGCCTAGAGGTGATAGAAATCCAGCACCGAATTGATCGTGTCGTTGAGCAACAACGCATGCTTGCGCGTGATCAACCAACTGCCGCCATGGGGCTTGAGGCTATAAGTGGCATGGCCGTAGAACTGCTCCGAGGTGGCCAGGCGATAAAACAGCGTGTGCCAGTTCAACTTCACTTGCAGCGTGCCGTCGGCCTGTTCGGCAATGCGCACGTTGTTGATCAGGTGCAAGGTGCGCGGCATCGGTGTCGCCGACGCGGCCTTGCCGGTGCGCAGGCGGAACACGCGGTCTTCCAGGCCCGAGCGGTTGGCGTAGTAGATCAGCGACATCTCGCGCTTGGGGTCGCGGGTGTAGACGTGTTCCGAGTCCCACTGCGGCAGATGGAATTCACTGTGGGGGTCGAACAGTTGCACGTAGGCGTCCCAGTCCTGGGCGTCGCACAGCTCGGACTTGCGGTAGAAGAACTGCTCGATCTGGTACTGCAATGCGGCATTCATCATTCCACCTCCCGCAGTGTCAGCGCTTGTTTGTCGAGGCCATTGAGGAGGAAGCGTTGCCAGTTGCGGTGCTGGTTCACGTACAGGCCTTCGTGGGTGAATTCGGTGCCGGTCATCGCCGGTTGGATGCCAATGGCTTCGCTGTTGGGCGTGGGCCCGGTCTCCCAGCGGTGGCTGCCGCGGGAGATATCGCTCCAGCGTTCCAGCCGGCCCTGGAAGCCGCGCTGGGCTTCGCGGAACTCCACGAGGTCGTCCGGCGTGCCCATGCCGGAGACGTTGAAGAAATCTTCAAACTGGCGGATGCGGTTTTCGCGATCGGCATCGGACTCGCCCTTGACCCCCAGGCATTGGCTGATGATCTCGGTCTTGTTCCACGCCACCGGGCGGATGATGCGCAGTTGCGAGCTGATCTGGTCGAGAAAGAACAGGCTCGGGTAGATGTTCAGGTTGCGCAGGCGGTGCATCATCCACTCGGCTTTTTGCTGGCCGTGTTCCGCGACGAGACGCGGCATGATGGTGGCGTAGCCGGAGCGCACGCTCGGGTTGGGCATGTCGCTGAACAGCACGCTGTGGCCGTTGTTGAAGGCAAACCAGCCGTCATCGGTATTCGCATCGCCGGCGCCGAGTTTGCTGTAGTCCAGCGTGCTGCCGGAGCCGGTGCCGTTTTCCGTATTCACCTGCTGGCGATGCTGCACCGTGGCCACGTAGTTGTAGTGCACGGTGCTGACGTGATAACCGTCCAGGCCGTTTTCGTTTTGCAGCTTCCAGTTGCCGTCGTAGGTGTAGGCGGACTTGCCCGGCAGCACTTCCAGCTCACCGCTGGCGGACTGGGCGACCATCATGTCGAAGAACACCTTGGCGTCGCCGAGGAAGTCTTCCAGGCGGTCGGTGCCATTCACATCGAGGCTGATGAATACAAAACCCTTGTAGCTGTCGATACGGGCTTTTTTCAGGCCGCGCGTCGCCTTGTCGAAACCTTCCGGGTATTCCCCCGGCGCCTTGACCTTTACCAGCCGGCCATCGCTCTTGTAGCACCAGGCGTGGAACGGGCAGGTAAAGGTCGACTGGTTGCCCTTGCCAACCCGCGTCAACGTGGTGCCGCGATGCTGGCAGGCGTTGATCAGCGCATTCAGCTGGCCCTCGCCGTCGCGGGTGATGATCATCGGCTGGCGTCCGGCGCGCATCGTCACGAAGTCGTGGTTGTTGGCGAGTTCGCTTTCGTGGCAGGCGTAGATCCAGTTTTTCTCGAAGATCAGTTCCATCTCCAGGTCGAACAGCTGCGGCTCGGTGAACATGTCGCGGGCGATGCGGAACACCTCATCGGCCGGGCGAAAATCCAGGCAACCTTCGATAAACGTTTTCCACTGCTCGACGCTTCTTGCACCACTCATGGGAGGCACCTTTTTTGATAGGGGCTAATCGGTGGTTTATTAGAGGCAGCGGGGCAGGGCGCGGGCTATCCGCTTAATCGGGGAAGGTGCGCCGGATAATTGGGCAGCAAATACCCACGGCGGTGCAGGGCGGTGACGCAATGCGCTACTGTCTTGGCGGGCAATTGCCGGAATAGTCCTACGTTTATCCACATAGTCCGCCGGTGCTATCCACTCAGTGGCAATGCCCCCGGCGTGGCGTGGAACTTGCTGTCGAACACTAACAATGACGCGCCGCCAGAGCGCGCGAACGCCTAACCGCCGTGGGTGCATCCTGATGAGCAGCCAAACGATTCAACGTTTCGACCTGGAGGGCGCCCGCAGCTGGATGTCCGGTATCTGCGGGCCCCATCGCCTGACCACCGCCACACCCGAGCGCTTGCGCTTCCACCACAGCGCCAATGTGCTCAAGTCCCGCGCCACCACCTTGGGCGTGATCGAATATGGCACCGACGTGACCATCGACATTGAAGACGCCGAGCACTTCAGCAGCTACAGCCTGAGCCTGCCGCTGGAAGGCGAGCAGGAACTGAGCAAGAACGGCGAGCGCCTGAGTTCCAACCGTGACCAAGGCGTGATCATCTCGCCCAACGAACACCAGGTGCTGGCGATTTCCGGCGACTGCCGCAAGTTGCAGGTGGTGATCACGCGGGCGGCGATGAGTGAGTCCCTGGAGGGTTTGCTGCAACGCCCGATTGACACGCCGCTGCGCTTTGAATCGGTGATGGATGCGGTGGAAGGCGCGTCGGCGTCGTGGTGGCGCATGGCGCGCTACTTTATTGCCGAGTTGGAATGCAGCAGCGAACTGTATGAACAGGCGGCGTTTACCCGCGACCTGGAAAGCTCGCTGATCAAGGGCTTGATCCTCGCGCAGCCGAACAACTATTCAGAGGAACTGCGCGATGTGCTGGGGGTGAAACTGCCGCACTACCTGATCCGGGCGCGGCAGTTTATCCACGACAACGCCCGCGAAGCGGTGCACCTGGAAGACCTGGAAGCTGCGGCTGGGGTGTCGCGGTTCAAGTTGTTTGATGCGTTTCGCAAGTATTTTGCCTTGTCGCCCATGGTCTATTTGAAGAAGTACCGGTTGAGTGCGGTGCGCCAGGAGATTCTTGAGCTTGGTGCGACGCGGACCATTTCCGAGATTGCCTTGGGGTGGGGGTTTACGCACTTGGGGCGGTTCTCGGCGGAGTACCGCAAGTTGTTTGACGAGTCCCCCAGCCAGACGCTGCAACGCAAGCGCTTGCGCGGTACCTGAAAACTATGGAGATCAAACTGTGGGAGCTGGCTTGCCTGCGATGGCGGTGGATCAGCTTGCATATGTGTTTCTGACCCGCCGCCATCGCAGGCAAGCCAGCTCCCACACAAGCCAGGTCCCACATTGGATTTGGGGTGTTTTTGAAAGCTCAGATCAGCTCCTCTACCAACTGCAAACAATGCCTCAGCCCCAGCGACTGATCATTCACCCGTCGGCTGAGGATAATCGGCGACGTCGCCGTGGCCTCCACCACCGGCGTATAGCCAATATCCGCCCGGTGCAGCACCTGCACCGACGCCGGCACCAGCGTCACGCCCATCCCGGCGCCGACCAGGCCGATGGCGGTCTGCAACTCGTTGGTCCACTGCGCCACCTGGAGGCTCAAGCCATGGGCGTCAAACAAGGCAATCACGTGGTCGGCATAGCTGGGGCGCGGGTTGCCGGGGTAGAGCACAAACGGCTCGGCGGCCAACTGCGCCAGCGTGGCGGGCGCGGCGAGCAACGGGTGACCGGCGGGGAGCACAGCCACCAGGCGGTCTTCCACCAACACGCGCTGGACGATGGCCGGGTCGTCGATGCGAATCCGCCCGAAGCCCACATCGATGCGCCCGGCCTTGAGTGCTTCGACCTGCTGCAAGGTGGTCATCTCCGACAGCCCCAGCTCCAGCTCCAGCGCCTCGTGGTTGCGCAGGCGGCGGATCAACTCCGGCAGCACGCCGTACAGCGTCGAGGGTGCGAAACCGATGCCCAGCCAGGTCTTCTCGCCCTGGCCAATGCGGCGGGTGTTGTCGCAC
This sequence comes from Pseudomonas sp. FP453, assembly GCF_030687495.1. NCBI lineage: Bacteria > Pseudomonadati > Pseudomonadota > Gammaproteobacteria > Pseudomonadales > Pseudomonadaceae > Pseudomonas > Pseudomonas sp. FP453. Next base: position 5,235,700 of record NZ_CP117435.1, on the reverse strand, counting down.
ACCTTGTGCAGTTGCTCCAGCAACACATTGGCGTGTTCATAGAAAAACCGCCCGGCCTCGGTCAGCCGCAGCGGGCGGCCGCGCTCCAGCAGGATCACGCCCAGTTCCTCTTCCAATTGCTGGATCTGCCGGCTCAGCGGCGGTTGGGCGATGTGCAGGCGTTCGGCGGCGCGGGTGAAGTTGAGGGTTTCGCCCAGCACCTGGAAATAGCGCAGGTGACGCAGTTCCATGTCAGCTCCCTTCATACCTTGAGAGTATTGTTTGAGACTAATTCTATATTGGAACCCAGAAAAAATGCGGGACAGAATCGACGCAAATCTATAAAGAACCCAGCGGGTATTGCCATGCCGATTTGCGCCATCGAGTCGATCGAGACGATTATTGTCGATCTGCCTACCATCCGCCCGCACAAGCTGGCGATGCACACCCTGCAAAACCAGACGCTGGTGATCATCCGCCTGCGCTGCGCCGATGGCCTCGAAGGCATCGGCGAAGCCACCACCATCGGCGGCTTGAGCTATGGCAACGAAAGCCCGGACAGCATCAAGGTCAACATCGACCGCCACTTCGCCCCGCTGTTGATCGGCCAGGATGCGAGCAATATCAACGCCGCCATGTTGCGCCTGGAGCGCAGCATCCGAGGCAACACCTTTGCCAAGTCCGGCATTGAAAGCGCCTTGCTCGACGCCTTGGGCAAACGCCTGAACCTGCCGGTCAGCGAACTGCTCGGCGGCCGTGTGCGCGATGCGCTGCCGGTGGCCTGGACGCTGGCCAGCGGTAACACCGAAAAGGACATCGCCGAGGCTGAGAAGATGCTCGACTTGCGCCGTCACCGCATCTTCAAACTGAAGATCGGTGCTGGTGAAGTCAGCCAGGATCTGGCCCATGTGATCGCGATCAAAAAAGCCCTGGGCGACCGCGCCAGTGTGCGCGTGGACGTCAATCAGGCCTGGGATGAAGCCGTCGCCCTGCGCGCTTGCAAGGTGTTGGGCGACAACGGTATTGACCTGATCGAGCAGCCGATTTCGCGCAACAACCGGGGCGGCATGGCCCGGCTCAACCTGTCCAGCCCGGCGCCGATCATGGCGGATGAGTCCATCGAGTGCGTGGAAGACGCTTTCAACCTGGCCCGCGAAGGCGCGGCCTCGGTGTTCGCCCTCAAGATCGCCAAGAACGGCGGCCCGCGCGCCGTGTTGCGCACCGCCGCGATTGCCGAAGCGGCCGGCATCGGCCTGTACGGCGGCACCATGCTCGAAGGCGGCATCGGCACCCTGGCCTCGGCCCATGCGTTCCTGACGTTGAACAAACTGGCGTGGGACACCGAGCTGTTCGGCCCGCTGCTGCTGACCGAAGACATCCTCGCCGAGCCGCTGGTGTATCGCGATTTCCACTTGCATGTCTCCACTGCCCCGGGCCTGGGCCTGGCCATTGATGAAGAGCGCCTGGCGTTCTTCCGTCGTGACACACACTAAGAGGCGCCTGACATGTTGTTCCACGTAAAAATGACCGTGAACCTGCCATTGGACATGCACCCCGAGCGTGCCCGCCGCCCTCAAGGCCTGAAGAGAAGGCGTTGGCCCAGCGCCTGCAACACGAGGGCAAATGGCGTCACCTGTGGCGCATCGCCGGGCTCTACGCCAACTACAGCGTGTTCGATGTCGACAGCGTGCAAGAACTGCACGACCTGCTGATGCAACTGCCGCTTTACCCCTACATGGCCATCGAAGTGAACGCGCTGTGCCGGCACCCTTCGTCGATCCATGAGGACGACCGTTAAGCCCGTTTTCAACACTAATAATGACAAGATGAGGATTGCACCATGTCCATCCGAATTTCCCAGACTGCCCATGCCCAACGGTTTCTCGAAGAAGTCAGCGGCAACCTCAACGACGGCGGCAACCCACGCACCAAGGCGCTGATCTACCGAATCCTGCGGGACACGGTGAATATCATCGAAGACCTGGAAGTGACCCCGGAAGAGTTCTGGACGGCGGTCAACTACCTCAACGAATTGGGCAAGCACCAGGAAGCCGGTCTGCTCGCCGCCGGATTGGGCCTGGAGCACTACCTGGACTTGCTGATGGACGCCGCCGACGAAGAAGCCGGCAAATCCGGCGGCACGCCGCGCACCATCGAAGGCCCGCTGTACGTGGCCGGCGCGCCGCTCTCCAAGTTCGAGGCGCGGCTGGACGATGGCACCGACGCGGCGGCGCCGCTGTTTATGCGCGGCCAGGTGCGCGACACCGACGGCAAGCCGTTGGCCGGGGCGATTGTCGATGTGTGGCAGGCCAATTCGGGTGGGACTTACTCGTGGTTTGACCCTTCCCAGTCCGCGTTCAACCTGCGCCGCCGCATCGAGACCGATGCCCAGGGCAACTACCGGTTCCGCAGCATTGTGCCGTCGGGCTACGGTTGCCCGCCGACCGGGCCGACCCAGCAGTTGCTCGATCAACTGGGCCGCCACGGGCAGCGGCCGGCGCATATTCACTTCTTTATCTCGGCGCCGGGCCATCGGCACCTGACCACGCAGATCAACCTGTCGGATGATCCGTACCTGCATGATGACTTTGCCTATGCGACGCGGGATGAGTTGATTGCCGAGATTCGTTTCAGTGACGATCAGCAACTGGCGCGGGAGTTTGGGGTAGAAGGGCGGTTTGCGCAGATTGATTTTGACTTTGAGTTGCAGTCGTCGGCTGCGCCGGTAGAGCAAAAGCGCATGCAGCGCGTGCGTGCCCTGGAAGACTGAATAACACGGTCCAAAATGTCGGAACTGGACCCTGTGGGAGCTGGCTTGCCTGCGATAGCTATGTAACATTCACCACCGCTATCGCAGGCAAGCCAGCTCCCACAGGGTCCAGTTTTTGCAGGTTTTTTTGTGGTGTTGCGACTATTTGCGGATGACCAGGTCCAACACCTCATCCCGATCCTTGATCTTCTGCAACACAATCTCCGAACGGATATCCATCACCCCCGCCGTGCGGTTCAGGTGGTTCACGATGAAGTCCGAAAAGTGCTTGAGGTTGCGCGCCTGCACCCGCAGCACATAGTTGCTCGCGCCGGTGATCACATAGGCACTGGCCACTTCCGGCCAGCCTTGCACCTTCTTGATAAACGTCTCATGCCAATCCTCCACATCCTGGCGCAGGGACAGGTGCACGATGGCCTCCAACTCGATGCCCAACTGCTCGGCATTCAGCACGGCGCGGTAGCCACTGATCACGCCTTCGCTTTCCAGCAGGCGCAAGCGGCGCAGGCACGCGGACGGTGACAGCGCGACTTTCTCTGCCAGTTCCTGGTTGCTGATACGCCCATCCTGTTGCAGGAAATGCAGGAGGCGCAGGTCGGTGGCGTCGAGAATCATGCTTAGAATAAATCCGCGTGTTTAGAGGTTTAATTCGAATTTCCTACAGCTTAATTAGCTTGTTACCCGTCACTTTGCACGAAAATTCTCTAAATCTTCGTTCATTATTTGGTCCATCTTCACTTATAAAAACCAGGACAGACCATGACCACCCGAAGCCATTGCCAAACCCTCGACGATCAAGACCTGCTGGCGCCGCTGCGCCAGCAGTTCGCCTTGCCCGACGGCGTCATCTACCTCGACGGCAACTCCCTCGGCGCCCGCCCGGTAGCGGCGCTGGCGCGGGCGCAACAGGTGATCAGCGAGGAGTGGGGCAATGGCTTGATCCGCAGCTGGAACAGCGCCGGCTGGGCGGAGTTGTCCCAGCGCCTGGGCAATCGCCTGGCCCCGCTGATCGGTGCGCGCGATGGCGAAGTGGTGATCACCGATACCACCTCGATCAACCTGTTCAAGGTGCTCAGCGCCGCGTTGACGGTACAGCGCCAGCGCCAACCGCAGCGCAAGGTGATCGTCAGCGAAGCGAGCAACTTTCCCACCGACTTGTACATCGCCGAAGGCCTGGCCGAGCTGCTGCAACAGGGTTATTCCCTGCGGCTGGTCAACAGCCCGGACGAGTTGCCGCACGCCATCGACGCCGACGTGGCGGTGGTGATGCTCACCCACGTCAACTACAAGACCGGCTACATGTACGACATGCAGGCGCTGACCGCGTTGAGCCACGAATGCGGTGCGCTGAGTATCTGGGACTTGGCGCATTCGGCGGGCGCGGTGCCCATCGACCTGCACCAGGCCGAGGCGGATTACGCGATTGGTTGCACCTACAAATACCTCAATGGCGGCCCCGGCTCCCAGGCGTTTGTGTGGGTCAACCCGGCGCTGGTGGACCTGGTGCGCCAGCCGTTGTCGGGCTGGTTTGGGCACACGCGCCAGTTCGCCATGGAGTCGACCTATGCGCCGAGCGCCGGGATTGCCCGTTACCTGTGCGGCACCCAGCCGATCACCTCGCTGGCCATGGTGGAATGCGGCCTGGAGATTTTTGCGCAGACCGATATGGCCAGCTTGCGCACAAAGTCCCTGGCGTTGACCGACTTGTTTATCGCGTTGGTCGAAGCGCGTTGCGCCGCCCATGGCCTGGCGCTGATCACCCCGCGTGAACACGCCAAGCGCGGCAGTCATGTGAGTTTTGAACATCCCGAAGGGTACGCGGTGATCCAGGCGCTGATCGCCCGGGGCGTGATCGGTGACTACCGCGAGCCGCGCATCATGCGGTTTGGGTTTACGCCGTTGTACACCAGCTTTACCGAGGTATTCGATGCCGTGGAAATCCTCGGTGAAATCCTCGACAACAACACCTGGAACCAGCCGCAATTCAAAGTCCGCAACAGCGTGACCTGACACAACACCGATCAAACTGTGGGAGCTGGCTTGCCTGCGATAGCGGTGGAACATTCACCACCGCTATCGCAGGCAAGCCAGCTCCCACAGGGTTCAGCGCCAGCAACAACAATCACAATAATAAAGGGGCACACCACGTGACCACGCCAGACACCGGCTTTGCAGAAATCACCCAACGCGAACTGGGCCTCAGGCGCCAGCTCACTTCCGGCCAGATGAGCATGATCGCCATCGGCGGCGCCATTGGCACCGGGCTGTTCATGGGCAGCGCCTACGCCATCGGCTACGCCGGGCCCAGCGTACTGGTGAGCTACGCCATCGGCGCGTTGATCACCTTGCTGTTGATGGGCTGCCTGGCGGAGATGACGGTGGCCCATTCCACCTCCGGCTCCTTTGGCGCGTATGCCGAGTTCTATATCAGCCCACTGGCCGGGTTCCTGGTGCGCTACGCCTACTGGGCGGCGATTGTGCTGGCGGTGGGCGCCGAGGTCACGGCGGTGGCGATGTACATGAAGTACTGGTTCGCCAACGTGCCGGAGTGGGTGTGGATCGTGTCGTTTTCCAGCGTGCTGATCGTGCTCAACGCCATCAGCGTGAAGACCTTCGGCAACTTCGAATACTGGTTCTCGACGATCAAGATCAGCGCCATTGTCGGTTTCATCATCCTCGGGGTGTACGTGGTGTTCGGTTCCGGCAACCCGGAATACGGCGTGCAGAACTACACGGCCCACGACGGCTTTTTCCCCCATGGCCTGAGCGGCATGTGGATGGCGGTGATCGTGTCGATCTTCAGCTACCTGAGCGTGGAGATGATCGCCGTGGCGGCCGGTGAAGCGGCCGACCCGGAGCAGGCGGTGAAAAAAGCCTTCCGCGCCACCATCGTGCGGCTGGTGGTGTTTTACCTGCTGACCCTGGCGCTGATGCTCGCCATCGTGCCGTGGAACCAGGCCGGGCAGACCCAGAGCCCGTTCGTCACGGTGATGCAGACCATCGGCATTCCCGGTGCCACCGGGGTGATGAACTTCGTGATCCTCATCGCAGCGCTGTCGGCGATGAACAGCCAGCTGTATATCACCACGCGCATGATGTTCAGCCTGTCCCGCGCTGGCTTCGCACCCAAATCCATGGGCGCGTTGAGCAAGAGCGGCATCCCGTTGAACGCGCTGTTGCTGTCCAGCTCGGGCATTGCCCTGGCGACCCTGCTCAACGTGGTGTACCCGGAAAGCTCGTTCACCCTGATGATGGCCATCTCGATGTTTGGCGCGATCTTCACCTGGTTCATGATCTTTCTCACGCACCTGTTCTTCCGCCGCTATCGCAAGCGCCATGGCGGGCCGAAGCTGTCGTTCCAGCTGCGCCTGTTTCCCTACAGCACGCTGCTGGGCCTGGTGCTGATGGGCGCGGTGATGATCACCACGTACTTCACCGAGGCGTTCAAGATGACCCTGGTGTTTGGCGTGCCGTTCCTGCTGATTCTGTCGGCGGTGTATTACGGGTTCTTCCGCAAGGGCCGGGCCAAGGCGGCAGACAAGGCTCTGGCGTAACCGGGCAATTGTTCGAACGAGCGTGCGGCTAACAGCAAGCGGCGACGGGCCCAGGCCTCATTGAGCGGCTGGGCCTTGAAACGCTGCGCCGCCGGCCAACGCTGCAGGGCGGCCTGGGGCACGATGCCCAGGCCGACGCCGCCGGCGACCATGCGGATCACCCCGTCAAACCCTTCGGCGCGAATTCGGGTTTGCAGGCGAAACCCCGCGTGCAGCGCCTGTTCCTCCAGGTACACCGCCAGTGCGCTGCTGGCGGCCAGGCCGACGTAGTCGTGTTGCAGGCTGTCGATAAAACTCACGCTGCCCGTGGCCAGGGGATGGTCCAGCGGCATGATCAACACCAGCGGGTCGTCGCGAAAGGGCTGGGTCTGCAAACCGTGGGTGTCGACGGCGTCGGAAATGATCCCGAGGTCCGCCGTGCCCTGGCGCAACGCCTGGGTGATGCGCAGGCTGGGCAGCTCTTGCAGGTCGATATCGAGGTTGGGGTGTTCGCGCAGAAAGTCTGCGAGCAATTCTGGCAGGTATTCGCTGAGGGCCGTGGTGTTGCACAGCAGGCGCACCTGGCCTTTGCTGCCGTTGGCGTATTCCGCGAGGTCCTGTTGCAGGTGTTCGGCCTGTTGCAGCAGCAGGCGGGCGTGACGGGCGAGGGCAATGCCGGCGGGTGTCGGGGTGACGCCCCGGCGACCGCGTTCGAGGAATTCGATGCCCAGCGAGGCTTCCATGGCGCGGATGCGCGCGCTCGAGGCGGCCAGGGATAAATGGCTGCGGGCGGCGCCGGCGGTGATGTTGCCGGTGTCGAGGATGTGCAGGTAGAGGCGTAGGTCGATCAGGTCAAAGTGCATGGCTTGGGGTTCTCGGGTGATTGGGCTGGCCTCATCGCGGGCAAGCCCGCTCCCACATTTTGATTTGTGAATACTTTCAAAGGTGGGAGCTGGCTTGCCTGCGATAGCGATCTCAGCCTCACACAAAACAAGAGGCTGCCTCAGTATATGGCGAATTCCCAACCCCGCCCCAACCCCGCACAATCGCCCCATGAATACCTTCCTCGCGTTCTACCAAGACATCGGCCCCGCCCTGACCCTGCTGGTGTTCGCCACCTTCCTGCTGGCCGGCACGGTCAAGGGCGTGATCGGCCTGGGCCTGCCCACCGTCGCCATGGGCCTGCTCGGTCTGGCTATGCTGCCGGCGCAGGCTGCGGCGCTGCTGATCATTCCCTCGACGGTCACCAACCTCTGGCAACTGGCTTTCGGCGGTCACTTGAGTGCCTTGCTCAAACGCCTGTGGCCGATGCTGTTGCTGATTTCGCTCGGCACCGGGTTTGGCACGGTGTGGCTGGGGATGGACGGCGGCGGTTGGGTCGTTCACGCATTGGGCGGGGCATTGCTGATGTATGCGTTGAGCGGGTTGTTCTTGCCCACGTTCAGGATCAAGCCCGCCAATGAGCGCTGGCTGGGCCCGTTATGTGGTGTGATCACCGGCGTCATTACCTCGGCCACTGGCGTGTTTGTGATTCCGGCGGTGCCGTATCTGCAAGCGCTGGGCTTGAATCGCGATCAGTTGGTGCAGGCGCTGGGGTTGTCATTCACCGTCTCGACCTTGGCGCTGGCCGCCGGGTTGGCCTGGCGCGGTACGTTGGGCGGCGGTGAGATCAACGCCTCACTGCTGGCGCTGGTCCCGGCTTTGTTGGGCATGTGGCTCGGCCAGGTGGTGCGTCAGCGCATCAGCGCGCAGTTGTTCAAGCGTGTTTTTTTTATCGGCATGGCGCTGTTGGGCGCTCATCTGCTGATCAGTGGTTAACAATCGCCAAGGGATTCGTGCATTTCAGTCAAATGTATTTTGCGGCGCGGCCGCTTATTCCGAGGGGCCGAGGTCGTTAGTCTGCGTCCAGACATTTTCAACCTCTGGACACCCTCCCATGAAAAAAGTACTCCTGCTCAACGGCGGCAAACAGTTCGCCCACTCCGATGGCCGCTACAACACCACCCTGCATGACACCGCCCTGGCCGTGCTGGACCGTGGCGGTATCGACGTCAAGGTCACCCATATCGACGCCGGCTACGACGTGGCTGAAGAGGTCGCCAAGTTTCTCTGGGCCGACGTAATCGTCTACCAGATGCCCGGCTGGTGGATGGGCGCGCCGTGGATCGTGAAGAAGTACATCGACGAAGTCTTCACCGAAGGCCACGGCAGCCTGTATGCCAGCGACGGTCGCACCCGTTCCGATGCGTCGCAGAAATACGGCAGCGGCGGCCTGATCCAGGGCAAGCAGTACATGCTGTCGCTGACCTGGAACGCACCGCAGCAAGCCTTCGACGACCCGAGCGACTTCTTCGAAGCCAAGGGCGTGGACGCCGTGTACTTCCCGTTCCACAAGGCCAACGAATTCCTCGGCATGACCGCCTTGCCGACCTTCCTCTGTGTGGACGTGATGAAACGCCCGGCCATCGACGCCGATGTGGCGCGCTACGAGCAGCACTTGGCGCAGGTGTTCAACCTCTCGGTGTAAGCTGCGGCGAACCGATAACGAGGACCGCCCGTGAAAGCCCGATCCGACGAGCTACAAATCTTTGTCAGCGTGATTGAGTGCGGCTCGATTTCCGCGGCGGCGGAGCAGGTCGGGCAGACGCCGTCGGCGGTCAGCCGCACGCTGTCGCGCCTGGAGGCCAAGCTCGACACCACGCTGATCAACCGCACCACGCGGCGCATGGACCTGACCGAAGAGGGCAAGTACTTCTTCGAGCAGGCCAAGGTGATCCTGGCGCAGATGGATGAGCTGGAAGAACGCCTGTCGTCGCGCCAGAAAAACCCGGCCGGGCGCCTGCGTATCAACGCGGCGGTGCCGTTCATGCTGCATGGGATCGTGCCGTACATCGCCGAATTTCGCCGTTTGTACCCGGACATCCAGCTGGAGCTGAACAGCGATGACTTGATCATCGACCTGCTGGAACAGAGCACCGACATTGCGATCCGTATCGGTGTGTTGGCCGACTCCACCCTGCATGCCCGTTCCCTCGGCTGTACGCCGCTGCATATCCTTGCCAGCCCCGACTACCTCGCGCAATTCGGCGCGCCGACCACGGTGGCCGAGCTGGCCGATCACACCCTGCTCGGCTTCACCCAGACCGAAACCCTCAACCATTGGCCGCTGCGCCATGTGGAAGGCGACCGCTGGCTGATCCAGCCGAGCGTTTCTGCCTCCAGCGGCGAAACCGTGCGCCAGTTGGCGCTGGAAGGGCAGGGCATTTGCTGCCTGTCGAACTTCATGACCAGCGCCGACATCGACGCCGGGCGCCTGGTGCCGGTGCTGGAGGCGTTCAACAGCGGTTATCGCCAGCCGATCCACGCGGTGTATTACCGTAACTCGCAGTTGGCGCTGCGTATCCAGTGCTTCCTCGACTTTATCCAGGCCAAACTGGCGCGGTATGCCTGCTGATTCGTGACCGCCGCGCAAGAGTGAATTGGGCGGCAGGGGCTTATTCGTCAAGGATCGGCCCTTGATACTGGGCTCATCACTTACTCAGTCAGGAGAACGCTCCATGAACGTATTCGTTACCGGCGCCGCAGGTTTTATCGGTGGCTCCATCGCCACTGGCCTGGTCAAGGCTGGCCACACCGTCACCGGCCTGGTGCGCAGCGCCGAGCAGGCGGCGGAAATGACCGCCTTGGGCATCACCCCGGTGATCGGCAGCCTGGACGACGCGGCCGTATTGACCGAGCAGGCGCAGAAGGCTGACGCGGTGATCAACGCCGCGAGCAGCGACCATCGCGCAGCAGTGGAAACCTTGCTGGCGGCGCTGAAAGGGTCGAACAAACCGTTCCTGCACACCAGCGGTTCGAGCATCGTCGGTGATGCGTCGGGCGGCAAAGCCAGCGAGGTCATCTACTTCGAAGACAACTTGCCGGAACCAACGGTGGATAAAGCCGCCCGCGTCGCCATCGACAACCTGATCCTGGCCGCCGCCCACGACGGCGTGAATTCGGCGGTGATCTGCAACACCCTGATCTACGGCCACAGCCTGGGCGTGAAGCGCGACAGCGTGCAATTGCCGCGCTTGCTCAAGCAGGCGCGCAAGAGTGGGGTGGTGCGCCATGTGGGGACGGGGCAGAACATCTGGTCCAACGTGCATATTGAAGACGTGGTGGCCTTGTATTTGCTGGCGCTGACCAAGAATGTGCCGGGCACGTTCTACTTTGTCGAAAGCAGCGAGGCGTCGTTTATCGACATGACCACGGCGATTGCGGAAGCCTTGAACCTGGGTCAACCGCAGGATTGGCCGTTGGCCGAGGCTGAGGCTGAGTGGGGGTATGAAATGGCCAACTATGGCTTGGGTTCCAACAGCCGGGTGCGCGGCCAGCGGGCGCGGGAGGTGTTGGGGTGGGTGCCGAAGCGCACGTCGGTGGTTGAGTGGATTCGGGGTGAGATGGTTTGATGTTCGCTTGAGACCGAGTCGCGGCCATCGCAGGCAAGCCAGCTCCCACACAAGCCAGCGCCCACATTTTGATTTGTGAATACACTCAAAGGTGGGAGCTGGCTTGCCTGCGATGAAGGCCACTCGGTCTCCAGACTAGCCCCACCCCGCTCAATTCCGTACCATCCCCCGCCTTATCCCCCGCATTACCCTGGTACCTCATGAACCTCACCCGTCTGCGCGCCGATGCCCTGGCCGGCCTCACCACGTCTTTTGCGCTGCTGCCCGAATGCATCGCCTTTGCCCTGGTGGCCCACCTCAACCCGCTGATGGGGCTCTACGGCGCCTTTATCATCTGCACCCTCACCGCGCTGTTCGGTGGTCGGCCCGGCATGGTCTCGGGTGCGGCGGGCTCGATGGCGGTGGTGATCGTCGCGCTGGTGGTGCAACACGGCGTCGAATACCTGCTGGCCACGGTGCTGCTGGGCGGGTTGATCATGATCGCGTTCGGCCTGTTGCGCCTGGGCAAGCTGGTGCGCATGGTGCCGCACCCGGTGATGCTCGGGTTTGTGAATGGCTTGGCGATCATCATTGCGCTGGCGCAACTGGAGCATTTCAAGAGCGGTGAGCACTGGCTCAGCGGCACGCCGTTGTACGTGATGATCGGCCTGGTGCTGGTGACCATGGCCATTGTCTACCTGCTGCCGCGCATCACCCGTGCGGTGCCGCCGGCGCTGGTGGCGATCCTCGGCGTCGGCCTCGCGGTGTACCTGCTCGGCCTGCCGACCCGCACGTTGGGCGACATGGCCCACATCGCCGGCGGCCTGCCCACCTTTGCCCTGCCGCAAATCCCCTGGACCCTGGAAACCCTCGGCATCATCGCGCCATACGCGTTCCTGATGGCCATGGTCGGCCTGCTGGAAACCCTGCTCACCCTCAACCTCACCGACGAAATCACCGAGACCCGTGGCTACCCCGACCGCGAAAGCGTGGCCCTGGGCGCGGCGAACATGGTCTCTGGCGTGTTTGGCGGCATGGGCGGTTGCGCGATGATCGGGCAAACCGTGATCAACTTGAGCTCCGGTGGGCGCGGGCGGTTCTCCGGGGTGTTTGCCGGGGTGATGATCCTGTTGTTTATCTTGTTTCTGTCGCCGTTTATCGAGCGGATTCCGCTGGCGGCGCTGGTCGGGGTGATGTTTGTGGTATCCCAGCAGACGTTCGCCTGGGCGTCGTTGCGGGTGATCAACAAGGTGCCGTTCAACGATGTGCTGGTGATTATCGCGGTGACGGTGATCACGGTATTCACCGACCTGGCCACGGCGGTGTTGTGCGGGATTGTGATTGCGGCGCTGAACTTCGCCTGGCAGCAGGCGCGGGAGCTGTATGCCGATGAGCACCTGGAGGCCGATGGCAGCAAGCTCTATCGCCTGCATGGCACGTTGTTCTTTGCCTCGACCACGCCGTTCCTGAACCAGTTCGACCCGGCCAACGACCCGGCCCAGGTGACGCTGGATTGCCGTCACCTGAGCTTTGTCGATTACTCGGCGATTGCCGCGCTGATGACCCTGCGCGAGCGCTACGCCAAGGCCGGCAAGCATCTGCGGGTGCTGCATTTGTCGGAGCGCTGCAAGAAGCTGCTCAAGCGCGCCAAGGTTCACCCCGACTGATTGAGTGGTGAGCTGGATTGGAATACTTGTGGCGAGGGAGCTTGCTCCCGCTGGGCTGCGTAGCGGCCCCAAAAAACTTGGGAGCGCTGCGCACTACAGCGGGAGCAAGCTCCCTCGCCACAAATAGTTTCATGGCCCGACCAGGTCTTCCAGCTCCTGGGCGCGGGTCTGGGTCATGTCCAGCACGCAGCCGGAGCCGTTGACCTGATCGATGCTGCCACCGGTGGCGCTGCCGGCAAAGGCGCAGTTGGCATCGCGGTACTTTATCCACAGGCGCTGCACGTCTTGCAGTTGCTGCTTGCGCGCCCCTTCCTGAGCGGCGAGGGCGGTCTTGTAGGCCGTGTTCAGGCGCTTGTCCTGCACCTTGGTTTCCCGGGTGTTGCAATTGACCATGTCGGCGGTGGTGTTGGCGCCGTCCATGCATTTTTTCAGCGCCGCGTTATCGGCGGCCGAGGCGCTGCCACACAGGGCGAGCAGTAGGGCGCTGGCGGCGAGGGATGTGCGAATCATGGGCGGTTTTCCTGGCTGTTGGGTGGTTGCGCATTCTATGACTGGATGGCGCCGCTTGAGTTTCCGCCATCCTCTGATCTTCATGTAAGAACACCCCCCGAATTTTCATCAGTGGCCGTCGGGCATATCCCAACGCGACAGCGCGTGTCTGTGGGCGAAAATTACTTTCATAAAAATTGAAAATACTCATCGGTAATGATTTATGAGTTTCACAACCAATTCGACGTGACCCTTTCCGAGGAGTACCGCATGGCCGCATCACTGGGCTTCGGGCTGTTGGCATACGCTGCCATCGCCATCATTGCTTTGATCGTGCTGATTGCACGTTACCGGCTCAACCCGTTTATCGTCATCACCCTGGTGTCCATCGGCCTGGCGCTGGTGGCCGGGATGCCGGCAGACACCATCATGGGCTCCTACGAAGCGGGCGTCGGCAAGACCCTGGGGCATATCGCCCTGGTCGTCGCGTTGGGCACCATGCTCGGCAAGATGATGGCCGAGTCCGGCGGCGCCGAGCAGGTGGCGCGCACCCTGATCAACCGCTTTGGCGAGCGCAACGCGCACTGGGCGATGGTGTGCATCGCGTTCCTGGTGGGTTTGCCGCTGTTTTTCGAGGTCGGTTTTGTGTTGCTGGTGCCGATTGCCTTTACCGTGGCGCGGCGTGTGGGCGTGTCGATCCTGATGGTCGGCTTGCCCATGGTGGCCGGCTTGTCGGTGGTGCATGCGCTGGTGCCGCCACACCCGGCGGCGATGATGGCGGTGCTGGCGTATAACGCGTCGGTGGGGCAGACCGTGCTGTATGCGATTTTGATCGGCATCCCGACGGCGATCATCGCCGGCCCGGTGTACGCCAAATTCATCGTGCCGCGCATTCACCTGCCGGCGGAAAACCCGCTGGAACGCCAGTTCATCGAGCGTGAACCGCGCACCCGCCTGCCGAGCTTTGCGCTGACCATGGGCACCATCCTGTTGCCGGTGGTGCTGATGATGATCGGCGGTTGGGCCAACGTGCTTTCCACGCCGGGCAGCGGTTTCAACCAGTTCCTGTTGTTTATCGGCAACTCGGTGATCGCGCTGCTGCTGGCGACCTTGGTGAGTTTCTGGACCTTGGGCATCGCCCAGGGCTTCAACCGCGAGTCGATCCTCAAGTTCACCAACGAATGCCTGGCGCCGACCGCCAGCATCACCTTGCTGGTGGGCGCGGGCGGTGGCTTGAACCGGATTCTGGTGGATGCCGGCGTCACCAACGAAATCCTCGGCCTGGCCCACGCCTTCCAGCTGTCGCCGTTGGTGATGGGCTGGCTGTTCGCCGCACTAATGCGTATCGCCACGGGTTCGGCGACGGTGGCCATGACCACCGCCTCCGGCGTGGTCGCGCCAGTGGCCATGGGCCTGGGTTATCCCCACCCGGAACTGTTGGTGCTGGCCACTGGTGCGGGCTCGGTGATCTTTTCCCACGTCAACGACGGCGGCTTCTGGCTGATCAAGGAATACTTCAATATGACGGTGATCCAGACCTTCAAGACCTGGACCGTGCTGGAAACCCTGATTTCAGTGGTGGCGTTCGGTCTTACCTATGGTCTGTCCTGCATTCTGTAACCCGGAGACCCCATGGACATCCTCTACCAGATCCGCGCCCGCCAGGATTCCTTCAGCGCTGGCGAAGGCCGTATCGCCAAGCTGATGCTCGATGACGTGGGTTTTGCCGCGTCGGCCAGCCTGGAAGAGTTGTCCCAGCGGGCCGAGGTCAGCACCGCCACGCTGTCGCGGTTTGCCCGCAGTGTTGGCTGCCGCGATTTACGCGACCTGCGCCTGCAACTGGCCCAGGCGAGTGGCGTGGGCAGCCGCTTCCTCGACCCGGCGGGCAAGCCGGAACAGTCGGCGTTTCATCGGCAGATTCTCTGCGATATCGAGGCGACGTTGCGTCAGCACCTGTCCGGCTTCAATCAGGCGGGGTTTGTCGATGCAGTGAGCCTGCTGGGCCAGGCGCGGATGATCCACGCGTTTGGCATGGGCGGCCCGTCGAGCCTGTGCAGCGATGAGTTGCAGGTGCGCCTGGTGCGCCTGGGCTATCCGATAGCGGCCTGCCATGACCCGGTGATGATGCGCGTCACGGCGGCAACCCTGGGCGCGGCGCATGTGTTGATCGTGTGCTCCCTGACCGGCCGCACCCCCGAGTTGCTCGACGTGGTGGCGCTGGCGCGCAACTACGACGCGCGCATCATCGCCATCACCCTGGCCGATTCACCCCTGGCGGAGTTGGCCGACGTGCTGCTGCCGCTGCAACCGGCCGAAACCAGTTTTATCTACAAACCCACGGCGGCGCGCTACGGCATGCTGCTGGCCATCGACCTGCTCGCCACCGAGCTGGCGCTGGCCATGCCGGACGACAACCGGGAACGCCTGCGCCGGATCAAGCTGGCCCTCGACGATTACCGCGGCGGCCCTGACAGCCTGCCGCTTGGAGACTGAAATGAAGTACGACACGTTGATTCGCCAGGCGCTGATCATTGATGGCAGCAACACCCCCGGCTACCTCGCCGATGTGGGGCTGCGTGCGGGGCGCATCGCGGCGATCGGCGACCTCTCGGCAGCGACGGCCGAGCATGAGGTCGACGCCAGCGGCCGCGTGTTGGCGCCGGGTTTTATCGACGTGCACACCCACGATGACACGGTGGTGATCCGCCAACCGCAGATGCTGCCCAAGCTGAGCCAGGGCGTGACCACGGTGATTGTCGGCAATTGCGGCATTAGCGCCTCGCCGGTGAGTTTGCGCAGTGATCCGCCGGACCCGATGAATTTGCTCGGCAGCGCTTCGGCGTTTGTTTATCCGCGTTTCAGCGACTATCGAGCGGCCGTCGAACGCGCCCATCCGGCGGTCAACGTCGCCGCCCTGATCGGCCATACGGCGCTGCGCAGCAACCACATGGACGACCTGCACCGCACGGCCACGCCGGATGAAATCGCTGCCATGCGCGTGCAGCTGCAAGAAAGCCTCGAAGCCGGCGCGCTCGGGTTATCCACAGGGCTGGCGTACGCCAGCGCGTTCAATGCCGAGACCGATGAGGTGCTGCAACTCACTGAAGAACTGACGGCGTTCGGTGCGGTGTACACCACCCATTTGCGCAGTGAATTCGAACCGGTGCTGGAGGCCATGGATGAAGCGTTCCTGATCGGCCGGCATGCCAAGGTGCCGGTGATCATTTCCCACCTTAAATGTGCCGGCGCGGGGAACTGGGGGCGTAGTCCGCAGCTGTTGGCGGCGTTGGAATTGGCGGCGAAAACCCACCCGGTGGGGTGTGATTGTTATCCCTATGCGGCCAGCTCTTCGACCCTGGACCTCAAGCAGGTCACCGATGCGTTTCGTATCACCATTACCTGGTCAACACCGCACCCTGAACTGGGCGGGCGCGACTTGCAGGACATCGCCGCCGAGTGGGACGTTTCGCTGATGGACGCGGCGCGTCGCCTGCAACCGGCGGGGGCGGTGTACTACGGGATGGATGAGGCGGATGTGCGACGTATCCTCGCGCATCCGCTGTCGATGGTGGGCTCGGATGGGTTGCCGGAAGATCCGTTCCCCCACCCGCGCTTGTGGGGCGCGTTTCCACGGGTGTTGGGGCATTTCAGCCGGGATGTGGGCTTGTTCCCGTTGCACACGGCGGTGCACAAGATGACCGGGTTGTCGGCGGCGCGGTTTGGCTTGGCCGAGCGGGGTGAGATTCGCGAGGGGCATTGGGCCGACCTGGTGTTGTTTGATCCCATGCGTGTGCGTGACGTGGCCGACTTCAAGGATCCGCAGCGCGCGGCGGAAGGGATCGACGGGGTGTGGATCAATGGTGTGTTGAGCTACTGCGACGGCCAGGCCAATGGCCAACGGCCGGGTCGGTTCCTGGCGCGTAGCGGGGATTTGCGCAAGGGGTTTTCGTCTCTATAGTGGGTGCTTTTCATACACGGAGCGGTTGCCATGCACTTAGGAAAAGTCACCCCCATCTTGCGGATTTTCGACGAGGCCAAGGCGCTGGAATTTTACGTCGACTTCCTGGGGTTCACGGTGGATTGGCAGCATCGCTTCGAGGCGAATTTCCCGCTGTATTTGCAGGTGTCGTTGGGTGAGTGCGTGCTGCATTTGTCCGAGCATCATGGCGATGCGTCGCCGGGGGCGGCGGTGCGGATTCAGGCGCAAGGGGTGGACGGTTACCAGCAGCAGTTGGCGGGCAAGGATTACCGTTATGCCAAGCCTGAGGTTGAACAGACGCCTTGGGGCTCGCGGGAGATGAGCATCAAGGACCCGTTTGGGAATCGGCTGGTGTTTGTTGAAGAAGGTGAGGGCTGAGGAGTAAATCGCAGGCAATAAAAAACCGCCTTCGTTAAGGCGGTTTTTTATTGCAATCCCAGTTTGCGGTTGGGTTGCTGTTTCACAGGACCACTGACCTGTTGGTGATATTACTGCTGCTCGAAGGTGCTAAGCAAGCCTTGACGATGGGCGGTTTTCATTTCTACAAGCCAAGCTAACTTGGTAAATATGCATGTAAAAAACGGCAACAATTTTAAGGATAATCTGGCGTTGCTTGTCACACCTTGGCTTGGAGGGCTGAGTTAGTATCGCCCTCGTTCCGTGTTCGTCGTGATGGAGATTGGCTGGGTTAGCGCGCAGATATTTGGACCGACCGCCACGGGTTTTGCACCCCGTGCCGGATTCATGCGGAAGGCCCATAAACCCAGCCACCTCACAGGACCATTGACCTGCGTCCGAAGGCCCACATGTTCCGGTAAGTGCGCTGGAGGTAAGGCCCAACTCACGGAGGGCCGAGTATGTCTAAGTTTGCCTGTGGCGAGGGAGCTTGCTCCCGCTGGAGTGCGAAGCGCTCCCAATATTGTTGGGGCCGCTGCGCGACCCAGCGGGAGCAAGCTCCCTCGCCACAATGATGTTGCTTACACCCGGAAGTGACTGACCATCTGCTGCAACTGGCTGCCCAAACGCGCCAATTCAACACTCGACTTGGCGGTCTCGTCACTCGCCGTAGCCGTCTGCTCCGACACATCCCGCACATTCACGATACTGCGGCTGATCTCTTCCGCCACGGCACTCTGCTGCTCGGCTGCGGCGGCGATCTGCTGGTTCATCGACTGGATATTCGACACCGTGCGGGTGATGTTTTCCAGGGACACACCGGCCTTGCGCGTCAGCTCGACGCTGCTGTCCGTGAGGCTGCGGCTGTTGTTCATCACCGTGGCCACTTGCTGGGTGCCATTTTGCAGGCCGGCCACCAGGCCTTCGATTTCCTCGGTGGATTTCTGTGTGCGCTGGGCCAGGCCACGCACTTCGTCGGCGACCACGGCAAAGCCGCGACCGGCCTCACCGGCACGTGCGGCTTCAATGGCCGCGTTGAGCGCCAACAGGTTGGTCTGCTCGGCCACGGCCTTGATCACGTCCATCACGCTGCCGATCTTGTTGCTCTCTTGTTGCAGGTGCGCCATGGCGTCGGTGGAGCGTGCCACTTCAGCGGCGAGGCGTTCGATCTGGGCGATGGCTTCGGCCACCACCTTGTCGCCCTTCGCGGGCTTGGCCATCGGCGTCGGAAGCGGCTTGGGAGGCCTGTTCGGCGTTGCGCGCGACTTCCTGCACGGTGGCGGTCATCTCGTGCATGGCGGTGGCGACCTGATCGGTTTCGATCTTCTGGCTGTTCACCCCGGCGCTGGTCTGCTCGGTCACGGCCGACAACTCTTCGGCGGCGCTGGCGATTTGCGTCACACCGTCACGGATCCCGCTGATCAATTCGCGCAGGGTCGTGCCCATGCGCTGGATGCCTTGTTGCAGCACGCCCAGTTCATCACGACGGGTGACCTGGATGTTGTGGCTCAAATCGCCGGAAGCAATGCGTTCCACCACGGCCAGGGTTTCTTGCAGTGGGCGGGTGATCTGGCGGGTGATGACCAGGGCCGCGATGATTCCGACCAGCAGGGCCAGCAACGTGCTGATCAATTGCAGGCTGCGGGCCTGGGGCGCTTTCGGCGTCACGGCGGTCCAGCTGGATGTCGTAGAGCTTGTCGCTGATGGTGACGATATCGGCGCCTTGGGTGGTCATTTCGGCACGGGCGCTGACGATGTTGGCGTTGGCGGCCTTGTAGCTTTGTACCGCCGTGCGGTAGGCGCCGAGGGCGGTTTCCAGCGCGGTCAGCGCGGTTTGCTGGTCGGCGCCAAAAACTGCGCTGAGTTTTTTCAGGCCACCGAGGGCTTTTTCGATCTGTGCGGCGGCGCGGGCTTCGGTGTCGGCGTTGACGTTATTGGTGTAGCCGCGTACTTCGTAACGAGCCAGCTGGAAGTCTTCCTTGGCCTGGGTCACGGCCTGGAACTGGGTGAAGCGCTCCGGGCTGTCGGCCATTTGCTGCACGCTGGTGTCGAGTGCATTGATCTGGGCATTGGCGATGTCGGCCTTGTCGCCCATGACCTGACGTGCGGCGTTGCCGTTACGGTAGGCCTCGCGCATTTTGCTCAGGGACTGCTGGTAGGCGGTGATGACGGCTTTCTGCTCGTTGAGCAGCTTGAGGTTTTCCGGGCTCTTGAAGCTGTCCAGCAGTTTCTGCTGCTGGGCGGCGAAGGCATCCAGGCTGGTCTGGACGTTTTGTGCCACGGTTTCGTCGCCGTTGGCCAGCATGTATTGCAGGCGCACGATGCGCAGCTTGGTCAGCGAAGCGTTGAGCTGGGTGATGTCGCTCATCCAATTGCTGCGGTCAATCAGACCGCTCAGGCTGGTCCAGCCGGTAAGGGCCAGGATCGAGGTGAGGACCAGCACCAGACCAAAGCCCAGGCCCAGTTTGAGATTGACGCTAATGTTGCCGAACCAGCTATTCATCGAATGCTCCGCAAAGGTGATATCTGTTTGCTGGACGGTATTGTTGTTTGAGCCAGCCAAAGTATGTAGGTGGGTATCGGCGGCGCGACGTGAATCTGAAATGGCTTTTTCGCCGTTAGGCGCAAACAGCGGATCTGCCCGATGAATGGGCAGGGTGGGGGGCACGTGTCTGGTTGTAGATAGGTACGCCGGGGCGCTCATCAAGGCCGGGTGTTGTGTGCTAGTCTGCTGGCCCTTTTAGTTTTGGGCGACAGGAAAAGTGCGGCCTTCGTGCGGCTTTTTTGTGTGTCGTCCTACAGCGGAGCACCTTCATGTCCGAAGTCAATCTGTCCACCGATGAAACCCGCGTCAGCTACGGCATCGGCCGTCAACTGGGCGACCAACTGCGCGACAACCCGCCGCCGGGCGTGAGCCTGGACGCAATCCTGGCCGGCCTGACTGACGCCTTCGCCGGCAAGCCAAGCCGTGTTGACCAAGAGCAAATGGCTGCCAGCTTCAAGGTTATCCGTGAAATCATGCAAGCCGAAGCCGCTGCCAAGGCAGAAGCTGCGGCGGGCGAAGGCCTGGCTTTCCTGGCTGAAAACGCCAAGCGTGATGGCATCACCACCCTGGCTTCGGGCCTGCAATTTGAAGTGCTGACTGCCGGTGATGGCGCCAAGCCAACCCGTGAAGATCAAGTGCGCACTCACTACCACGGAACCCTGATCGACGGCACTGTGTTCGACAGCTCCTACGAGCGTGGCCAGCCTGCAGAATTCCCGGTTGGCGGCGTGATCGCTGGCTGGACCGAAGCCCTGCAACTGATGAATGCCGGCAGCAAATGGCGTCTGTACGTGCCGAGCGAACTGGCTTACGGCGCTCAAGGCGTTGGCAGCATCCCGCCGCACAGCGTTCTGGTGTTCGACGTCGAGCTGCTCGACGTTCTGTAAGACCCGGTAGCATTGGCTTTATGTGGGAGCTGGCTTGCCTGCGATAGCATCACCTCGGTAGCAGGGTTGACCGAGTCGTCTGCATCGCGGGCAAGCCCGGCTCCCACATAAAGCCGGTGCATTCAGGCTTTGCGGGTATTTTCATGGATGAAACTTGCCATGCAGCTCCGTGGCCGGGCGCAACGCTCGGGCATAGCAGAACAGAAACAGATTGCGCACCACCTCCTTCAACACCCCCGGTTCACTCGAACTCAAGCCATTTACGTCCAGGTCGCCCTGGTCTTGTAGCTCGTTGAGCGCTTCTTCTTCCAGCACCGCACAGACTTCGCCGGTTTCCCGGTGCAGGATGCGCAGGTAAGGGTGTGGGCGGTCGAGCCAGGCATCGATCAAATAAGTCATGGTGGTTCTCCTTGATAAGTTTCAATGAGAATAATTCTTATTCGTAGAATAGCAAGTGCCTATTGGCGGTTTGTGGTTTTTTCTGTGTGGATATTGCGCGGAGTCAAACGGGAGGGCAAAACGCCATCCCGCGGCGGGCGCGGGATGGAAGCAGCAGGTTCAGACCTTGCGTACGAACTCGGACTTGAGTTTCATCGGGCCGATACCGTCGATCTTGCAATCGATATCGTGGTCGCCGTCGCACAGGCGGATGTTCTTGACCTTGGTGCCGACCTTGACCACCAGGGAGGTACCCTTGACCTTGAGGTCCTTGATCACGGTGATGGTGTCGCCGTCCTGCAGGACGTTGCCCACAGAGTCTTTCTTCACGGTTTCATCGCCGGCTGCTTCGGTCTCGCCATTGGCGGACCACTCATGGGCGCATTCCGGGCAGATCAGCTGGGCGCCGTCTTCGTAGGTGTATTCGGAATTGCATTTCGGGCAGGGTGGCAACGTGCTCACTAAAGCTCCTTGAGAGTCAGGGATGGCTAAAAGTCGCACATTATATAGGGTTTTAGCGGTGGGTGGAGCTTGACTGGGTCTAATGTGGGAGCTGGCTCCCACATTGATCAGTGTGCAATCAGTGGGTACGCGCGACCGCAAACTCGCTCAGCTCAACCAGGGCATCCCGGTATTCGCTGGCCGGCAGGGCTTCCAGGCATTTGATCGCACGGGCCACGTAGTCACGTGCCAACTGCGCGGTGTAGTCCAGCGAGCCCGAGGCTTCCACGGCTTCGCGGATGCTTTCCAGGTCTTCGATCCCGCCTTTCTGGATCGCCTTGCGCACCAGGGTCGCCTGTTCCGGCGTGCCTTCGCGCATGGTGTAGATCAGCGGCAAGGTCGGCTTGCCCTCGGCCAGGTCGTCACCGACGTTCTTGCCCAGGGTTTCGGCGTCGCCACGGTAGTCGAGCAGGTCGTCGACCAATTGGAACGCCACGCCCAGGTGGTCGCCAAAGGTGCGTAGGGCTTCGGCCTGTTCGGCGGTCGCGCCACACAGTGCGGCGGCGCTGTGGGTGGAGGCTTCGAAGAGCATCGCGGTTTTGCCGCGAATCACTTCCATGTAGGTTTCTTCGGTGGTGCTGGCGTCGCGCACCTTGGACAGCTGCAACACTTCGCCTTCGGCGATGATGCGCGTGGCCTGGGACAGAATCTTCATCACCGGCATCGAGCCCAGTTCGACCATCATCTCGAACGAGCGCGAATACAGGAAGTCGCCCACCAATACGCTCGGGGCGTTGCCCCACATGGCGTTGGCGGTCTCACGGCCACGGCGCATGCCGGACATGTCGACCACGTCGTCATGCAGCAGGGTGGCGGTGTGCAGGAATTCGATGGTGGCGGCCAGCAGGCGCAGGTCATCGCCTTCGCGGCCCAGGGCCTTGCCACACAGCAACACTAATAAAGGACGCAGACGTTTGCCGCCGGCCGACGTAATGTAGTCGCCAATTTTGGAGACCAGCGGCACTTTAGAAGTCAGCTGCTTCTTGATGATGCCATCGACGGCGCTAAAATCGTCCGCGACCGCGCGGTAGAAGGCTTGGGGTTGCATCAGCGACAGTCGCTCCAGAAGGGTTGCGCGGCATGCTAGGACCCTCACCCCCGGGTGTCAAGGCGCGATGGGCGGCCACTTGCAACAGCCATTTACCTTGCGTACAATCGCGCACCCTGAACTTCCTGGGCAGCACCTGCCTTACGCAATTGCATTCGGGACGTCCATCCCATGCAGCCATGCCAGCCAATACCTCTTCTTATAAAGAGCTGGGTGAGCAGGATTATCGGAGAAATACCATGTCGTACGCAGTAATTGTTACTGGTGGCAAGCAATACAAGGTCGCCCCAGGTGAATACCTGAAGATCGAAAAACTGGAAATCGCTACCGGCGAATCCGTTACTTTTGATCGCGTTCTGTTGGTCGCCAATGGCGATGACGTGAACATCGGCGCTCCAGTTGTTGCTGGCGCTACCGTTGTGGCTGAAGTGATCTCCCAAGGTCGTCACGATAAAGTCCGCATCATCAAGTTCCGTCGTCGTAAGCACCACATGAAGCGTATGGGCCACCGCCAGTGGTACACCGAGATCAAAATCACCGGTATTCAGGCTTAATTTCAGCCTAATTCCTCACTAGGAGAATTGACTCATGGCACACAAAAAAGCTGGTGGTAGTACCCGTAACGGTCGCGATTCAGAAGCCAAACGCCTTGGCGTCAAGATGTATGGCGGCCAGAAAATCATTCCGGGCAACATCATCGTGCGTCAGCGCGGCACCCAATTCCACGCCGGTTACGGTGTAGGCATGGGTAAAGATCACACCCTCTTCGCGAAAATCGAAGGCGTGATCAAGTTTGAAGTAAAAGGCGCGTTCAACCGCCGTTACGTGAGCGTTGTCGCAGCTTAATTGCGAGATCGCTGGAAAAGCCCTGTCTTGCGACGGGGCTTTTTCGTTTGTGGAGTGAGTCTCTTGCAAAGCTGTTTGTAATGAGCTCAAGCGCTGGATATGCGGTCGCTGATTGAGGTCGCTGCGCTCATTTTTGCAAGAGTCTTATGTCTTGGTTTCTTAAGCTCGTCCGTGCGGCGAGAGGCGTTTTGTTATGAAGTTCGTTGATGAAGTTTCCATCCGAGTAAAAGCAGGCGACGGCGGTAACGGTTGCATGAGTTTCCGTCGCGAAAAGTTCATCGAAAACGGTGGCCCGAACGGCGGTGACGGCGGTGACGGCGGTTCCATCTACATGATGGCCGACGAAAACCTCAACACCCTGGTCGACTACCGTTACACCCGGCACTTCGATGCCGAGCGTGGTTCCAACGGCGGCAGCACCGACTGCACCGGTAAAAAAGGCGAAGACCTGGTACTGCGTGTACCGGTCGGCACCACCATTATCGACTCCGCTACCCAGGAAGTGATTGGCGACCTGACCAAGGCCGGCCAGAAGCTGATGGTTGTGCAGGGCGGCTGGCACGGTCTGGGTAACACCCGATTCAAGTCCAGTACCAACCGTGCGCCACGCCAGACCACGCCAGGCAAGCCGGGCGAGCAGCGTGACCTCAAGCTGGAAATGAAAGTACTGGCCGACGTTGGCCTGCTGGGCTTGCCGAACGCCGGTAAAAGTACCTTCATCCGCTCGGTGTCGGCCGCCAAGCCGAAAGTCGCCGATTACCCGTTCACCACCCTGGTGCCAAACCTGGGCGTGGTCAGCGTGGATCGCTGGAAAAGCTTCGTGGTCGCCGACATTCCCGGCCTGATCGAAGGTGCTTCCGACGGCGCTGGCCTGGGCATTCGCTTCCTCAAGCACTTGTCCCGCACCCGTTTGCTGCTGCACCTCGTGGACATGGCGCCGCTGGATGACACCAGCGCACCGGACGCCGCTGAAGTGATCGTCAGCGAGCTGACCAAGTTCAGCCCGGCCCTGGCCGAGCGTGATCGCTGGTTGGTCCTGAACAAGTGCGACCAGATCCTCGAAGAAGAGCACGAAGAGCGCGTCAAGGAAATCGTCGATCGCCTGGAGTGGGAAGGTCCGGTCTACGTGATCTCGGCCATCGCCAAAGAAGGCACCGAGCGCCTGACCCGCGACATCATGCGCTACCTCGAAGACCGCGCCGACCGCCTGGCGGCCGACCCTGTGTTCAAGGCCGAGCTGGCTGAACTCGATCAGCAGATCGAAGACGAAGCCCGCGCCCAGTTGCAGGCCCTGGATGACCAGCGTGCCCTGCGCCGCAGCGGCGTGAAGTCGGTCCATGACATCGGCGACGACGATTGGGACGAAGAAGACGTGGATGATGAAGACGGTCCGGAAATCATTTACGTGCGCGACTGATCCGTTGCGATAAACTTGAACGCCGCTCCCTTTAGAGCGGCGTTTTAGTATCCGGGTTTAACGTTATGGGCCGCGCTGGGTCGCGCAGCCCTCAATCTAAGGTTGAAGATGATGCGGAGCAAAGTGACAGGTGCGCAGCGCTGGGTCGTAAAGATCGGAAGTGCGCTGCTGACGGCGGATGGCAAGGGGCTCGATCGCGCAGCCATGAGCGTCTGGGTCGAGCAGATGGTGGCCTTGCATGAGGCTGGCGTCGAGTTGGTGTTGGTCTCGTCCGGGGCCGTTGCCGCCGGGATGAGCCGCCTCGGCTGGACCGCGCGACCCAGCGCGATGCACGAACTGCAAGCCGCCGCCGCCATCGGCCAGATGGGCCTGGTGCAAGCCTGGGAATCCAGCTTTGCCGAGCATGGCCGCCACACGGCGCAGATCCTGCTGACCCACGACGACCTGTCCGACCGCAAGCGCTACCTCAACGCCCGCAGCACCTTGCGCGCGCTGGTGGAGCTGAAAGTCATCCCGGTGATCAACGAAAACGACACCGTGGTCACCGACGAAATCCGCTTCGGCGACAACGACACCCTGGCCGCCCTCGTCGCCAACCTGGTGGAAGCCGACCTGTTGGTGATCCTCACCGACCGCGACGGCATGTTCGACGCCGACCCGCGCAACAACCCAGACGCCCAGCTGATCTACGAGGCGCGCGCCGATGACCCGGCGCTGGACGCCGTGGCCGGCAGCGTCGGCGGTGCCCTCGGTCGTGGCGGCATGCAGACCAAGTTGCGCGCTGCGCGCCTGGCCGCGCGTTCCGGCGCCCACACCATCATCGTCGGCGGGCGCATCGAGCGCGTGCTGGACCGGCTCAAGGCGGGCGAGCGCATCGGTACGCTGCTGTCGCCAGAACGCGGCATGCTGGCGGCGCGCAAGCAGTGGCTGGCCGGGCACCTGCAAACCCGTGGCACCCTGGTGCTGGACGAGGGCGCGGTATCGGCGCTGTCCCAAGGCAACAAGAGCTTGCTGCCGGTGGGCGTCAAGTTGGTGCAAGGCAGCTTCCGCCGTGGCGAGATGGTGGTGTGCGTCGCGCCGGACGGTCGTGAGATCGCCCGTGGCCTGGCCAACTACAGCGCCCTGGAAGCGCAGAAAATCATTGGACAATCTTCTGATGCGATTGTCGGACTATTGGGTTACATGGCGGAACCGGAGCTGGTTCACCGCGACAACCTGATACTGGTCTAACCAAAGGAATACACGATGCGCGTAATGAAGGGATTGCTCGGCCTGCTGCTGGCCATGCCACTGCTGGCCTCGGCCGAAGAAATCGGCCAGGTGTCGACCGTGTTCAAGTTCGTCGGCCCCAACGACCGGATCGTCGTCGAAGCCTTTGACGACCCCAAGGTCGATGGCGTGACCTGCTACCTGTCGCGCGCCAAGACCGGCGGCGTCAAAGGCGGCCTGGGCCTGGCCGAAGACCGCGCCGAAGCCTCGATCGCCTGCCGCCAGGTCGGCCCGATCCGCTTCAAGGGCGAGCTCAAGGACGGCGACGAAGTGTTCAAGGAACGCACCTCGCTGGTGTTCAAGACCATGCAGGTGGTGCGCTTCCTCGACAAGAAGCGCAATACCCTGGTTTACCTGGTGTACAGCGACCGCCTGATCGAAGGCAGCCCGCAGAACGCCGTGACCGCGATTCCGATTTTGCCGTGGCCGACCGCTCAGTAACCCGCAGGCGGGTTTTGTAATCGGCGTCTATGATTGCAGGCTTGCGGGTTGTAATCTCGACGAGCCGCTTTGCCAAGAACATGGGATATCTGGAGTTCGTCATGAGTGCTTTCCACGACCTGAAACTCAAAGCTTTGGACGGACAAGAGCTGCCACTGGCGCCCTTCAAGGGCCAGGTGGTGCTGGTGGTCAACGTGGCCTCCAAGTGTGGCTTGACCCCGCAATACGCGGCGCTGGAAAACCTCTACCAGCAATACAAGGACCAGGGTTTCACCGTGCTTGGCCTGCCGTGCAATCAGTTTGCGGGGCAGGAGCCGGGCAGCGAAGAGGAAATCCGCGAGTTCTGCAGCCTCAACTACGGCGTGACGTTCCCGTTGGGCAGCAAGCTCGACGTCAACGGGCCGGATCGTCACCAGCTGTATCGGCTGCTGGCGGGGGAGGGTGCCGAGTTTCCTGGGGATATCACCTGGAACTTCGAAAAATTCCTGCTGGGTAAAGATGGGCGCGTGCTGGCGCGCTTCTCTCCACGCACGGCACCGGACGATCCCACCATCGTCCAGGCCATCGAAAAAGCCCTGAGCTGAACCCATCACCGGTGGCGAGGGAGCTTGCTCCCGCTGGAGTGCGAAGCGCTCCCAATATTTTGGGGCCGCTACGCAGCCCAGCGGGAGCAAGCTCCCTCGCCACAGTTGTCCATCCTAGCTTTTATCCCTTAATCACCCAAATCAATAGTGATATTCAAGCCTGTGCGTGGCCAATATTATCCACGTCATAAACCCGCCTTACGTGGAGTACACCCATGCCTGTTCAAGCCTTGTTCAAACCCTTCCAGCTCGGTGCTCTGCAACTGTCCACCCGTGTGGTCATGGCGCCGATGACCCGCTCGTTCTCGCCGGGCGGCGTGCCCAACTCCAAGGTGATCGAGTACTACCGTCGCCGCGCCGCCGCCGGTGTGGGGCTGATCATCACCGAAGGCACCGTGGTCGGCCATCAGGCCTCCAACGGTTACCCCAACGTCCCGCACTTCTACGGCGAAGCGGCCCTGGCCGGCTGGAAGAAAGTGGTCGACGCCGTGCACGCAGAAGGCGGCAAGATCGTCCCGCAGTTGTGGCATGTCGGCAGCGTGCGCCGTATCGGTACCGAGCCTGATGCCAGCGTGCCGGCCTATGGCCCGACGGAAAAACTCAAGGACGGCAACGTGGTCGTCCACGGCATGACCATCCAGGACATCAAGGACGTGATCAACGCCTTCGCCCAGGCCGCCAAGGATGCCCAGAGCATCGGCATGGACGGCGTAGAGATCCACGGTGCCCACGGCTACCTGGTGGACCAGTTCTTCTGGGAAGGCAGCAACCAGCGCACCGACGAGTACGGTGGCAGCCTGGCCAACCGCTCGCGTTTTGCCATAGAACTGATCCAGGCTACCCGCGCCGCCGTAGGCCCGGACTTCCCGATCATTTTCCGTTTCTCCCAGTGGAAACAACAGGATTACACCGCGCGCCTGGTGCAAACCCCCGAGGCATTGGGTGAGTTCCTCAAGCCACTGTCTGACGCCGGTGTGGATATTTTCCACTGTTCTACACGGCGTTTCTGGGAGCCGGAATTCGAAGGGTCCGACCTCAACCTGGCCGGCTGGACGCGCCAGCTCACCGACAAGCCGACCATCACGGTGGGCAGCGTCGGCCTGGATGGCGAGTTCCTGCAATTTATGGTCAATACCGACAAGGTCGCGCAACCGGCCAGCCTGGAGAAGCTGCTGGAGCGCCTGAACAACGATGAATTCGACCTCGTTGCTGTGGGCCGTGCGCTGCTGGTGGACCCGGATTGGGCGGTCAAGGTACGTGAAGGACGCGAGGGGGATATCTTGCCGTTCAGTCGTGAGGCGTTGATGACGCTGGTTTGAAGTGGATGCTGAACGCTATTCCCGCTATCTGACGGGGGCTGGGTAGGGATACCCAGCCCCCGTCTGGTTTCAGATCGTCACTGATTCCAAGGCGTGTGGTTTGTTGTCGGTCAAGATGGGTTAGGCGTGAGGGAGTTCATCCGCCTGTTCGATGTAAAGGGCTGATAGGGAAAGGTCCGGTTCAGTATGTACGGACGATCCTGGGGCTGTGGCTGATATTCGTCGTAAGCGGTGGTCTGGTAGTCCGGGCGTTGGGGTTGTGCAGGGTTCCAGTCGTTTTCCGGGCGGTAGGGTTGCGGACGGTGGCAATTGGTGTCCGGTTGTTGGGGTTGTGCAGGGTGCCAGCCGTTGTCCGGGCGGTAGGGTTGCGGACGGTGCCAGCTGTTGTCCGGGCGCTGGGGTTGCGCAGGTTGCCAAGTGTTATCCGGGCGGTAGGGTTGCGGACGGTGCCAGCTGTTGTCCGGGCGTTGGGGTTGCGCAGGTTGCCAGCTGTTATCCGGGCGTTGGGGTTGCGCAGGTTGCCAGCTGTTATCCGGGCGGTAGGGTTGCGGGCGGTGCCAGCTGTTGTCCGGGCGCTGGGTTTGCGCAGGTTGCCAGCTGTTATCCGGGCGGTTGGGCTGCGGACGGTGCCAGCTGTTGTCCGGGCGTTGGGGTTGCGCAGGCTGCCAGCTGTTACCCGGGCGGTTGGGTTGCGGGCGGTGCCAACTGGTATCTGGGCGATGGGGCTGCGGGCGGTCTCGGCCGTGATCGATCTGCGGGCTTGTGGATGTGTAAGCATCTGCCGGCCGCTGAGTTGGCGTGTGATGAGGTAGGAGTTGTAGTGCCATTGATCCGTTTATCAGTGTGGACATAGTGCGCTCTATTAATGTTTCGTCATAAGTGACCTGCCTTTTCTGGGGGGGCTCCATCGGGAGGACACCCCTCGTACGGCAGGTGTCATGTAGGTGGTGATAGTTGGCGCGACGTTCCTGAAATATCCCGTTGTGGCATGCCGATTCAGACGGCGCCTCGGGAAAACTCCTAGTGTCTGGGCCATTGCGCGCGGGCTAGGCTGGCAGGAGGGCGAACCGACTCACGTTATCTGCTGACCATTCAACGAGCGTAAGGCACTGTTGGTGCAGCCAAATGTTCCTTGCACACACCCCGTAACTGGTTCTCGAATTGCTCGATAATCGCCGGCCAGCCCTGACGGCTGGCGTGCTGGCGAGCATTGAGCCGTGCCCTGCGCAAATTCTCTCGCTCTTCCAGCAGCCAGTTGGCCGCATCGCAAAACGCCTCCTCATCCCCGGGCATCGCCAGCACGCCGTTGTAGCCGTGGCGGATATGCTGGGTCGCGGCCGCCTGGTCATACGCCACCACGCCCAACCCCGAAGCCATGGCCTCCAGCACCACATTGCCGAAGGTTTCGGTCAGGCTGGGAAACAGGAACAGGTCACCCGACGCATAATGCCGCGCCAGCTCTTCGCCGCGCTGGGTGCCGCAGAACACCGCGTCGGGCAGTTCACGCTCCAGCAGCGGGCGTTGCGGGCCATCGCCGACGATGATCAGTTTCAGCCGCCGCTGTGGGTAAGTGCTGCGCAGGGAGTCAAAGCAGCGCTTGAGCACGCCGAGGTTCTTTTCCTGGGCGAGGCGCCCTACATGCAGCACGGCAATATCGTCATTGCCCAGGCCCCAGTTCTCTCTCAGTGCATTGTTACGCTTGGCTGGGTGGAACAGCTGGCTGTCCACCCCGCGCGACAGCATCCCCAAGCGCTCGAAATGCCGGCGCTCCAGTTCCAGGCGTTGGCTGGCGCTGGGTACCAGGGTCAGGGTCGAACGGTTATGGAACCAGCGCAGGTAGTGGGTGACCACTCGGCTCAGCAGGCTCAAGCCGTATTGGTTCGAATACTGCTGGAAATTGGTATGAAACCCGCTGACCACGCTGATCCCCAGGCGCCGTGCCGCGCGCAAGGCCGATAAGCCCAGCGGCCCTTCCGTGGCGATGTACAGCACGTCCGGGCGTTGGCGCGTCCAACGCCTGAGCAACTTGTGCATCGACGACTGGCCCCACTGCAGGCCCGGGTAGCCCGGTAATGGCCAGCCACGGCACAGCAGCAATTCGTTATCGCTGGTGCGACTCTGGTCGCTGCCCTGGCGCGGGCGCACCAGCTCGACTTGATGGCCGCGCGCGCGCAAACCGTCGCACAGGCGGCCAAGGGTATTGGCCACCCCGTTGATCTCAGGCGGGAAGGTTTCGGTAATCAGGGTGATGTGAAGCGAGGCTGTCGTCATGACCCACAGTGTCACTGTGGGCCGTGTCGTCATTGTGTCATTGGGATGATGGATTTATGACTTGGCCATCGTCTCGGCACCCTGCTCACGCACCCAGAACAACGTGGCCCCGGCCACCGCTGCCGGCATCATCAGCAGGTTGACCACCGGCACCAGCAGCACCAGGTAGACAATCCCGCCGAAGCTCATGCTCTGCCAGCGTTTCTGGCGCAGCCAGGCGAGCATTTCGTTCCAGCCCAGCTTGTGGTTGTCCGCCGGATAGTCAATGTATTGGATCGCCATCATCCATACCCCGAACAGCAGCCACAGCGGCGCGGCGATCAGGTTGACCACCGGAATGAACGACAGGATAAACAGGCCGATGGCCCGCGGCAGGAAGTAACCCAGCTTGCGCATTTCCCGGGCCAAGGTGCGTGGCACCATGGCGATCAGTTCGCCCCAGCTGAACGCCGGGAAGTCATCGGTGCCGCGCACCACCACTTCGACTTTCTCCGAGAGAAAACCGTTGAACGGCGCGGCGATGATATTGGCCAGCATGGTGAAGGTGAAAAACACCATCAGTACCACCAGCACCACAAACAACGGCCACAGCAGGTAATTCAGAAAACTCAGCCAGCTTGGCAGCGTCGGCATCAAGTGATCGACCCACAGGCTGAACTGATGGCCGGCGAAATAGATCAGGCCGACGAACAGCACCAGGTTGATCGCCAGCGGCAGCAAGACAAACAGGCGCAGGCCAGGGCTGAGCACCAGTTTGAGGCCTTCACGCAGGTATTGCGGGCCGGAAAGAGCGGGGGCAGGCATGGACAACTCCGAGCAAAGGGACGAACGCGCCGACCTTACCGGCTTTGTAACCTGGGTGAAAGCGGCGACATCAGCGGTAACAAAGGCGTCGATCAACCACGCCAACTGCATAGAGACCGCCTATGAGCTGGATTGTTATTCCGTATTTCCTTAATCTTGCCCCCCTCTATACGCTGCACCCATTATTTTTCAGGACGTGCGAGTTCAAGCCTTCCCCAAGTGCTTCGCGGTCCTTTTTTATTCCAGCCACCTTGTTGTCCGGGTGGTCGATAGGAGTGAGTCATGTCTGATACCCGTCATTCGCGAGTGATTATTCTCGGTTCCGGCCCCGCCGGTTACAGCGCTGCCGTCTACGCTGCCCGGGCCAACCTCAAGCCGCTGCTGATCACCGGCATGCAGGCGGGCGGCCAGTTGACCACCACCACCGAAGTCGACAACTGGCCCGGCGACGTGCACGGCCTGACCGGCCCGGTGCTGATGGAGCGCATGAAAGAACACGCCGAGCGCTTTGAAACCGAGATCGTCTTCGACCACATCAATAAAGTCGATTTCTCGAAAAAGCCTTACAGCCTGACCGGCGACAGCGGCGTCTACACCTGTGACGCGCTGATTATCGCCACCGGCGCCAGCGCCCGTTACCTGGGCCTGCCGTCGGAAGAAGCGTTCATGGGCAAAGGCGTTTCCGCCTGCGCGACCTGCGACGGTTTCTTCTACCGCAACAAACCGGTCGCCGTGGTCGGTGGCGGCAACACCGCCGTGGAAGAAGCGCTGTACCTGGCCAACATCGCCAGCACCGTGACCCTGGTTCACCGCCGCGAGACCTTCCGCGCCGAGAAGATCCTGATCGACAAGCTGCACGCCCGTGTGGCTGAAGGCAAGATCATCCTCAAGCTCAACGCCACCCTGGACGAAGTCCTGGGCGACAACATGGGCGTGACCGGTGCCCGCCTGAAAAACAACGACGGCAGCTTCGACGAGCTGACAGTCGACGGCGTATTCATCGCCATCGGCCACACGCCGAATACCTCGCTGTTCGAAGGCCAGCTGGAATTGAAAGACGGTTATCTGATCGTGCAGGGCGGCCGTGAAGGCAACGCCACTGCCACCAGCATTGAAGGTATCTTTGCCGCCGGTGACGTGGCTGACCACGTGTACCGTCAGGCCATCACCTCGGCCGGCGCTGGTTGCATGGCGGCATTGGATGCCGAGCGTTACCTCGACGACTGAGGCGCGCTGCAACATAAAAAAACCGGCTGAGAGGCCGGTTTTTTTATGTTCGCGATTCAAGCAACACCCAGTTCTTCAGGTGTTGACCCAATCCCTGTGGGAGCTGGCTTGCCTGCGATAGCGGTGTATCCGCCACCACCGCCATCGCGGGCAAGCCCGGCTCCCACATTGATCGTGTTCCGCTGTTGGATCAGCGGCGAGTCAGGGGTTGTGCGGTGAACTTCACGCCGGCCAGGCCATGGGCGATCAACGCCCGAATGTTGCCGTGGTCGCTGCCCTCAGGCGTGGCCACCACCGAACGGTAATGCTCACCAAATGCCAGCAGCGCTTCCTGATCGCTCAAGCCTTCCAGCACAGCCAGGCCCAGGGTCTTGCACGAGCCCTCGTTCTGCCCGGCGGCGTTTTCCACCTCGCCATTGGTAAAGGCTTGTGGTTGGTAGTCATAACCTGCGGCAACAAAAGCCAAGGTATCGGCAAAAACATGTTCGCCACTGTTAAGGCTGGCGCGCAGGGTATTCAAATCAGTCATGGGTTTTTCCTTTGGCGAACGCCGCCTGTTGGTCGGCGCTGGCTTCTTTCTGGTATTGGGCTTTCCACTCGGCGTACGGCATGCCGTACACCACTTCACGGGCGTCATCGAGGCTCAGCTCGATCTGGCGCTCATCGGCCTCGGCCTTGTACCACTTGGACAAGCAGTTGCGGCAGAAACCGGAGAGGTTCATCAGGTCGATGTTCTGCACATCCTTGCGGCTGTCCAGGTGGGCCACCAGCCGGCGGAAGGCGGCGGCTTCGAGTTCGAGGCGTTGTTGGTCGTTCATAGGGCTCACGCAAATCTCAGGGGTTAGCGGCTGGCCGCCAGGGTAATCGACACCGATTCGGCAAAGCGCAGCGCATGGGGCTTGTCCACTTCGACTTCGGCGTACAGCACCGATTCATTGCTCATCACCAGGTCCAGCAGCTCCTGGGTCAGACGCTCCAGCAAGGCAAAGCGGTTGCCTTCGACGTGGGCAATGATGGCCTTGGTGATGGTGCGGTAGTTCAGCGCGTGGTCGATGTCATTGTCGCGCACGGCTTCCTGGGCGGCATACAGGATGGTCAGGTTGATCAGCACATCCTGCTTGTTGAGGATCTCGTCCTCGTTGATGCCGATGTAGGTGCGCAGGCACAGGTCCTTGACCCGGATGCGCGCCATGCCTGGTTGAAGTTGTGGCATTGCTACTTGCTCCGTCCGATCAGTTGCAGGAACTCCATGCGCGTGGTGTTCGACTCGCGGAACGCGCCGAGCATCACCGAGGTGTTCATGGTTGAATTCTGTTTCTCCACGCCGCGCATCATCATGCACATGTGCCTGGCTTCGATCACCACCGCCACGCCGGCGGCCTGGGTCACTTGCTGGATGGCGTCGGCGATTTGCCGCGTGAGGTTTTCCTGGATCTGCAGGCGCCGCGCATACATATCGACGATGCGCGCCAGCTTCGACAGGCCGAGCACCTTGCCGGTCGGAATATAGGCCACATGGGCCTTGCCGATAAAGGGCAGCAGGTGGTGCTCGCACAGCGAGTACAACTCGATGTCCTTGAGGATCACCATCTCGTCATTGTCGGAGGTGAACAGTGCGCCGTTGACGATGTCATCCAGGTTCTGTTCGTAGCCGTGGCACAGGTACTGCATCGCCTTGGCCGCGCGCTTGGGGGTGTCGAGCAAACCTTCACGCTCCGGGTCTTCGCCCAGGCTCTTGAGGATCTCGCGGTAGTGTTGGGGCAGGGACAAGGTCATACAACATCCTCACAAACGGCTTACTTGATATGCCGCCCGCCGTTGACGGTCAGGGTGGTACCGGTGACATAGGGGTTGTCCAGCAGGTAACGCACGCTCTGGTAGATCACCTCGGGCCCGGGTTCGGTGCCCAGTGCGGACTTGGCCAGCACCTTGGCACGGTAGGCCGCGTCGTCGCCGTCGTTGAACATCACCATCGCCGGGGCGATGCCGTTGACCTTGATCAGCGGCGCGAACTGCGCGGCGAACGACAGCGTGAGGCTGTCGAGCCCGGCCTTGGTGGCGCAATAGGCAATGTGCTGGCGGCTGCCCTTGCGCACCACGTCATCGCTGATATGCACGATGTCGGCTGGCGTGGAGCGTTGCAGCAAAGGTGAACAATGCAGGTTGATCAGGTACGGCGCAAGCATGTGCACGCTGAACATGTCGGTAAAGGCGCGGCTTTCGTCGCCGGGTGTTTCCGCGACCCAGGCCGAGGCGTTGTGGATGATCGCGCGCAGGCTTTGGGTATGGCTGTTCAGTTCGGCGATAAATGCCATGACGCCGGCTTCGCTGGAGAAATCGGCAAACACACCGATCGCCCCGCGCTCGCGCAGGGCCTGCACGCCAGGGCGTTCGCTGCGGTAGCTGAAAATCACCGCGTGGCCGTCGTCCAGCAGACGCTGGGCGCAATGCAGGCCGACACGCTGGCCGGCGCCGGTGATCAGGATCGGGGCGTGTGTTGCAGTCATTGGGGGGCTCGATTCGCTGGCAGGCTCAAATC
This sequence comes from Pseudomonas sp. FP453, assembly GCF_030687495.1. Lineage (NCBI taxonomy): Bacteria > Pseudomonadati > Pseudomonadota > Gammaproteobacteria > Pseudomonadales > Pseudomonadaceae > Pseudomonas > Pseudomonas sp. FP453. The sequence goes on along the minus strand of NZ_CP117435.1, from coordinate 5,200,321 downwards.
ATACCAGCGCTGCGGCCCCCTGTACTCACGCGGCGGCTTCGCTGGCCTTGCGCGGTGCGGGCACGGGATGCAGCCAGTTGGCCAGCAGGTGGGTCGACAGCGGAATGAACAGGTAAACCATCAGCGGCGTCAGGGCCAGGGTGCTGACCAGCACACGCGGGACCAACTCCAACTCGGCGAGCAACGGGCCCAGCGCAAAGTTGAAGATCAACGACACCGGGAAAAATGCCAGCCAGATCGCCACGGCCTGCTTCCAGCGCGGCGGTCGTGCGCCGATGGCGCCAAACCAGCCATCAATGCCACTCACACGATGCTCGGACGGGTCGGCGAACAGCTCGCTGCCACGGCCCAGCCAGGCACTGCGGGACGCGGAAAACTCCCAGGCATGCAGGGTTTTTTCGTCGGCAAAGCGGAAGATGATCTGGAATTCGTCATCATTGGGCGGCGGCGCAAGCACGCCTGAACCCAGGTAACCGGGAAAGTCCGTGGCCAATTGCTCGCCTTCGCGCAGCCAGGCCATCAACTCTTCGTAGCGACCTTTGGCCACGCGGCGCGCAACCATCAGGGTGACTGGTGAGGTAGACATTGTGTATCTCCAAATATACGGGTGCGCTGGGCCGGGTAGGCGGCGCACGAACATGGCGGCGGGGTAGTGCCGCTATGTAAAAACAGGCAAGGATTATTCCTGTTTTGCAAAAATACGCCAGTGGCATTGGTCCGAAGCTTGGGGAACTTGAAAAAGACAGGTCTTAAGGCGTTAAATGGCGACCCCAATTGCCATTGGTTTTTTGGTCTCAAATGCCCGTGATTACTGCTCCGCTTGATAGCATTTTGCATCTGGATGCGACTGATCCCGATGAGCTGTTTCCGATTCGTGAAGTGTCGAGATTGACAGGCATAAACCCGGTCACCTTGCGTGCCTGGGAGCGGCGCTACGGCCTGATCCAGCCCACTCGCACCGAAAGCGGGCATCGCCTCTATTCCAAGGCCGATATCGAGACGGTCAATCGCATCCTCGACTGGATCGAACGGGGCGTTGCCGTCAGCAAGGTCGGCAAGATCCTGGCCCGCGACGACCAGCAGGCGCACGCCGTTCGTGGCGAGCGCGACATGGTCGAGGAGACCGAGTGGCCGCAATGGCAAGCAAGGTTGAGGCAGGCCGTGAGTGCCTTTGACGACCGGCGTCTGGAGCACCTGTACGGGCAGATCTTTGCGACCTACCCCCTCAGCGTGGCATTCCAGGACATCCTGATGCCCCTCTGGCACGATCTGCTTCGTCATCAGGGCCGCTTTGGCCAGGCCAGCGAATGGTTGTTCTTCGATGCCTTTTTGCGGGTGCAGGCCTGGCAGCGCCTGAATGTCGGCTGTGCGTCATCGGCCCCGCGCGTGTTGCTGGCGGCCATGCCCGGTGAGTGCCGTAAATTGGAGCTGCTGGTGGCAGCCCTAATGATCGGTCGCGATGACCTGGCGGTGAAGGTGATCGCCATGGGCCAGCCTGTGGATGAGTTGATGCTGCTGTGTGAAAAGACCCGGCCCCAGGCGCTGATCGTGTATTCCAACCACTCCCATGGCCAGGATTTGGCCGGTCGCCTCAACCGCTTGGCGCTGACCCTGGATTGCCCGTTGTTCCTGGCGGGGGCGGCATCGGACCTGGCCGAGGACGATCTGGCCGGTTCTTCCGTCGGTTGCCTGGGCAATGAAGGACGCTTGATGCAGCGCCGCCTGCAACAGTTTCTCAGTGGTCGGCTGGATACCTGAGATCAGGCGTGCACGTGCGGGTGGACCAGGCGGTGCTGGTGCAGGATGAATTGGCGCAGGCGCTCGATTTCATCCGCATCACTCTGGTTCAGGCGATAGGCGAACAGGCCGCGCGCGGTTTCCCGCTCCAGCGTGCCGCGTAGCGCAATGCGTTCGTAGCCGGAAGGGCTGAACCACAGGGCAAAGGTCTTGGGCGCCTTGACCCGGCCACGGATCTCCACCAACACCCCCTTGAACGACACTTCGTGTACCCACAAAGCACCGGGTGTGCCCTTGATGTTCTCCAGTGCTACTGGCGTTTCGAGCGCCAGGCGCCATGGGCGGATCATCGGGCCGTCTTCGAAAATGCTCGGCACCCCCAGACGCAGATGCACCGCATGAAACTCATCTTCCACTAGATGCAGGGGGAAGGTGAGTTGCTGGTTATCGAACTGCGCCTGGATGGTGACATGGTCGTGGGCGGCCAGTCGGGTCAGCAAATCGCGGATCTGCGCACCGCCGTTGACCGTCAGGCTCGACGAAGCATCCCGCAGGTTGAGCTGGGGGTTGTGCTGCATGTTCTGAATGAAGTCCAGCTCATCCTGGGTCAGAAGCGCGTCGCGGTGCATTGATCTTGCTCAATGGGGAGGGTGTTAAAATGCCATTATCCTCTCTACTGACCCCGTTTTCTAAATTTTGTTAGATCCGCTCGTCGCTTTGAGGGCGGCCAGCTCGGCCTTGACCTCGGCCAATTCCCGTTCCAACTGGGCCACGCGTTGCTGGGCCTGGACCTGGAGGGTGACGTCTTTTTGCACACCGACAAAGTAGGTCTGCTTGTCGGCCGCGTTGTACACCGTCGAAAGCGACAGTTCGTTAAAGAAGTGTGTGCCATCTTTGCGGTAGTTGCGCAGGATCTCACGGCACGCACCGCCGCTGTCCAGCGCCTCACGAATGGCCATCAGCCCCGGTTGATCGCGGTCACCCGACTGCAGGAATCGGCAGTCCTGATAGAGGATGTCGTCCAGGGTGTAGCCGGTCAGCCGTTCGAATGCCGGGTTGACGTAGATCAGCGGCTTGTCCTTGCCTTCCCGTTCGGCGACGACGATGCCGTCGTTGGAGGCGTTGACGACCAGTTGCATCAGTTTGGCGTTAATCATTGAGCGGTCCATGGCTTGTTTTTGGCGATTGGAGTGTATGGCAACGCTTGAATGTTGCACGTGGCTCACTGAAAAATTTGTGTCAGCTGCTAATATCCCACGCTTTCACTCAACTACAGGATCAGATTGATGAAAGTCGCCATCCTTTCCGGCTCGGTCTACGGCACCGCTGAAGAAGTCGCCCGCCATGCCGCCGGTATCCTCAACGCCGCCGGTTTTGAAGCCTGGCACAACCCGCGCGCCACCCTGGCAGACGTGCAGGCCTTCGCTCCCGACGCGTTCCTGGCGGTGACATCGACCACCGGCATGGGTGAGTTGCCCGACAACCTGCAACCGCTGTATTCGAGCATCCGCGATCAATTGCCCGCCGCCTGGCGCGGCCTGCCAGGCGCGGTGATCGGCCTGGGCGACGCCAGCTACGGCGACACCTTCTGCGGCGGTGGCGAGCAACTGCGTGAACTGTTCGGCGAGTTGGGCGTGCGCGAAGTCCTGCCGATGCTGCGCCTGGACGCCAGCGAAAGCGTCACCCCGGAAGCCGACGCCGAGCCGTGGCTGGCTGAACTGGTCACTGCACTGCGCGGCTGATCGGAGACTCGCGCAGCCCCCCGCCTGTCGAGGCGCCGCGCCTTTATTGGCGGCGCTTCTCTGACGCTGCGTGCACGGATTTGAACTATTCTCTTGGCTGACTCGTTCGGTCACCAAGCTGGCTGCGAAGGCGACTCCTTCCGTCATGAGGTCTGGCTAGACTGGCCCTTCACTCAAAAAAACAATAAGAAAGTGCGCCAAGGAGGTCGTTGCCGTGAGCCTAGCCCCCGTTCTATCGCCGCAAAATGTCCAAGACCAGGTCAGCGCTGCCGAATGGCAAGCCCGTGTCGACCTGGCAGCCTGCTATCGCCTGGTGGCGTTGCATGGCTGGGATGACCTGATCTTCACTCACATCTCGGCCAAGGTGCCGGGCACCGATGATTTCCTGATCAATCCGTACGGGCTGATGTTTCACGAGATCACCGCGTCGAGCCTGGTCAAGGTCGATCAGGCCGGCAACAAGCTGATGGACAGCCCCTACGAGATCAACCCGGCGGGCTACACCATCCACAGCGCGATCCATGAAGTGCGCCATGACGTAAGCTGTGTGCTGCATACCCACACCGCCGCCGGTGTCGCGGTAGCGGCGCAGAAACAGGGCGTGCTGCCGATCAGCCAGCAATCGATCTTCGTGCTGGCGAGCCTGGCCTATCACGCCTACGAAGGCGTGGCGCTGAACCACGAAGAAAAGGCGCGTTTGCAGGCCGACCTGGGTGACAACAATTTCCTGATGCTGCACAACCACGGCCTGCTGACCTGCGGCAGCACCATCGCCGACACCTTCTTGATGATGTTCACCTTCCAGCGTGCCTGTGACATCCAGGTGCTGGCGCAAAACGGCGGCGCCGAGTTGATCCCGATCGGCCCGCAGATCCTGGCCGGGGCCAAGGCGATGGTGGCGGCCGTCACCAAGAGTGCACAAGGGATGGGGGGCGCGCTGGCCTGGCCGGCGTTGCTGCGCAAGTTGGACAGCATCGATCCTGGGTATACAACCTGATGCCACTCGCCGAGATCCCGCTCAGCGCCTGGCGCAAGCGCAGCCAGAGTTTTGTCTTCCGTGGCCGTACCCTCCGTTATTGGGTGGCGGGGCAGGGCGAGCCGCTACTGCTGATCCATGGCTTCCCCACGGCCAGCTGGGACTGGCATTACCTGTGGCAGCCCCTGGCCCAGCGCAACCTGGTGATTGCCTGCGACATGCTCGGTTTTGGCGATTCGGACAAACCCGTCGATCACGAGTATTGCCTGCTGGAGCAGGCCGATGTGCAACAGGCGTTGCTGGAGCACTTGAGTGTGGATCAGCCGGTGCATGTGCTGGCCCATGACTACGGCGACAGCGTTGCCCAGGAATTGCTCGCGCGGCATTACGAAGGCCGCTTCCAGATGGCCAGTTGCGTGTTTCTCAACGGCGGCCTGTTCCCCGAAACCCATCGGCCGGCGCTGGTGCAGAAACTCCTGCTCAGCCCGCTCGGCTGGATGATCGGCCGCGCCTTTGGGCGCAATGCCTTGTCCGACAGCTTCCGGCAGATCTTCGGCCCGGCGACGCGCCCCAGCGAAAGCGCCCTGGATGATTTCTGGAGCCTGCTCAACTGCAACGATGGCACGCGGATTCTGCACAAGCTGATCGCCTATATCCCCCAGCGTCGCCGCTTGCGTGACCGTTGGGTGGAGGCGATGCAGCGCGGGGATGTGCCGTTGCGGGTGATCGACGGGGAGGCTGATCCGATTTCCGGTGCGCATATGGTGGAGCGTTACCAGCAACTGGTGCCCGAGGCCGATACGGTGTTGCTGGCGAACATTGGCCACTACCCGCAGATCGAAGCGCCGGTGCAGGTGCTCAAGCACTACCTGGCGTTTCGCGAGCGGATCGCCGGGCCGATGCCCTACATGGCCTATTCCTGAGCGCTTCGACTCATTAGCCATCATCCCCCAGCCTTATCGCGCACCATTCAGCCCTGGCTGACTTTATTGTGACCAAACGCCCCGTGCCTGACACTCAACCCATTCCCATTGTCGCCAGCGGAGTTCGGTATGAGTGAGTCAGTGCAGTTCCAGGATAAGGTCGTGATCGTCACCGGTGCCGGCGGCGGGTTGGGCCGGGCCCATGCGCTGCTGTTCGCCCGGCACGGCGCCAAGGTGTTGGTCAATGACCTGGGCGGCTCGACCCAGGGCGAAGGCGCCAATGCCTCGGCGGCCGACCGCGTGGTCGCGGAAATCCGCCGCTGGCGGTACTGCCGAAGCCAACCATGACTCTGTCACCGACGGTGACAAGATCGTGCAGCACGCGCTGGACGTGTTCGGCCGCATCGACGTGGTGGTCAACAACGCCGGCATCCTGCGCGACAAGACCTTCCACAAAATGGACGACAGCGACTGGGACCTGGTTTACCGGGTGCATGTCGAAGGCGCCTACAAAGTCACACCCGCGCCGCCTGGCCGCACATGCGCGAGCAAGGTTATGGCCGGGTGATCTTCACCGCCTCCACCTCGGGCATCTACGGCAACTTCGGCCAGTCCAACTACGGCATGGCCAAGCTCGGCCTGTATGGCCTGACCCGCACCCTGGCGCTGGAAGGGCGCAAGAACAATATCCTGGTCAACGCCATCGCCCCGACTGGCGGCACGCGCATGACCGAAGGCCTGATCCCGCCGCAGGTGTTCGAGCGCCTCAAGCCGGAGCTGGTCAGCCCGCTGGTGGTGTACCTGGGCAGCGAGGCGTGCGAGGAAACCGCCGGCCTGTTCGAAGTGGGCGGCGGCTGGATCGGCAAGACCCGCTGGGAGCGCAGCCTGGGTGTGGGGTTCGACCCGGAAGCGGGCTTCTCGCCCGACGACGTGGCCGCGCACTGGCAACAGATCTGCGACTTCGAAGGCGCTGCTCACCCCAAGGACAACATCGAGGCCCTGAAGGAAATGATGGCCAACTTGCAGAAGTACAGCCTCTGATCGTTGCTGTAAAAACATTGAATACTGCGGGGCGCTGACGGCGCCCCGTTTTATTGCGGGCATAAAAAAGGCCGCTGCATAGGCAGCGGCCGAAGTAAGACGTTGGATCAAGGAGCAACAAATCCACGTCAGTGAACACGGGTAACAGATTGAAAACAGGCATCAATCCAGCTGAGTCTGGCTGTTCTTCCTGTTGCGGAAGCGGGCTGTTTGCCCTGAAAGCGCGCTAAGAATAGTCGGTTGTAACAAAATGAGTAATAGCGCTTCAGGACAAGGACTGTTACCAATTCAGCAATGATCGTTCCCACGCTCTGCGTGGGAATGCATCTGTGACGCTCTGCGTCACCCGCGCGAGCGGCTCAGTGGGACGCGTCATCCATTGGCCTGATAAGCCACCATCCATTCGATCCATACCCCCGCCCAAACCCGCGGCCTGCGCGGCCGCTCATCCTTTCGAGCGACAACACGAATCCCTCCTTGGTGCGCTTATCGCTCCTGATGCGCGGCAGTAGGGTGGGGCCTTCTGTCACTCACCGGGGAAGACGCATGACAAAAACAACAATGCGCGCCATCTTCACGCCTCAGGCGCTGGCCGCTGCGGTTGCACTGGGTTGCTGTGCGCAGGCGCAGGCTGTTTCGTTCAACATTGGCGATGAGATCGAAGGGCAATTCGACTCCTCGCTGTCGGTCGGCGCGAGTTGGGGCATGCGCGATGCCGATAAGAAACTGGTGGGCACCGTCAATGGTGGCACCGGGCAGGCGTCTACCGGGGATGACGGACGGCTGAACTTCAAGAAGGGCGAAACCTTCTCCAAGATCTTCAAAGGCCTGCACGACCTGGAACTCAAGTACGGCGACAGCGGCATGTTTTTGCGTGGCAAGTACTGGTACGACTTCGAACTGCAGGACGAAGACCGCGAATTCAAACAGATCAGCAACCACCACCGCGACGAAGGCGCGCGCTCGTCCGGTTATCAACTGCTGGATGCCTTCGTCTATCACAACTATTCCATTGGCGACCAACCGGGCAACGTGCGCCTGGGCAAGCAGGTGGTGAGCTGGGGCGAGAGCACCTTTATCGGTAACTCCATCAACAGCATCAACCCCATCGACGTGTCGGCCTTCCGCCGCCCCGGCGCGGAGATCAAGGAAGGGCTGATCCCGGTGAACATGCTGTTCGGCTCCCAAAGCCTGACCAACCAACTGACGGTGGAGGGCTTCTACCAGTTGAACTGGCAGAACACCGTGCTGGATAACTGCGGCACCTTCTTTGGTGGCGACGTCGCGGCCCATGGTTGCAACGGCAACTACACCGTGGGCAACCCGGCGATTGCACCGTTGCAACCGGTGGCCGCTGCGTTCGGGCAGGGCTTTCAAGTGACCCGTGAAGGGGTGATCGTGCAGCGCGCCCGGGACCGCGAGGCCCGTGACGGCGGCCAGTTCGGCGCGGCCCTGCGCTGGCTGGGGGATGATACCGAGTACGGCCTGTACTTCATGAACTACCACAGCCGCACGCCGACCGTGGGCACCATCACCAACACCACCACGCTGGCCAGGCTCGGCGCCATCTCCGGCGCAGCCAACGGCATCGCGCCCGGCACCGGCTCAGGGCTGGTCCAAAGCCTGATGCTCGGCCGTGGCCAGTACTACCTCGACTACCCGGAAAACATCCGCCTGTTCGGCGCCAGTTTCTCCACCACCTTGCCCACCGGCACCGCGTGGACCGGCGAAATCAGCTACCGCCCGAACGCGCCGGTGCAGCTCAACACCACCGACCTGACCCTGGCCCTGATCAACCCGGTCGCCGGCCAAGCGGCATCACCGATCCGCAGCAACTTCGGCGACGACAACAAAGGCTACCGCCGCAAGGAAATCACCCAGATCCAAAGCACCATGACCCAATTCTTCGACCAGGTGCTGGGCGCCGAACGCCTGACGTTGGTCGGTGAAGCGGCCTTTGTGCACGTCGCCGGGCTGGAAGACAAATCCAAACTGCGTTACGGCCGCGACTCGGTCTACGGCGCCTACGGCTTCCAGGGTGACACCGACGGTTTTGTCACGGCCAACTCCTGGGGCTACCGCGCCCGGGCGATCCTTGACTACAACAACGCGATTTTCGGGGTGAACCTCAAGCCCAACCTGTCGTGGTCCCACGACGTCGCCGGCTACGGCCCCAACGGCCTGTTCAACAAGGGCGCCAAGGCCATCAGCGTCGGCGTGGATGCGGACTACCGCAGCACCTACACCGCCAGCCTGAGCTACACCGACTTTTTCGGCGGCGACTACAACACCCTCACCGACCGTGACTTCCTCGCCCTCAGCTTCGGCGTGAACTTCTGATCTGGCTAAAAGAAGGACAAGACTCCATGCGTAAGACACTTGCTGTATTGGCTCTGAGTTTGCTGGCGGCCCATGTCATGGCCGCCGTATCGCCCGAAGAAGCCGCCAAGCTCGGCACCAGCTTGACCCCGGTGGGCGCCGAAAAAGCCGGCAACGCCGACGGCTCGATCCCGGCCTGGACGGGCGGCATTCCTGCAAATGCCGGCGCGGTGGACAGCAAAGGCTTCCTCGCCGACCCGTTCGCCAATGAAAAACCGCTGTTCGTGATCACCGCTGCTACCGTCGACAAGTACAAGGACAAGCTGTCCGAAGGCCAGGTGGCGATGTTCAAGCGCTACCCCGAGACCTACAAGATCCCGGTGTACACCACCCATCGCACGGTCAACTTGCCGGCGGATATCTATGAGTCGATCAAGCGCAGTGCGCTGAACGTCAAGCCGATCAACGACGGCAACGGCCTGGAAAACTTCACCGGCAACCGCTACTACGCCTTCCCGATTCCAAAAAATGGCGTGGAAGTGCTGTGGAACCACATCACCCGTTACCACGGCGGTAACCTGCGCCGCATCATTACCCAGGCCACGCCGCAGACCAACGGCAGCTACACGCCGATCCGCTTCGAAGAAGAAGTGGCGGTGCCGCAACTGATCCCCGACATGGACCCGGCCAAGGCGGCCAACGTGCTGACCTTCTTCAAGCAATCGGTGACCGCGCCGGCGCGGCTGGCGGGCAACGTGCTGCTGGTGCACGAAACCCTCGACCAGGTGAAGGAACCGCGCCTGGCGTGGATCTACAACGCTGGCCAACGCCGCGTACGCCGTGCGCCGCAAGTGGCGTATGACGGGCCGGGCACTGCGTCCGACGGCCTGCGTACGTCCGACAACTTCGACATGTTCTCCGGCGCCCCCGACCGCTACGACTGGAAACTGGTGGGCAAGAAGGAGATGTACATCCCCTACAACAGCTACAAACTGGACCAGCCGACCCTCAAGTACGACGACATCATCAAGGCCGGCCACATCAACCAGGACCTGACCCGCTACGAACTGCACCGCGTGTGGGAAGTGGTCGGCACGGTCAAGCCGAGCGAGCGGCACATCTACGCCAAGCGCCACATGTACATCGACGAAGACAGCTGGCAAGTGGCGCTGGTGGATCACTACGACGGCCGTGGCCAACTGTGGCGGGTGGCGGAAGGGCATGCGCAGTTCTACTACAACCACCAGACCCCGGCGTACACCGTGGAAACCCTGTACGACATCATCGCCGGGCGCTACATCGCGCTGGGCATGAAGAACGAGGAGAAGAGCAGCTTCGTGTTTGGCTTCAATGCCAAGGCGGCGGACTACACCCCGGCGGCATTGAGGGCTGAAGGCGTACGCTGATTCTTCAACTCTACAACCTAGTGGGAGCCGCTTTATGTGGGAGCTGGCTTGTGTGGGAGCTGGCTTGCCTGCGATGCAGACACCTCGGTATGTCGTTCGGACCGAGGTGATGCTATCGCAGGCAAGCCAGCTCCCACATAAGCCAAAGCTCCCACACAAAGCAGCTCCCACATTTGCTTTTGTGCATGGCCGCCAATCACCCCGCTGAATACTTCTTCAACAACCCTTAGCCACAGGACTAGGGTACGCATCAGGTTGCATAACAATAAAAAAGCAGGATGCAGCAATGACCGCCATGACACGCTGCCTGGACCGTCCTGGATTCATGCCCCGGCTGTCCGCCCACCATCTGCTGCGCCCGCGCCTGGCCGCGCCGTTGTTGGCGGCGCAGGCCCGGGTCAAGCTGCTCTGCGCCCCCGGCGGCAGCGGCAAGAGCGCGTTGCTCGCCGAGTGCGCCTTGCAGGCGCCCAACGGTTGCCAGGTGTATTGGCTGCCGCTCAATGGCATCACCCTCAGCCCGCTGGAATTATGCCAGCGCCTCGCCCTGAATCTGGGCCTGACCTTTACCGATGAAGCCACGCTGCTGCTCGACCTCGCTCGTTGGCAGGCCCCGGCGTGGTTGTTCCTCGATGATTTCAGCCGCCTGCCCGCGCCCGAGCTGGACGCGTTGCTCGACCGCCTGCTCACCGCCAGCAGCCCGGCGTTGACCTGGTGGCTCGGCGCCCGGCGCCGGCCGCTGTGCAACTGGCCGCGCTTGCTGCTCGACGATGAATTGCTGGAATGCAGCAGCAGCGAATTGGCCTTCAGCGCGGCGGAAATCCAGCTGCTGCTGAGCCCCGGGCACAGCGTGGACAGCGTCATGCAGTTCAGCGCCGGGTGGTGCGCCGGTGTGCGCATCGCCTTGCTCGGCGACGGGCACCCGGACAAGACCCTGCTCGATTACCTGCAACACGAACTCTTCAGCACTTTGCCAGCCGAGCTCGCCGAGGCCTGGCGCGTGCTCGCCCATCTGCCGCGTTTCAACGCCGGCTTGTGCGAGCACCTGTTCGGCTTTGGCGACGGCGATCAGTACCTGCACGACTTGCAGGCCCTCGGCGCCTACATCCAACCGTGGGAAGACGCCGCCGACTGGCTGCAAGTGTTCCCGCCCCTGGCGCACTTGTTGCGCGATGAACCCTGGCCAGCCAAACGCTCCTGGCACCGGCGGGCGTGCCAGTGGTTCACCGCCGAACAGGACTGGCAAGCGGCGTTCGAGCAAGCGCTGCTGGCCGAAGAGTACGAGGTGGCGGTGAGCCTGTTGCAGCACTTCAGCTTCGAAGACCTGTTTCGCCAGCAGAACGCCGTGCTGCTGTTGCGCCTGCATGAGCAGCATGGCGATGAATTGATGCTCGGTTCGGCGCAATTGGTCGGCTTGGTCACGGCGGCGTTGCTGTTTGCCGGGCGCTTCGACCAGGCGGCGCTGTGCATCGATCAGTTGGCGCGTTTTGCGCCGCAACCCACAGCGGCGCAACAGGCCTATCTGCTGGGGCGCTGGCAGGCGCAGTGGGGCTGGTTGCTGCACCTGCGCGGCGATGCCGACGGCGCGCGCGAGCATTTCCTCGAAGCCCTGCAAGCGTTGCCCGACAGCGCCTGGACATCGCGCCTGATGTGCCTGTCGGGGCTGACCCAGCAGGCCTTGCTGCGCGGCGAGTTGGACGTGGCCCAGGCCTTGAGCCGCGAGGCGCTGTGCCTGGCCCGTGCCCATGGTTCGTTGGTGCTGGAAGCGTTGCTGGAGTTGGACCACGCCCAGTTGCTGGAGCAGCGTGGCGCGCCTTACCGCGCACAAAGCCTGCTGGAAGGGGTGCAGGCGATGTTGCTCAAGCAGCGCCTCAAGGCCGGGCCGCTGGTGGGGCGGATTGCCTTGCGCCGTGGGCATCTGGCGTTGCGCCAAGGGCAGGACGTGCTGGCCGCCGAGTGTTTCGACGCCGGCTTGCCGATGTGCCTGCACAGCCAGGACAAGCGGGTGCTCTACGGTTTTCTCGGCCTGGCGCTGTTGGCAGCCAACCGTGGCGATTACGCCCAGGCCTTTGTCCAACTGCGTGACGCCGAGCGGCTGATGCAGCAGCGCTTGGTGCCGGAATCGGTGTATCGCGCGGTGTTGCTGTTGGTCAGTGGGCACTTCTGGTTGCAGCAGGGCCGCGCCGAGTTGACGGTGGAAGCGGTGCGCCGGGTGCTGCGCCATTTCCGTGGGCCGCAGGCCAAGCAGGCGCCGCCGGCGACCTTGGAGTTGATACCGCGCCTGGAATATCTGCTGGTGCTGGCCGAGGTCAAACTGGGCTGTGCCGAGCAACCGCTGGAGCGCTTGAGTGCCTTGCTGGCGACCGTCCAGCAGCGCGGCATGTTGTGCCTGGAAACCGAACTGCACCTGGTGCTGGGCGAGGTGGCCTGGCAACTCGGCGACTTGGCCTTGGCGCGGCGTTCGTTGCAGGCCGGCTTGGAACTGGCGGCGCGTTGCCAGGTGCAGCAGGCGATTCGTGAGCTGCGTTTGCGCTCGCCGGGGTTGTTGAGTGACGTGGGGCTTGAAGCGCCAGTGTCGCCGGCCGGGACGGCGGAAAACCCCCTGAGCCAGCGCGAACTGGAAGTGCTGCAACTGATTGCCCAAGGCAGCTCCAACCTGGAAATCGCCGACCGCCTGTTTATCTCCCTGCACACGGTCAAGACCCACGCGCGGCGCATCCACAGCAAGCTCGGCGTGGAGCGGCGCACGCAAGCCGTGGCCAAGGCGAAGACGCTGGGCTTGATGGTCTAGGCGCAGAACGCCTGGCGGTATTCGCCGGGCGTGGCGCCCATGGCCTGGCGAAAGCGGCTGGTGAAGTGGCTGGCGCTGGAAAAACCGCACATCAGGGCGATCTCGCCCAGGGGCAGGGCGCCGCCGCGCAGCAGCGACTGGGCGCGGGTCAAGCGGCGCGCCAGCAGGTACTGATGAGGTGGCAGGCCGAAGCTTTGGCGGAACATCCGCGCGAAATGGTATTCCGACAGCGCGCACAACCCGGCCAATTGGCCGAGGCTGATGGGGTCTTCCAAGTGTTGGTCGATGTACTCCACCAACAATCGCCGCTGGTACGCCGCCAACCCGCCTTTCAACCGTAGGCCGTCGCGTGCGCCGACCTGGCTGAGCAGGGTGTGGCTGAGCATTTCATGGGCCAGGCTGCTGGTCAGCAGGCGTTCGGCGGGTTCGTGCCAGTTGAGGGCGATCAACTGGTGGAAGCGCCGGGCCTGGCTGGCGTCCTCCAGGAAGGTGCTTTCGCGCAGTTGCAGCGTGCGCGGCTCGCGGTCGAGCAAGGTGACGCAACCGAGGGCGAACTGTTCCGGGCTGAAATACACGTGGGCCAGGCGGATCTCGCCGTTGATCACCCAGGCCGACTGATGCTCGGCCGGCAGGATGCACAGCTTGTCGGGGCCGCCCTTGGTGCCGGGCTGGTCACGGCGGAATGTACCGGTGCCCCCACCGATGTAGCAGGACAAGGTGTGGTGGCTCGGCGCCTGGTAATCCTGGGCGTCGTGATGGTTGCTCCACAAGGCCGCAGACAAACCGTCACCGAGCTCGGCGCAGGCTTCAAGGCGTGCGTTGGGCGAGCGGTTAAGGGCTTGGAAGACTTGCAGGGATTCCAGTTCGGGCATGGTGAGCACTCGTTGACGCCTTGCATCCTACTCCGCGGCGCTGGCGCTGTGATCCCGCTGGGCGACAAAAGCGCAAGAATCTGCAAGAGACTTGCCCGGGATGGGCGCGACACTGAGGCTCAATCGATGGAGCCCGCTATGAACCTTTCCCTGTATTTACTCACCGTGCTGATCTGGGGCACCACCTGGATTGCCCTCAAATGGCAGCTGGGCGTGGTGGCGATCCCAGTGTCCATCGTCTATCGCTTCGGCCTCGCCGCGCTGGTGCTGTTCGCGCTGTTGCTGCTCAGCCGCAAGCTGCAGGTGATGAACCGGCGCGGGCATTTGATCTGCCTGGCCCAGGGCTTGTGCCTGTTTTGCGTGAACTTCATGTGCTTCTTGACGGCCAGCCAGTGGATCCCCAGCGGCCTGGTGGCGGTGGTGTTTTCCACGGCCACGTTGTGGAACGCGCTGAACGCCCGGGTGTTTTTCGGCCAGCGGGTGGCGCGCAACGTGCTGATGGGCGGCGGTCTGGGTTTGGCCGGTTTGGGCTTTTTATTCTGGCCGGAGCTGGTCGGGCACACCGCCAGCCCGCAGACCTTGCTGGGGTTGGGTTTGGCATTGCTGGGGACCATGTGCTTCTCGGCGGGCAACATGCTGTCGAGCCTGCAACAGAAGGCCGGGCTCAAGCCGCTGACCACCAACGCCTGGGGCATGGCCTATGGGGCGGCGATGTTGGCGACCTATTGCGCGGTGCGTGGGATTCCGTTCGAGATGGACTGGAGCGCGCGGTACATCGGCGCGTTGTGGTACCTGGTGATTCCGGGCTCGGTGATCGGGTTTACCGCGTACCTGACGTTGGTCGGGCGCATGGGGCCGGAGCGTGCGGCGTATTGCACGGTGCTGTTCCCGGTGGTGGCGCTGAATGTGTCGGCGTTTGCCGAGGGCTACCAATGGACTGGGCCGGCGTTGGTGGGGTTGGTGCTGGTGATGTTGGGGAATGTGTTGGTGTTCAGAAAGCCCAAGCCCGTCACCCCGGTCCTCAAGGCACAGCAAATCTAATGTGGGGCTGGCTTGTGTGGGAGCGGGCTTGCCCGCGAAGGCGGCCTGTCAGTTAACACAGATACAGCTGACCTACCGCTATCGCAGGCAAGCCAGCTCCCACACAAGCCAGCTCCCACAGTTACCGCGTCACTATTTGAGACCGAGGCGCTTGGCCATGCGGCCGAGGTTGGCGCGGTCGAGGCCCAGTTCGCGGGCCGCACTGGCCCAGTTGTGCTGGTGGCGCTCCAGGCAGGCGCTGATGATCTGGCGCTGAAAGTGCTCGGTGGCCTGGCGCAAATCGCCGGTTACCACGGGCATCACGTCGGCCGGGGCTTCAATGGCGGGCGCGGTGACGTCCGGCAAGTCGAGGTCCTGGGCGCTGAGGCTGAGAATCTTCGGCCGCTCGCGGCAGTTGCCCAGGGCTTTCAGCGCGCTGCGGCCGATCAGGTGTTCCAGTTCGCGCACATTGCCCGGCCAGTTGTAGGCCAGCAGCGCCGCCTGCGCGTCGCTGGTCAGGCGCAGGCTGCCCAGGCCCATGCGTGAGCGGTTCTGTTCGAGGAAGAAACCGGCCAGCAGCAACACATCCCGCCCGCGTTCGCGCAGGGCCGGCACTTGCAGCGGGTACACGCTGAGGCGGTGGTAGAAGTCGGCGCGGTAGCGGCCGTTGCGCACTTCTTCGGCGAGGTCGCGGTTGGTGGCGGCGATCAGGCGCACGTCGACGTGATGCTCCTTGTCCGAGCCCAGGCGTTGCAACTGACCGCTTTGCAGCACGCGCAGCAGCTTGGCCTGCACGGTCAGGGACAGCTCACCCACCTCATCGAGGAACAGCGTGCCGCCATTGGCCAGTTCGAACTTGCCGCGGCGCTCGTTCAATGCGCCGGTGAACGCGCCGCGCACATGGCCGAACAGCTCGCTTTCCACCAGGGTTTCCGGCAGGGCCGCGCAGTTGAGGCTGATCAGCGGTTTGTCCGCACGGGGCGAGGCGGCGTGGATCGCCTGGGCGACCAACTCCTTGCCCACGCCGGTTTCGCCGGTGATCAGCACGGTGAGGTCGCTGCCGCCCACCAGCTTGCTCTCTTCCACCAGGCGCTTGTGGGGTTTGCTCTGGCCGATCATTTCCTTGTGCTGCTGGCCGCTGGCTTCGCGGTAGATTTCGGCGCGCAGGGTCAGGTGCTCGATCCGTTCGGCGACGTTGACGGTGGCGGCGGCGAGGCTGGCGAAGGCTTGCAGGGCGTCCAGTTCGACCCGTTCGAAGCGCTCGGTGTCGAGGGCGTCGAGGGTCAGCAGGCCCCAGGGTTGGTCGTCGACAAACAGCGGGCAGCCCATGCAGTCGTGGACTTCCAGCTGCCCATGCAGGCCGGCGACCAGGCCGTCGTAGGGGTCGGGCAATTCGCTGTCGCTGTCAAAGCGCGTCGGCCCGGGGCTGCTCAACAGCACCTCAAAACGCGGGTGCTCGCTGACTTTGAAACGCCGGCCAAGGGTGTCGGGGCTCAAACCGTCCACCGCCAGCGGCACCAGCCACTCACCGTCCAGGCGCAACAGCGCGGCGGCATCGCAGGGCAGCAGGGCGCGCATGGCTTGCAACAAGCGGCGGTAGCGCTCGCCTTCGGGCAGTTCGCGGGACAGGTCGGCGACCAGGGGCAGCAGGGTGGTGAGCAGGGATTGCGCAGTCATAATGACTCCTTGTAGTCCTTATGACTATAAAGCGTAGGAAGTCATACTGACTACATATTATTCAAGTCATTGAAATATAAGGGTTTATAACTTGGCATGAATACTGATTAGGTAAAGGCAATCAGTAAAAAGACCCAGGAGTCTGCCATGCTTAGTGCCCAAGACCGTGCCATCGTCAAATCCACTGTGCCCCTGCTGGAAAGCGGCGGCGAAGCGCTGATCACCCATTTCTACCGCATGATGCTGTCCGAGTACCCCGAGGTGCGCCCGCTGTTCAACCAGGCCCACCAGGCCAGTGGCGACCAGCCGCGCGCGCTGGCCAATGGCGTGCTGATGTATGCGCGGCATATCGATCAGTTGGACCAGCTGGGCGACTTGGTGGCGAAGATCATCAACAAGCACGTGGCCTTGCAGATCCTGCCGGAGCATTACCCGATCGTCGGCGCGTGCCTGCTGCGCGCCATTTCCGAAGTGCTGGGCAGCGAGATTGCCACCCCTGAGGTGATGAGTGCCTGGGGCGCGGCCTATGGTCAGCTGGCGGATATCCTGATCGGTGCCGAAGCAGCCATCTACGACGAGAAAGCCCAGGCCCCCGGTGGCTGGCGCGGTGCGCGGGCGTTCACGCTGGTCAAGCGGGTGGAGGAGAGCGCCGAGATCATTTCCTTCTACTTTGCGCCGGTGGATAACGGCCCGATCCTGGCGGCGGCGCCGGGGCAGTACATCGGCATGAAGCTGGTGCTCGATGGCGAGGAAGTGCGCCGCAACTATTCCCTGTCGGCCTTGAGCGATGCCGGGCAGTACCGCATCAGCGTCAAGCGCGAGGCGGGTGGGCGGGTGTCGAACTATCTGCATGATCAAGTGCCGGTCGGCGCGACCATCGACTTGTTCCCGCCGTCGGGGGAATTCACCCTGGCCGCTGGCGACAAACCGCTGGTGTTGATCAGCGGCGGGGTGGGCATCACGCCAACCTTGCCGATGCTTGAAGCGGCGCTGGCGAGCGGGCGGCCGGTGCACTTTATCCACTGTGCGCGTAATGGCGGGGTGCATGCGTTCCGTGATTGGGTGGATGGCCTGGCGGCGAAGCACCCGCAGCTCCAGCGCTTTTATTGCTATGCCGAGGATGATGGCGTGAGCCCGGCGGCGGATAAGGTTGGGCTGTTGAGCCAGGAACAATTGGCGGCGTGGTTGCCTGAACAGCGCGACATCGATGCCTACTTCCTTGGGCCAAAAGGCTTTATGGGTGCGATCAAGCGCCACCTGAAGGCGTTGGGTGTGCCGGAGAAGCAAAGCCGGTATGAGTTCTTTGGCCCGGCTGCGGCGCTGGAATAACACGGTCAAAAAATGTGGGAGCTGGCTTGCCTGCGATAGCATTACCTCGGTTTACCTGAACCACCGAGGTGCCTGCATCGCAGGCAAGCCAGCTCCCACAAAAGCCCGGCTCCCACATTTTCGTTTTGCATTTCTCCAGATTAATCTCCTGTTAACCCCCTTCTGTTTAAACCTCTCTCTGTGTGTAAACTTGCGGCCATTGGCACGACCAGACAAAGGGAAACTGAGATGAGTGACGAATTGCGTTTAGGCAGGGAGCGGCGCTTTCTGGTGTTGCTGGGCATCATCTGCCTGGCGCTGATCGGCGGTGCGCTGTATATGCAGGTGGTGCTGGGCGAGGCACCGTGCCCGCTGTGCATCCTGCAACGCTATGCGCTGCTGCTGATCGCGATCTTCGCCTTCATCGGCGCGGCCATGCGCGGTAAAGGGGCGGTCACCCTGTTCGAAGGCCTGGTGGTGCTCAGCGCCCTCGGCGGCGTCGCAGCAGCCGGCCATCATGTGTACACCCAGTTCTTCCCCCAGGTCAGCTGTGGCATTGATGTGCTGCAGCCCATCGTCGACGACCTGCCCCTGGCCAAGGTGTTCCCCCTGGGCTTCCAGGTCGATGGTTTCTGCAGCACGCCGTACCCGCCGGTGCTGGGCCTGTCCCTGGCGCAATGGGCGCTGGTGGCGTTCGTGCTGACCGTGATCCTGGTGCCCCTGGGCATTTACCGTAACCGTCAACGCCAGGCCTGAACCCATCGGGCAAAACGCCCCGGTCTTCCTGAGGGAAGGCCGGGGGCGTTTTTGTTTGTAGGGTTTTGTGAAGGGAGCGTGACGCCGGACAATTACGGGTGCGCGCAGCGTGCGACATGTTGTCACACGGAAGCTGCCGCAGGACGTTTCCCGCTCGCGGATTGCCCCATTAAATTTGCCTAAAACGCGCAATTTGTGCTGTCAGTTCGTGGTCTGGGCGGGGCCGCGCACCTCACGCCGCCCAAGCCTTTGCGTGATGTCCGAATGCCTTGTTTTATGGGGACTTTGCTGCCTTTTGCATGCCCTTACAAGGCGTAAGGGCTGTGACAGATCCAGCAATAACACGGCAATTTTTGTGGTTTTTTGTTGAGAATCGAACACGATAAGATCGCGAACCTTTGCGGTTTTGGTGAAGGATTGTTGCTGGAATCGATAAAAATTATTTCTTTATAAGACATGGTTTATACATCGCTAGCTAACTACAATCGCCCGCACTGAATGTCCGGTGCTGTTCAATATTTGAGCACTGGAGCGGTCGAGGGGCAGATGGACGGCTCTGTGCGACCCCAAGGTTCCGGCAGCCTTTCAACTATCCGCACCAAATGGAATTGGTCTGTAACAAGGCCTTTAACCACGAAATCGAATAAGAACTCACCGCAGGTCCGTGAAACGCGCCGTTATGGCGTGATGGGCAGGCTCTTATTCAATCGAAGAGAAATGCCAACCCTTGGCAGGGTGAAGTGTTGGCGATCAAAACCCAACTGCATTGCGCAAGCTGCTTTAGAGGTCGTGAGATGAGTAAAAACAGGTACCCCCGATTACTAGGCTTTTTGCCGCTGATTGGCATGCTGTTAATGCTGGGAGGCTGCAAGTGGACCTTGATGGACCCTAAAGGACAGATCGGTCTGGATCAACGAAACCTGATCATCACCGCTACCCTGCTGATGCTGCTGGTCGTGGTCCCTGTGATCATCATGACCTTCGCCTTCGCCTGGAAATACCGCGCGTCGAACACCAGCGCGACCTACGCGCCGAAGTGGTCGCACTCCACCAAGATTGAAATCGCGGTGTGGCTGGTTCCGGTCCTCATCATCATCGCCCTGGGTTACATCACCTATAAGTCGACCCACGAGCTGGACCCGTACCGTCCGCTGGTCTCCGACGTCAAGCCGATCAACATCGAAGTGGTCGCGCTGGACTGGAAGTGGCTGTTCATCTACCCGGACCTGGGTATCGCCACCGTCAACGAGATCCAGTTCCCGGAGAACACCCCGCTTAACTTCCGGATCACCTCCGACGCCGTGATGAACTCGTTCTTCATCCCAGCCCTGGGCGGTCAGATCTACGCGATGGCAGGCATGCAGACTCGCCTGCACCTGATCGCCAACGAAAAAGCTGTAATGGAAGGCATCTCCGCGAACTACAGCGGCGCTGGCTTCACCGGCATGAAATTCAAAGCGATCTCGACAAGCCAGGAAGATTTCAACGCCTGGGTCGCCGAAGTCAAGGCCGCACCTAAACAGCTTGATCAAGCTGAATACGACGCCCTGACCAAACCAAGCCAGAACAACCCTGTCGCCCTGTACTCCACGTACGAGCCGGACCTGTTTCAGAAAATCGTCGACAAGTACGAAGGTATGAAGCCAGGCAAGCCGGTCAAGCACGAGAAGAAAGAAGTGGCCGCGGTTGAAGGTTCTGACACGGGCTCGCATTCAACTGCTGGGGCAGAGGAGTAAACGATGTTTGGTAAATTAAGTTGGGATGCGATCCCGTTCCACGAGCCGATTGTGATGATTACCATCGCCATGATCGCGCTGGGTGGTCTGGGGCTGTTTGCGGCAATCACTTATTTCAAGAAGTGGACCTACCTGTGGACCGAGTGGCTGACTTCGGTTGACCACAAGAAAATCGGTGTCATGTACATCATCGTGGCCATGGTCATGCTGCTGCGCGGCTTTGCCGACGCCATCATGATGCGTACCCAGCTGGCCATGGCCACCGAGGGTTCGCCTGGCTACCTGCCACCTGAACACTATGACCAGATCTTCACCGCCCACGGTGTGATCATGATCATCTTCATGGCGATGCCATTCTTCACCGGCCTGATGAACCTTGCAGTGCCGCTGCAGATCGGCGCGCGTGACGTTGCCTACCCGTTCCTGAACTCCCTGAGCTTCTGGCTGCTGGTGTCCGGCGTGGTGCTGATCAACGTATCCCTGGGCGTCGGCGAATTCGCCAAGACCGGTTGGGTTGCGTATCCGCCATTGTCGGGCCTGCAATACAGCCCTGGCGTGGGTGTGGACTACTACATCTGGGCCCTACAGCTATCAGGACTCGGGACGACGCTGACGGGGGTCAACTTCCTGGCCACCGTGCTGAAAATGCGCGCCCCTGGCATGAAACTGATGGACATGCCGATCTTCACCTGGACCTGCACCTGGGCCAACGTCCTGATCGTGGCTTCGTTCCCGATCCTGGCCGCCACCATGGCGCTGCTGTCGCTTGACCGTTACCTGGATTTCCACATTTTCACCAATGAACTTGGTGGCAATCCAATGATGTACGTGAACCTGTTCTGGGCATGGGGTCACCCTGAGGTGTACATCCTGATCCTGCCAGCGTTCGGTATCTTCTCCGAAGTGATCTCGACCTTTACCGGCAAGCGCCTGTTCGGTCACCACTCGATGGTTTACGCATCGGGCGCAATCTCTGTACTGGGCTTCATGGTTTGGCTGCACCACTTCTTCACCATGGGTTCGGGGGCCAGCGTCAACGCCTTCTTCGGCCTGGCGACGATGCTGATTTCCATCCCGACGGGGGTGAAGCTATTCAACTGGCTATTCACCATCTACCACGGTCGTCTGCGCATGACCAGCCAGGTTCTGTGGACCCTGGGCTTCATGGTGACCTTCGCCATCGGCGGCATGACTGGCGTACTGCTGGCCATCCCGGGTGCTGACTTCGTCCTGCACAACAGCCTGTTCGTGATCGCGCACTTCCATAACGTGATCATCGGTGGTGCGGTATTCGGTTACATCGCTGGTTTCAGCTTCTACTTCCCGAAAGCGTTCGGCTTCAAGCTGCACGAAGGCTGGGGCAAGGCTGCATTCTGGTTCTGGATCTCGGGCTTCTTCGTCGCGTTCATGCCGCTCTATGCACTGGGCTTCATGGGCATGACCCGTCGTCTGAACGCTACTACCAACCCTGAGTGGGTACCGTACCTGTACGTTGCCATGTTCGGTGCGATCATGATCGCGGTCGGTATCGCCTGCCAGCTGATCCAGCTGTACGTGAGTATCCGTGACCGTAAGCAGAACGCTTGCGACTCCGGCGACCCATGGAATGGCCACACCCTGGAATGGTCGACTTCGTCGCCACCACCGTTCTACAACTTCGCCGTGATCCCGACTGCGAACACCATTGATGCGTTCACCGAAGCCAAGGAAGACGGTACTGCGTACCAGAAGCCGGCCAAGTACGAACCGATCCACATGCCAAGCAACACCGCCACTGGCGTGGTGATGGGTGCGCTGTTGACCGTGTTCGGTTTCGCGATGATCTGGCACATCTGGTGGCTGGCAATCGCGAGCCTGGTTGGCACTATCGGTTACTTCATCGTTCACGCAGCCCGTGACGATCAAGGCTACATGGTGCCGGTCGAAGAGATCGAACGCATCGAAGCCGAGCAGCACGCTCGCCTGGTAGCCGAGAAGAAGATCCCGGCCAACCGTGTTGAAACCTCGTTGGAACAGGCTTAAACCATGTCGAACTTAGTGACCAATGCTGGACACGCCCATGTCGATGACCATGGGCACGATGACCATCACCACGACTCGGGGCCGATGACCGTTTTCGGTTTCTGGCTCTACCTGATGACCGACTGCATCTTGTTTGCGTCGATCTTCGCGGTGTACGCGGTACTGGTAAACAACGTAGCGGGTGGCCCGTCGGGCCACGACATCTTCGAACTGCCTTACGTGCTCGGTGAAACCGCCTTGCTGTTGTTCAGTTCGATCACCTACGGCTTCGCCATGTTGGCCTTCTACAAGGGCAACAAGAAAGGCGTACTGAGCTGGTTGGGCCTGACCTTCCTGTTCGGCCTGGGCTTCATCGGCATGGAGATCAACGAGTTCCACCTGCTGATCTCCGAAGGCTACGGTCCGCACCGTAGTGGCTTCCTGTCCGCGTTCTTCACGCTGGTAGGCACCCACGGTCTGCACGTAACGGCCGGCCTGCTGTGGATGGCGGTGATGATGTATCAGGTCAATAAACACGGCCTGACCAACACCAACAAGACTCGCCTGAGCTGCCTGAGCCTGTTCTGGCACTTCCTGGACGTGGTCTGGATCTGCGTCTTCACCGTTGTTTACCTGATGGGGACTCTGTAATGGCTAATGCACACTCCCATGACCATGACAGCCATGATTCGAGCCACGGCAGCGTCAAGTCGTACGCCATCGGCTTCATCCTGTCGGTAATCCTGACGCTCATCCCGTTTGGTCTGGTGATGTACCCGACCCTGCCGAAATCGATCACCTTGATGATCGTGCTGGCATTCGCGGTGATTCAGGTTCTGGTTCACCTGGTGTACTTCCTGCACCTGGATCGTTCCAAAGAGCAGCGCGATAACGTGATTGCGTTTGTGTTCGCAGGGTTGGTAATCCTGCTGCTGGTTGGCCTGTCGATATGGATCATGTTCAGCATCCATACGTTCATGATGGCGAAGTGAGGTAAGACCCGATGTCGCTTAAGCACTTTATCCAAATCACCAAACCGGGGATCATTTTCGGTAACGTGCTTTCTGTGGCGGGCGGTTTCTTCCTGGCCTCCAAGGGACATGTCGATCTGGCCATTTTCCTGGCTGCGATGATCGGTACGTCCCTGGTGGTTGCTTCCGGTTGCGTGTTCAACAACTGCATCGACCGTGACATCGATATCAAGATGGAGCGCACCAAGAATCGCGTGCTGGTCCAGGGCCTTATCTCCCTGAAACTGGCACTGATCTATGCGACCGTCCTCGGTGTTGCCGGCGTGGCGTTGTTGTACAAGGTGGCCAACCCGCTGGCGGCGCTGTTTGCCGTGATCGGGTTTGTCATCTACGTCGGCCTCTACAGCCTGTACCTCAAGCGCAAGTCGGTTCACGGCACGCTGGTGGGCAGTCTGTCGGGGGCGATGCCGCCGGTGATTGGTTATGTGGCTGTGACCAATAGCTTCGACATGGCCGCGCTGACGCTACTGGTGATGTTCAGCCTGTGGCAGATGCCGCACTCCTACGCCATTGCGATCTTCCGCTTCAATGACTACCTGGCTGCGTCGATTCCGGTTCTGCCGGTCAAGCGTGGCATCCAGGTGGCCAAGAAACACATCCTGCTGTACATCCTGGCCTTCCTTGTGGCGACCTTGATGTTGACCTTCAGTGGCTACGCCGGCATGAGCTACCTCGCCGTCGCTGCCGCCATGGGCATGTACTGGTTGTACATGGCCTGGACCGGCTACAAGGCGGTGGATGACACCGTCTGGGCGCGCAAGCTGTTCGTGTTCTCGATCTTCACCATCACCGCGCTCAGCGTGATGATGTCCCTGGATTTCCAAGTGCCGAAAGAGCTGTTGCTGACCTACGCTCACTGAGTGGTCCCGCAGTGAAAGAGCCCCGCCTTCGACAGAAGCGCGGGGCTTTTTCTTGGGCGCGCGGTTAAATCGGACTACGCTTTTCTCGTCATACCCCTCTGTACGAGTTGTGCGAATCCATCCCCGCCTTACAAGGAGTTACCCCATGGTCAGCGTTAGTCGTCGGTCCCTTCTCGCCGTGGGCGCTGCCCTGCCATTGTTGGGGCGCCTGGATTGGGCGGTGGCCAGCCCCAAGCCGGGCAAGGCGGACAAGGTGCGGCTCAACTACAACGAAAGCCCCTACGGCCCCTCAGGCGCGGCGCGTGAGGCGATGCAGCGCGGCATTGCCACGGCCGGGTTGTATCCCTACGGCCACATGTACGCGTTGGCCGGGCTGTTTGCCCAGCAGCAAGGGATTGCCGAGGACCAGGTGGCGGTGTTTGCCGGCTCCATGGCGGCCCTGCGCTTTGCGGTGCTGGCGTTCACCAACGAAAGCCGTGGCCTGGTGATGGCCACGCCGTCCTACGAAGTGCCGCGCCAGGCGGCCGAGTCGCGCAAGGCGCCGGTGCAGGAGGTCAGCCTCAACGCCGAACACGCCCACGACGTGCCCGCGATGCTGGCGGCCGATCCCCAGGCAGGCATGCTCTACCTGTGCAACCCCAACAACCCCACGGGCACCATGACCCCCACCGAATCGATCCGCCAGGCCCTTGCGAACAAACCCAAGGGCAGCGTGCTGGTGGTGGACGAGGCCTACATCGACTTCTCCGACGCCCCCAGCGTGATCAGTTGGGTCAAGGACCACGATGACCTGCTGGTGTTGCGCACTTTTTCGAAAATCTACGGCATGGCCGGCGCCCGTGTGGGCCTGGCGATCGGCCATCCGGCCTTGTTGGAACAACTGGCGGTGTTCGGCGGCGACAACGTCCCGGCCGGTTCCGGCCTGCTTGGTGCCAAGGCCAGCCTGGAAGACGTCAAGCTGCTGCCCCAGCGCAAGGCGCTCAATGCGCAACTGCGCGACGAGACCGTGGCCTGGCTGAAGGGGCGTGGTTTTACTTGCACCGTGTCGCAGAGCAACTGCTTCATGATTGACGTGAAGCAACCGGCCGAACAGGTCATCGAACGCTTGGCGGAGCAGGGCGTGATGGTCGGGCGGGTGTGGAAAAACTGGCCGCAGTGGGTGCGAGTGACGGTGGGGAACAAGCAGGATATGCAGCGGTTTCGGCAGGCGTTTGAGGCGCAGGATGTGCGGGCTGTGTAATCCGCTACAAAAACAGATGTGGGAGCGGGCTTGTGTGGGAGCTGGCTTGTCGGGTCGCCGCATCGCTGCGATGCGGACACCTCGGTACATCAGTTGCACTGAGGTGATGCCATCGCAGGCAAGCCAGCTCCCACATTGGGTTCAACAGTGTTGCGGGCTAAGCGTTACTGCTGCGCGATGCTGTAACCCTCAAACGCACTCTGCTGCTGCAGCGCAGCAATCACCGTCTTGCGGCTGAGCGGCTGCTCGGCGCCGGTGTTGTCCACAAAGCTTTCCACTTCCAGCTCGGCTTCATCGCCTTCACCGACAAAGCTGAAACCGAGGAATTCGAACGCCTCGCGATCAACGTTCAGCTTCGAGCGCGGTGTACGCAATGGCAGGGTGACGCTGATGCCGTCCTTGCTGATTACAAACACTTCGGCTTCTTTCTTCGGACGGGAGGCCTTGCTCTTGCCGGCGCTTGGGTTGCTGATGGCCTGGTGGCTCTGGTTCAGCACTTTCAACGCCAGGCCGTAGACCAGCTCCTGGAACTCGGGGTCGTCCTTGAAGCTGGACAGGATGCGGCTGATGGAGAACTTGCTGCTCAGGTCTTCCAGGGCAATGCTGTCGGCGGCTTCGGCGTCCTTGAGTTGCTTGAGCTGGCCCATCAGGTCGTAGGCTTTGTCATCGTCAAAGGCGTCGTGGGCCTGGCGGATGGCCACGCGCAGCTCGCGGATCTGGTCGCTTTCCTTGGAGGTGTGAAACGCATCCAGCACCATCTCGCTGATGATCTTGGCGGCGGGCACATGCTGTGAAAGATTGATGGCGTTTTCGTATTCAGCTTTGGATTGCAAGGCGACTACGGATTCTTCGTGGTGGGAATCAGACATTGAAATTTCACTACTTCAGTAAACGGGAGACAAAAAAGCGTCGCGCATTTTCAAGGCGTGGGGGGATCAGGTCAAGGCAGCACATTGCCCTCATCGCGGCGCAAGGCGGCAAGCGCCCGCTGCAGCGTGATGGCCCGCCCGCAAAACAGACCTACGGTAAATCCCGAGACCGCGCCGATGGCTGCCACCATGTCCGGTGTGCTCAGCAGCAACGGATGCACCGCCTGCTGGTAGCCGAAGTAATACTTCACGGCGAAGAACAACTGCGAGATCAGCAGGGTCTTCCAGGTGCCTGGCAGGACCAGGGTTTCGCCATGGGCGTCGAGGCGGGCGCCGTGGGCATTGAACAGCAGCATCCCCACCAGGCTGCCGACCACCGCGCCGCCGGCCCAGGCGCTGCTCGACAGCAGTGAAGGCGCCAGCGACATCAGCGACCACACCACCAGCACCACCGGCAGGATCAGCAGCGAGCGCCGATTCTCGCGCCCGCCCAGGCAGGCCTTGACGCCGTAGTAGCAAATCCACAGGTAAACCGCGTAAACCCAGAGGGGCGTGCCTTGGAGGATGTCGAGCATGGTGCGCTTCCGTGCGAGAGAGGTAAGCGCTGGATAGTCGTTGAGCCCTCGTCCTCTTGTCCATCGTTTTGCCCCTGACCCATATCAACCCCCCCCGCCGGTAAATCCGTTACAACAGCCAAAGCCTGATGAACCCATAAAAACGACAACTGACCTGCGCCGAGGGGACCACCCCAGGCCAGGTGATTAAAGGACTAACACGATGGCGCTTTCTCTTGCACGCCTGGCCATGCTGGGGGCGACGCTGTGTCTGGCGCTTCCCCTGCACGCCAACCCCGCCGACACCCCGCTGATCGAACACGGCAAGTACGTCGCGCAACTGGGCGACTGCATCGCCTGCCACACCGCCAAGCAAGGCCAGGTGATGGCGGGCGGGCTGGAACTGAGTACGCCGATGGGCAGGATCTTCTCCAGCAATATCACGCCCGACCGTGAAACCGGCATCGGCAACTACAGCTTCGAGCAATTCGACCGGGTCATGCGCGAAGGCGTTACGCCGAGCGGTAACCTGTACCCGGCGATGCCGTATCCGTCCTACGCGAAGATGAGCGAGGAGGATATGCGTGCCCTGTACGCCTACCTGATGCAAGGCGTCGAGCCGGTGCAGCAGGCCAACCTCGAAGCGGACATGGGTTTCCCGTTCAACCAGCGCCTGGGGCCTGGCGCTGTGGAATTTCGCCTTTCTCGATAAACGGCCGTTCGCACCTGACCCGACGCGGGATGCGTCGCTCAACCGTGGCGCCTACCTGGTCCAGGGCCTGGGCCATTGCGGTTCCTGTCACACGCCGCGCGGCATCGCCTTCCAGGAAAAAGTCCTGAGCGATGAAGGCAGCAGCGGCCAGCATTACCTGGCCGGTGAAACCGTCGAGCACTGGCGCGCCTTGAGCCTGCGCAACCTGTGGACCGTGGAAGACACCGTGCAATTGCTCAAGACCGGGCAAAACCGCTTCGCCACGGTCGCCGGCAACATGGCCGATGTGATTCACCACAGCACCCAGCACTTCAGCGATGACGACCTCACGGCCATCGCCCGCTACCTCAAATCCCTGCCGCCGGGCAAAGACGACCTGCCGATGCCGTCCGTGGCCCACGCACCTGCTGCGCCGCCGGCGGACCTGTTCACCAGCCGTGGTGGCCTGGGTTACATGCAGTTCTGCAGCGACTGCCATCGCAGCGACGGCGCAGGCGTCAAAGGCCTGTTCCCGCCACTGGCGGGCAACCCGAGCATTGCGTCCAGCAACCCGACGTCGCTGCTGCATATCACCCTCACCGGTTGGGAAACCGCGCAAACGGCCGCCCATCCACGGGTCTACACCATGCCCGGATTTGCCCGCCTGGCGGATCAGGAAATCGCCGAAATCCTCAGCTTTGTGCGCACGCGCTGGGGCAACGAGGGCACGCCCATCAGCGCCGCCCAGGTGAAAAAACTGCGCGAGCAACTCAACCCGGCCACCACCGATTCATCGGCGTTCGAAACCCCGCGCCTGGCCGACCTGCTCGCCGCGCCCAACGCCGACCAAGTGGTGCGGGGCATGCGCCTGCACCTGCAAACCAAGGCGCTGCTGCCCGACAACGTGGGCAATGCGCTCAATTGCACCAGTTGCCATCTCAACGCCGGCACCGTGGCGGACGGCTCGCCGTTTGTCGGCGTGTCGGCCTTCTTCCCCAGCTACGCCCCACGTGCCGGCAAGGTGGTGACCCTGGAAGAGCGCATCAACGGCTGCTTCCGCCGCTCGATGAACGGCAAGCCACTCGCGCCGCAATCGGCGGATATGCAAGCGATGGTCGCCTACTTCGACTGGATGAAAAACAACACCCGTCCCGAAGACAAAGTTGCCGGGCGTGGCGTGGGCAAGGTCGACCCGGCGATCAAGCCGGACTTGGCCAATGGCCAGGCGGTGTACGCCAAGCAATGCGCGGTGTGCCATGGCGACAACGGCCAGGGCCTGGCGCGCGCCGACGGTGAGCTGATCTACCCGCCGCTGTGGGGCGAGCAATCGTTCAATATCGGCGCCGGCATGGCTCGCACGTATACGGCGGCGGCGTTCGTCAAACGCAATATGCCGATTGGCTTCCATGAGCAATTTCCGCTGGGCCAGGGCGGTTTGTCCGACCAGGACGCGGTAGACGTGGCGGCCTACTTCTCGGGGCAACCGCGCCCGGACTTCCCGGACAAGGTCAAGGACTGGCCCAACGGCGGCAAGCCCGTGGATGCCCGCTACTAGGTCAACTGCCGCAGGCAGGCCTCGAGGATATCCAGGCCTTCCTCCAGCACCGCTGGCTCAATCGTCAGCGGTGCGAGCAAACGGATGATATGCCGCGACTTGCCGCTGGGCATCAGCAGCAAGCCGGCATCCCGCGCCAGGCCCAGCAATTGGGCTAGTTGCTGTGGGGCGGGCGTGCCGTCGGCGTGGGCCAATTCGATACCGCGCATGGCGCCGACACCGGTCATGCGGCCCAGGTAGGGTGACAGGCCTTGTGCCCGCCAGCGTGCATAGCGGCTGACGATGGCTTCTTCCTGTTGTGCACCCCAGCTTTTCAGGTGGTCATCGCTCATTGCGTCAAGGGTAGCCAAGGCCGCCGCGCACGCGATGGGGTTGCCGGAATAGGTGCCGCCCAGTCCGCCCTTGGGCAGGTTGTCGAGCAACGCTTGGCGCCCGACCACCGCGCCCAACGGCACGCCACCGGCGATGCTTTTACCGAGCAGGATCAGGTCCGGCTCGATACCCAACCGCGAGAAGGCAAAGCGCTGGCCAGTCCGGCCAAAGCCCGATTGGATTTCATCGGCAATCAGCAGGATGTTTTTCTCATCGCAGAAGCGCCGCAGGGCTTGGGCGAATTCCCTGTCCAGGGCGAGGAAACCGCCTTCGCCCTGCACCGGCTCGAGGATGAAACAGGCCACGTCATTGACGTCGATTTCCACGCTGAACAGGCGGTCCATGGCCTTCAGGGCTTCGGCGCAGGTCACGTCGTTATCGGCACTGGGATAGGGCAGGTGATACACAGGGCCGGGTAATACGCCGACCTTTTGCTTGTAGGGCGCCACCTTGCCATTGAGGTTCAGGGTGGCCAGGGTGCGGCCGTGAAAGGCGCCGTCAAACGCGACCACCGCCGTACGGCCAGTGGCGCCGCGTACGATCTTCAAGGCGTTTTCCGCCGCTTCCGCGCCGCTGTTGGTGAGCATGCCGCTGACCGGGTAATCCACCGGGATAAACGCGGTGAGACGTTCCATCAGCTCGATGTAAGGCGCGTGGGGCGCCGCGTTGAAGGCGTAGTGGGTCAACTTCGTCGCTTGCTCACGAATCGCATCCACCACGCCGGGGTGGCAATGGCCGAGGTTGAGCACGCCAATGCCGCCGACAAAATCGATATAGCGCTTGCCCGTGCTGTCCCAGACCTCGGCGTTCTTGCCGTGGCTGAGGGTGATGGGGTGGACGATGGAAATCGATTGGCTGATGGTTGCGCGGCTCATGAATCCTCGACTCGGCGGTGGCGGGCTTCTTTTTATCTAAGCTGCGCGCCGGGCCTGGGCACAAACGAAATAAAGTCGCCGGGTCATTCCAAATCGGAACGAGTTGTTGCCGAAAGGTCGTTTGTGGCAATGGGCTCACGGGACTGATACTGCCCGACCAATAAGAATCGACAGGGAGAGTTGCCCATGAAATACCTCAAGAACACCTTGGTCGCCATCGCCATCGCCTGCGCTTGGGCGGCGAGCGCCCAGGCGGGCGTGACCCTGGAGGCGATCCAGAAGAAAGGCTTTATCCAGTGCGGCGTCAGTGATGGCCTGCCGGGCTTTGGCGTGCCGGACAGCACGGGCAAGATGACCGGCATCGATGTGGACGTGTGCCATGCGGTCGCGGCGGCCGTGTTCGGCGATGCGTCAAAGGTGAAGTTCAGCCAGTTGACCGCCAAGGAGCGTTTCACTGCGTTGCAGTCCGGCGAAATCGACCTGATCTCGCGCAACACCACCTGGACCAGCTCCCGCGATGCGGGGCATGGGCCTGGTGTTCACCGGTGTGACCTACTACGACGGCATCGGCTTTCTGGTGAACAACAAGCTGGGGGTGACCGGGGCCAAGCAGTTGGATGGCGCCACCGTGTGCATCCAGGCGGGCACCACCACCGAGCTCAACGTCGCCGACTACTTCCTTCCGCACCCATGGCATGAAGTACACGCCGATCACCTTCGACACCGCCGATGAAAGCGCCAAGGGCCTTGAAGCCGGGCGCTGCGACGTGTTGACCACCGACCAGTCGGGCCTGTACGCCCAGCGCATCAAGATGGCTCACCCGGACGAGTTTGTGGTGTTGCCGGAGATTATCTCCAAGGAACCCCTGGGCCCGCTGGTACGCAAGGGCGATGACGAGTGGTTCAGCATCGTCAAGTGGACCCTGTTTGCCATGCTCAATGCCGAAGAAATGGGCATCACCTCGCAGAATGTCGAGGAACAGGCGAAGACCACCAAGAACCCGGACGTCGCCCGTTTGCTCGGCGCCGACGGCGAGTACGGCAAGGACCTCAAGCTGCGCAGGGATTGGGTGGTGCAGATCGTCAAGCAGGTGGGCAACTACGGCGAAGTGTTCGAGCGCAACATCGGCCAGGGCAGCGTGCTGAAGATCAAGCGCGGGCTCAATGCGCTGTGGAACAACGGCGGCATCCAGTACGCGCCGCCGGTCAGGTAAGTACTTGGGCGTCAATACTGACGCCATCGCAGGCAAGCCAGCTCCCACAGTTTGACCGCAATTCCCTGTAGGAGCGGGCTTGCCCGCGATGGCGGCACTACAGCCAATAGAGATACCGGCTGATCTACTCCGAAACCACATCCTTGCCCGCCGCCTTGGACCGGTACAACGCCTGATCGGCCCGCGCCATCAGCGCCGCCGGAGACTCGCCGGGGTGACGCTGCACCACCCCCAGGCTCAGGCTCACGTTGAAGCTGCCCAGGGTGGGCATCTGCGCGATCTTTTCGCGAATGCGCTCGGCCAGTGCCCTTGCCGTTTCCAGGTTGCCTTGAGGCAGCACCACCATGAACTCATCACCGCCCCAGCGCGCCAGCAGGTCGGCAGGGCGTAGGCAGGTTTCCAGGTTTTCGACCACCTGCACCAGCGTCTGATCGCCCACGGCGTGGCCGTAGCGGTCATTGATCGGCTTGAAATCATCGATATCCATGGCCACCAGTGCCAGCGGCAGGCGGAAACGCTCGGCGCGGTCGCATTCTTCCAGCAGCACTTTTTCCAGGCGATAGCGGTTGGCCACGCGGGTGAGCGTGTCGCGCTCGGCCAGCGAGCGATTTTCGTCCAGTTGCAGCTGCAGCTGTTGGTTGACCCGTGACAGTTCACGGGTGCGCTCGGCCACCAGGGCTTCAAGGGATTGATTGCGCCGTTCCAACTGCTCGAGTGAGCATTTACGCGTATGAATATCGCGATGGGCGCCAACCATGCGCGCGACCGAACCGTCGGGGTTGCGCGTAACGATGTAGCCACGGTCTTCGATCCACAGGTAAGTGCCGTCGGCTTTGCGGCAGCGGTACTCGGCTTGGTAGTGCGGGGCGTGTTGGTGGATGTAGTTGTCAAACACCGTCATCACCTGGGGGTAATCCTCGGGATGGATCACGTTCTCCCAGGTGAACACGCTGTTATCCAGGGAGTGGCGGGGGTAGCCGAGCATTTCGTACCAGCCGGGGTTGCGGTACACAAAACCGGTGTTGGCGTTCCAGTCCCAGATCCCGTCGCTGACCAACTCCATGACCGCGTGCAGCATGTCGGCGTTCAGGTCGGCAAAGTCATTCTTCATCGGCTTGCTGCTGGATGTATCGTCCATATGCGCTTCCTGCGTGGGCTGGCTTCCAAGGCCAGTCATGGTTGACGCCGATACTCCGTGGCTGGGGCTACTGTACATCGCGGCTTGCGGGGTTTGAATAGGGTGGGGGAGGTGCTTTAGTGGGGGTAGCGATGGGCTATCATCGTGTCTGTATCGGAGTCTGGCACCAGGCGTACTTCCACACGATGGCCCAATGCTCTTGCCGCACTCGCCAAAGTGGCCAGTGTCATGCCTGCATCATTTTGGTCCAGTGCCCGATCTACGGCCGTGCGGCTGGTATGCATGCGTTCCGCCAGGGCTTTTTTACTGACCTTTTGCGACTTCATGGCCTCTGCCAACTGCCAGGCGATAACGCGTTTCAATGCGCCAGCAGAGACTTCTTCGATCAGGCCATCCTCGTTGAGGAAATCATCGAAGTTGGAGCCAATGTGTTTGTTCATGGGGTGTTCCTCATAGCTTGCTTTTACGCTGTCTGGCGGTAGCTAATTCGACCTGCGGTGTTTTCTGAGTCTTTTTGATGAAGCCGTGCAGTAACACGATTTCGCTATCAACCAACGTGAAAATGACCCGCGAAATGTTTTCACCGAGGTCGGTTCGGATTTCCCAGAGCCGATGCTCCAGCTTTCGAACCAGCGGCATCCCCAGCGGCCATGCAAATTGGACCGACTTGATGTCCGTGCCGATGCGTTTTCTTGACTCCCTGGGTAGTTCCATCAGCCATTCACGCACGGGCTCGTTGCCAGCCTCCGTTCGGAAAAAAGCGACGTTCAACACGAGATGTATGTCGTTCACAGAGGGTGCACCAAAATAGGTTCATGTGGCAATCGGCGATTGATGGGGCTTTTCGCAAAGAGCGGTAAGAGCCTGGCACTTTTTTTGTGAACGGCGGGGGTTGGAAATTTTCAAAAAATTTCAGAAAAAATAAGTGTTTATGATAATTCTGAAAAGAAGGTACGAAGGTGGCTTTGCATGCGTAGGAACGTTTACTGCGGCGCCACCATCCTCGTCCGTGGCGTCCCATCCGCGTTGTGCTGGTAAATCGCCTCAGGCTGGCCCTGTTCGTTGAAGAACACCTGGCCAATCCCCGCCGAGTTCCACAACCGTTCACCCGCTTCGGCGTGCTCCGGGATGTGCGGTACCACCTGCATGGTGCGCCGGCGCGTGAACCAGTTGAGTGGCGAACGCGGTGAGTAGAGCCAGCGGTTGAGGCGGTCGAACCATTCCAGCAAACGTGGCGGGAATTCGTTCTTGATGCCGCTGCTGGTGATTTGCCAGATCTTCGGGCCGGCGTTGCGGTGGCGGATCAGCACTTCGTAGACAAACGAGTAGTGCACGTCCCCCGAGAGGATCACGTAGTTACCCGGCGTGCGGGAGTGGCGGAAGATATTGAGGATCACCTGGGCCGCGCCGCGATGGGCCATCCAGTTTTCGGCGTCCACCAGCAGCGGGTAGCCGCACCAGCTGAACACCTTTTGTATGGTCTCGATCAGCTTCACGCCAAAGATCGGCGCGGGCGAAACGATGATTGCGCTCGGATGATCCAGCAGTGCCTGTTGCAGTTCGCTCAAGGCTTCCCAGTCCAGCAGGCCGGAGGGTTGCGTAAGGTTGAACTCGCTGCGCCAGCGGCGGGTGCGGGTATCGAGCACCACCAGGGCGGGCGTGGTGGGCAGTACGTAGTGCCAGTGCTGGAATTTCAGCAGGGCTTCGAGCAGTGCATCCTGTTTGTTCGCGTCGAGGTGATTGCCCTGGGTCTCGGTGGTGAGTGCTTGGACCTGGCCCAGCAGCTCGCCGAAGGCATCCGGCTGGTTGCCCCAGCCTTGGCACAGCAGATAGGCCAGCAATGCGTTGCCGATAATGCGCTTGGAAAACGGGTGGCCGTAGGCGGTTTCTTCCCACTGGGCGCTGAGGTTCCAGTCGTCGGTGATGTCGTGGTCGTCGAAGATCATCAGGGTGGACAGGTGCGCGAATACCCGCGCGGCCCCCGGCAGCCCATCGCGGAAGCGCTCGACCTGCACCTGTTCGCGGGCATAACGCTGTTGTTCTTCAACGCTCAGTTGCGGCGGTTCCAGGGTGATCAGCGTCCAGGGCGTGGGCGACCACACCAACAAATACATGGCGATGACTTCGGCGAAGGTCACCAAGTGGTTGTCGGCGGTGCTGCTGGTGAAGATCGGCTTCTTTACGCCGCCAAAAAAACGCTCGCGCAGGGTCTTGTTGCTGTCCAGCGCCGGCAGCAGGTCGGCGCGATGGTAGTAGCTGGCACGATGCCCGTAGAGGCTAGAGCTGTCCTCTACCACGGCACCGTCGAGGGATTCGTCGAACAGGCCCAGCCGCTCGATCAGCGCATGAATCGCCCGCAGCATCGGCCCGGCGACATCGTCGGCGTAGATCTGGTCGCCACTCATCATCAACAGGGCCGGGCGTTCGGCCGGGGTGTGGGCGCTGGCCAGCAGGCGGTCTACGCACAGCAGGCCTTCGTCGGCACGGTGGTGCGGTTTACGGCAGGAGCCATGCACCAGTTGGTGGATGCGGCTGTGGAGAATGAAGTTCGGGGTCGCGCCATACAGCAAGTGCGGTGCCCACTCGGCAATGCCGCTGCCGTCGATCAGCAGGTCGTAGCCGATGACTACGTCCTGGGGCAGCGCTTCGTCCAGCCGTACGTCGATCAGGTGGATGAAGGCATGACGCCCCACGGGTACGACTTCGCAGTGGTCCTGGTCCAGGACGATCTCCAGGGGCTGCCCGATGACGTGCAGTCGGAGGGTCAGCGACAGCTGGCGACTGCCTACCAGCCATAACACCAGGCGTTGGGGTTCGAGTCGGCGCAGAAGCGGTCCAGCAAGGACGGCCGGTTGAAACATAAGGATGAAGGCCCTGTGCAAGGTAAACACGCAGGTTAACCTGGCGGATGTCAGTATTTTGTTGAAATGGTACGAAAGGGAGCTGCTTGCAGCAGCCCCCTTTGCAGGCGCTCGTCAGAGGAGCACTCCACCACCCAGGCTGTCCATGTTGCTCTTTCTACTCGTGTTTGTGCCGCTGAAATCGACGGTAGCGTTCTGCGTGGGCTGTGGCTGTTGAACGGGGGCGGGAGGCACCGGTGTGTTGTTGGTCTGCTGGATGCTGTTCACGAAGCTTGAAGTAGCGCTGAAAAAAATTTCCATCAGGTATTCCTCTGTAGGTTCGGCGGGCGTCGTGATTGGTTTGCATCCACCACGACGCCCGCCGAACCTACAGAGCCTGAGACGGCTAGCCTATAAACACCTCGCCTCAAAACGTTACGCCATCAGGTATGGGAATCCCCAGTCACCTTGGGCACCGTAAAGCGGAACTCACTGCCGCGCCCCACCTCACTTTCCGCAACAATCTTGCCGCCATGGGCCTGGATGATGCCTTGGGTGATGTACAGCCCCAAGCCACTGCCGGTGGGGTTGTTTTCGGTTTGGGTCCAATAGCGATCAAACACGTGCCGCAGTTGCTCCGGCGCAATGCCTTCCCCGGAGTCGCGCACCGAGAACACGATCTCCTCGCCATTGCTCATGGCGCTGATGCCGATATTGCCCTGGCGCGGGGTGAACTTGATGGCGTTGCCGATGAGGTTGGACAGCACCTGGAACAGGCGCTCCGGGTCGGCGTTGATCTGCAGGCCAGGCTCGGTGTTGAACGACAGGTCGATGCCTTTCTCCATCGCCAGGGGCGCCAGCAGGGAATAGGCCTCTTCAAAGATCTGGCTGACATCCAGCGCCACCGGCTTGACCACGTAGCGACCGGCCTCGATCTTCGAGGTGTCGAGCAAATCTTCCAGCAACACATTCATGCGCCCCGCGGCCTGTTGCATGGTGTCGATGGCCGAGGAAATCCGCCGCGAGGTATGGGGGCCATCGGAGCTGAACGCTTTTTGCATCATGCCGCAGAGCATGGAGATGACCGTCATCGGGTTGCGCAGGTCGTGGGAAACCACCGCGACCAGCTCATCACGGGCGCGCACCGCCTGTTGCTCGCGCAGCACCTGGCGCGCCAGGTCGTTTTCCAGGGCGGAACGGCGCAGGTCGTTGGCGGCGAAGCGGTCGCCATGGCTCCACTTGGTGGAGATGCCGGCCATTTCCACCTTCCAGATTTCGAACGAGGTGCGTGGGCGAAGGCGCAGGCCGGCGTCGGAGTTTTCCAGATCCAGCGGTTTTTTAGGGTCACCGCTCCAGTTGATGTTCTCTTTCACTTCCGGGCGGAACCACAGCACGCCGTTATCCACAGGCTTGGGCAGGCTCATGGCCAGGACGCCACTAGCGACCTGCTGGAACTCGGCCGCCGGCGGGTACACCGAGGCCAGGTTATGGCTGGAAAACACCGGCTCGCCGCTCTCTTGCAGCCACTTGTGCAAGGCGCGAATCTGCGCCGGCTCCGGGCAGTTGCCGTAGCGGTGCAGTTGCTTGTCTTCGATGATCGCCACGCCACCGGACAGGGTCAGGTCCATCAGCAACTGGCCTCGCTGGGCCAGGCCGTCGAACACGTTTTGTTCGGACGCTTTCATCGCTTGATCCAGCAGGGCCAGGGCCTCGACTTTTTCCTCGCGCTGGCGGCTCAGGTCCAGGGCTTCCATGGCGCTGATCTGCAACGACAGCACCTGGCCGATGGTCTGGCAGGCGGTACGCAGGTCGTTGGGCACCAACAGGGGCTCGCGGTTGCCGCAACTGATCAGGCCCCACAGCTTGTCGCCCTTCATCAGCGAGATGCTCATGGACGACAGCACGCCCATGTTCTGCATGTACTGGCAGTGGATCGGCGACACGCTGCGCAGGGTGGCGAAGCTCAAATCCAGTGGCTGGCCCGTGTCCGGGCGCAGCTTGGGCAGCAGCGGCACCGGCTCATACGCCGCGTTGGGGATGATGCGCAGCCAGTTGGTGCGATACAGCTCGCGGGCCTGCTCGGGAATGTCGGACGCCGGGAAGAACAGCCCGTTGAACAGCTCCATGCTCGGCGCCGACGCTTCGGCGATCACCTGGCCATGGCCTTCGTCTTCGAAGCGGTAGATCAGCACGCGGTCGTAACCGGTCATGGCCTGGATTTCATTCACGCTGATTTCGTACAGCGCTTGCAGGGTTTTCGCCGCCTGCAAACGTTGCAGCATCTTGCCCAGGTCACTGGTGCGACCGTTCAACGCCCGTGGGCGGAAATCCCTGAGCAGCGGTTCGAACTCCAGCACCAGCACGTGCTGATGGCGATGCAGCAAGCCTTCGAACTCCGCGCCGTTGAAGGTCACGTGCAGCGGTGGGGCATCGAAAAACGTGTTGTTTTCGGCCATGGCCGCAACAGCCTGGGCTTGTTCGCTGCCAATCAGCGTGTGCAGCGGCTGGCCCAGCAGTGCCTCGGGCGTGTGGCCGAACAAGGTGCCGACGTTGGCGCTGACCTGGATGATCGTAAGGTCTGGCTCCGACAAGGTCAGCAGCACGCCGTGAGGCTGGATCGCCCCCGGAAAGCGAATGGGCTCGTCGGCACAGTTGGCAAGCAGCTCTTCAAAATCTTCGGGTTTCATAGCAGTACCTCCTGGCTGTCGAGCCATTGCTCAAAACAGCTGAATGTTGAACGGGCTGCCGCTACCGCGCGCTGTTTTGCACAAGCATCCAGCGGCTGACGGCCCAGGTAATCGAGAAAATCCTTCCAGCGCCGACCGGTCTCGGCGCCGTATACATTGAGAAACGCGCCGCCGTTTTCGGCGTCCAGGTCCAGACGCTGGGCCATTTCCCGGCGCAATACCTGGCCGCCCAGGGTCGCGCCTTCCAGTACATACAGGGCGCCGAGGCAGGCTTCGGGGGTGTTAAACGTCGGGAGTGCGTCGCAGCTGGGCAGGGCGCAGAGGGTTGTGTCACTCAGGCCCAAGGCGCGCAGATCATTCAACAGCGTCGGCGTTTTCACGCGAAGCACTGGGTCGAATCCTTCCGGGATCAAGCCAATGTCATACAGCGCTGCTTCCATCGGCGCGTAAAAGCCGTAATACGCTCGAAGCAGGCGCCCGTACCACTCGGCATCCAGGCGCTCGGAGAAAAACGGCAGGCGTTTCTCCAGCGCGACGTGCAGCAGGGCAGTGCCTGTGCGCAACGCTTCCAGCAAGGTGGGCGCACCAACGTCAGGGGCCTGTGAATGCATTCAATAAGCTCGAACTGTGGGCCTTCCGGCCATGAATGACGCGTGGAAATGGGCGACGATTCTACACACCTCAAGGCCGTCAGCTGTGCGCACAAGGCGAAAAGGCTGACCAGCGGATCAGAAAAGTCGCTCCATGCCTCATTAATGACCGTAGAGCGTGTCGCGAAGTTCGGTTTGGGTGATGTCGTGAAGCTATCAATGCATGGACGGCCCCTGCGGGGTCAGCGCCGTTTGCACCTGTTCCAGCAAATGTTCGGCGCTCCACGGCTTGGGCAGAAACCGTACGGAACCACCCAGTTGCGCCGCCAGCTTGGTATTGCCGGACGTCAGCAACACCGGCACCCCCGGCCAGCGATGAGCCACCACTCGACTCAGGTCATAACCGTTGAGCAAACCCGGCATCTGAATATCACTGACAATCAGGTCCACCGGCTCATCGCCTCGTTCCAGGTAAATCATCCCTTCATCCGCCGAAGGAAACGACGTCACCAACGCCCCGAATTCCTCCAGCACATCCACCATTAACGAACGAATGATCTCGTCGTCTTCCAGCACTAAAATCGATGGCTGAGCCATGATCCTTACTCCACCATCAGGGTTCATAGGGGTGGAGTAGAACACGCCTGCATAGGTTCGATTGGATGTGTTTGGGGCGATGGGTGGTCATAAGAATACTGCTGCTGGATGCTCCGCCCACCTCACGGCCTCTCCCGCAAGTGATCTGGATGGGCATGCGTTCCTGACAAACAGGCATAATCCCCCGCGACACCTGAAGGGGAGCCCAGCATGAAGTACACCTTGATCACCCTCGCCCTGATCCTCGGCACCAGCCCCGCCTTCGCGGCCGGCGATGCCGAGGCGGGCGGCAAACTCTTCACCAAGACCTGCGGCGGCTGCCACAGCGTCGGCGAAGGCGCGCGGGGCGGGTTTGGCCCGGAGTTGAACGGCATCATCGGCCGACCTGCCGGCACCACCACCGACTATCAATACTCCGACGCGATGAAAAACTCCGGCGTGGTCTGGACCCGCGACAAGCTCGCCGCCTATATCGAGGCGCCGAAAAAAGTCGTGAGCGGCACGCGGATGATCTTCTGGGGCATCAGCGACCCGGAAAAGATCGACAACATCCTGGCCTACCTCGAAACCTTCCAGCCCAAGTAGTCACTCGCGCACATTCCTGAACAACATCATCCGCGCACTTTCATGCAGCCCCCGGGTCAGCCCCTGCAAGCGCTGAAACTCTTGGGGATGCTGCGCGGCCACGTCCTCGCGCGGGGTTGGCGAGGCCAGGTCATGCAGGGTCGGTGAACTGCCGTCGTGCTGCATCTGCAACAGGAAGTGTTGGGTCACGCCGCCGATGATGGGGAAGGTGCCTTCGCGCAGGACCAGCGGCACCACGCGTTCGCCCTCGGGCGCGGGCTGCTGGATGTCGCGGCCCAGCGCGCCATTGCGAAACGGCATGCCCGCCATGCCGGCCACGGTGGGCAGCAAGTCCGCCAGGCCCACGGCTTCCTCGATCACCCGTGGCGCCAGGCCGGGGGCGTGGATCAGCAGCGGCACGTTATTACTCTCCAAACCCAGCTGTTCAAAGGCCGGCGCCATGTGCGGGATCTGGCTGATGCGCGTGTTGTGGTCGCCGAAGAACACAAAGATGCTGTTGTCGTACCAACCGCCGGCCTTGGCGATCTCCATCAGGCGACCGATG
The DNA here is from genome assembly GCF_030687495.1 of Pseudomonas sp. FP453. NCBI lineage: Bacteria > Pseudomonadati > Pseudomonadota > Gammaproteobacteria > Pseudomonadales > Pseudomonadaceae > Pseudomonas > Pseudomonas sp. FP453. The sequence continues at coordinate 5,159,777 of NZ_CP117435.1, read as the reverse complement.
TTGTAGTCCAGCAGGCGCACCGCGTTGTACTGCTCGACGCTGCGTGAACCGGCGGCCTGGACGTGTTCCAGGGTCACGTCGGCGACCTGGAACCCATCATTGTGCTGGGGGATGGTGAACGGTCGATGGTTGCCGGAGGTTTGCAGGTAGGCGAAGAACGGCTGGTCCCTTGGCACGGCGCGCAGCAATTGGTCGCCTTCCTTGAACAGGTCCAGGTCGGAAATGCCCCACACATCCACCCGCGGCGAGCGCCAGTGGCTTTCTTCATAGAGCTGCACACCGTCGATGCTCTGGCGGATCAGCGCGTTGATGTTCGCCCAGCCGGCATTGCCGCCGATCATGTAGAACTTCTGGTACCCCGCGAACGCGTTGATCAGCGTGTGTTGCCGGGTGATCAGCGGGTTGCGCGTGGCGGTCTCCTGGCGAGTCACGTCCGGCACGCCGCTGATGCTGGCCCACACGGTTTTGGCGGTGCCGGTGACGGGCACGTAGAAGTGTTTGAAGAACCAGCTTTGCGTGGCCAGTTTGTCCAGGTTCGGCGTGGGGTTCAGCGGGTTGCCGTAGGCGCCGACGGCACTGGTGCCGAGGGATTCGAGCATCACGAAAATCACGTTGGGCGGGCGTTCGCCGGCCAGCCGATAGGGCTGTACGCCTTGTTCGCGGATGAAATTCAGTGCTTGTGAATCGGGTAGATCAACGCTCAGGTAGTCGGCAATTTGCGGGTAGTGCTCGCGCACCTTGTGTTCATCGAATTGCGATTGGCCGACCTTGACGGTGTCGTACAAAAACAGCACCGGGTTCAGGCCCACGGCGGCCAATTGGCTGTTGCCGGAAAAGAACGCATCGCTCCAGCGCAGGGGCACCGGGTTTTCCAGGTTGAGGTTGGCGACGCGGCCGAGCAGGGCCAGCAGCACGGCGATAACGCCGATCACACAGATGGGCACCAGCGCCCATTTGCGCATGGGGCGGGCCGGTCGATCCAGGGTCAAGCGCTCCAGGCACACCAGTGCCCACACCCACAGCGCCACCGCCGCCAGCCAGCAGGCCGTTATCCACAGCACCGGGTAGGTTTCCCACACCATCTGCTGGGAAATCTGCGCGTCTTGCAGGTAACGCAACACCGTCGCGTTGAGGCGTACGCCGAGGTAGGCGTAGTGGCCGAAGTCGATGATGTAGACCAGGCCGACCACGGCCAAGGCCACCACCAGATAACCGCGCGCCAGCCAGCGCAGGGCGGGCAGGGTGATGAGGTTCCAGCGCGGCAGCCAGGCCAGCACGGCCAGGGGCAGCAGGAGCAGCACCGCCAGGCGCAGGTCGAAACGCAGGCCGATGCCGAGGGTTTCCAACAGGTGCGGCGTGTTTAGCGGCAGGCCGGAAAAGCCCAGCACAAACACCAGCCGCAACGCCGCCAGCAATACAAACACCAAGCCGATCGCGCCTACGCCGTAGCGCAGGCGGCGTGATTGCAACGCAGTCATTTTTTTTCCCATTCCTTAAATCGACGCAAAGCCCATGTGGGAGCGGGCTTGCCCGCGATAGCGGTGGTTCAGTTGAAGCAGCGGTGGCTGATACACCGCTATCGCGGGCAAGCCCGCTCCCACAGTTTGATCTGCATTAATCCGGCGATGACGCAGTAGGTCGCCAGGAGCGGATCGACCAGATAATCCCAGTAGTTCTCCGACGCCTTCAGCCGCAGCGCAAACGCCAGCGTGCCCACCGCCAGCATCCAAACCACCAGCGTGTTGCGCAGGGCCAGCATCAGCAGTGTCAACGCCGCCACCCACACAATCATCGGCCGTGGGTTGAACCCCCAGCGGTACGGATCCACATACGTCAGCCCCATCGTCGCCGGGTACAGCACCACGGCCAGCACACCGAACAACAGCAACAGTTGCACGCGGTGCGGCCGAGCAAGCGGCTGCACCACGCCCAATCGGCTCAAGGCAACCCACGCCAGCAACACCAGCGTGCTGATCGCCAAATCATCGGTAAAGCTGCGCACATACGCCGCCAACGGCAGCTCATTGACCGGGATAAAACTCAGCGCCACCAACACCGGCAGCAGCCACGGGCGCCACGGCTGGGTGAGACGCAGCGCGCACAGCGCCACAAACCCCAGCAACACAAAACTCAAATGGGCCTGCCACAGGGAAACCATCACAGACGCTCCGCCAGCCAGGCTTCGTTGAAGCTGACATGTTTGATAAAGGTGTTATTCCACGAATAGACCAGGTGGTAAGTACCGTCCGGGCTGCGGCTGAAATACGGGTACTCGTACTCGAAATCGCAGCCACGGGGTTTGCACACGCGGTAATCCAGGTTGCTCAGGAAGCGCTGTTCCAGAGGCAAGCGTTGCGCGCCGCTGGAGGCGCGGAAGCCTTCGCCGATGATCTCTTTGTAGGCCTCGGGGGAGAACGGCGCGCCCAGCGGGTCCGGCGACTGGTCCAGTTGCACCACGGTGCGCCACTGGCTGAGCTGGGCGTCGGTGCCGTAGAGGCTGAGCTTGAAGCGGCCGTCTTGCAGGTCGTTGAGGGCCACCAGCAAACCGTCGTCTTCGGTGCCCACCGCCGCCAGCGACGAGTTGGGGTTGGCCGGTTCCAGCGGGTACGGCTCGCTCCAGGTTTGCCCGGCGTCGGTGGTGCGGCTGGCCAGCACGCGGTGATGGGTGTCGCCGGCGTAACGCAGCATCGCCACGGCGCGCTGGCCGTCCAGCGGCACGATGGTCGGTTGCAACGAATGCTTGCCGCGGCTGATGCGGAATTTGTCGATCACCGCGCCATCGGCGCTCAGGTACAGGTACTCGGCAAACTTGCCCATGAACTCGTGATACACCGGCAAACCGATGGAGCCGTCGGCGTGGAACACCGGCGCGGCGCGCACCAGGGTGCTGATATTGAAGAACGGCGACGTCACCAGTTGCCTTGGCGCCGACCAGCTGGCGCCGAGGTCATCCGAGACCATCACATTGATCGCACTGGCGGCCCAGCCACCGACTGACACCGATACGTAAAACATCCACAGGCGTTTGTCCGGCGCGAGGGCGATCACCGGGTTGCCGAGCTTGCGGATATAGCGCTGGGTGCCGTCGCGGGTGCTTTCCCGCGTGGCCAGCACTTGCTCGGCGCCCCATTCGCCGCTGTGGGCATCGAAGCGCGCGGTGCGCACCTGCACATCGGCGGCGCCTTCGCGGGAGCCGGCGAACCACACCGCCATCAGGTCGCCGCCGGGCAGGGCGGTGACGGAGGAGGAGTGCACAAAGTCCGTCAACTGCGTCGACACAAAGCGGCTGGTGTACTGCGGGGTCGCTGCGACCTTCGCGGTATTCGGGCTGGCCTGGGCAAACGGCGCCAGCACATGGGGCGGATGGCTTTGCCAGGCGGCGAAAAACACCGCGAGCACGCTGCAAATCAATAAGGCGGAGCGCATAGAAGACCTGTGGATAAAAGGATTACTGCCCACGTTCATCCGGCAGGCGCTTCCTGCGACCGGTGAGCATGGATAACGGCAGGTTGTCGCGCATCTGGACACTTTCAAACAGCGCCGCCAGCACATGGATGCACACCAGGCCCAGCAGCCCATTCGCGGCGGTCTCGTGGATTTGTTGCGGCCAGTCGGCGCCCCACAGGGCATCGACTTCCTGCATCAAGAAGCCGCTGACGCCGATAGTGAGCAGCGCGAGCAACATCAACAGCATCACCAGCGCGCCAATCGGCGAATGGCCTAGCCGATGTTGCGGCCGGCGATTGAGCAGCGAACGCAGGTGGGCATTCAGCCGTTTGGGTGTAGGCCAAAAGTCCGCCCAACGTGCGCTGCGCGGCCCGACGAATCCCCACACCACGCGCACCAGCAGCCAGGCCATGGCGTAGTAGCCCAGCCAGACATGCCAGTCATCGCCTGCTTCGTTAAAGAAGTAATTGGCGATGAAAACCCCGGCGATCGACAGATGAAACAGCCGCACCAACGGGTCCCACAGGCGCAGGGATTCGCCTGGCATCAACCTTTGATCTCAGTCTTCACGGCTTTGCCGGTGACCGGGTCGTGGTAGATCTCGACCTTGCGCTTGTCTTTGTCGAAGCCGTAGATCTCGTAGCAGTTGCCGTCGGTGACCTTGAACTTGCTGATCGTGTAGCCCTCGGCCTTGAGCTTGTCCTGGAAGGCTTTTTCGTCTTGCCATTGCGAGCGCTCGGCGGTGGTGCACTGCGGGCCGGCGAGGGCCAGGGGGCTGGCGAGGACGAGGGACAACAGCAGAATTTTGCGCATGGAAAAGCTCTCAGCAGAGGTGGGAGATTTCACAGTGCTAAACCAACCTTAGGGCAACCTTAGTTGGCAACGCGCCGTAACATCTTTGCCAGCGTTACGCCGCTGAAACCCGGCATGATTTCGCCGTTTCCTACAGAGATTTCGTAATGCGCCTACTCCTTGTCGAAGATGATCGCGCCCTCGGCCAGGGGATTCGCGTGGCCTTGGGCGTCGAAGGCTACACCCTCGACTGGCTGCAAGATGGCGTGGCGGCCCTGCATGCGCTGCGCACGGAATCGTTCGACCTGCTCCTGCTCGACCTTGGCCTGCCACGCCTCGACGGCCTCGACCTGTTGCAGCAACTGCGCGCCGAACAGCACGACGTGCCGGTGCTGATCCTCACCGCCCGCGACGGCACGGCCGAACGCATCGCCGGCCTCGACGCCGGCGCCGACGACTACCTGGTCAAACCCTTCGACGTCGAAGAACTCAAGGCCCGCGTACGCGCCCTGTTGCGCCGCAGCCAGGGCCGCGCGCAACCGCTGCTGGAACACGCCGGCATCAGCCTCGACCCGGCCACCCAGCAAGTGCGCTATCAAGAGGGGGAAGTCATCGTCACGCCGATGGAGTACCAACTGCTGCACCAACTGATGGTGCGCCCCGGCAAAGTGGTGACCCGCGAGCGATTGTCCCGTGCGTTGTACGGCTGGCAGGACCGGGTCGAGAGCAACACCCTGGAAGTGCTGATCCATAACCTGCGCAAGAAGTTATCCACAGAGCTGATCCGCACCGTGCGCGGTGTTGGCTACGTGCTGGTGCTCACGCCATGAGCTCGGTGCGCGCACGCATCCTCATCCCGGTATTGGTGCTGATCCTGCTGGGCGACGCGCTGATCAGCTGGCTGGTGCTGCGCGACAGCCACCACGAAATCGAAGAAGTCTACGACGCCCAACTCGCCCAAAGCGCGCGCCTGCTGCAAGGCGTGCTGCGTCAACGCGACCCTGGCGAAGCCGACTGGAACAGGTTGCATGAGGCCTTTGACCAAGCCATGAGCCGCGTGGGGGAAGAGGGCGTGGCCCATCCCTATGAAACCCGCCTGACCTTCCAGATCTGGCGCGCTGACGGCCAACTGCTGGTGCGCTCCGCCGAAGCGCCGGTGCTGGCCGCGCCGCCGGCGACGCTTGGCTCCCATGACCTGATGGACAACGGCAACGACTGGTGCGCGTTCCTTCTCGCCGACCCGCAGCAGGGCTTATTGATTTGGGTGGGCGAGCGCGACGACATTCGCCAGGACGTGATCCAGCGCATCATGCGCCACACCCTCTGGCCCACGTTGATCGGCGTGCCGCTGCTGGCGGTGTTGATCTGGCTGGTCATCGGCTGGGGCTTCAAACCGCTGCGCGCCATGGCCCTGTCGATTCGCGGGCGCAATACCGACACCTTGCAACCGCTGCACTTGGCGCCACTGCCTAGCGACCTGGAACCCATGCAAACCGCGCTGAACCGGCTGCTCGTGCAAGTGGATGACCTCTTGGAACGCGAACGCCGCTTCATCGCCGACGCCGCCCACGAACTGCGCACACCGTTGGCGATCCTGCGCATCCACGCACAAAACGCACAAAGCGCCGAGACCCCGGAGCAACGCCGGGAAGCCCTGGAGTTTCTGGTCAACGGCGTCGACCGCGCCACCCGCATCGGCAGCCAACTGCTGACCATGGCGCGTATTGAGCCGCAACTGAGCAACCCGGTGCGCAGCCGGGTGCAACTGACCGAGCTGGTGCGCGAGGAGTTGGCCGAGCTGGCGCCGTTGGCCATGGAGAAAGGCGTGGAGTTGGTGCTGGAAGGCGAGGAAGAGGTGTGGGTGGAGACCGAGCCTGTTGCGTTGGCGATTGCGTTGCAGAACCTGGTGACCAATGCGCTGAACTTTTCACCTGCTGGCAGTGAAGTGAGGGTGGTGATTGGTGCCAACTGCTTGAGCGTGGAAGACCAGGGGCCGGGGATTGATGAAGCGGAGTTGGGGCGATTGTTTGAGCGGTTTTACAGCCGGGGGAATGCCAACGGCGCGGGGTTGGGGTTGGCGATTGTGGAGATGATTGTTGGCAAGATTGGGAGTCGGTTGGCGTTGCACAACCGCGAACACGGCGGCTTGAGCGCCCGCCTGGAGTTCTGACCCGACGCCAATCCCCTGTGGGAGCGGGCTTGCCCGCGAAGGCGGCGTGTCAGCTGATATAAGTGCTGGCTGATCCACCGCTATCGCAGGCAAGCCAGCTCCCACACTTAGACCTGCGCCAGACTCGGGAAATGACTGCGCCACCAATCACTTTTGGGAAATGTCGAGGCCTAGCATAGCGGCAAACGAATCCGGGTTTTGCGCCCGAAATGATTTGAAGGTCTGGTACTTCCAACGCTCACCGCCCTTGTCGTCATCAGTGGTACTGACTTCGCCAAAGTACCAGTGCTCTGATTCATAGGTCTCTCCATCCTCGTCCACATACACAAAGTGAAAGCCAACCTCATGAAGCCCCGGCGGAACCGTCAGGCCCCATTCACTGGCCAGACTTCGACCGATGATGCGGGTTTGACGAAAGTGTTCGTACTCAAACGGCTGAGTGGCCCCCAGGTAGCGGCTTTCATCTGTGTAGACACAGACTTCGCTGGAGAACATATCGGGAATCATAATGTTGGCGACTACCCAGCACTCGGGAGCTTCGTCGGGTCTGGCCTCAAGCAAGTAGCCGGCGGCCCTGATCAATTGTTGCGCGCAGTGCGCCAGGATTTCCGGTGTGGTTTGTTTGCCTTCGACAAGGGACTCGATCACGGGGATTTTTTCGTTTTCGAATCCGCGGTCCAGTGGTAGTTCTGAGTAGAAGCTGCCTTCGAAGCTGTCGGCCCAGCGGGTTAGGGCTCTGAGGCGGCGGGGGATGTTGCGGAGTTTTTTGTTGGACAGTGAAAGTCGGCGCATGAGGTTGGAATGCTCTGTGGCTATATTAGTCGTGTGATGTAAGAAACAAATCAAGGTGAGTGGGCAGCTTTAGCGCACTTGCTTCTTCTATTTTGAGTATTTGTTCTTTCGTCAATTGATAGTCAGATATGCAGTCCTCAGGTTTTTCCCATCCCATGATTTCCATCAGGTCTTGAATGGATAGAGGTAACACTTGTTCAAACGATGCAAAGTCCTCGTTAGGCAAAACGCCCATAATTGAATGGTTCATGGCTCTACCGTCCTTCCAGGTTTAGCTGGCTTACGTTGTTTACCGGTCAAATGATCAAACTCGCCGAGATGAATTCCGTGCTTGGTGTACTTTTCCACTGCGCCGTGTTGAGCGTCCCATTCATAGATCGTCCCGTCGGGGTCTTTCCATCTGGGACGTTTGCCGCCCCCCTTCATTGGTGTTTTCGAACGAGCCCATTTTGCTTTTGGAAACGCGGCTAAGAGCTTTGGTTTGGGGTGATATGTGTGGTCCCCAGCCCTAACACTCACCACCACATACAACGGCCCAACCCCCGACTCCACCGGGAACACCAGAATAAAATCCCGATACTTCGGTGGATAAACCGGGTTCACCAAAATCTGCGCAGCCTTCTGCGTCGGCGGATAAATCCAGATCACCGGCGCTTGCGGCGCCGCCTCCAACGCTGGGATTCCCAAGGTGTCCCCCGGATCAACCGCAGGCGTCCAGATCAGTTCCACACCCTCGCCCAAATCCGCCACAAACCGATCGCCACGGTTTTGGAACTGCACCACATCGATCATCTGCCAGTCGGCGTTACGGCCGGTGTAAAACCCATAGCCCTTGAGCGTGCCGTCCTCCAACTGCTCGATATGCAAACGCATCTGCGAGCGCGCCCGCTGCATCGAACGCAATTGCTCATCGGTGTAGAGCGCGCTATCGCCCAACGCTGCTGGCCACGCCAGCCCGACCAATCCCGCTAGCAACCCACTCGCTACCGTGCCAGCCGCAACAGCCGCCGACTCCACCACCGTCGCCCGCAATGCCAACGATCCCAAGCCGACAGGCAGTGCACTGCCGCTGATTTTGCTCAAGGCAACCGCGCCTTGGTCATCCACCTCACGGCCGCCCAAAAGGCTGAAATGGCCGTATTCCCTGATCAGCTCAAGAGGGACGTAACCGGTTGGATCGTTGTAGTGAATCAGCCCGTCGGGCAGTTGGCAGGGTTTGAGGAATGTGCAACCGGGAGGTTTGGTGGGTGCAGGGTTTGCGGGTGGGAGAAGGGCGAGCAAGTCGATGGGCGGCGAATGGGGCACGCGCTTTGGTTGCGGGATCAGGATGCGGCGTTTGAGTTGTTCTTCTTCGGTGATGGGGTAGGCGCGTTCTGACATGGCCGGCTCACTTCCTTGTGTGGGGGGAGTGAGCCTACGAGGGGCAAGCAAGCGCCTGGAATCAGGGTTGTTCGATGGTTTTCGTCGGAAAAGTCAGCTGGCTTGGCGCGACATTGAAAGTGCCTATTTGAGCGCTTTCATCTGCCTGCGGGAGGCGTGTGCGCTTTGGACTTCAGGCAAACCGTGTACGCAAGTAGGACCGCTCTGATTTTCGTCTGCCTCCTCTTTGCCGACGAGGCGTTTGCTACGGTCACGTGGTTGGTTTTTTCGATTCTAGGGCATGTTCTCGGATTGTCACGAGTCCGGATAAATCTGGTTTTGGAGTTCTTCATATGGTGATCAAAGAGGTTGGATTTGCTGTCCTGGTGGTAGCTGTAGCGGCTGGATTGTTTAACGGAGTGGTGGTTGCAGTATCTGCGTACTTTGGGCCGTTTTATGAAAGTGATGCGGAGCAGAGTCGGAATTTTGGGCTTTGGTGGGTGGGAAATGGTTTGGTGGTTGTGGGGGCGTTGGTAGGGCGCGTGTTGCTGATGGATGGGAGAGGATGATGGGGCCGTTTAGTGGTGTTGGGATTCAGCTTTGCAAAATTGGGCGACGGAGAAGGGTTCGGTTCATGTTTAGGATCTTGCTGAAAAAGCGGCGGGAGATTCAGAGCCAAGAAGCGATGGAAGCACTAGTGCGTCAGGCTCAGGAGTTGGGGATGGGGTATGACTTGAAGGAATACAGACGCTGACCCTGTTTCGTGTGCATGGCTGAAATTTTTAGCCATAACCTCCCGCTTTCTGACTGTTGCTCGTTCGAGCTATCTTTTCTCGTCGCTTCCACCCCAGCGACCGGACTTGAGAATCCGAGAAACAATAGGCGCATAGGCGCCACCATCCATTAGACTGTTGGCGCTTTTTTGTGCCCGCATTGTTTGTGTCATGGCGGCTATGCGTGGGAGACCTTCGGGTCTGCCGGGTTCCTATTGTCCCGGTTTCTCAGCCCGCGCATAGCTGCCACCCATTCGCATGAGAAACGAACGTGGCAGCTCTACATTAGGAGCTAAAGCAATGAACGTTTCTGATAGGCGATACCCACGCAACACTACAAGCCACACCCCCGCCCCGTGCGGAGGTGCCCAATGATCAACCCACCTCTCAACAAAACCCTCGGCATCATCACCTTCTCCACCTGCGGTACACCGCCCAATCATCACCACCTGTTCCGCATCAATGCCGGCGTCCCCATCCGCGAAGCCCTGGAGCATGCCTCCGAGTTGTTGCACTGTTCCAAGCTGCTGGCGCTGGACGCTGCCATGGACAAGAGCGCCGACCGCTATGCCTGGGCTGCGCATTATTTGGGGGAGATGGCCAAGGCAGTGGTGGATGATTTGGCGAATGGGATGTTGCCGAATGGGGTTACTGACGTGGATGGGGTTGCTGTGTAAGGCTGTGGTTTGAGGGTGTGGGGGCGGGCGTCTTCGCGGGCAAGCCCGCTCCCACATTTTTGATCCGGTACATTCGTTGGATCGTGTAGGCAGTAAAAAAGACCTTGGGGCGCCAAGGTCTTTTTTTTGCCCGCCGATTAGCTCAGCAAATGCTTGGAAATCAACCGGGAGATTTCCACAATCGAAGTCTTGCCGGTGAATTCAAACTTCACTTTTCCCAACGACGAAAAGTAAATCTCCAACTCCGAATCCAGGTCAAACGTCCCGGAGGTTTCCACCGAGTAGGCGACGATATTTTTGTACGGCAGTGACGTGAAGTCTTTCTTGCTGCCGGTAATCCCCTGCACGTTCACGGCGATGATGCGTTTGTTGGTGAAGACCACGCCGTCGCGCATGGACTTGTACGCGTCGATCACTGTTTCGCCGTCCAGCAGCAAGGCTGATACGCGTTCGGCGTATTCGTTGTTTTGTTTGAGTTTGAAGAAGCCTTTGTTGTTGAAGTCGATCACAGAGCAATCCTTTTGTGGGGCAGCGCTCAGCGCGCCATGACGTTGACGATGACATGCAGGATAAACGCAGGTCCATAACAGGGCTGGCCGTGTTCATCTTCTATGCGCCAGATGGACGTGACGGTGCAGGTTTCCTTAGGCGCGGCGAAGGTCACCGAGAGGTGCACCGGCTGGCCGGGTAGGGTGTCCGCAACGGGGATTTCGTGGGTGAGGCTGCGTAGGTGGCTGTCCATCACCACTTCCAGTGGGGCACCAGCGTCGGTGCGGCGCGCTATGACGTACTCGCTGTCTACCCGCACCAGCCGGCGGCCGCGCCAGGGGCGGCTGCCGAGGTTTTGAATTTCCCAGGTTTTTTGGAAGGTCTCGCCGGGTAGCACCACGGTTTGGTCCGGGGTGGTGACGTCAGCGTTGAAGACGGCGACGTCGCTAGGGTCATGCAGGCCGATGGCGCGGTTGGTGGTTGCCATTGAATGGATATCAACGGGCGCGCCTGCCAGGTCGGCGAAGTAGCGGAACAGCAGCAACGGCGAAACCTGGAGTGCCTTCGCAAGTTTGATCAGGGTGCGTACCGACGGATCTTGGGAGGCTCCGCCGGCCAGGCCGTAGAGGTAGGTTCGGGAGATCCCCGACTCTTTCGCTAACGAGGTCATGGATTTGCCCAGCTCTCGGCTGCGTCGGGCGATCAGCGCACTGAGGGTGATGTTCATGGACGACCTTTGTTCGTCAAAAAGGACAGCCTGCATGCCGCCACGGTTAGTCGGCCATGCACACTGCAAACCGCTGCCAGTTTCGTTGTTTCCCACAGCGTTGCGAATACGGCGTGTGTTGCATTCCTTTACATCTGCCTTGAAGAGTCACCATGACACCTTACTTCACCGAAGGCCTGGTGCTGGGCCTCTGCCTATTCGCCGCCCCCGGCCCCAAAGACACCTTGGTCATCCGCCAAGGTGTCAGCCGTGGGCCCATCTGGGGTGTGGTCGCTATCTGCGTGCTCGCCGATATCCTGTTGATCGCGCTGGGCATCACAGGTCTAGGTTCGCTATTGGAAAGTAAGCCAACGCTGGTCGCACTCTTGCTAACCTCCGGTGCGGCCTACCTGTTGTGGTTCGGCGCCCAGCGTCTGTTGGCCTGCCTGCGTGACCAGTCCATGCCGGACACCCAAAGCGGTCAATCGCAACGAGGACTGTTGCGGACGGCGGTTGTGTTGGGTTTCGCCAATCCTTACGCCTGGCTCGATACCGTCGTGCTGATCGGCTCCATCGGCGCAACAAAACCCTTGAACCAGCAAGCACTGTTCGCGACCGGTGCCATGACCGCGTCGCTGCTGTGGTTTGTGTTCTTGGCGTTGGGGTGTCAGCGGTTAACCCGACTGTTTCGCACACCTGTGGTGTGGCGCTGGCTGGACGCAGGCGTTGCAGTGTTGATGGTGTACCTGGCAGCTATGCTGATCAGTGACTCACTGGATGTCTTTAAGGTAATCCTTGAGGGTCGTCAGTGGCACAGGTAGTTCATCGAGCTGATGGACGTTTTGTACATCAGCCGCCAACCTTTGCAGCTCACGCCCCAACACCGTGTCGGCCCCACCCAGAGCATTCAACGCCTGCCCCACACACTCATCCACCTTCCCCAAAACCCCAGCCAAATCCCCCTGCCGCACCAACAACCCAAACACCTCCCGCTCATACCCATCCATCACCAAATCATCCCTTAAAACCGGGCTGCCGCCGTCCTCCTCGTGCACCAATTTCAGTGCAAAAAGCGCCACAGCTTCCAGCGTCAATTCCATGGTCTCGGTTCCTCAACAGTCGGGGGGAGGGCGATGATCACTGTTCTGCCGCGCAAAAAACAACCCCGGCCGTCACCGCTCCAGGATCAATTCCACCCGACGGTTACGCGCGCGGCCTTCAGGCGTAGCGTTATCCGCCAGCGGCCGTGTGTCGGCATAACCGATGGCGGCGAGGCGTCCGGGCTGGATGCCGTTGGCTTGCAGGTAGCGCACCACGCTGCCGGCGCGGGCGCTGGAGAGTTCCCAGTTGGAGGGGAAACGGGCGCTGCGGATATCTTGGGTGTCGGTGTGGCCGGCGACGATGAGTTTATGCGGGACGCTGTCGAGCACCGGGATGAGCTTGTGCAGCACGGCGAGGCCGCCGAGGTTGAGGTCGGATTGGCCGGAGGGGAACAGGATTTCGCTGCTGATGCGAAAGCTCACGCTGCTTTCATTGGTGACCACTTCGATGTCGTTGCCCAATTGATCCAGCGGCAGTTCGTTGAGCAGGTCTTGTGTCGTCGGTTTCGCGGGTTCAGGTTCAACGACCGCAACCGGCTCAGGTTCAGGCGCTACAACCGGCACCAACAACAACGCTCCCGGCACCTCCTCCGAGGTCAATCGCTTGAAGGAAAACACCGGCGGTCCACTGATCTCGGCACTATGCCGCGTACGCTCATGCCCCTTGCCCGCCAACGCCAGCATGGCCATGGTCACCACCAGCAGCAACGTCATCATGTCCAGGTACGTCATCATCCATGTCTCACCCGCCGCGTCCTCCACCGGCGGCATGCCGCTGGCAATCGCTGCGGCCTGGATGCGCGTCACCGGCCTCACGTGCGCGGTTTCCAACTGAGCCGCAGCGGCGCCCGCAAAGGCTCATCCCGCAGTTCGTTCTGGTAATGCGCCACAAAGGACTTGAGCGTCTCGCGCATCAACCCCGGGCTGCGTTTGTTGGCCATCATCGCCACGCCTTGCAGCACCATGTTCATCACCACCACGCGCTGTTCGGTGCGTCGCTCCAGCTTTACCGCCACCGGTTTGCACAGCAGGTTGGCGAGCAACACGCCGTACAGCGTGGTCATCAGGCCCACCGCCATCTGCCGGCCGATGGTCACCATGTCGCCATCGCCAAGCACGAACATCAGGTTCACCAACCCTACCAACGTGCCAAGCATGCCGAACGCGGGAGCGTAGCTGGCCATCACACGGAACAGCTGCGCCTCGGCATGTTCCTTGGCCCGCAGCCGGGCGATGCGCCATTGCAGCAGGTCGAGGATGTCGTCCAGCGGGGTTTTGTCGATGACCAACTGCACGCCGGAACGCAGGAAGGGATTTTTCACGCCGTCGAGTACTTCCTCCACGGCGCGCAGGTCGCCGTCGATCCACAGCCGCGAAAGGCTCACCAACTCGTCGATGTCTTCCTGGGTGTACTCGCGCTCATGCCGCACCACGGTCTTGATCAGGCTGAAGATACGCAGCACTTCGCGCAGCGGGTAGCTGATGAAGGTCGCGGCAAAGGTGCCGACCACCACAATGCCCAGCGCCGGCAGGTCGACGAACAAACCGGGTTGTTGCGCGCTGAACACCAGCAGCACGGCCAGCAGTAGCAGGCTGGCGAGCAGGCCGATCAGGGTTGAGGGGTTCATGCAGCACTCCAGTTGTGGGCCAAGGCAGGCTTTATAACGCGCGGGGTGCGGATTCAAATCGGCTAATACAGGCACTTTCGTTGGTGAAATCGAGTGGATGCAGAAATTTTTCAGAGGCTGCCTAAAGACGGCAGATCGGTTCGCCGATGTTCGCTTTGTCTGTACGGCAACGGCGTGGAATGTCCTCGGCGCCGGGCCCGAACTCTGTCCCCAGCGGCTCACCCACGAAAGGAACTGCACCATGTCAGTCATCAATACCAACATCACGTCCATGATCGCCCAGCAAAACCTGAACTCCTCGGAGAGCAGCCTGAGCACCTCGATCGAGCGCCTGTCGTCGGGCCTGAAAATCAACAGCGCTTCCGACGACGCCGCAGGCCAGGCGATTGCCAACCGCATGACCTCGCAGATCACCGGCCTGTCCCAGGCCAGCAGCAACGCCAGCGACGGCATCTCCCTGGCGCAGACCACCGAAGGCGCGCTGGACCAGGTGAACGACAACTTGCAGCGCATCCGTGAGCTGTCGGTACAAGCGGCCAACGGCACCAACTCCCAGTCCGACCTGCAATCGATCCAGGACGAGATCACCCAGCGCCTGGACGAGATCGACCGTATCTCCTCGCAAACCGCATTCAACGGCGTGGACGTGCTGTCCAAAGACCAGACCATCACCATCCAGGTCGGCGCCAACGATGGCGAAACCATCGACATCAAGCTCAGCGAAATCAACGCCGACACCCTCGGCCTGAGCAGCTTCAACGTGAACGGCTACGACACCACCCTGACCGCCAGCACCCTGTCGGACTCCGCAGGCACCGCGATCACCTCGACCAACACCAGCTATGTCGACAAGTCCGGCACCACCGTGACCGGCGGCACCCTGTCCACCGACGCCGATGGCGACTACTTCCTGACCGTCGGCGGCAAGACCTACGCGGCCGAAGTGACCCTGACCACCGACGGCACCACCACCTCGGCGAGCATCAGCATCGACACCGACAACGCGGTGAGCAAGAAGTCCACCAACACCCTGACCACCCTCGACAACGCCCTGAACACCGTGGACTCCATGCGTTCGGACCTGGGTGCGGTGCAAAACCGCTTCGACTCGGCGATCACCAACATTTCCACCACCACCACCAACCTGACCTCCGCGCGGTCGGGCATCCAGGACGTGGACTACGCCACCGAAGTGTCGGCCATGACCAGCGCGCAGATCCTGCAACAAGCCGGTACGTCGGTATTGGCCCAGGCCAACTCGATGCCGCAACAGATGCTGTCGCTGCTGCAATAAGTACTCGCAGGTAAAGAAGGGGCCAGCGCACGCTGAGCCCCTTTTTTTATGCGCGCAATCCCCGGTAATCACCCTGCTGGGGCGGGTTTATCCGGGCTTTGGTGGAGGGGGTGTCGCGCTAGCATTCCCGCAGACTATTTATCCACAAGGCGAATGCCCGTTCATGTCCAAACCCCAGCGCCCCAAGACCCCGCAAGGGTGGAAAGACCTCGGCAACCAACAACTGCGCAGCGCCCCCGAGCAAGCCCTGGCCAGTTTCGAGCAGGCCTTGCGCCTGCTGCCAGACGAGCCCCAGGCCCTGGAGCTGGTCGCCAAGACCGCACAAAAGCTCGGCCAGGCGGATCGCGCCCTGGAGCTGGTGCTGAAAGCGTTGGCGATAGCCCCGGATTTCGCCATCGGCCATCACCGGCTGGCCACGTTGTACTTCGAGAAAGGCCAGTTCGCCCTGGCCCTGGCGCATGTGCAACAGGCACTGGAACTGGCGCCGCAGGATTGCCGCATGCTGTCGCGCCAAGGCTTGATCCTCAACCGCCTGGAGCGCCACGGTGAAGCCATCGCGGTGTTCGAAAAGCTGATCGAGCGCGAGCCCGGCGACTACAGCCACTGGAACAACGCCGCCAACCTGTACAAGGACATCGGCCAACTGGGCAAGGCCGACACCTACTACCAAAAGGCCGTGGCCCTGGCCAAGCGCAAGGACGTGCTGCCGTACTCCAACCGCCTGACGTCATTGCACTACGACCCCGAGCGCAGCCGCGATTACATCTTCGCCGTGTGCAAGGAATGGCAATCGCGCTTCGGCCCCAAAGTCGTGCCGCCACGCCCCGAGACCGACAAAACCCCCAACCGCCGCCTGCGCATCGGCCTGGTCTCCGATGGCCTGCGCCAGCACCCGGTGGGCAATATGATCGTCGGCGTGCTGGAAAAACTGCCGCGCCACCGCTTCGAGCTGTTCGCCTACAGCACCAGCCAGGTCTGCGACCACCTGACCCGGCGCATCCAGGCCAGGGTGCAGCAGTGGCTGGCGATCAAGCATATGGACGACCAGGCCCTGGCCCAGCGTATCCGCGAGGATCGCATCGATATCCTGATCGACCTCTGCGGCCACAACGCCGGCAACCGCATGGGCGCCATGGCCTTGCAGCCGGCGCCGTTGCTGGTGAAGTGGGTCGGCGGCCTGATCAACACCACCGGCCTGGACGCCATCGACTACCTGCTCACCGACCGCATCGAATCCCCCGTGGGCGAGGACGCGTACTACACCGAAAAACTCATCCGCCTGCCCGACGACTACATCTGCTACGACCCGCCGCCGTACACGCCAGATATCCGGCCGTTGCCCGCGCTGGCCAACGGTTACATCACCTACGGCTGCTTCAACAACCCGACCAAGATCAACGACCAGTTGCTGGCGCGCTGGGCCGAGGTGATGCGCGCCACGCCGGACTCGCGCCTGCTGCTCAAGGGCGGCGCGTTCGGCAACCGCGAGTTGCGCGGCCATGTGCACGGCTTTATGGCGGCCCAAGGCATTGCCGAAGAGCGTGTGCTGATCGAGGGCCCGGTGGGCCACAAAACCCTGCTCGACACCTATAACCGCATCGACATCGCCCTCGACCCGTGGCCGTATTCCGGCGGCCTCACCACCTGCGAAGCCTTGCTGATGGGCGTGCCGGTGGTGACGTTCCCCGGCCCGACGTTCGCTGGGCGCCACTCGGCCACGCACCTGATCAACGCCGGGTTGCCGGAATTGGTGGTGCACAGTTGGGAGCACTATCAGCAGCGCGTGATCGAATTGGCCAGCGACCTCGACAGCCTCACGCGTATTCGCAGCCATCTGCGCGAAGTGCTGATGGGCTCGCCGGTGTGCGACAGCCAGCGGTTTGCCAACCACTTCGATACGGCCCTGCGCGCCATCTGGCAGCGCTATTGCGAGAACACACCGCGCGCCGCGTTGACGCTGGACGCGCAAGGGCAGGCCCGTTTCGACGGTGACGACGCTGCCGTCGCACTGCAACACCCAGCCAGGCCGCCAGAGGACGAAGGTTTCCGCTTCACCTTCCAGGGCAAAATCGTGACCCTCGACCACGGCGGTACGTTGATCGCCTCGGCGCAGTTCGTCGCCCTGCAAAAAATGGCGGCGTTTTCCACCGTCGCCTTCGACCCCGCCAGCCGCATCAGCAATGCGCGGCAACTGGCCCAGCTCGGTGAGTTGCACTACTACCCCCACGCCGCGCTGGGCAATGGTCAGCCGGCCACGCTGTATGCCTGCCTCGATCCGAGCCTGAGCGCCACGCTGGCCCCGCTGGCGGCTGCAAATGTGCTGGCCAAACTGGCGTTGCCGACCCTCAAGCTGGACGCGATCAACGGCCTGCCCGCGGTGGATTGGCTCTTGCTCGACAACCTCAACGACAGCCTCGCCGTGATCGACCACGGCCAGCGCAGCCTCGCCGAGACGTTGTTGGTGCAGGCCCGGGTCAACTTCGCGCCGACCCATGACCAGCAGGCCGATGTAGGCTTGATCAGCCGCTGCCTGGCCCGGCGTGGCTTCAGTTTTTACCGCCTGAACAACTTGCAGCATCAGCCGCAGACCTCCCACCTGGTGTGCGCCGACGCGCTGTTTCTGCCGGATGCCACGCGCATGGCGGTGCTGTCGGATAACCAGCGTTTGAAGCTGGCGTTCCTGTTGCACACGGTCTACGCCGCCCACGATGTAGCGGGTGAACTGCTCAAGGCCATCGACGCTGACCTGGCCGCCCAGTACCTCAAGCACTGCCAGAACCCGCAGCTGCCGGAATTGCCCCGCGAGCCCATGGAGGAACCCCAGGTCACCTTCCCGGCAGACGTCGCCGCGTACGTCAAAACCCTCTACACCCAGGCCTCGGTGATCCTTGAATACGGCAGCGGCGGCTCGACCCTGCTGGCGGCGAACCTGCCGGACAAAACCGTGATCGCGGTGGAAAACGACGCCCATTGGGCCGCAGACATGCAAACCTGGATCGCCAACGCCACGCTGCCTTCACGGCCACTGATCTACCCGGTGAACGTCGGCGAAACCGGCAAATGGGCCCGCCCGAAAAACGCCCGGCACTGGAAGAAATTCCACACCTACCCGTTGAAGGTCTGGGATGAACCGTTCTTTGAGCAGCCGGATGTGATCCTTATTGATGGGCGCTTTCGCATCGCGTGTTTTGTGACGGCATACCTGCGGGCGACCAAGCCGATGATCGTGCTGTTCGACGATTATCGGGATCGGCCGCACTACCATGTGGTGGAACGCTTGGTGAAACCCAGCGAGTTTGTCGGGCGCATGGCGCGGTTTGATCTGCAACCGCTGATCCATCTGCCGCGTGAGGAATTGACCTGGCTGGTAGCGAGCTTCAACGAAGTGGCCTACGCCGAAGCCTGATTTGAAATGCAATCCAAATGTGGGAGCTGGCTTGCCTGCGATGACGGTGGGTCAGCTAAATAGTTGTTGGCTGATACACCGCCATCGCAGGCAAGCCAGCTCCCACATTTTGATCGCTGGTGACCTCAGGAATGTGGCGGCCTAGTCCTTCATGCTGACATGCAACCGCGCAATCGCCTGGGCATGCAACTGACACACCCGACTCTCACTCACCTCCAACACCACCCCAATCTCACGCAAGTTGAGCTTCTCGTGATGACACAGCGCAAGCAGCAGCCGCTCCCGCGCGGGCAGGGCGTCGACGGCGCGGGTCAGGTCGGCGCGGTTGCGTTCGTTGAGCAGTTCGGCAAACGGGGTTTGCAGGCGCGAGCTGGAGCCTTCGCTGTGTTCTTCATCGATATCGTCGAAGGGCAGCATCTGGCTGCCGTTGGTGTCGTCGAGCACCTTCTGGTAGTCGGCCAGCGTCAGGCCCATGGCCGAGGCCACTTCACGCTCCTTGGCCGGGCGGCCGAGGTGTTGTTCGACGCGGTGCATCGCCTCTTCCACCGCTCGCGCATTGCGCCGCACGCTGCGCGGCACCCAATCGCGGGTGCGCAACTCGTCGATCATCGCCCCGCGAATGCGCTGGGAGGCGAAGGTGGCGAAGGTCGCGCCAACGTTCAAGTCATAGCGCGTCATGGCATCGAGCAAGCCGATGCTGCCGGCCTGGATCAAGTCGTCCAGTTCAATATTCGACGGCAGCCGGGTCTTCAGCCCGAGCGCCTGGCGCCGGACCATGGGCAGGTACTGCTGGAGCACTTCCTGCTGGTTTATCTTGCCCTGTGCCGTATACATCGTGTGCGCCTGCGAAAGACAGAAAATCCACGGGATTATTACTGCTGAGGGGGGGCGCTTAAGCGTCGAACAGCCTCGTGCCGAATGACATATTCCCTGCTTAGCGCAATTCCAATGTGGGAGCTGGCTTGCCTGCGATGGCGGTCTGTCAGTTGATAAATGTGTTGCCGACCCACCGCTATCGCAGGCAAGCCAGCTCCCACACAAGCCAGTTTCCACAGTTAGGTTTCATTGATCAGTAGTAGGCGCACGCCGAGATACCGCTGCGCGGCTTCGCGCAAGTTGCTGAGCAAACCTTCCTGGGGCAAACCTGAGTGCAACGCCAACACCTGCCCCGGCCCGCCATAGTCATGCAACAGGCTCAAGGTATTGAACGCCCGCTCAAACGCCCCCAAGTCGCTGCCTACCCAAATCCCCCAGCGCGATTGCGCCCACTCGGGCTGATACTTATCCACAGCCCGCACCCGCCAGCGCGCCGGGTCACCGACCCAGCGCTGGCCTTGCCGATGCCAACGCGCCAACGCCTGTTGCGCCAGTAGCGCTTCGGGCGCCGCGCCGAACAGCAGCAGCGTGCGCTGATTGAGTTGGGCCCACTGGCGCAACCCCGCGGCCTGGTCATGCATGCTCGAAGCTGTCCATGACGGCGGCCAGGTGCAGCAACCCTTCAAGGATTTCCCGCGCCTGCCCACGGGGCTTTTTCGGCAGTAACCCGAGCAGTTGCGCCCGCGCCTGGAACGCCCAGTCATCCGGGGCCTGGACCAGCCGCAAGGCGCTGGCGGCGAAGCCGGCGGCCAGGTAGTGGCGGGGTTCGGCGTGCAGGTGCGGGTGCAGGTCGAGCAGCCGCGTGGAACCGCGTGCGGTCAGGTCGGCCAGTTCGTCCTGTTTCAGTTGGTGCAGCAGTTCGGCGGCCTGTTCATGCAGCGCGTATTGCTCCTCGACCAGCCAATAGCGCTGGCTCAGATGCTGGCCGCTGTGACTGTCTTGCAAGGTGGCGAACCAGGCGCGTACAGCGCTGCCTTTAAAGGCCACCGGCAGATGGCTCAAGGTCACCCGCGCAGGGCGGTTGCGGTAGCGCAATGCGCGGATGCCGAAGCATTCGCCACGCTTGGCGAGAGTGCCCAGGGGATGTGACTGCGCTTCAAACACCGCCCGCTGGCTCGCCTTGCCGGACGTGATCCACGCAGCGCTCGACGGCGCTGGCGGCTCGCCGAGAAAACCCTCCCAACACGCCTGCGGCTGCGCCATCAACGGCCAGACCTGCACCAGCAAGGCAAAGCCCTCGACGTGCGTGATCAGGCTGTCGCGCAAGGCCAGCAGCGCCTTGCGCTGGCCCAAAAGGCTGCGCGCCAGGGCGTCGAGGTGCGGGCGGGTGGCAGTGGCGGGGGGCGCAGCAAACCGCGACGGCCGGGAAATATCCAGTGCCTGCTGCAAGAACGCCGACGCGCCGGGCAGTTGCAAATCTTCCGGCACTTGTTGGCCTGTGGATAAGTAATTCAGGCGCAAGCGGTGGCGCATCACGGTCTCCAGCACGGGCCCCAAGCGCGTCGCCTCGTCGCACTTGCTGATGATGCAATCGTCCAGCCGACACCCGGCCGCCTGCGCGGCCTCACGGTAGGTGTGCACCACTTCATCCAGGGTGTCGCCGTGGCTGGCGGCATTGAGCACCAGCATCAGGCGCACGCCGCGCAGTTGCTGGATGTGCGCGAGCAAGCGTTGATCGCGCTGGCTCATGCCCACGGTGTCGATGATCACCAGGCGCTTGTCGGCCAAGCGGCTCAGCAGCGGATCGAGCGCAGCCTGCGGCGCCAGCGTGTGCAGTTCGACGCCGAGCAATTGCGCATAGATATTCAGCTGCTCATGGGCGCCGACCCGAAAACTGTCGGTGGTCACCAGCGCCACATCGCCCGGACCCTGGCGCATCACATACCGCGCCGCCAACTTCGCCGTGGTGGTGGTCTTGCCCACGCCGGTCGGCCCGACCAGGGCAATCACCGTGGGCGCCTGGAACAGCTCGGCTTCATCGCCCAACAGGTTCAATTGACTGTCGAGGCGTTGCATCAGCCAGGCCTTGAGGCGTGCCGGCGTGGCATCGGGCAAGTGCGCGGGCGTGCGGCCCAGCACGTCTTCGCTGAAACCGGCGCTGAAGCCCGCTTCCAGCAGCCATTCCAGCAACGGCGGCGCGCTCGCGGTTTCTTCGCCCTGGGCCATGATCTCCACGCCCGCGTCGGTCATGCGGCTGGACAGGATCAACGCGTCTTCGCCCAAGGCCGCGCGCACCTGGTTCATCGCCTCGCGGCTGTTGGCGCCGATAAAACGTTGCGCACTCACTTAGGCTTGCCTCCGATCACATGGGTCATGCGCAACGTGCGGTCGTCGGGGATTTCGCTGAGGGCGATCACCGTCAGTTGGCGCAAGCGCCGGCGCAGGAAGCGCGACAGCACCGGGCGCAGCCTGTTGGGCACCACCAGCACCGCGGGTTCGCTGCTGTTTTCCTGGCGCTTGAGGGTCAGGCTGGTCTGTTGCATCAGGTTGTCGGCAAGGCTCGGTTCCAGCGCGCCGCCATTGCCCACGGCCTGCATCAGCACCTGCTCCAGGTTGAAATCCAGGCCGATGACTTTCAGTTCGGCCTGGTTGCCAAACAGCTGGTTGACGATGGAGCGGCCGAGGGCAATGCGCACCACGGCGGTCAGTTCCTGCACGTCTGGCGGTTGCAGCACGCCGCCGTGTTCGGCGAGGGCGTCGAGGATGGTGCGCATGTCGCGGATCGACACGTTCTCTTCCAGCAGGTTTTGCAGCACCCGTTGCAGCACCGTCAGCGTCACCAGCTTGGGCACCACTTCGTCGATCAGGCCCTTGCTGTCGGGGCCGAGCTTGTCCAGCAGCTTTTGCACTTCGCCACGGCCGAGCATGTCCTTGGCGTGCTGGTGCAGCAGGTGGTTGAGGTGGGTGGCGGTCACGGTGCTTGCATCGACCACGGTGTAGCCGTAGATCTGCCCATGCTCGCGCAGGTTGGCGTCGATCCAGATCGCCGGCAGGCCAAACGCCGGGTCCACTGCCGCCGTGCCTTCCAGGGTGTGGGTGACCTTGCCGGGATTGATCGCCAGCCACTTGCCGGGGAACACTTCGCCACGGCCGATTTCCACGCCCTTGAGGCTGATGATGTAGGTGTTGGCGGCCAGCTCCAGCTTGTCGCGCACATGCACCACGGGCGGCAGAAAGCCCACGTCCTGGGCGAATTTTTTGCGCAGGCTCTTGATGCGCGTGATCAGTTCGCCTTGCTGGCGGGCATCCACCAATTGGATCAGGCGGTGGCCGACGCGCAGGCTCAGGGTGTCGACCAACTGCACGTCGTCCCACGAGGCTTCGCTGCCTTGGGAGGCGGATTTGGGCAACAGCGTTTGGGTGGGCGAGCCTTCCGGCGCCAGCGCTTCTTGCTTGGAAAACCACCAGCCCAAGCCACCCAGCAGCCCGGTCAACAGCAGGAACACCAGGTTCGGCATGCCCGGCACCAGGCCGAGCAAGCCCATGACGCCAGCGGTCATCATCAGCACTTTCGGGCGGCTGAACAGCTGGCCCATCATCTGCTGGCCCACGTCCTGTTCGGTGTTCACCCGCGACACAGTCACACCCGCCGCAATCGAAATCACCAGGCCGGGGATCTGCGCCACCAAGCCATCGCCGATGGTCAACATGGTGTAGGTGTGCGCCGCATCGGCAAACGCCATGCCGTGTTGCAGGATGCCGATGGCCAGGCCGCCGATGATGCACACGCCCATGATCACCAAGCCGGCCACGGCGTCACCGCGCACGAACTTGCTGGCGCCGTCCATGGAGCCGAAGAAGTCCGCTTCCTGGGCCACCTCTTTACGCCGTTGGCGCGCTTGCGGTTCGCCGATCAAGCCGGCGTTGAGGTCGGCGTCGATCGCCATTTGCTTGCCAGGCATCGAGTCCAACGTGAAGCGCGCACCGACTTCGGCGATACGCCCGGCACCCTTGGTGATCACCATGAAGTTGATCGTCACCAGGATCAAAAACAGCGCCAGGCCCACGGCAAAGTTGCCGCCCACGAGGAACTCGCCAAACGCCTCGATCACCTTGCCGGCGGCGTCGGCGCCGGTGTGGCCTTCCATCAGAATCACCCGCGTCGATGCCACGTTCAGCGACAGCCGCAGCAGTGTGGTGAACAGCAGCACCGAGGGAAATGCGGAGAAATCCAGCGGCTTCTCGGTAAGCATACTGACCATCAGCACCATGATCGCCAGGGCGATGTTGAAGGTGAACAGCAGGTCGAGGATGAAGGTGGGCAGCGGCAGGATCATCATCGACAGGATCAGCACGATCAGCACCGGGCCGGTCATGACTTTCAAGTCGGTGGTGGCCAGCCAGGAGTCGGGGCCGAAAAAATCGGTGATGCCTTTCATGCGTTCGGTTCATCCTCAGGTGTCGGGTTGCGCGGGCCGCGCTGGTCCATGCCCGGCGGTACGCTTAGGTTCGCCGGGGTCGGCGGCAGGTCGCCGCCGTGTCCGCTGACGCGCTTGAGGCGGATCGCCCAGGCGACAACTTCGGCGACCACGGTGTACAGCTCGATGGGAATTTCACGGTCCAGATCGACGTGGAAATACAAGGCTCGCGCCAGTGGCGGCGCTTCCAGCATCGGCAGGTGATGCTCGGCGGCGATCTCGCGGATGCGCAGGGCCACGTCGTCCGCGCCCTTGGCCACCACGCGCGGCGCGCCGTTCTTGTCTTTCTGGTAGGACAGCGCCACCGCGAAGTGGCTGGGGTTGGTGACGATCACGTCAGCCTTGGGCACCTTGCTCATCATCCGCCGCCGCGCGCGGGCCTGTTGTACCTGGCGGATCTTGGCCTTGATATGCGGGTCGCCGTCGGCGTTCTTGTGTTCCTGGCGTTGCTCTTCCTTGGACATGCGCAGGTTCTTGGCGTAGGTCCACAGTTGGTACGGCGCGTCCATGCCCACCACAATGATCAGCGCCGCCACGCACATCGCGCAGGCGCTGGCGGTCAGGCTCATCACCGTGGCCAGGGCTTTGGGTGCGGGCATGTTGGGCAAGGTCAGCAATTGGTCGAGATGGCTGTTGAGGAAGCCGTACGCGACGGTGCCGATTAGCGTGGCCTTGGCGACGGCCTTGGCCAACTCCACCAGCACCTGCACCGAAAACAAGCGCGCCAACCCGCTGATCGGGTTGACCCGCGAGAACTGCGGGCGCACCGCCGCCAGGGTAATCACCAGGCCGCCGAGCAAGGCCGGAGCGGCAAGGGCGGCAAAGGTCATCAAGGCAAAAAACGGCGCCAGCGCCAGCAAGGTGTTCTGGCTCAGCTGCCAGAGCACCGTGAGCATGCGCGCGGTGTCGAACAGTTGCGCGCGGTCAAACAGCAACGCCTGTTCCATCACCTGGCCGAGGCTGTCATACAGATGCCCACCCATCAGCCACAGCCCGCCGATGCCGGCCAGCAGCATGACAAAGGTGTTCATTTCGCGGGAACGCGGGACTTGCCCTTCTTCGCGGGCCTTTTCGATGCGGCGCGGTGACGCCGCTTCGGTCTTGTCTTCTTTGCTGGTCTCGGCCATGGCGCCATTGTGCGAGGGCGCGGGGGCGGGCGATCAGGTGAACACCGTGCACAATCCCCCGCTATTCTGTGGCGAGCGCGCTTGTTGTGGCGAGGGAGCTTGCTCCCGCTGGGCTGCGTAGCGGCCCCAAAATCTTGGGAGCGCTTCGCACTCCAGCGGGAGCAAGCTCCCTCGCCACAGGGTTGTACCTGTTCTTCAGGGGGAGGAGGGCTCAGTGCCGAACTCATCCTGGGACAAGATCCGCTCCGCAACCCGACGATCCAGCACGATGATTTCAATGCGCCGGTTGGCCGCGTCGAAAGGCCCTGCACCCTTGAACGGAATGCGATCAGCCATGCCCGACACCCGCAGCAGCTTGTCGGAATCCAGCCCGCCCGGCACCAACTCTTGTCGCGAAGCCTTGGCGCGGTCAGCGGACAAGTCCCAGTTGTTGTAGCCCGCATCGCCACCGGGATAAGGGTGGCTGTCGGTGTGGCCGCTGATCTGGATGCGGTTGGGCAGTTCGTTGAGCACCGGGGCAAAGGTCTTGAGCAGCTTGCGCAGGTACGGCGCGACGTTGGCGCTGCCCAGTTCGAACATCGGGCGTTTGTCGGTATCCAGCAGTTGCACGCGCAGGCCTTCGGGGCTCAGTTCAATCGCGATCTGCTGCTTGAGTTCGCGCAGTTGCGGGTCGCGGTCGACGGCGGCGTCGAGGCGGTGCTTGAGGGATTCCAGGTGGCGGCGTTCTTCGCCGGACAGGCGCGGCGTGTGGCGCAGTTTTTCCCCTTCGACACTGCGCGGGTCAGGGCCGCCGCCGGGGATCGCGCTGGCGCTGTTGGCGCTGCGCTCGCCTTTGCTGATCGCTACCAGCAGCGGCGTGCTGAAGTAGTCGGCGATGGCGTCCTTGTCGTTCTTGCTCGCGTTGGACAGCACCCACAGCACCAGGAACAGCGCCATCAGTGCGGTCATGAAGTCGGCGAAGGCGATTTTCCAGGCGCCGCCGTGGTGGCCGTGTTTCGCGGCTTTTTTGCGGCGGATGATGATCGGGCGCTCGCTCATGCGCCGCCGCCGCTGCGCACGTAGGTTTCCAGTTCCAGGGCGCCGGGGCGTTCGCTGCTGTGCAGGGCCTTGCGGCCGAATTCCACGGCCAGTTGCGGCGGCATGCCTTGCACGCTGGCCAGCAGGGTGACGCGGATGCATTGCAGCATCTTCACCGACTCCGCGGCCTGGCGCTCGATGCGGCAGGCCAGGGGCGCGACCAAACCGTAGGCCAGGTAAATTCCGAGAAAGGTGCCGACCAGTGCATGGGCGATCATCTGGCCCATCAGGTCCGGGCCGACGTTGACCGCACTCAACGCCTTGACCACGCCCATCACCGCCGCAACGATGCCGAACGCTGGCAGGGCATCGCTGACTTTATAGAGTGCATCCGAGGGCAGGCTGGCTTCGTGTTCGAACGCCTCGATCTCGTGCAGCATCAATTCGTCGAGTTCATGGGCCTGCATTGCGCTGCTCACCAGCAGGCGCAGGTAGTCGGTGAGGAACAGGATGATCAACGGGTCGCTGACCAGCCGCGGATAGGGCGCAAACACCGCGCTTTGCGCCGGGTCTTCAATGTCCCGCTCCAGTGACAGCATGCCCTCGCGGCGCGCCTTGCTGAGCAGGCCGTACATCATCGCCATCAGCTCCAGGTACAAGCGTTTGTCGTAGCGGGTGCTGCGTTTGAAGCGCGCGATGGCGCCGAACGTGGCGCGGATCGCCTTGCCATTGTTGGCCGCAATAAACGCCCCGACGCCGGCACCGCCGATCATCAACAGCTCCATCGGCTGGTACAGCGGGCCGAGGCTGCCACCGGACAGGACGAAGCCCCCGAACACCGACAGCAGTACAGCGATAAGCCCGGATACGATGAGCACGTGGTCGTTTCCTTATATTCAAGCAATGGGTGACTGGCTGAATATCGGCAACGGGGATGGGTGAATTGAGAGGTTCTTCGATCCCAAGAACACCAAAAATCCAATGTGGGAGCTGGCTTGCCTGCGATAGCGGTGTATCAGCTGGCATTTGGGTGGCTGACCCACCGCCATCGCAGGCAAGCCAGCTCCCACATTTAAAAGCAGCAGCGGTCTCAGGCTTTGCGCATGGGCGGCAGGTTGGCGAGCAGCTGCGCATCGATATCCCGCCGCTTCAAAGTCTTGCCCGCCCGCGACGGCGGCTGGCAGATGCCGCACACATAGTGCTGTGCCGGCGCATGGGAGTGCGCCACAAACTCACCGGAGCAACACGAGCAACGGATCAATTCCAGCATGTCGCTTTCAAAGAACCGCACGAGGGTCCAGGCCCGGGTCAGGCCCAGCACCAGCTCGCCTTCCTGGTCGCCGACCTGTTCCAGGTACAGGCGATAGGCTTTGACGAAGGCATCGATGCGATGCCCGCCAATTTCCATGAGGCTGCGGTAAATGCCGTAGAACAGTGACGAATGAATATTCGGCAGCCACGTCACGAACCAATCGGTGGAGAAGGGCAGCATGCCCTTGGGTGGGGAGGCGCCTCGTACTTCCTTGTAGAGTCGGATCAGGCGGCCTCGGCTGAGCGTGGTCTCCGTTTCCAGCACCTGCAGCCGTGCACCCAGCTCAATCAGTTCGATGGCCAGTTGCACTTGCTGCATTTCGGTGACCAGGCTTTTGTCTGACATGGGTCAGCCTTCCCCGATGCGCAAGTCGCCGGTGCGATCCGCCGCAGCCATCAGCAGCGCGGAGTGGATCTCGACCATGCCCAGTTCGCGGGCGTTGCCCAGCACTCGGGACAAGCGATCAGTCTCTTCAAATACCGGGCGACAGATCAACTGGTTGACCCGTGCCAGTTGGGTCATTTGCTTGCTGCTGAGTTTGGTCAGCAGGTCGGCCATGGGTTCGCTGAGTTTCAGGCGGAAAATCGCGATCTCGCGATCTTTGCGCAATAGGTTTTGTGCCAGTAATAAATAGGACAGGTTCAGGTCCTGGATGTCTTCAAGCTCAGTGTTGGTATTTGGCAACTTTCTACCCCTCCCGTTGGGTACTACAGTTCGGCACGCCTAATGGCATGACCTCTGGCAGACAGTGCTGCAAATCGACAAGTACTAAAGTCAGGCTTTTGGGTTGTACAACGAGTGCCTGGATGTAGCGTTATTCGGTTATTCATGCTCCCGACCATCCGCTAGCTGGCCGTGAATACCGGTTTTTTTTAATTTTTTCTAAAGTATTAAGTACGCCGTACGATAACAGACTGAGGAATGATATTTCTTGTCTGTTTTCAGTGTTTTAGCCTACCTCAAAGATATTTTCACACTTATGTGTCGCCCGTAGATGCAGCGTGTAGGTGTTTGTTATTTCTTTCGATACAAATAATGGCTTATTGGTATCACTTGATTGGAAGATGCACCATAGGCGTTGTTTAGATTGCTCTTGCGCCGATTGATTTGCATCAACTCGCCGAGGTCATTTTGTCGCGCATGCAAGAACCCGTTAACTTGCTCTTCGAGCGCGAGGATCTGGCTGAGTAGTTCAAGTTTGTATTGCTGGCCGCTGGCATCCAGGTCAACTTGGTCTTGCGCGCGGCGCAAGTAAGCGGCGTCAATCAAACCCTGGGACTTTAGCGCGAAGATACCGTCCCAGTCGGCGTGTTTGGCGCACTCCAGCAAACGTTGTGATTGTTCGAGCAGTTGTTCGTAGGCCGCGATCAGTTGTGATTGCATCATTTCTACTGCGCTTCCTCGGTCTGCGTGCCAATCGCCCGCCAGGCTGCGGCGACATTCTCCAGCAACTCGGCGGCCGTGTTCAGCGCGGCATCGTCATTGTTCAAGTTCGCGCGCAGCAGCAGGCGAACCACGTAGTCGTAGAGTTGGTCCAGCTGGGCGGCAATCTCGCCGCCTTGTTCCAGGTTCAGCGAGCCACGCAAACCCTGGCTCACCAGGTTGATCGCCTTGGTGATGGCCTGGCCTTTTGCGGCGATATTGCCGGCCTGCAAGTGCAGGCGCGCGATGCGCAGCGTGGCCTGGTAACTGTCGAACAGCATCACGATGTGCTGGTGGGGTGAGGCCGCCAAAATGCCGCTTTCCACGCCCACCTTGGCGTAGGCATTCGCGTCTCGATAGGCGTTCATCTCATGTGCTCCGGGTGGGTCATCAGCTGTCGCTGTTGAGGGCGTCGAACTGGGTGGTGAGGTAGTCCGCAGTCGAGCTGAGCGACGCGATCAGGGTGTCGAGTTGGGTGAACTGCTCGGTCCAGCGCGCCATTTCGGAGTCGATCAGCGCCTGTTTTTCGTCGTAGCGGTCTTCCAGTTGCTCCAGCTTGGTCGCCAGGCTGTCGGTGCGCGCCACGATCAGGCCGTCGTCTTCGTCCAGGTAGGTGTCGAGGTCGGTGGTCATCTGGCCGATGAAGCCGGACGTGCCATCGGTGCCGACAAAGAACTCGGAGACGCCATCGATGTTGTCGGTGATCGCGCTGGTCAGGGTGTCTTCGTCGATCAGCAAGGTGCCGTCGACTTCCAGGGAAATACCCAGCTGCGACAAATAGCTGAAGGTGCCGCTGCCCACCGCGCTGTACAGGTCGCTGCTGAGTTTGGTGCTGATGCGCCGCGTGGTCGAGTCGCCGAGCAATTCGCCCGCCGTGTCGGCATCAGCGTCGTAGGAAGTGAGGGTGTCGACGGTGGACACGTAGCTGTTATAGGCGCTGACGAACGATTCGATGGCGTCGTAGATCGCGTCGGTGTCCTGGGAAATCGTCAGGGTCTGCGAGCTGCCGACGGCGGACAGGTTCAGCGTGACGCCTTGCAACGCGTCTTCGACGGTGTTGCTTTGGCTGGTGACCGAGATGCCATTGATGGTCAGCTCGGCGTCCAGGGCTTCGACGGTCTGGGTCATGTTGCCCGTGCTGCCGTCGTAGCCGAACAGGCTGGAGGCGGTGTCGCTGCTGTCGTCGCCGCTGTAGGTCACGGTCATGGCCGACTCGGTGCCGGTGCTGTCGGAGGTCAAGACCAGGCGGTACGGCGTGCCGGTGCCGTCGTTGACGATAGACGCGGTCACGCCGGCGCCGGACGCGTTGATCGCCGTGCGAATGCCTTCCAGGGTGTTGTTGCTGCTGCTCAGAGTGATCGACACCGCGTCGGCCGTGCCCACTTGCAGGGTCAGGGTGCCGGTGCCGAGGGCCGTGGTCTTGCTCGCGACGCCATCGGTGGTGAGGCTTTGCGCCTGGGCCAGCTGGGTCACTTCCAGCTTGTACGTGCCGGCGACGGCGTCGCTGGTGGTCGCGGCAGTGACGCCGCTGCCAGACAGGCTGGTGGTCAGCGCGGTGTACAGGCTGGAATCGGCCAGGGCTTCCGCGGCCGTTTGCAGTTTGGTCAGGGCGCTGGTCAAGGTGCCGTAGGCGGAAATCTCGGCTTTGACCGAGGTTTCCTGGGTGGTGATGGGCGTCAGCAGGCTGGCTTCCTTGGACTCTTCCAGGCTGGTCAGGATGCTGTCCAGGTCAAGGCCGGAGCCGACCCCGAGAGAGGTAATGGTTGCAGTCGACGAGGTGGTAGAGGTCGTGGTTGCCATGGGTGTGCCTGTCCTGGGGTGCGTTTGAACGCAACATCGGCCAATCGCGGGCCCGTCTTTAGGGGCGCGCCGATTTTTTTCAGACCTGCATCGCCATCACGTCCTTGTAGGCGGTGAGCAGGCGGTTGCGCACCTGCACGCCCATCTGGAACGCGACGCTGGCTTTCTGCGAGTCGGCCATCACATCACTCAGCGACACCGATTCGCTGCCGGCCTGGAACGCGTTGGATTGGCGGGTGGCGGTCTGCTGCAACTGGTTGATGCGCTGCAGCGACGACTGCAACTCGCCGGCAAACCCACCGGCGGGCGCGCTGCGTTGCGCGCTCGCGCCTTCGGCCTGTTCGGCCAGCAGCGACAGTTGTTGCAGGGCATTGGTCAGGGCGGACGGGTTCATGGTGCCGGTTCCACAAGTTGCTATCAGGCCAGCAGGTTAACAAGCCTGACTCCGGGCACATTCGCCCAATTGACCGCAAAAGCAGTGGCTTTTCCGGCCTTTGGCTTTGGCCGTTTTCGCCAGAATGGCCGCCTACTACTGTTACCGGACGCTGCAATGTCTTTCGCACAGGCCCTACCTTCGTGAGTACCGCAGTCCTGGCCAAAGGCGCGCAAAAAAACCTGGCGACCCCGGTCCCTGTCAAACCCCTGGAAGCCTTGACCACGCTGTTCCGCCGCCAACCGCTGGTGCCGTTGCTGATGGCCGCCGCAGCGGTCATCGCGGTGGTGGTCGCCTTGCTGCTGTGGGCGCGCCAGCCGGAATACCGCGTGCTGTTTTCCGGCCTCAGTGAGGCCGACGGCGGGCAGATCATCAGCGAGCTGGACAAGCGCGCCGTGCCTTATCGCCTCAGCGAAGGCGGCAATACCATCCTGGTGCCAGGCGACAAGATGGGCGCGCTGCGCCTGCAACTGGCCGAACAAGGCTTGCCCAAGGGCGGCAGCGTCGGCTTTGAATTGCTCGACAAGCAAGCCTTCGGCGTCAGCCAGTTCGCCGAACACCTCAACTACCAGCGCGGCCTCGAAGGCGAGCTGGCGCGCACCATCGAGTCCCTGGGCCCGGTGGCCAAGGCGCGGGTGCATTTGGTGATGGCCAAGCAATCGGTGTTTGTGCGCGACCGCGAAGCTGCGCGCGCTTCGGTGGTGCTGACCCTGCAACCCGGCCGCGAAGTCGGGCCGAGCCAGACCAGCGCGATTGTGCATCTGGTCACCTCCAGCGTGCCGGAACTGAGCGTGGACGCGGTCACAGTGGTCGACCAGAACGGCCGCCTGCTGTCGCAGACCCATGGGGACAACAGCGGCGTCGACGGCTCGCAACTCGACTATGTGCATGAGATCGAGCGCTCCTACCAGCGCCGTATCGAAGACATCCTCACGCCGCTGCTGGGCAGCCAGAACGTGCACGCCCAAGTGGTCGCCCAGGTGGATTTTTCCAGCCGCGAAAGCACCGCTGAACGCTATGCGCCGAACCAGGACAGCAACGCCGCCGCCGTGCGCAGCAAGCAAACCTCCGAGCATGTGCAGGACGGCGACGATGCCGGCCGTGGCGTGCCCGGCGCGCTGACCAACTCACCGCCCAACACCCCTGCGCCGACCAAGGCCAACGCGCCAACACCCGCAGGTGGCAGCGCGGCGACGCCGGAGGCGAAAACCGCGAAAAGCGCCAGCCAAAGCGAGCGCATGATCAACTACGAGGTGGACCGCAACGTCGAGCACGTCAAGTCCAGCCTGGGCACCCTCCAGCGCCTGACCACGGCGGTGGTGGTCAACTACCGCACGGTGCTCAAGGACGGCAAGCCGACCAGCGAGCCGCTGAGCAAGGACGAACTCGACAGCATCAACAACCTGGTGCGCCAGGCCATGGGCTTTACCGAAAGCCGTGGCGATGCGCTGCAAGTGATCAACAGCCCGTTTGTCGAAGCCGATACCAGCGTCGACGAACAGCCGTGGTGGAAAACCCCCGAAGCCTACAACCTGCTGAGCACCGGCCTGCGCTATCTCGCCGTGGCATTGGCCGCGCTGGCGCTGTGGTGGATCGTGTTGCGCCCGATGCAGCGACGCAACGCGGCGCATACCCAGGCGCTGTTGGCGAACAACGCCGAGCCCGGCACGGCCTTGGTGCCGTCCAGCACCGGCACAAGCCTGGTGGTCGCCGGCCAGGAAAGCGCGCCACACACCTTGCCGCGCAAGTCGGCGGTGTATGAACAGAACATGCAGAGCCTGCAACAGATCGCGGCCGAAGACCCGCGACTGGTGGCCATGATCGTGCGCGGATGGATGAAGAAAAATGACTAGCAAGATCAGCGGTTCGCGGCGCAGCGCCATCCTCTTACTCTCCCTGGATGCGGACAGCGCCGCGGAAGTGTTCAAGTTTTTGCCCAGCGAAGACGTTGAGGCCATCAGCATGGAAATGGCGCGCCTGAGCCAGGTGTCCCATGAAGAAATGCGCCAGGTGCTCGAAGAGTTCATGGACGAGACCGACCAATATGCCGCCATCAATATCCAGACCAGCGACCATATCCGTGCCGTGCTGACCAAGGCCCTGGGCAGCGAACGCGCCGCCAGCCTGATCGACGATATCCTCGAAAGCACCAACACCGGTTCGGGCATCGACAAGCTCAACCTGATGGAAGCCTCGATGGTGGCCGAGATGATTCGCGACGAACACCCGCAGATCATCGCCACCATCCTCGTGCACCTGGAGCGTCACCAGGCCTCGGACATCTTGCAATTGCTGCCGGATCGCCTGCGCAACGACATCATCCTGCGCATCGCCACGTTCAGCGGCGTGCAGCCGGTGGCGTTGCAGGAACTCACCGAAGTGCTTGGCGTGATGCTCGATGGCCAAAGCCTCAAGCGCAGCAAAATGGGCGGTGTGCGCACGGCGGCGGAAATCCTCAACCTGATGAGCTCGGCCCACGAAGAACTGGCCATCGGCACCGTGCGCGAGCACAGCGACGACCTGGCGCAGAAGATCCTCGACGAAATGTTCCTGTTCGAAAACCTTATCGACGTGGACGACCGTGGCATCCAGACCCTGTTGCAACAGGTCGATCAGAACTCCCTGGCCATCGCCCTCAAGGGCTCGCCGCCGGCGCTGCTGGAACGCTTCCTGCACAACATGTCCCAGCGTGCCGGGCAGTTGTTCCGCGAGGACATGGAAGCGCGCGGGCCGATCCGCATGTCGCAGATCGAATCCGAACAGAAGGCCATTCTCGCCGTGGTGCGGCGCTTGTCCGACAGCGGCGACATCGTGACCGCGCGCGGCAACGACACCTATGTCTGACCGTTGGCAACCTTGGCAGATGGACCCGCTGGGCAGCCCGGCGGCGGCCAGCGACGACCCCCACAGCAGCCACCGCGAGCGCCTGCGCAAGCAAGCCTTCCAGCACAAGCTGGAGATGCAGGTGCTGCGCGAAAAAACCATCGCCGAGGCCCAGCAGATCGGGCATGCCCAAGGTGTGGAGCAAGGTTATGCACAGGGCCTGGACGAAGGTCGCCAAGCCGCCGCCGTGGAGTTGCAGCAGCAGAGGGTCGAGACCCTGCAACCGTTGCTGGAGCTGTGCCGCAATTTTGACGACGCGCTGAAAGCCATGGACACGCAGATCGCCCGGCAACTGGTGCGCATCGCCCTGGACGCCGCCGAGCAACTGGCCGGCGAAGCCCTGAACGCGCAGCCGGAACAGGTGCTGGTGTTGGTCAAAAGCCTGCTCGACAGCGACCTGGAACTCACCGGCAAGCCCAAGCTGTGGCTCAACCCCGACGATTTGCAACGCGTGCAGGACAGCCTCGGCGAACAGATCGACGCGGCGGGTTGGGTGCTGCACGCCGACGCGGCGATGCAGGCGGGCGGTTGCCGGGTGGTCAGCGCAGGGGGCGAGCTGGATGCGTCGCGGCCGTCGCGCCTGGCGCTGCTCACTCGCAACGTCGAGCGCGTGTTGGATGAGTTGCCATGAATCCGCATCGCGCGCGCTGGAGCGGTGTGCTCGATACGCTGCACGGCCCAGCCTTGCAGGTCGCGCCGCACCTGCGCAGCGGGCGCATCACCCGCGCCACCGGCATGGTCCTGGAAGCGGTGGGCCTGCGCCTGCCATTGGGCGGGGCGTGTCGCATTGAGCTGGACGGCGTGTTCGCCGAGGCCGAAGTGGTGGGGTTTGCCGGGGACACGCTGTACCTGATGCCGCTCGCGGAAATCCACGGCCTGCAACCCGGTGCACGGGTCTTTGCGGCGGACGAAGGCGGCGGCAATCGCAGTTTTCCGTTGGGCATGGCCTTGCTCGGGCGCGTGCTCGACAGCGGCGGCCAGCCGTTGGACGGGCGCGGGCCGTTGCTCGGTGCCCATCATGCCGGCTTGCATACCCAGCCGCTGAACCCGCTCAAGCGGGCGCCGATTGATCGGCAGATCGACGTGGGCATTCGCGCGATCAACGCCTTGTTGTGTGTCGGGCGTGGCCAGCGCCTGGGCTTGTTTGCCGGTTCCGGCGTCGGCAAGTCGGTGCTGCTGGGCATGATGGCGCGCTACACCCAGGCCGATGTGATCGTGGTCGGCTTGATTGGCGAGCGGGGCCGCGAGGTACAGGACTTTATCGACAATATCCTCGGCGAAGAGGGTTTGCGCCGCTCGGTGGTGGTGGCCGCACCTGCGGATACATCGCCGCTGCAACGCCTGCAAGGCGCGCTGTATGCGACGCGGGTCGCCGAGGATTTTCGCGAGCAGGGCAAGGACGTGCTGCTGATCATGGATTCGCTGACCCGCTACGCCATGGCCCAGCGTGAAATCGCCCTGGCCGTGGGCGAGCCGCCCGCCACCAAAGGTTATCCACCGTCGGTGTTCGCCAAGCTGCCCAAGCTGGTGGAGCGCACCGGCAACGGCCCGCCCGGTGGCGGTTCGATCACCGCGTTTTATACGGTGCTCAGCGAAGGCGACGACCAGCAGGACCCGATTGCCGACTCGGCGCGGGCGATCCTTGACGGGCATATCGTGCTGTCGCGCCAGTTGGCCGAAAGCGGGCATTACCCGGCCATCGATATCGAAGCGTCCATCAGCCGCGCCATGACCGCCATCGCCAGCGACACCCAGCAGCGCAAGGCCAACCAGCTCAAGCAAATGCTCTCGCGGTACCAGCGCAACCGCGACCTGATCAGCGTCGGCGCCTACGCCCAGGGCCACGATGTGCAACTCGACCGCGCCGTGGGGTTGTACCCGCATATCGAGCGCTTCCTGCAACAACGCATTGATGACCGTGCCAGCGTCGACGAGACCCTGCACGGCCTCAGTTTGTTGTTCCCCGGCAACTGACTTTTTCGAGTAATCATCGATGGCTAATCAATCGCTGCACCTGCTGATCGAAATGGCCGCCAAGGCCCGCGACGTCGCGGCCCGTGCCCTGGCGCAGAGCCGCAGCGCCGAGCAGCAGGTGATCAACCAGTTGCGCACCCTCGACCAGTACCAGCAGGAATACCGCCAGAACCTGCAAGTGGAGTTGGCCAACGACGGCATGAGCCCGTCGGCGTTGACCAACTACCGCGGCTTTTTGCAGTCGCTGGAAGAAGCGGTGGAGCGTGCGCAAAAGAGCCTGGAGCGGCATCGCAAGCAAGTCGCCCATCACCAGCTCACGTGGATGGCGCAGTGGCGCAAGGTCAGCTCGATCGAGGCGCTGCTGGCGCGGCGGGCCCAGCAGGAGCAGGTGCTGGCTGGGCGGGTGGAGCAGCGTCAGTGCGATGAACTGGCCAGCCAGCTGCGGCGCCGGGTTGCGGCGTTTCCTTCCTCCATCGATAGCGGTCTTTAAGGAACAGCATGGATATTCTCGCGACGTTAGTGCCGACGGCTGCGCCCGCGCCGGGGGCAGACAATGTTGTCGCCGAGGCGCCGGTGGCGCTGACGGAATCGTTTTCGGCGGTGTTGAGCCAGGTGGTTGCGCCGGTGCCGCAAGCGTTGCCGGTGGTGCAGGCGCCGGTCCCGGTCCCGCCGCCTGTGGCAGTCTCCCCTGCACCCGCTGCGCCGGTCGTCGTGCAAGTGCTGCCCGTGGAAGAGCCCGAGGTTGAGCTGCCGCCCGTGTTGGCGGATGAACCGGTGGCCGAGGTCGAAGTGACAAAGTCAACGAGCGCGGCTGACAGCACCCTTGACGATATCCGCCAGCGCATGGCCCTGATCGAAAGCGCCGGGCAACTGGACGCTTCGGCAGTGATCGTCGCGCCGCCGATTGCGGTCAGCCTGCCGGTACCGCTCAACGTCACACCGACCGCGCCCGAGCCCGTGATCAGCCGCGCGACAACCCAGGTCCCGAGCCTGCCGGTCGCGGCGGAGGATGAGCCCGACACGCCAGAACCGGTGGACCTGCCGGACGCCATGCCCACGTTGGTTGCCACCGTGGCGGAGGCGGTGCCGCAAGTGCGCCCGCAAGCCGATGACCGCCAGCCCGACAATCCGGATTCGCCTGGCGTGTTCAGCCTCGCGCCGGCACCGGCCAGCCCGGTCGCTGCCCCTGTCGCCGACAACGAATTGGTCGTCGCCGCCGTCGTCGGCAGCAGCGACTGGGCGGCCGACCTCGGCCAGCAGATGGTCGATATGGTCAGCCGTGGCGACAGGCAAGTCGACCTGCACTTGCACCCCGCCGACCTTGGCCCGCTGTCCATCAGCCTCGACCTGAACGACGCCACCACCCAGGCGCAGTTCCAGGTCGCCCATGCCTCGGTGCGCGCGGCGGTGGAGCAGGCGTTGCCGCTATTGCGCGAGGCGCTGGCGAGCCAGGGCATTGCGTTGGGGCAGGCGTCGGTCAGCGATCAGTCCTCGCGCGGCAGTGCGCAGCGTGATCCGCAGCCGTCAGCGTTCAGCCGCAGCGACACCTCGCCAGTGGCCGAACCGGTGGTGGTGCAACAGGTCCAGCTGGCCCGTTCGGCGATTGACCTGTACGTGTGAATCCCAAATCAAAACAGCGAGATACCGCCGTTACCCGTGTCTTATCGCGCCATGGGCGGGGCAGGGCGCTGGTCATACTGGCGCCCTGCCTGATCGTTTCCCTTCATTGCATGGTTCCCGCCAATGACCGCCACCCGCAAAACCCCCTGGCTCTTGATTGTGTTGCTGGCGCTGGCCGTCGTCGCCGCAAGTGCCGGTGGTACTTACCTCTACCTGAGCCAGGTGGACGTCGCCAAGGCCGCGCCGGTGGCGAACAAGCCCCAGGCGCCACGCTTGGTCACGGTGGCGCCGATGACGGTGAACCTGTCCAACGAGCGCGATGAACCGAGCCTGTTATATGTGGGGTTCGCCCTGGAAGTCGCCGACGACGCGACCCAAGCCCAACTGACCGACTACATGCCGCAATTGCGCAGCCAGTTGCTGACTCTGGTCAGCGGCCAGGACAGCACGCAGTTGATCACTCCCCAAGGCAAGGCCGCCTTGGCCGCGCGCATCCTCGACGCCCTCAAGCAACCGCTGGCGCCGCAGCAACCCGCCCCCGCGTTGCTGCGCGTGCTGTACACCGACTTTATCGTGCAGTAACCCATGGCCATCGACGATTTGCTCTCCCAGGACGAAATCGACATGCTGCTGCGCGGCAGCGATGAAACCGACGCCGCCCATGAAGAAGCCGGCACCCTCGACGCCGCCCGCGTGCGCCCCTATGACCCGGCGACCCAGCACCGGGTGATCCACGAGCGCTTGCATGCGCTGGACATCATCAACGAGCGCTTCGCCCGTTATTTCCGCATGAGCCTGTTCAACCTGATCCGGCGCAGCATCGACATCACCGTCAAAAGCGTGCGCTACCAGAGCTACAGCGAATTCTCGATGCATATGCCGATGCCCACCAACATCAACCTGCTGGCGATGAAACCGCTGCGCGGCACGGCGTTGGTGGTGTTCCCGCCGGCGGTGGTGTTCATGGTGGTGGACAACCTGTTCGGCGGCGACGGGCGCTTTGTGACCAAGTCCGAAGGCCGCGAATTCACCCGCACCGAACAGCGCATCATCCAGCGTTTGCTGGGGCTGTCGGTGGACGCCTACAAGGGCGCGTGGAAGTCGGTGTACCCCCTGGAAATCGAATACCTGCGTTCGGAGATGCAGGCCAAGTTCGCCAACATCACCAGCTCGCCGAATGAAATCGTGGTGAATGCCACCTTCCACCTGGAGGTCGGCAACCTCTCCAGCGATTTCAATATCGTGATTCCGTACCTGATGATCGAGCCGATGCGCCAGTTGCTCAACGGCCCGCTGACGGACACCAATCCCGAGGAAGAGCGCCATTGGAACAAGCGCATGGCGGGCGAAATCGCGCAGTCGGAGATTGAGCTGATCGCCGACTTTGTCGAAATGGATGCGCGCGTCGGCCAAGTCATGGCGCTGAAAGTCGGCGACGTGCTGCCCATCGAACTGCCCGACATCATCAGCGCGCGGGTCGATGGCGTACCGGTCATGACCTGTGAGTACGGCAGCCAGAACGGCCTGCGCGCCTTGTTGGTGAAGGATCTGGTCGATCATTCCCTGAGCCTTTCTTCCTCTTCCTCCAGCCGATTCGTGAAGGGCCACGTCCCCACAGCCAAGGACTCCGAGCATGACTGATCCAACTGTTACCGAGCCCCAAGAGCCGGATGAATGGGCCGACGCCCTGGCCGAACAAACCATCGCCGAAGGGGCGGACGACCCGTGGGCGATTGCCCTGGCCGAACAAGAGGCGGCCGATGCGGCGCTGGAAAGCCCGGTGCCGAGCGTCGGTTCCAGTGTGTTCAAGCCACTGGCGCCGGCGCAGCCCACCGCTGCGGCGCGTGAGCTGGAAATGATCATGGATATTCCGGTCAAGCTCAGCGTGGAGCTTGGCCGTACGCGCATCACCATCAAGCAGTTGCTGGAGCTGGCCCAGGGCTCGGTGCTGGCGCTGGATGGCCTGGCGGGCGAGCCGATGGACATCTTGATCAACAGCTACCTGATCGCCCAGGGCGAAGTGGTGGTGGTGGATGACAAGTACGGGATCCGTATCACCGAAATCATCACGCCGTCCGAACGCGTGCAAAAGCTCAACCGATGAACAGCGCAAGCCCGCCGCTCGGCGTGCCCACGGACAGCGTGATGAACCTGGCGCTGCTGGGAAAAACCGCACTGGCCCTGGCCGTGGTGCTGGGCTGTGTGCTGGTGTTTGGCTGGCTCGCCCGGCGCATGGGCACGCGGGCGTTGGTGCCGGGCAAGCAGCTGCGCGTGGTCAGCAGCACCGGCCTGGGCCAGCGCGAGAAAGTAGTGATCGTGGAAGTGCGTGGGCAATGGCTGGTGCTCGGCGTGACGGCGCAGCAGGTCACGGCGCTGGCGCAGATGGACGCGCCGCAAGTGGAGCCCGAAACGGTGGTCGCGGGCGGTTTTGCCGAGCGTCTGGCCAATGCCTTGACCGGCAAAGGGCGTGCTTCATGACCGGCATGGAGGGCCTCAGCGCCTTCACCGGGCAAGCGGGCGGCCAGCAATGGTCGCTGAGCCTGCAAACCCTGTTGCTCCTCAGCGCCATGGCGTTCTTGCCGGCGATCCTGCTGATGATGACCGGCTTCACCCGCATCATCATTGTGCTCGGCTTGCTGCGCACGGCCATCGGCACCACCTCGGCGCCGCCGAACCAGGTGCTGTTGGGGCTGGCGTTGTTTCTGACGTTTTTCGTCATGTCGCCGACCCTTGATCAGGCCTACGAAAAGGCCTGGTTGCCGTTCTCCCATGATGAAATCTCGGTGGAACAATTCCTCAAGGACGGCAGCCAGCCGTTTCGCAAATTCATGCTGACCCAGACCCGCCAGGGCGACCTGGCACTGTTTGCGCGGCTGGCGCAGATCGACGACCTGCAAGGCCCCGACGACGTGCCCATGCGCGTGCTGCTGCCATCGTTTGTCACCAGCGAACTGAAAACCGCGTTCCAGGCCGGGTTCACCATTTTTATCCCGTTCCTGATCATCGACCTGGTGGTGGCGAGTGTGCTGATGGCGCTGGGCATGATGATGGTGCCGCCGGCCACGATCTCGCTGCCGTTCAAGCTGATGCTGTTTGTGCTGGTGGATGGCTGGCAGTTGTTGCTGGGTTCGCTGGCGCAGAGTTTTTACACCTGATGAGGCGTTGCCGATGACCCCGGAAATGGTGATGGATCTGGCTTACAAAGGCATGCGCATGAGCATGATCGTGGCCGCGCCTGTGTTGTTCGTGACCCTGTTTATCGGCCTGCTGGTCAGCCTGTTCCAGGCGGCCACGCAGATCAACGAATCGACCCTGTCGTTTATCCCCAAGATCATCGGCGTGTGCGTGGTGCTGGTGATCGCCGGGCCATTGATCATGGAAATGCTCGTGGACTACACCCGTGCGCTGTTCACCAGCCTGCCCACGCTGATCGGCTGACGCGCCGTGATCGAAGTCAGCTCGGCGCAACTGCAACTGTGGCTGACCGGTTTTTTCTGGCCGTTTTGCCGAGTGCTGGCGTACCTGATGAGCGACCCGATCCTGGGGCACAAGAACGTGTCGAGCCAGGTCAAGGTCGGGCTGGCGATGTTGCTGGCGTTCCTGCTGGCGCCGAACCTGCCGCCGTTGCCCCAGGTCGCGCTGTTCTCCTGGCCGGGGCTCGGCGTGATCGTGGAACAGGTGCTGATCGGCATGGCGCTGGGCATGGTCATGCGCGTGACCCTGGCGGTGGTGGAAATGACCGGCGACATCTGCGGCATGCAGATGGGCTTGGCGTTTGCCACGTTCTTCTCGGCTGACACCAGCACCAACAGCCTGGTGCTGTCGCGGTACCTGGGGATGATCACCGTGCTGATGTTCCTCGCGCTCGACGGGCACTTGATGGTGCTGGAGTTGCTGGCCGGCACGTTCAAGACCTTGCCGATTGGCAACCTGCGTTTCGACCCGAATGCCTGGCAGCTGATTGCGCGGTACGGCGGCACGATCTACCTGACCGGCTTGTTGCTGGCGTTGCCGATGGTGGGCACGTTGCTGATCATCAGCCTGGCCATGGGCATCCTCAACCGCGTGTCGCCGCAGCTCACGGTATTTTCGGTGGGCTTTCCGCTGACCTTGTCGGTGGGGTTGATTCTGCTGATGGTGGTGATGGGCGACCTCGGGCCGTTTCTGGCGACGTTGCTCAGTAATACCCTGCACTTCATGCAGTACCTGGTGGATAACATGGCCGTCCCCTGAAGCTACTGCGATCCAACTGTGGAAACTGGCTTATGTGGGAGCTGGCTTGCCTGCGATGGCGGTGGGTCAGCCAGCACCTCTTTCGCCTGACACACCGCCATCGCGGGCAAGCCCGCTCCCACAGTTTTTATCCAGTTCAGGCGGTTAGATGTATTCGAACAGGGACATCTTCTGGATGCTGACGAAGGTTTGCTGGGCGGCTTGCAGGGCCACTTGCAGTGAGGTGTATTGCGTCACCGACTCGGTGTAGTCCGCATCCACCAACCCCGACAACCGCTCCGTGTAGCTCAGCGCCAGGTCATCGCCGATGGTATCCAGTACGTCCAGTTGATTGAGCCGCGAACCCACCGAGGTCTGTACCGTCAGTACCGTGTCCTGGGCATTGCTCAGTTGGCGGCTGGCGGTGGAGAGGGTGTTGTTCAGGTTGGCTCGGTCGGCGTCGGTTTCCACGGGGGTTTGCAGCACGGAAATCAGGTTTTTCAGGGTGGCGAACAGGTCCGGGTCGGCGTCGGCGGCTTTGCTCACGCTGATGCTGTCACCGTCTACCGGGGTGCCGCTGAGGGTCAGGGACAGGCCGTTGACTTGCAGGGTGTCGCCCGAGGTGTAGGCCACCGGGGTGGCGCCGTCGAGGCTGTATTGCGCGGTGCCGTCGGCGGCGGTGCTGAAGGTCAGGCTGAAGCCGGTGCCGTAGTTGGCGGCCGTGGTGTCGGTGATGGTCGGGCCGCTGAAGGTGACGCTGCCACTGTTGTCGCCGGCTTCGGCGATAAAACCCGCCGAGCTGCTCACCGATTGGAAAATCGTCGCACCGGTGTCGCCGCTGGCCATGCTTTGGGTGGAGCTGACCAGTTGCGTGACCACATTGCTGTCGCCCTGGTAAACCAGGTTGCCGTCGGCGTCCGCCGCGAACGCCGGGCTTTGGCTCTGGTAGCCGGAAAACAGGTAGTTGCCGTTGCTGTCGGTGGCGTTGGCCAAGGTGACGAGGGTGTCGTAGACGCCTTGCAACGAGGTGGCGATGGACTCGCGGTCGGCATCGCTGAGTGTGCCGTTGTTGGCCTGCACGATCAGCGAGCGCGCGCTGGTGATTGCATCGTTGATGCTGTCCAGGGTGCTTTCTTCCTGGGACAGCGAGGTGCTGATGCTGCTGCGCGCGTCGGCGTATTGCTCGTTGGCGGCAATCGCCTGGCGCACGTTGACGGCTTGCGCGGCGGCCAGTGAGTCGTCGGACGGCGTGACCACCCGTGTGCCGCTGGCCACTTGCTGGGCGGCGGTCTGGTAGGCACTTTCCTGGGCCAGCATGGAGGTGAGGCTTTGGT
Source organism: Pseudomonas sp. FP453 (assembly GCF_030687495.1). Taxonomy (NCBI): domain Bacteria; kingdom Pseudomonadati; phylum Pseudomonadota; class Gammaproteobacteria; order Pseudomonadales; family Pseudomonadaceae; genus Pseudomonas; species Pseudomonas sp. FP453. Next base: position 5,116,716 of record NZ_CP117435.1, on the reverse strand, counting down.
TGTAAATCGTCGCACTGCTCAGGCGCATGGCGGCGCTCCTTTAATTAATGTCGAGGATGGTGTCGAGCAGGCTGGTGCCCACTTCAACCACCTTTGCGCAGGCCTGGTAATACTGCTGGTAGACGATCAGGTTGGCCGCCTCTTCGTCCAGGTTGACCCCCGATTCCGACTGTTGCAGCGTCGTCAGTTGTTCGGTGAGGCTGGTCTGGGTTTCCAACTGCCCGGCGACTTTGCTCGCGGTGCTGCCCACATCGCTGACCAGCGCCGAATAGGTCTGGCTGAGGGTCTTGCTGCCGCCGACGATGCTGCTGGTTTGCAGGTTGAGCATGGCCAGGGCGTTGCTGTTGTCACTGCTGCCGGTGGACGTGCCCGCGGCGATCAGGCTGCCGTCGCTGGTCAGGGTGGTGAAGCTGCTGGCGGCGTTGCGCGTGGGCAAGACCACGAAACTGTCGCCATCGTCGGCGGTGCCGCTGATGGCCACGCTCATGCCGGCGAAGGTCAGCGTGCCGTTGTCGTAGGCCGAGGTGACGCTGGCACCGGTGTCGTTGCGGGTCACGCTGTAGCCGTCGCTGTCGGAATAGCTGACGGTGTAGTCGGTGGCGGCGAGGGCGCTGACGTCGTCGTTGAAGGTGGCGCTGAGGGTCGCGTCGCCGGTGTTGCCGGTGTTGCCGTAGACGCTGGGGTCGTCCACCGAGAACAGTGCGCTGCCGGTATCGCCATTGAGGTCGATGCCGGAGGCCTGCAAGGTGTTGAAGGCTTGGGTCAGGCTGACAGCGAGGATGCCCAGTTGGTTTTGCGCATCGCTCAGGCTGTTGTCGCGAAAGTCCATCAGGCCGCCGAGGGAGCCGCCTTCAAACACCGCGTTGTCGAGTGTGGTGGTGTGGCCGGCGGCGTCGACGTAGGTGACCACGGTTTGTGTCGGGTCGCTGGCCGAAACGGCGGTTTGCAGGTCGAAGCTGCTGTTGCCCGACACCAACGCCAGGCCGTTGCTCAGGGATACGGTGTAGCTGCCGTTGTCCTGGGTGGTGACATCCACGTCCACCAGTTCGCTGAGTTGGCTGACCAGCAAGTCGCGCTGGTCAAGCAGGGCGTTGGAAGTGGAACCGAGGGCGTCGCTCAGGCTGATCTTTTTGTTGAGCCCGGCGATCTGTTCGGTGAGGTCGTTGACCTGGCTGACCTGGTCGTCGATCTGGCTGTTGACGTCGTTGGCCATGTCGTCGAGGTAGCTGCCCAACTGGGTGAACTGCGAGGTCAGGGTCTGCGCGGCGCCGATCACTTCTTCGCGGGCGGCGGTGTCGCTGGCGTCGGAGGTCAGGGTTTGCAGGGCCGAGAAGAAACTCTGCATCAGCGTGTCGAGGCTGGCGTCGCCGTCGGCGAGCAGGCTGTCGATCTGGTCCACTTCAGTCTGGTAGGTGGACAGCGCGCTTTCGGCGCTGATCGAGCTGTTGAGCTGGGTGGTGACAAACTGGTTGTATTGGCGATCCACACTGGAGATCTGCACGCCGCTGCCCGAGGTGGACTCGGAGAAGTTCGCCACCTGCAAGGTGTAGCCGGCCGTGTAGGCGTTGGTGGTGTTGCTGCTGCTGGTGCTGAGGGCGATCTGCGCGGCGGTCAGGCCGCTGACGCCAATGGAAATAATGCTCATCGAGAAGCTCCTGGGCTACATGCTTGGCACTATCGGCCCGGCGAAGGGGTGAATTGACCCCTGGCCTATAAATCGTTGCGCGCTTGTGTGGTGTGCAAGGGACCGATGGTGGCCATCACGGAAATCAGCTTTTGCGCATAACGCGGGTCGGTGGCGTAACCGCCCTGTTGCAGCGCGACGGCGGCTTGCGGTGCGTCACCGGCCGTGCGCACGGCGGCGTAGCCGGGGCGGCTGCGTATCAGGCGCGCGTAGTCGGTGAACGCGGCTTCGTCGCTGGCGTACACGCGGAAACTTTCCAGCTGCTTTTGCGCCTCGGCGTCGTTGTATTCGGTGGTCAGCACCTGGGTGGTCGCACCTTGCCAGGCGCTGCCGGCCTTGATGCCGAAGAGGTTGTGGCTGTCGGCGCCCTGGGCGGTGGTAATGGTGCGCCGGCCCCAGTCGGTTTCCAGCGCGGCCTGGGCCAGGATCAGTTCGGCGGGCACACCGCTGTCGCGTGCGGCGGATTGTGCCGGGCCGCTGAGGCGGGCGATGAAGGCTTGCACGTGCTCGGGCTGGTCGCTGTTGCTGGCGCTGACTTCGCGGCGTTTCCAGGCTTCGAAGGGCGAGCGCGTCGGCAGATCGAGAAATGCCGTGGTGGCGGCGCTCAGCTCCGGGTTTTGTTGGCTGGCGTAGCCGCTCAGTTGCCGGGTGAGTTGTTCAGCCAGGCCGATGCCCTTGCCTGACAGGCTCTGCGCCCATTGCTGGTCGAGCATCTCGGTGTACAGCTCGGTTTGCGAGTTGCTCGACAGCTCGGACTTGGGCACTGCCGCGCGCATGCTTTTAAGCATCATCTGGATAAACACTGCTTCGAACTGCTTGCTGGCTTCCTTGAGTCCCGCCTGCGGGTCCAGGTGGGCGCGGTTGCGCAGGTGATCAAGGCCCTGCACGTCGAGGGCAAAGTGATCGCTGCTTTTCATCAGATGATCTCCAGCTCGGCCCGCAGGGAGCCTGCGGCCTTGAGCGCTTGCAGGATGACCATCAAATCCTGTGGTGTGGCGCCGAGGGCATTGAGGCCCTTGATCACGTCCATCAAGTTGGCCGTGCCTTCGAGCAGGTGCAGGGAGCCGCCTTGGGATTCGATGGAAATATTGCTCTGGGACGTGACCGCCGTCTGGCCACCACTGAACGCACCGGGCTGGCTGACGGTATTGGTGGTGTCGATGATCACCGACAAGTTGCCGTGGGCCACGGCCGCGCGGTACAGCTTCACCGAGCTGTTGAGCACGATGGAGCCGGTGCGCGAATCGAGGATGACTTTCGGCCGCGCCTGGATCGGCAGCACTTCGATGCTTTCGATACGCGCCATGAAGTTGGTGCGTTCGTTGGGCGACACCGGCCCCTGGATCTCGATCAGCCCGCCGTCCACGGCCGAGGCGACGGTGCGGCGCATGTCCAGGTTGATCGCGTAGACCACGCGCTGTGCGGTGGCGGAGTCTGGCTCATGCAGGGACAGACCGAGCAGGCCGTGTTCGTTGTTGAGGTTCAGCGCCACCGCGCGTTCGATGATCGCGCCACGGGGGATGCGCCCGCCCGCCAGTTGGTTGACCGTCACGCTGCTGCCGTTGGCCGACGCGCCGGCGCCGCCCACCAGCAGGCTGCCCTGGGCCACGGCGTAGACTTCGCCGTCGGCGCCTTTCATTGGCGTCATTAATAACGTGCCGCCGCGCAGGCTTTTCGCGTTGCCGATGGACGACACCACCACGTCGATCTGCTGGCCGGGGCGCGACAGCGCGGGCAGGTTGGCGGTGACGATCACGGCGGCGATGTTGCGCATCTGCATGTTCGCCCCGGCGGGCAGTGTTACGCCCAGCTGCGAGAGCATGTTGGTCAGGCCTTGTTCGGTGAACGGGCTTTGGGTGGTCTGGTCGCCGCTGCCGTCCAGGCCCACCACCAGGCCGTAGCCCACCAGGCTGTTGGGGCGTATGCCGGCGAAGTCGGCGATGTCGCGGATTTGCTCGGCGTGCGCCGTTGCGCACAGCCACAACGGGCAGCTCAGCAGCAGGATTCTGACGGCTCTCAGGAACATGGCAGGGTCACTCAAAAAGGTGAAACGTTCAGCAGGATGCGATGCAGCCAGCCCATGCGCTGCGCTTCGTTGATATAGCCATCGCCCACGTACTCGATGCGCGCCTGGGACACCTGGGTCGAGGACACGGTGTTCTCGCCGGTGATGCTGCGCGGGTTGACCAGCCCGGAGAAACGGATGAACTCGGTGCCCTGGTTGATCGCGATCTGTTTGTCGCCGCGCACCCGCAGGTGCCCGTTGGGCATCACTTGCATCACCGTCACTGAGATGGTCCCGGTGAATGAGTTGTTCGCCTGGGAGCCGCCGGCCCCAATAAAGTCGTGGGTGGTGGAGGCGTCCATGCCAAACGAGCCGACCTGGGAGGCACGCGCGGAGGTGGTGGCGAACTTCAGGCCCATGGAGCCGGCGCGGCTGGCGTTGGACGAGGAGTTCTTGCTGGCGCTGACCTGTTCTTCCAGCTGGATGGTCAGGGTGTCGCCGACCCGGCGCGGGCGGCGGTCTTCGAA